>NZ_CANCXC010000001.1:0-738960 GCF_947381805.1 Ligilactobacillus hohenheimensis | reverse complement strand
CCAGGAGCAGCGCTGGGTAGCTATGTATGGATGAGATAAACGCTGAAAGCATCTAAGTGCGAAACTCACCTCAAGATCAGATTTCCCATTCCGTTAGGAAGTAAGACCCCTGAGAGATGATCAGGTAGATAGGATGGAAGTGGCAGTGTGGTGACACATGAAGCGGACCATTACTAATCGGTCGAGGACTTAACCAACGGTTAAGACGTGGTGGGTTCAAGCAAGAAGGAAAGAGTTGTTAGCTAGTTTTGAGAGCACAAAGTTCTCTTAAGAAGATAGTGCGGTGATGATGGCCTGAAGGATACACCTGTTCCCATTCCGAACACAGCAGTTAAGCTTCAGCGCGCCGAGAGTAGTTGGGGGACCGCCCCCTGTGAGGGTAGGACGTCGCCGTGCTCTTAATGGAGGATTAGCTCAGCTGGGAGAGCATCTGCCCTACAAGCAGGAGGTCACAGGTTCGAGCCCTGTATCCTCCATATACTTAAGTTAATCAACAAAATAGGTGATTGACTTTCATGTTGTTCCTTAATATAATAATAAGGTCGTTTGTGTTAAACAAATGCCGACTTAGCTCAGTTGGCAGAGCATCTGTCTTGTAAACAGAGGGTCGGAGGTTCGAATCCTCTAGTCGGCATTATGCGGAAATAGTTCAGAGGTAGAACATCACCTTGCCATGGTGGGGGTCGCGGGTTCGAATCCCGTTTTCCGCTTTTGCGATCTGCCGGGGTGGCGGAATTGGCAGACGCACGGGACTTAAAATCCCGCGGTAAGTAATTACCGTACCGGTTCGATCCCGGTCCTCGGCATTATATAGTTTGCACCCATAGCGCAACTGGATAGAGTGTCTGACTACGAATCAGAAGGTTGTAGGTTCGACTCCTACTGGGTGCATTGAACGGGAAATAGCTCAGCTTGGTAGAGCACTTGGTTTGGGACCAAGGGGTCGCAGGTTCGAATCCTGTTTTCCCGATTGGCGGAGGCCAATAAAGATCGCGGTGTAGCTCAGCTGGCTAGAGCGTTCGGTTCATACCCGAGAGGTCGAGGGTTCGATTCCCCCCGCCGCGATATTCATAATTAGAGCTTGGACCTTTAGCTCAGTTGGTTAGAGCAGACGGCTCATAACCGTCCGGTCGTAGGTTCGAGTCCTACAAGGTCCATTGGGTTCACAATGGATGCATTATGAGTACCATATTGGAGGGTTACCCAAGTCTGGCTGAAGGGAACGGTCTTGAAAACCGTCAGGTCGGGGCAACTCGGCGCGAGAGTTCGAATCTCTCACCCTCCTTTAAAAATAAGATTATCGCGGGATGGAGCAGTCTGGTAGCTCGTCGGGCTCATAACCCGAAGGTCGTTGGTTCAAATCCAGCTCCCGCAATTATGGTCGTATGGTCCAATGGTTATGACGCCGCCCTGTCACGGCGGAGATTCGAGTTCGATTCTCGGTACGACCGTTATAAATGGCTCGGTAGCTCAGTCGGTAGAGCAACGGATTGAAGCTCCGTGTGTCGGCAGTTCGATTCTGTCCCGCGCCATTTGACCCATGCGGGTATAGTTTAGTGGTAAAACCACAGCCTTCCAAGCTGTTGTCGCGAGTTCGATTCTCGTTACCCGCTTTAATTGAATATCTGGGCCTATAGCTCAGCTGGTTAGAGCGCACGCCTGATAAGCGTGAGGTCGGTGGTTCGAGTCCACTTAGGCCCATATTGGAGAAGTACTCAAGTGGCTGAAGAGGCGCCCCTGCTAAGGGTGTAGGTCGGTAACACGGCGCGAGAGTTCGAATCTCTCCTTCTCCGTTATGACCCGTTGGTCAAGTGGTTAAGACACCGCCCTTTCACGGCGGTAACATGGGTTCAAATCCCGTACGGGTCATTCCTATGGAGGGTTACCCAAGTCTGGCTGAAGGGAACGGTCTTGAAAACCGTCAGGTCGGGGCAACTCGGCGCGAGAGTTCGAATCTCTCACCCTCCTTTAAAAATAAGATTATCGCGGGATGGAGCAGTCTGGTAGCTCGTCGGGCTCATAACCCGAAGGTCGTTGGTTCAAATCCAGCTCCCGCAATTATGGTCGTATGGTCCAATGGTTATGACGCCGCCCTGTCACGGCGGAGATTCGAGTTCGATTCTCGGTACGACCGTGTGACTTAATTAATTTTCCGTCGCTTTTGCGGCGGTTTTTGCTATTTCGGCTCTACACTAAATCCTGTTGATATGGTTAAATGTTAAACTATATCAACAGGATTTTTGAGTACTATGACCAATAAAAAAGAGCCATAGTACCCAAAATCCACCAATACCCAAACAAAGGACTTGATACTATGAACTCCATTAACGATTATATCCACTTTGCGCTCGATATTGAAGACAATAATATTGTTTTTACTGGTTATAAAACAGAACTACGACATAGCCGACGAGTGAAAGTCTATTATGGCACCCTTAAAGCGACAGCTAAACGTTGTTCGTCATGTGGCTTTTCAACGCTCGTTCACAACGGAAGTGCTCGCGTGTCAATGCCATACCTGACGGTGGACGCTTCGCGGCCAGTTTATCTTGATTTACGCAAAGAACGATTACGTTGCCAACAATGTCACGCCACGATGATGGCCACGACACCGCTTGTTGATCGTCATTGTCATATCAGTAATGTCGTTAAACAGAAGGTGCGGATTAAGTTAACCCGTCAATTGGCAATGACAGAGATTGCGGCAGATACAGGGGTCTCCCCCAGTACAGTGGCCCGTGAATTAGCGACCGTCACTGACTTTCCGCAAGTCAAACAAGCCGGTTTACCAGTAAACTTAGCCTTCGATGAGTTTCGCGGCGTTGGCCACCAGCTACATTTTATCTGTTTAGATAACGATACCCATCGGATTTATCAAATTCTGGGTCAACGCGACCAACGGTCACTCTTGAATTACTTTAACGGCTTCTCAGCGGCTGAACGCGCTCGGGTTCAAACGATTACGCTCGACCTCAACTACCATTATCAAACGATTATTAAGCGTCTTTTTCCACATGCGATGATTGTTCTGGATCGTTTTCATCTTTGCCAAATGGTTAACCGGGCTTTTAATCAACTACGTGCGCAGATTACTAAAGACTTTGACCCGCATTCGCAGGCCTACAAGTACCTCAAGTTTGGCTGGAAACAGTATTTGATTGCCAGTGATCAGTTAAGTACGCACAATTACTATGATGTCCATCTTCAACAATGGATGTCGCCCGTAGAACACGTTAATAATGGCCTTCAACTTAATGAACAGCTAAGTAATACTTACGATGTTATGCAGGAGATTAACCATGCTTTACGACAGCGTGACCACCAGCGCCTCGCGGCGTGCTTAAACCAAACGCACCACGTTGGCCCCCAAATGCAGGGTGTTTTACGAAGTCTAAAACATAATTACCAGTATGTCATTAATGGCGCATGTTCGCCGTACTCAAATGGTGCTTTGGAGGGCACGATTCGGAAAATTAAACAGCTCCAACGGGTGGCATACGGTTTCCGCAATTACGATCAGCTTATCCGCCGAATTATGTTGCTTGAGAATGCGAAGGTACCAAAAAACGTCGCCTAAAAATAGGCGACGTAATCTCTTCATCAACAGGATTTGACAAAGAGCCGCTATTTCTGGCTCTTTGTCAACAAGCACTGATGAGTAATTTTGGCTCTACACTAAATCCTGTTGATATGGTTAAAGTTAAACTATATTAACGGGATTTAGTGTAGAGCCATTACTTCAAGGAAATCTAAAGAGTAAATTGCCTTTTAGTCTTTATTTGTCCATTGGTTTTAGTTTATCTAATAACTCATCATTAAGTCGTTGAACATGTATAATAGTACCGGATGGGAAATAAATAGAATAAAGATAGTGTGGGTCTGAATGAAAATGTTCTGTTTTTGTTTGGCTTGTCTCAGTACATTTACTTTTCACCTTAGTATTGGTTGCTAGATGTTCTTTTGTGCTAGTATTATTAATCTTATTCATTTCAAGAGAAAAGTATGTGCTAAGAACAATTGGGAGTGCAGTCATAAGATTCGAACAAATGAACTTTGTGGTTTCTGGATTGAACTGGAGAAGGTATAACCAAGCCTCAAGAAATCCCAAGACACCTGTTAGACTCAATGTGAATCCAAAAATGGATAGTGGATTACGCCATTTTTGTGTCTTATTGAAATATGAAAGCAGTGCTGCCACAAACAATAGCTCTGACCCAGATGTTAAGAAACCCCAGCAAATTTTTTCCTCAGATGAAAAGAAGAGTGATTTAGGGAGAAAGAAAATTAAAACTGTTATGACAATAGAAAAGATGAAAATCCGAAAAGGGTATTTCGCTATTAATCGCTCTAACCAATCTGGATTTTCATTTATGGATAATCTATTTACCTGTGTTCTATTGCTATGCATATTAAGTGTCCCCTTACCAGTTTAGTTCCCCGTTACATTTATACGATTGTATATATTTTACCACTATCGTTTTGATGAGATGAGTTGATTTGGGAATAATCTAGCTATTCCTTAAAAATCGAGGGAGTGAATGTTTGATATGGTTCTGTGGCCGTGTTATTCTTAGCGTAAGAGGTAGTACGTAAGGAGGTAATGCAAATGACAATGATGACGGCGAAAGTGTCACAAAAGGGACAGGTAGTAATTCCAGCTGCAATTCGTAAGGCTCAAAACATAACAACCGGAACGAAGCTTTCGTTTACGGTAACTGATGATGGTATTACGATAAAAAAAGTGCCTTCAAGTTTAAGCTGGGATAAGTTAATCAAAGATATTCCAAACGAAAAGGTCGAATTTGATCGGACAGGACATTATGATGCGGCGAAATCGCCATATTTTGACGAATGGATGAAAGAAAATGAGTAGTCCGATGGAAATTTATTTGGCGGAAATTCCTTACGAAGATTGTAATCAAGTAAAGTACCGCCCAGCATTAGTCGTTTCGATGGGGCGTGATGACGTCACGGTTTTTAAAATAACGTCAAAGTACAAGTCAAAATCTGAGCGAATAAGGAAATATTATTATCCGATTCAGGAATGGCAGCAGGCGGGATTAAACCGACAATCTTATGTTGATACCCACCGAACGTTTACGTTACCACAGAGAATTGTATTTAAGAAACCGCCGTTAGGAAAATTAACTATAATTGATACGATTGGGTTATTCGAGTTTATTAAGAAAAGTTAGATCGTAAAAATGGCATTAATGACAGATTCATTTTCACAACACTCTTGAACAAGACGAACGGTTATACTATAGGCGAATAAGAAAATCCTCTTAAACGAGCGAGCTCGGCTGATAATAGCCGAGTTCGTTTCGTCTAGTGACTGTTCTGTTGAGGTCGCGCGTTAGGACCTATACCTCTGTTTAACAGTCAAAAACGTTTTATTATATATTATTTATTGTATATAATTAAGGCTCTTTATCAAACTCTGCTGATGGGTGGAAAATACGTTGCCATGTCACGGGTTATTGCGCTTGAATTGACAATCCCCGTGCCTAAAACACTTAAAATCCAGCTAACATAATTTAATCACATTAATAAGGCTTAATGTAGATTACAAAATGTAACAAAAATGTAATGGGGGGGGGGGGTACTCCCATTTGTTATATACTGAACGTGTTGGGTAAAAGTTACATAGGTTTGATTTATTCGGAGGTATTCTTTATGAAGAAGAAGCAATTATTGACAGCGGCTGCCGTTGGGGCAGCTACGGTTGTTGCCGGGATGGGGGCAGCTAACGTTCACGCTGACTCTGTTACGGTTACCAAGCAACACATTGGTGACGAAACCAAGGTCACAACGACAACGCACCATGACGGTAAGAGCCAGTCACAGATTTCAAGTGACAAGGCTGCCGTTGCTAGTCAAAAGAAAGTTGTCAGCAGCGCTAAGGCCAGCATGGATAGCGCCCAGAGTGTTGTTAACAACGACAAGACAAAGGTAAGTTCAGCACAGGCTAACGTTAATAGCGCTAAGTCCAAGTTAGACAGTGCTCAGTCCAAGGTTAATGAACCGTCATCATTAAAGAATGATATGTCCAAGCAGTCCCAGCGGATTAGCAGTGACAAGACGGCAATCGCTAACAAGCAAAACGACGTTAAGAACGACCAGGCAAAGGTCGTTCAGGACAAGCAGCACAAGTTAACGCCAGCTCAGCAGTCCAAGATTGCTGCGGACAAGCAGGCGGTGGCTAACGCTCAGTCTAAGGTTAGCCAGGACGAGCAGAACGTTAAGAAGGCGGAGACTAATAATCCGGATGGGTTAACAGCACAGGAACAAGCTGCTTTAGATGAAATTAATAAGTGGCGCGCACAAAACGGACTTGCCCCGGTAAAAGTTGCAGGTAATCTCCAGAAGTATGCCGAGCAGTATGCTAATGATTTGAGTAACGGTGCGTCCGAGAGAGATTGGCACGTGGTTGATAAGGCCGTGCGCGCAATGGGATATCCTGCTAGCGATGCATCAATTGGAGGTCCTGTTTATAGTGGCAAACAAATGGCTGATGCATGGTATCAAGAAAAACCACATCAGTATGTTGATGGCGTCTTGAATCTGGATGATGGAACGCCACATCATAACATGATGATCCAGTCTGCTTGGGGAAGCGTTGGGGTTGCTGAGTGTAATGGCCATTGGGCAGTTGTATATGCTGCTGGTGCTCCAATTGGACCAAGCGTCACAGACAATCCAGCCTTAACCGCTGCCCAGAACCAGCTGAAGAACGATCAGCAGGCTCTGCAGAATGCGCAAAACCAGCTGAACAATGACGAACAGACTTTTGGCGTTAAGCAGTTAGAAAACGACCAGAAGCAGTTACAACAGGATCAGCAGGACCTGAACAACCTGCAAAATGACCTGCAAAACGCCCAGAACCAGCTGGACAACGACCAGAAGACGTTGAACAGTATCACGCCAGCCGACATCGCGAACGCCAAGAAGGTCTTGGCAGACGCCCAGAACGACTACAACAACGCAGTTCAAGCACTTAATCAGGCTCAGGCTCAGGAAAATGCAGACCAGGCAACCTTAGCTAAGTACCAGACTGCATATCAGGCTGCCCTGCAGAAGTTGGACGAATTAGAAGCCGCATTGAAGGCGGACGAACCGTATGACACAACGTCTGTTCAGTGGATCAAAGACCGGCAGCCAATGACGAGTGCTGAGATCAGCAGTCGTTACGTCATGCGGTCAACCGCGAAGGCATCATATAAGAATGGGGACGCCGATGTTGTGTACGCTGACACGGTAACAGCTAACAAGCAGGCTACTAAGAAGGCCCTGCCGGATACTGGTGATGCGCAGAACGGCGCCGCTTCAGTGGCTGGGATTCTGGGATTAGGATTAGCCGGAATCTTAAGTATGTTTGGTTTAGCTGAGCGGAAGAAGCGGAACTAGGCCAAAAATTATCCATTTTCGTATCAAGCAGAAAGCTACCGTTACGGCGGTAGCTTTTTGTTATAATAACGGTTTTATCTGCGCTCCACACCCAATGTTTGTGTTAGACTAGAACCGTTATAAGTCCATTTCCCGATAGGATTCACAAATCGTGAAGATGCCTTGTAACCAAATTATCTTTGGGGGAATTATTAATGACCGAGAAACATTTATTTACATCAGAATCGGTGTCAGAAGGACATCCAGATAAGGTTGCCGACCAAATCAGTGATGCGATTCTTGATGCGCTTTTAACTCAGGATCCCAATGCGCGGGTTGCCTGTGAGACGACCGTGACAACCGGATTAGTTGTGGTCGTGGGGGAAATCTCAACGACGGCATACGTCGATATTCAGCAGGTTGTCCGGAACACCATTAAAGAAATCGGCTATAAGGATAACCGGTTTGGGTTCGATGGCGATTCCTGTGCGGTAATGACGGCGATTGACGAGCAGTCGCCGGACATCGCCCAGGGGGTTGATGAGTCACTAGAACAGCGGGGCGGTAATACGGACCCGCTTGATCAAATTGGCGCTGGGGATCAAGGGTTGATGTTTGGGTACGCAACCGACGAAACACCCGAATTAATGCCGTTAGCGCTTGAGTTGAGTCATAAGTTAATGATTAAGCTTGCTCAGGTACGGAAATCAGGGGAGTTAACGTACCTTGGACCGGATGCAAAGGCCCAGGTAACGGTTGAATACGGGGACGATGGCCGCCCATTCCGGGTAGACACGGTTGTCCTTTCAACCCAACACCTTGAATCGGCTTCCCTTGACCAAATTCGCCAGGATATGGTTGAACACGTTATTAAACAGGTAATTCCTGCTGATTTACTTGATGAACAAACGCGGTTCCTGGTTAACCCCACGGGACGCTTTGTGATTGGCGGCCCTCACGGGGATGCCGGCTTAACCGGACGGAAAGTAATTGTCGACACGTATGGTGGGGCTGCTCACCATGGCGGCGGCGCTTTTTCCGGTAAGGACGCTACCAAAGTGGATCGTTCAGCAAGTTATGCTGCGCGCTACATTGCGAAAAACATCGTTGCAGCTGGGCTGGCCCGGGAAGTTGAGGTCCAGCTGGCGTACGCGATTGGGGTTGCTCAGCCTGTTTCCGTAAACGTGAACACGTTTGGAACGGGAAAGGTTAAGGAAACACTCCTTGCGCAGGCAGTGCGGCAGGTCTTTGATTTACGACCAGCCGGAATTATTCAGATGCTTGATTTGCGGCGGCCGATCTATAAGCCCACTGCTGCATACGGTGCGTTTGGCCGGACGGACATCGACCTTCCGTGGGAGCATACCGACCGGATTAATCAGTTAAAGCAAGCGGTAAAGGCGCTTGAATCCAAGTAGGGGCTTTGCTATGATTGGATAGGACGGAGTAGTAGGATGTGAGTTCTTTACAGAGAGTGATCGGGGCTGTGAGGTCATAGGAATGACTCCGAACTTGCCGTGCATGGGTTAATTAAGTGAATTAAAAAGAAAAAGTGCTAGTACCGCCCTGCGGACTAGAAGATGGGTGGTACCGCGCGCAAGCGTCCTGTCGGGATTTTCCCGGCAGGGCGTTTTTAATTAATAAAACAAAGTAAGGGGCGAACAAATCGTGGCGTACGATCACAAACGAATTGAACAAAAGTGGCAGCGTTACTGGGATGAGCATAAGACGTTTAAAACAACGGAAGATCCGGATAAGAAAAATTATTACGTCTTAGACATGTTCCCGTATCCGTCTGGTCAGGGACTCCATGTTGGCCATCCTGAAGGGTACACGGCAACGGATATTTTAGCCCGGATGAAGCGGATGCAGGGCTACAACGTTCTTCATCCAATGGGATTTGATGCGTTTGGGTTACCGGCCGAACAGTACGCCTTAAAGACGGGCCATTCACCACGGCAGTTTACCAAGAAGAACATTAATAACTTCAGGCGGCAGATTAAGTCGCTGGGATTGTCATACGATTGGGACCGGGAAGTCAATACGACGGATCCGGACTACTACAAGTGGACCCAGTGGATCTTTGAGAAGCTGTACGAAAAGGGGCTCGCATACGAAGCAGAGGTTCCGGTAAACTGGAGTCCTGACTTAGGGACCGTGGTGGCCAACGAAGAGGTCATCGACGGAAAAACGGAACGGGGTGGTTTCCCGGTTATTCGGAAGCCGATGCGGCAGTGGATGCTGCGGATTACTGCTTATGCGGACCGGTTGATTGATGATTTAGATGACCTTGACTGGCCGGAAGCAATTAAGGAACAGCAGCGGAACTGGATTGGCCGTTCCGTGGGGGCGCAGGTCAACTTCCCGGTTGCGGGTGATGAGGACACCAAGATTGAAGTCTTTACGACGCGCCCGGATACCATCTACGGCGTATCTTATATTGTAATGGCGCCGGAACACGCATTAACGAAGCAATTGACCACGCCAGAAAATCGGGCTGCCGTGGAGAAGTACCTGGAAGAAGTCGCCCACAAGTCTGACCTGGAACGGACCGACCTTGCCAAGGAGAAAACGGGGGTCTTTACTGGAAGTTATGCGGTTAACCCTGTTAGTGGGGAGAAACTGCCGATTTGGATTGCAGACTACGTTCTTTCGTCATACGGGACGGGGGCTGTAATGGCTGTTCCGGCACACGATGACCGGGATTACGAGTTTGCCCGGCAGTTTGATTTACCGGTTAAACCCGTAATTGAAGGGGGTAACCTAGAAAAGAAAGCATACACGGGTGACGGCAAGCACATTAATTCCGGGTTCCTCGACGGTTTAGGAAAACAGGAAGCCATTGACCGGATGATTGACTGGTTGAAGGAGCACGGGGTTGGTGACAAGAAGGTTAATTACCGGCTTCGTGATTGGCTGTTCTCCCGGCAGCGGTACTGGGGTGAACCGATTCCGGTAATCCACTGGGATGACGGGGAGACGACCCTTGTGCCAGAAGATGAGCTTCCGTTGCGGTTACCTAAGACGGATGATATCAAGCCTTCCGGAACGGGAGAAAGCCCGCTTGCCAACCTGGATGATTGGGTTAATGTTGTTGATGAAAACGGCCGGCACGGGAAACGGGAAACAAACACCATGCCGCAGTGGGCCGGAAGTTCGTGGTACTTCTTACGCTACGTTGACCCGCATAACCAGGCGGCCCTTGCGGATTACAACAAGTTAAAGCAGTGGTTGCCGGTAGACCTGTACGTCGGGGGCGCCGAGCACGCCGTTCTCCATCTTTTGTATGCTCGTTTCTGGCACAAGTTCCTGTACGATCTGGGAGTCGTACCGACAAAGGAACCGTTCCAGCGGCTGGTTAACCAGGGGATGATTCTTGGAGATAACCACGAAAAGATGTCGAAGTCAAAGGGGAACGTGGTTAATCCGGATGACATCGTTGAGCAGTACGGGGCGGACACCCTGCGGCTGTATGAAATGTTCATGGGCCCACTGGATGCTTCAATTGCGTGGAGCGAAGATGGTTTGAGTGGGGCGCACAAGTTTATTAAGCGGATTTGGAACCTGCTGATTGACGACCAGGACCGGCTCCGCGACCGGGTTACGACCGAGAACGACGGCGCGCTTGACCGAATTTATAACCAGACCGTTAAGAAGGTAACGGATGACTTTGAGCAACTCCACTTTAATACGGCAATTTCACAGATGATGGTCTTCGTCAACCAGTGCTACAAGGTAGACGCGCTCCCGCTTGAATACGTTGAAGGGTTTGTGAAGCTGATTGCACCGCTGACTCCGCACATTGCGGAGGAGCTGTGGACAAAGCTGGGGCATGTTGGAAGCATTGCGTACGCTCAGTGGCCGACCTACGATGAAAGTAAACTGGAGGAGGATACCGTCGAAATTATCGTTCAGGTCAACGGAAAATTGCGGGCGAAGTTGACGGCCTCCCAGAACATCACAAAGGATGAACTTGAGAAACAGGCGTTGGCGGATGAAAAGGTGCAACACCACCTCGAAGGAAAGACGATTCGGAAAGTAATCGTTATTCCAGGCAAGCTGGTGAACGTCGTGGCTAACTAGGATACAGTAATCAAACGTTCGGTTAATGGTGAGCAATTCACTTACAACCGAACGTTTTTGTGACTATTTGCCCAACCCAGTTCGCTTTAACGGGAGGTTGCGGTATAATTAAAACCACAATTTTCTTGATAGGAAAGAATTAGTGAACAACAACGAAGCGGAGCGAAGGAGAATGAGTGAAAATAAGTTAGCCCGTCAACTGTCTTCCCGACACGTTCAGATGATTGCGATTGGCGGGGCAATTGGGACCGGGTTGTTTCTGGGCTCTGGAACAGCAATTCATGCTGCCGGGCCCGCCTTATTGGGATTATATGCGCTTGCTGGGTTAATCTGCTTTTTTATGATGCGGGCAGTTGGTGAGTTGGTATTGTCTGATACCGGAAAATCATCGTTTATCGAGTTTATTCGTGAGTACTTAGGCGAACGGTGGGAATTTGTAATTGGGTGGACCTATTGGTTATGCTGGGAAAGTCTGGCGATGGCTGATTTGACGGCGAGTGGAATCTACATTAAATATTGGTTCCCGTGGATTCCACAGTGGGTCACGGCACTGGTAATCGTTGCGGTTTTATTGGCGTTTAACCTTTTAAGCGTTGGGTTGTTTGGAGAGCTCGAGTCGTGGTTTTCCAGTATTAAGGTTTTTGCCATCCTTGCCCTGATTGTGACTGGGGTGGTGCTCCTTGTTTTGCATGCCCATGTAGGGGGGCAGGTAGTAACGATGCGGAACCTGGTGAATTACGGGGGCTTTGCTCCGCGGGGGATTCGGGGGATTCTTGTTGCGTTACCGATGGTGATTTTCGCCTTTACCGGAATTGAAATGGTGGGGCTAACTTCGGGTGAAACGGCCCATCCCCAGCGTGATATCCCTAAGGCAATCAATACCCTCCTGGTGCGGATTGCGCTCTTCTACGTGGGTTCAATGTTTGTGCTGATGTGTATTTACCCGTGGGACAAGGTTACAACCACAGCCAGCCCCTTTGTCCAGGTGTTTAGTGCGTTAGGGGTGAAGGCAGCGGCCGGAATCATCAACTTTGTGGTATTAACAGCAGCGTTATCGGCATGTAATAGTACGCTTTTTAGTACCAGTCGGACCCTGTTTGTGCTTGCCCAGAGTCATTTTGCCCCGCAGCGAATGCACCGGACAAATAACCGGAGTGTTCCGGTGAGTGCCCTTGTGTTTTCTTCCGCGATTCTACTAATCATCGTTTTTCTGAATTATGTTCTTCCAGCAAAGATTTTTACTATTATTTCAAGCGTTGCAACGGTTAGTTTTGTCTTTGTGTGGTTGGCACTTTTATGGTGTCATGCGAAGTTCAGGCAGCGTCATTCGGCAACAGCGTTTAAGATGCCGGGATATCCGTGGACGACAGTTTTGACAGTAATCTTTTTCGTTGGTGTTTTAGGACTGTTGATAATGCAACCATCAACCCTGTTAGCATTAGTGTTTGCCATTATTTGGGCAGCTGCCCTTTTAGGGGGGTACAGCTTACTTAAGTGGTCCCGTCACCGTTTATCATAGATTGAAATTTTCTCCCGGTTGTGGTTTGTGGTAAGGTGTTTATGCGGCGCTTTAAGTGCTGAAACATGGATAAGAAAAACTAAACGGAGAGGGACGCACAGCGTGAATAACGAAACACATACACAAACAAACGATGAAACAACGGCCGCGACGGTTGCGGCGGCGAAGCAGCAGGATGTTTCTGCGAAGGAGAAAATGCTTCGGGGGTCTTCGTGGCTAACGATTGGGAGTATTTTTTCCCGGATTCTGGGAGCGATTTACGTCATCCCGTGGTACGCATGGTTAGGGCCAAACCGCCTTCAGGCCAACGCTTTGTACACAAAGGGATATACGCTGTACAGTACGTTTTTGATGATTTCGACGGCGGGGGTGCCGGATGCTGTATCTAAACAAGTTGCGCATTATAATTCGAAAAATGAGTATGGAATTGGACGCCGATTATATCGTAAATGTCTAACAATCCTCACATTATTTGGAGTAATTTGTGCTGGAATAATGTGGTTTGGTGCTCCGTATATTACACAGGGATCACGTGCTGTTATACCGGTATATCGTTCCCTTGCTGTTGCTCTTATTATAATTCCCGCATTAAGTTTAACGCGGGGATACTTTCAGGGTTATCAAGATATGGCTCCATCAGCTTTATCTCAACTAATTGAGCAGGTTGCCCGGATTGCATATATTTTACTCGCTACGTTTTTGATAATGCGCGTATGGCATGGAAGCTATCAAAGTGCCGTTATTCAATCGACGTTTGCTGCATTTATTGGGGCAGGCGTTGGATTATTGTTGCTTGTTTTTGTTTTTGTAAAAAAAAGAAAGCAACATGATCTATTGGTAGCGCAAAGTGATAATAAGTTGGTTGTATCAGATGGCTCGATAATTCGTGGTGTTATCAGGCAGTCAATTCCATTTATCATTGTTGGTGCTGCCTTTAATGCTTATAATCTGGTGGATTTAGTTTCCTTTCAACCAATTATGCAAGCAACTACACACTTGAGTATCCATGATATTAATAATTTATATGCGTTATTTGCAGGTAATGCCAATAAGTTAATTATGATTGTTGTATCCCTCGCGATTGCAATGGGAGAGACGTCCGTCCCCGTCTTATCCGAGTTAGTTACCAAGGGGAATATCGGGTTAGTAAAAAAACAGCTAATTGATGCGGTTGAAATCTTTCTCTTGGTAATGTTACCTGCTGCTTTGGGGATGGCTGCAATCAGCAGACCGATGTATGTTTTATTTTATGGATTTAATTTTCAGGGCATCTTTGTATTATGCGTAGCATCCTATACTGCAATTGGAATTGGCCTGGCATCTTTAATGGGGGCGACATTACAAGGAATGTATGAGAATAAAAGGGCGGTTCGGTATGCATTGATTGGATTCGCCACAAAAATAATTATTCAGGTTCCGTTAACCGTTTTGTTACATGCATACGGGCCTCTTTTAGCAACAGGAACAGGAATGCTCGTTGCCGCTATATTAATGTTTAGGTATTTGTACTACGCATACGACTTGAATATCACTCACTTACACCAGACGTTCAATGCATTAATGAAGTATGCTTTAATCATGTTCGCCGTTGTAACGACCTTTGTATGGTTAAGCGGACATGTTCTCAATATCTTTAGTCGTTTCCAGTCCGTGATTACGATTGTGATTGGCGGAATTATCGGTGCGGCGTTATACGGTTACCTGTGCTTGCGGTCACGCGTTGCGGATGATGTGTTAGGGAGTCGGGTGGCTGGATTACGGCGGGTGTTCCATATTCGGTAACCTATAATTGAGTTTGAATAGTAGTTAAAAAGCGGAGACTGTGATATGAAGCACGGTCTCCTTATTTTTTACACAAACCGGCGCATGAACGAGCTGAGGTGGTTACTCAAAAGTGTTGGGGTGACTATGTAGTGGGTTGCAGCCAAATCCGTGGCAAGGGCACTATGAAGGTAAACCGCTGCTTCAACCCGTTCTTTCAGGGGAACATTAAACTGCGCGCAAAACGCTGCGAGAATTCCGGTGAGGGTATCACCCATTCCCCCGGTTGCCATCGCGGGCGTCCCCGTGGTAAGCTGCCCAATTGTGTTGTCGGCATGGTAAATCACAGTGGGGGCACCTTTAAGAACCAGGGTTCCTCCCAAACGGGAATGTGCCCGCTGGTTTTGTGCCGTGGTCTGGTCACTAATTGGGATTTTACTCAGGCGTTGCCATTCCATCTGATGAGGGGTCATAATGACGGGAGCATTTGTCATTGTGAGAAGGGCGGGATGTGCCGCCAGCATGGTTAGTGCTCCTGCGTCGATAATAAGTGGAACGGTTACTGCCGGGAGAAGTGTTTTAAGGAGTGCTTGGTTTGCTGGCGTTGGTGCGAGGCCAGGACCGATTGCAACGACGGTCGCCCTTTTAGCCTGTGCAAGGACATTAGCGTGGTCTGAAAGGGAAGTAAACAGTGTTTCAGGGACAGCAACGTGCAGCGCGGTTTGGTTGGTAGCATCGGTGGCGCACACAACGAGTCCCGCTCCTGCATTTACTGCGGCCCGGGTTGCCATTAAAATGGCGCCGCCCATGGCCGAACTACCGCCGATTAAAAGAACCCGACCAAAGGTGCCCTTGTGACTTTGGCTGGGCCGGGGAATAATTACCCGTGATAAAACGTCTGCTGTAATCTGATGCATTGCAATCCCTCCTTAAAATCAGCATACCACAGGGACGGAGAACATTATGGTAAAATGAAGGCACTATTCACGAAGGGAGTAATCCGCAATGAGTTATGATTGGCAACAGGCGGTTACAGAACACCGCGATGAATTATTAGCAGACCTCAAGACAATGTTACGGATTAAGAGTGTCCGGGACGAAAGCCAGGCAACCCCAGAAGCACCGCTTGGCCCTGGCCCCCAGCAGGCGCTCAACCAGTTTTTGGCGTTTGGTGACCGGGACGGGTTTAAAACGCAAAACGTTGATGGAATGGCCGGACACATTGAATTTGGAACCGGCGACGAAACCCTGGGAATTCTAGGGCACGTCGACGTGATGCCTGCCGGTGAGGGGTGGAGCCACGCCCCGTTTGATCCGGTCATTAAGGACGGAAAGATCTATGCTCGGGGTGCGATGGATGACAAGGGACCGAGTATGGCGGCTTATTACGGACTAAAACTGGTTAAGGAATCAGGATTACCGGTCACGAAACGGGTCCGGTTCATTCTCGGCACGGATGAAGAAAGCAGTTGGCGGGGGATGAAGTACTACTTTGCCCATATGCCCGCCCCGGACTTTGGCTTCTCGCCGGACGCAGAGTTTCCGCTGATTAACGGGGAGAAGGGGAATGTTAGTTTAGAACTAAAGTTTGGTGGGACAAATGGCGGTAGCGTAACGCTGCAGCGGTTTACTGCCGGACTACGGGAAAACATGGTTCCCGGCAATGCCGAAGCGACGCTCAGTGGGGCCCACCTGGAAGAGATTGAACAAGCGTTTAACCAGTTTGTTAAAACGGCTCCGGTAAGCGGCGAGGCAACGCGGACGACGGATAGCCTGACGCTAGCAGTAACCGGAAAAGCTGCCCACGGAATGGAACCCCGGGAAGGAATCAATGCCGGAACATACCTGGCAACTTTCCTGAAGGATTATGATTTTGGGGGCGATGCCGCCCACTTCATTACGTTTATTGCGGATTACCTGCACGAGGCTTCCCGGCTAGAAAAGTTTGCCGCTGCATATACTGATCCGGTAATGGGCGACCTTACCATGAATGCGGGATTGTTAAACTTTACGGCTGACCAAGCTGGTGCAATTACGCTTAACTTTCGGTATCCGCAGGGAATTGATCCGGCAACTATTCGGGCAGCGATTGACCGCGTAACTTCTCAGTGGAACGTTGCGATTAGTGTTGGCGAAGCAATGGAACCACACTACGTTGCACCGGATGACCCGTTAGTGACAACGCTTCTTGACGTGTACCACCGGCAGACGGGAACAAATGCGCCTGCTGAAGTTGTCGGTGGGGGGACGTATGGCCGGTTGATGAAGCGGGGTGTAGCCTTTGGAGCGCTTTTCCCGGATTGCCCAAACATGATGCATCAGGTGGACGAGTATATGCCGGTTGAGGACATTATGAAGGCAGCGGCCATTTACGCAGAATCAATTTACGAACTAATCAAGTAAAAATTGACGGACAAATGATTATTTGATAACATGTACTCGTTGTGTTTGTGCATGTCACAACTGCAACCGCACGTTTTAGGTATTTTAAGTGGCAAATGCCCACCACATTACGGCGAGTCTAAGTCAACTAAGGGAGGTGCACAGAATGTACGCGATTATCAAAGCTGGTGGTAAACAGCTGAAGGTTGAAGAAGGTCAAACGATCTACGTTGAAAAGCTGGACGCTAAGGCTGGCGACAAGGTAACCTTTGACGAAGTAATCTTCGTTGGGGGGGACAAGCCGCAGATTGGTTCACCGCTTGTTGATGGTGCAAGTGTTACGGGAACTGTTGAAAAGCAGGGCCGGGCAAAGAAGGTTGTTACGTTTAAGTACAAGCCGAAGAAGCACCAGCACACCAAGCAGGGTCACCGGCAGCCATACACAAAGGTTGTCATCGACAGCATTAAGGCATAATAACGTTAACGATGATTAAGGTGAAGTTAACGTATGATGATGATCAGCTAGTGGCATTCCAGATGACCGGCCATGCTGATGCGGGGCCGTACGGACAGGACATTGTCTGTGCTGCGGCGTCGGTGTTAGCAATCAACACGGTTAATTGCCTTGAACGGATTGCGGGGGTTCACCCGCAGGTAACGGCGGATACGGATAATGGTGGACTGATGAAAGTTACCGTTAATGGACCGTTACCGGAAAAAGCGGCGACGATTATGGCTGTTTTTGATCAGGGCATTCGGGATGTTGCGCAGAGTTATCGTAATCATATACAGATAATGCAAAGTTAACGAGGAGGTGCACGCAGATGTTAATGGATTTACAGTTCTTCTCCCACAAAAAGGGGGGCGGTTCATCAGCTAACGGTCGTGATTCAAACGCTAAGCGGCTTGGCGCTAAGCGGGCTGATGGCCAGTTTGTTTCAGGTGGATCAATCCTGTACCGGCAGCGGGGAACGCACATTTACCCGGGTAAGAACGTCGGCATGGGTGGTGACAACACCCTTTACGCTAAGGTTGAAGGGGTTGTTAAGTTCGAACGGAAGGGCCGCGACAAGAAGCAGGTTTCCGTTTACCCGGTTGCTGAGTAATTACAGTTAACCATTATCGGGGGTTCATTGATGGGATGAACCTCCTTTTTTATGCTTATAAACCCTTGTGTGGATGGGACACCATTTGCATTTTATGGGGTAGTCCTGCTATGATTAGGTGTGATTAAAATGACGGGGCGGGGTACCCCTAAATGGAGTGAATTATTATGATTTCAGTTAACGATTTTAAGACTGGATTAACCATTGAAGTTGACGGCGAACTGTGGCGGGTTATTGAGTTCCTGCACGTTAAGCCGGGAAAGGGGTCAGCATTTGTGCGGTCAAAGCTGAAGAATCTGCGGACCGGGGCTGTTCAGGAAAAGACGTTCCGGGCCGGTGAAAAGGTTGAGCAGGCCCAGATTGATAACAAGCAGATGCAGTACCTGTACGCTGACGGGAACAACTACGTCTTCATGGATACAACAACGTACGAACAGCTCGAGTTGCCTGGTGATAAGATCAAGGATGAGCTGAAGTTCATGAAGGAAAACATGCTTGTGAACATCATGATGTACGGGAGTGAAACGTTGGGGGTTGACCTGCCGAACACGGTCGACCTTGAGGTTAAGGAAACCGAACCGACAATTAAGGGGAACACCGCTTCTGGTGGTTCCAAGCCCGCAACGATGGAAACGGGATTGGTTGTTCAGGTACCGTTCTTTATTAACGAAGGCGACGTGTTAACAATTAACACGCAGGATGGGACGTACATCTCAAGGGCTTAACGATTGGGGGAAACGGTAATGGCTGATGAAAGCAATATTATTTTAGCTGGTTCGGGTGACGAAACCGGACAAATCCGGATTGCACCAGAAGTTGTTGAAATTATGATTGGAATTGCTGCTAGTCAGGTCGATGGTGTTTTTTCCATGAGCGGGTCATTGGCCACGAGTTTTTCTGAGTTACTAGGACGGTCGTCACTGGGAAAGGGCGTTAAGTTGAGTCAGGATGATGACGGGCACTTGCAGGTTGCGGTGTACGTCACCCTGGCTTACGGCGTTTCAATTCCTAAGACCGCGCTTGAAATCCAGAAACGGGTAAAGCAACAGCTCCTGTTTATGACTGGATTAGAAATTCAAGAAGTTGATGTCCACGTTGAGGGGATTATGCCCGAAAAACAGCCGGCAACGGTTGACCCAGATAATTTATTTGCGGACGAAGAGGAAGGTACCGATGGAGTTAAGTAGGCATAAGATGCGTGCGGTGGCGTTTCAAACGTTGTTCGCCCTGACAAGTAATCCGGACGGGAAACCGGTTGATGTGTATGAGGGAATTTTAGGAACCACAACCGTTCCTGAGTTTCTTAGCGGGCTTGTTGCGGGCGTGTTGGCGCACCAAACGGAAATTGACCAGGCGATTATCCCGCACCTTGCGGCGGGGTGGTCACTGGAACGGTTAAATAAGGTTGACTTGAATCTTCTTCGGCTGGCGACGTATGAGATTAAGTACTGTCCGGATGTTCCGGATAAGGTAGCCGTAAACGAAGCACTTCAGTTGGCTAAGGAGTTCAGTGATGATCAGTCCCGGCGGTTTATTAACGGGGTGCTCGCTGCAATCTTGAAGGACTAGTTTTGCGAATAACAGAAAGGGCTGGGACGAAGGTCTCAGTCTTTTTGTGTATAACCGGGGACGGCAGGACAAACTGGTTTTCCTGCCGTGGTTCACTTGAATTACCGTTTTTCCATCCGTGATTTTGGTTTAACCCGGCCACTTTTTAACGTGGGAGTATGCTAAAATAACAGGGAAACAGTGGACTAAGGGGCGTGAGAAGATGACAGCAAAAATACTTGATGGTCGCCGGGTGGCCCGGGAAATTCGGGCTGATTTGAAGGAGAAAGTGTTACGCTTACAGCAACGGGGCGTGGTGCCTAAGCTCGTGGTGATTCTGGTAGGAAATGATACCGGGAGTGAAGTTTACATTCGAAATAAGAAGCGGGCCGCGGAAGCAATTGGGATCGAAACCCTTGATGTGCGCCTTCCGGCTGAAACGAGCGAGTATGATTTGCTGAAGTTAATCGCGAAGTACAATGCGGACGAGTCCATTGACGGGATTCTTGTCCAGTTACCCCTGCCATCACACATTAATGAAGACACGGTTGAGCGGGAAATTGATCCCCGAAAGGACGTTGACGGGTTTCATCCCATTAACATGGGGCACCTGTTCATGAATGAACCCAATTCCTTGCCATGTACTCCTCGGGGGATTATGGCACTGCTTGCTGCCGAAAAGATTGAGGTTGCCGGGAAGCACGTGGTGATTGTCGGCCGCAGCAATATTGTTGGGCGGCCCATGGCGGCACTAATGTTAAACCACGACGCAACGGTCACGGTCGCACATAGTCATACAAAGGACCTGGCGGCAATCACCCGGCAGGCGGATATTCTCATTGTTGCGGTGGGAAAGCCTGAAATGATTACTGCGGATTACGTTCGGGATGGCGCAGTGGTGATTGATGTTGGGATGAACCGGAACGCCGCCGGTAAACTTGTGGGGGACGTTGCCCAGGAAGAGGTTGCTCAAAAGGCCGGGTACATCACTCCCGTTCCGGGTGGAGTGGGTCCAATGACCATCGCAATGTTAATGCAACAGGTGGTCGAGTTTGCTGAAAGGAATACCCATAATGACAAGTGAGCATGAATATTTAACGGTGGGACAGTTAACCCGGTATATTCACCGTAAATTTACTGCGGACCCGTACCTTGAGCGGGTGTACGTTACGGGGGAAATTTCAAATTTCCGTGAGCGGCCGCGGCACCAGTATTTTAGCTTAAAGGATAAGGATGCAGTCCTCGGCGTGGTGATGTATGCGGGGGCGTACCGCAAAATTAAGTTTAAACCCGAAGAGGGAATGAAGGTGCTCGCGACTGGCCGGGTTGACGTGTACGAAAAAAGTGGGCGTTACCAGTTAATTATTGACCACATGGAACCCCAGGGGGTGGGGGCGCTCTACCAGGCGTACGAACAGTTAAAGGCGAAGTTAAAGGCGGAAGGACTGTTTGATCGGCCGAAGCGGCCCATTCCTCATTTTCCCCGGCGAATTGCGGTGATTACAAGCCAGTCGGGAGCAGTGATTAAGGATATCATGACCACCGTTAACCGGCGGTATCCGATTGCGCAGCTGGTTCTTTTCCCAGCGGCCGTCCAGGGGGAGCAGGCCGCTGATTCTCTGGTTGGGCGCCTAAAAGAGGTAAATGCCCGGGGGGATTTTGACACGATCATTATCGGTCGGGGCGGTGGTTCAATCGAAGATCTTTGGCCGTTTAATGAAGAGAAGGTTGCCCGGGCAATTGTTGCAAGCAAGATTCCAGTGATTTCATCCGTGGGGCATGAGACGGATACGACCATTGCTGATTTGGTTGCGGACCGGCGGGTAGCCACTCCTACCGCTGCGGCAGAAATTGCGACGCCGGTATTAACTGAAGAAATTGCTAAAATTATTGATGAGCGGGAGCGCATGGTCCGGGCGGAAAATAAAATGTTGCGGTTCTACGCTGACAAGGTTCAACGGTTAGTAACTGTGCCTGTTTTACAGCACCCGCACCGGTTTCTCGAACAACGCAGCCAAACGCTTGACCAGTTAATGCTACGGTTAGAAAACCGGCAAACAACCCTGGTGAAAACGTTGCACGAGCGCGTGACGGCATTAGCAACGCGGCTTCAACGCCAGTCCCCGCAGGCCAAGGTCGCGGCCTGGAAACAGCAGGCCCAGGCGTACACTCAGCGGCTCCAAACAAGTGAGGCGCAGTTGCTTCAAATCCGCCGGCAACGGATTAGCCAACTGGTCGGTCAGCTCGATGCGTTGAGCCCACTAAAGATTATGACGCGCGGGTACGCTTATGTTACCGGTGCTGACGGTCAGGTTGTGCGGGATGTGACTGCGTTTAAACCGGACGATCAGGTTCGCTTGCATATGAGTACGGGCCAAGCAACGGCGCGGATTGAACAAATTGAAAGGAACGATAGTGATGACAGCAAAACAACCAACGTTTGAGGAGCAATTGAACCAGCTCGAACAAATCGTTAAGCAGTTGGAGGCGGGCGACCTCACCCTGGATGATTCCCTGACCAAGTTTAAGCAGGGAGTTACCCTGAGCAAGGAATTGCAGCATAAGTTGGCTGACGCAGAACAAATGATGACGCAGATTATCGGGCCGGACGGAAACGAAACGGATTACCAGCGGGACACGTACCATGATGCAAAGTAGTAGTGTGCTTATAAATTTTGAACAGCGGATGTTACCGCTCATTGACGAGACCCTCACCACGTACTTAGATGGGTTGGCGGCTCCTGTCCAACTCCGGGATGCGATGAAGTACTCCGTGATGGCTGGTGGGAAACGAATCCGGCCCCTTTTAGTGCTTGCGACCGCAGCAAGTTGTGGGCGGCGGGCGGATAAGGCTGCCCTCCAGGTTGCGGCGAGTCTTGAATTGCTGCACACCTATTCGCTTATTCACGATGATTTACCAGCAATGGATGATGATGATTTACGGCGGGGAAAACCGACAAACCATAAAAAGTTTGGCGAGGCCGTTGCCATTTTAGCCGGTGATGGGCTACTAACCGCGGCCTTTGACCTGGTAAGCCGGGCAGAATTACCGACCGTTACCACAACCAAGCTTGTTAGTGCTTTAGCCCGGGCGGCAGGTCCCGAGGGAATGGTTGCGGGGCAAACCCTTGACGTGACGAATACCGGAAAAAAACTAACACTTCCGCAGCTCCAGCAGGTTCACCGGGGCAAAACCGGAGCCTTAATCAAGTATGCGTGCTATGCAGGGGCGGTCTTGAGTGACCAGTCCCGGACGGTAATTGACCTGGTAAGTGAATACGGGGCTCACTTTGGCCTCGCCTTTCAGATTTACGATGATATCCTTGATGTCACTGGGACACAGGAACAGTTGGGGAAGGCGGTCAATAAGGATGCGACCGCCCAGAAAAACACGTATCCGGGATTACTTGGGATGGCTGGAGCAAAGGAGCAATTAACCGCAGCGGTAACGGCGGCCCGGCGGTGCGTGCGGCAAATCGAGCGGGTTGGTCTGGATGGAACGTTACTTGGTGAAATGTTGCGGTATTTTGAGGATGAGGTGCAATGACGAAGGAACGGGTTGATGTTTTACTAGTTAAGCAGGGGTTGTTTGCAACGCGCGAACAGGCTAAGCGGGCAGTGATGGCCGGTGAAATCCTTGGTGCTAACGAAGAACGGCTGGATAAACCGGGAATGAAGATTGATCCGGAAACGAAGCTGCACTTTAAGGGGACCAAGATGCCGTACGTTAGCCGGGGCGGACTCAAGCTTGCTAAGGCGTTGAAGGTTTTTCGCCTTAGTGTCCGGAATTTAACTGTGCTTGATATTGGTTCATCCACGGGAGGATTTACGGATGTCATGCTTCAAAAGGGCGCGAAGCTTAGTTATGCCCTTGACGTGGGAACCAATCAGTTAGTGTGGCAACTTCGGCAGGATCCACGGGTTGTGGTCATGGAAAACACCAATTTCCGGTACAGTAAGCCCGCCGATTTTACCCACGGGCAGCCGGAATTTGCTTCAATTGATGTTTCGTTTATTTCGTTAGGGTTAATCTTACCGCCGCTCCACGCCATTATTAAGGATGGCGGGCACGTGGTAGCGCTAATCAAACCGCAGTTTGAGGCGGGCCGTGACCGGGTGGGGAAACACGGAATCGTGCGGGATCCAGTCGTTCATTGTGATGTCATCCAACACGTGATGGCACTGGCGACGGAAGCGGGGTTTAACGTGTGCCACCTGGACTTTTCACCGATTACCGGGGGGCACGGCAACATTGAGTTTCTGGTTGACTTACAAGCAACGGAAAATGCTGTCACCATTGATCCGGCGCTTGACCCGGCAGCCGTTGTGAAACGAGCGCACGCAACGTTAAAGTAGGTGGTTGAATGCAACGACAGGTACGCCAACAGGCCGTCAAGCGGTTGTTACAGGACGGACGATACCGCAACCAGGCAGAAATCGTTGCGGCCCTCGCTCACCGCGGGATTCACGTTACGCAGGCAACGGTTTCCCGGGATCTGGCCGCTTTACGGGTTGAAAAAACGACGAGTGCGGGCGGTGCTGGATACTACCGCCTTCCGACTGCGGGCGATTCGTCTACCCTTGCTCGCCTTGAGCGGACGGTGCGGGGGGCGCTGGTTGGAGTCCGGGTGCACGATGCAATGTGTGCTCTGCAAGTCCTTCCCGGAAACGGTCCGGTGTTGGCCCATTTGATTGAGCAGGTCCAGTTTTCGACGGTTTTTGCGGCATTGGCAAACGATGCCGTGGTGGTTGTTTTTATGAATGATCCGGCAGCGGCTAAGCAGTTTGCTGACCAGGTGATGGCATGGCGTAAGGAGGTGTAGGGTGTGCTTCAGGAACTTGAAATCCATGATTTTGCAATCATTGAGCAGTTAAACGTTACTTTTCATGATCAGATGACCGTTCTTACTGGAGAAACGGGCGCTGGGAAATCCATTATCATTGATGCGCTCGGGCTTCTTGCCGGCGGGCGGGGACGGAGCGAGTTTATCCGTAAGGGAGCGTCCAAGGCAGTACTCCGGGGCCTTTTCGTTGTTCCCACTAATGCAACGGCCGTCCAGGAGCTAACGGATCGGGGAATTCCTGTGAGTGACGGTGAGATTCTCCTTGAACGCGACCTCACCCGGACGGGGCGGAACGTGTGTCGTGTAAACGGCACCCTGGTAAACCTGGCAACGCTTCGGGCAGTGGGCGAACGGTTGATTGATATTCACGGGCAAAATGAACACCAGGAGTTGATGCGTCCCGAAACGCATTTGGGATTGCTTGACGAGTACGCGCGGGAAACACGCCAGCTCCGGGAGCAGTACCAGGCTGCTTACAAGGATTACGAACAGCAGCAGCGCGCCCTTAACCAGCGAAAGAAGGACGAACAGGCCTGGGCGCAGCGGCTTGATATGCTTGATTTTCAGGTAAAGGAAATTGAAGCGGCGCACTTAAAGCCGGGCGAAGAGGAGGAGTTAGCCGCCGAAAAGGAGCGGCTCGTTAACTACCAGGCGATTCATGATGCGCTCGAACATAGTTACCAGTTACTGAACGGGCAGGCTGATGTTCTTGGTAATTTAGGAACGGCCATGGACGAGTTGGAGCAGGTTGCCCAGTATAGTGACCGGTTAACGCAGATTAGCGAAGCAGTGAATGCGGCGTTTTATAGTCTGCAAGACGTTGAACGGGATATTGCGGACGAACGGGATGATTCGGCGTGGGACGAAGACCGGCTGGACGAGATTGAACAGCGTCTAGACGTAATTCACCAACTGAAGCGAAAGTATGGTGACTCGGTTTCAGCTATTTTAGAATATTACGAGAAGATCAAGCGGGAACTTGCGACGATGCAGGAGGGCGACGCTGATCTCCAATCGCTTGAGCAGGACGTGCAGGCCGCTAAGGAAAAGGCAACAGGTCTTGCCGATCAACTCACCGCTGCCCGGGAAAAAGCGGCGCGGCGGCTTGAACAGGCGGTTCACGCTGAATTAGCGGCGTTGTACATGGATAAGGTTGTTTTTGAAGTGCGCTTTAGAAAAGACGGGTTAACCCCAAGCGGACAGGACGGCGTCGAATTTTACGTTCAAACCAACCCGGGTGAAGAGATGGGGCCGTTAGCAAAGATTGCGTCGGGTGGTGAGTTGTCCCGGATAATGTTAGCGTTAAAAACAATTTTTGCACACCGGAAAAACGTCACCAGTATTATCTTTGATGAGGTGGATACTGGGGTAAGCGGCCGGGTTGCTCAGGCAATTGCCGAAAAGATTCACCAGATTGCCACGAATTCCCAGGTACTGTGCATTACCCACCTCCCGCAGGTGGCATCGATTGCACAGCACCACTACTACATTGAAAAAGCGGTTCATGCTGGGCGGACGACCACCCACCTAACGGTCCTAAACGACACCCAGCGGGTTGATGAGATTGCCCGGATGTTAGCCGGAAGTACGGTAACCCCGTTAACCCAGGAACACGCCCGGGAAATGTTGGCCGCAACGCAAAAAGAAAAGTAAGGGGCAGATTGTAAAATTTAAGTTGAACATTTTAGTGGACAGAAAAACCCATAAAGGTCTTTAATGGTGTCGTTACAACATTCCATTAGAAAGAAGGACCTTTATGGGCACCACTATCTTATCATTTTCAGACCGCATTGTCATCGAAACGCTTCGTCATGAAAAGCGATCTCTTCGATATATCGCTGATTACCTGGGCTTTAGTAAGACTACTATCTTTAATGAAATTCACCGGTTAAAGGGTGAATACCATGCGACTAGTGCGCAAGCCGACCACGAAACTAAACTTAGTTATCGTGGTCGTAAATGCTCATTAACGGCTAACCTCAAGCGACTAATCGAAGACAAGATCAAGATTCAGAAATGGTCAATTGAACAAGTAGCCCATGTGGTTAGGATCGCCTACAAGACTATCTATAACTGGGTCGATCAAGGACTTCTAGATATTCGGATGACTGATTTACCTGACCATGGTATTCGTCGTAAGCGTGCTAAAGAAACCCGTGGGACTTTCAGTCATGGTCGTTCGATTGAAGATCGTCCAGCTGAAGCTTCTGATCGTAATATTGCAGGCCATTTTGAAGCTGATATAGTTTTATCTGGCAAGCGCAAAGGTCAAGCAGTAGCCACGTTTGTCGAACGCAAGAGTCGCCTTACTATCGTTAAACGGCTTGGTGGACGAGATAGCACTTCAATGACTAAGGCTATCCTTGAGTTAGCTAATCAATTAGGAACTAATCTCAAGACACTGACGGTTGATCACGGGAAAGAGTTCGCCAACTACCAATCAATTGAGAAAAATACCGGCGTGCCGTTGTACTTTGCCCATGCTTATTCTCCGCATGAACGTGGTAGTAATGAGAATCGTAATCGAGTGTTACGGCGATTTATTCCTAAGGGTCAGCCAATTGAAGAGATTAGTGATGATGAATTGATTCAGATTAACTGGTATCTGAATTCACGGCCACTCAAATGTTTGAACTGGCGAACTCCAATTGAGATCTTTTTGCTTAATCTGCGTCATTAAATTTGTTCAAGTTATTTATTGCAATCTACCAAGGATAAAAAATACGGAGACTGCGATATAGGTACAGCCTCCGTGTTTTTTAATCAGCAGCATATGGCAGTATAATTTGCGCCGTATCGAGGACGTGCCCCGTCATGGCATGCAACAGTTCGTTCATCCAGTATCCCTGCGGGAGGGAAAGCGCCGTGTCCAGTGCATAGCCAGTCAGAAGGTAGTCGTGCGTCCCGCGTGGTGGGCGGGGCCCCGTATACCCCTGGCAAATTTCAGCCGGTGCATTTACAAACCCGCTCGCATTACTGTTTTTCCCCTGAATAATCGGGGAAGAAAGGTGCCGACTTGCATCTTCCGGTAATGTGGGACTTGTTGCGGGAAGGTTTGCGAGGGTCCAGTGAATCCACGCAAACCCACACACGGGAATGGAATCGTAGTCCACGAATGTCAGGGCGAACGTTTGGGTTGCTTCCGGAAACGCAGTGAATGTTACCGGAAATGACCGGACTGGCCGCTCAGCGATTTGATCTTCACGGGGTGCCCGGCTTCCATACTGATCGGCAAGGTGACCATCAACGAGTGGAACCATAATTTTCATGGAATAACCCCCAATCACTAAATTGTGCTGCGGTAAAGGCCAACAACCTTTCCGAGAACGGTAACGTCAGGAAGAATAATCGGTGCCATGTTGTCGTTTTCGGGTTGGAGACGAATATGGTCTTTTTCCTTAAAGAAGCGCTTGCACGTTGCTTCGTTTTCGGCCGTCATGGCAATAATAATGTCACCGTTATCGGCAAAGCGTTGCTTGCGGACAATTACTTCGTCTCCGTCGAGGATTCCCGCATTCACCATACTTTCACCGCGAATTGTCAGCATAAAAAGGTCCTCGGCAGAACTAAATTCTGGCGGAAGCGGGAAGAAATCGTCTGTATCCTCAACTGCCAGAATCGGTTGTCCCGCAGTAACGGTTCCGATTACCGGAATCTGCTTGGCGTGGGGCCGAATCCCCAGCACTTCCTTGCCGGCGACGGTCACTTCAATGGCCCGGGGCTTAGTGGGGTCGCGCTGCAAGTAACCCTTTTTTTCGAGACGGGCAAGGTGGCCGTGGACCGTCGAGGTTGATGAGAGGTCTACGGCCTGGCAAATTTCGCGCACTGTCGGCGGGTAACCCTGCTCGTTAACGTGATTGTAAATGTAACGTAGAACGGCAATCTGCCGTTTTTCGGTTGGCTGAGACATTTCCTAACTCCTGTAGTAAGTAATTTCTACCGGTAGGATACCATAGAAGGACGTCACGGTGCAAACGGATGTTCGCACTGTGCTTGTACCACCCCGACGTTTTCGGTAAAATGAATAGTGACAAATACGTAGATGAAGGAGGAGTGGCCAGTGGCAGACGAACAGCGGGGAAAAATTCCGCAGGACTTAATTGACCGGATTAATGAGTTAGCCCGGAAGAAAAAGGCGACGGGTCTCACTACTGAGGAGCAGGCTGAACAAAAACGGCTGCGGGAAGACTACCTGGCACGGTTCCGGGCCAATTTTCGGAGCCAGGTTGAAATGTTGCAGGTATACGATAAAAACGGAAAAGAGGTTACACCGGAAAAGGTTAAGCAGATTCAGCGGGATCGCGGACTCCGGGACGATTGAGTGAAGCGGGTGTTGCCCCGCTTCTTATTATTATGTAAAATTACTAGGTGAAAGTTTAGAAAGGGGAATTTTAGGATGTCAACAGGGATTTGGATTCTAATTGTGGTAATTGGCGTAATTGGCGGGTTTGTAGGGGGCTTCTTCTTCACCCGGAAATACATGGAAAACTACTTCAAAAACAATCCGCCGTTTAACGAACAGATGCTCCGGACGATGATGGTGCAGATGGGACAACGGCCATCAGAAAAGAAGCTGCACCAGATGATGACGGCAATGAAGGCCAGCTACAAGAAGCAGAATTAATTATTACGAAGAAACAAAGAGGTTGGGACGGTCAGTTCCAACCTCTTTGTGTTATCCATGGAATGTTATTTTTTCGCTTTGGCGGGATCCTGGTAAACGTAGTTCGGATCGATTTGGTCGTCAAGCTGCTGGAAAGCAGTGTTCATCTGTTCAAGAATCCGCGCCTGGTCGTCCTTGCTGAGACGGCCCTGGCCGACGGTAATTGGATCGCCAAACGCAATGGCCGGCTTATGGCGTTTCAAAACGTCCCGGAACGTCAGGGGCCCCTGGTAAACGGCCGGAACAATCGGCACGTTAGCCATCTTAGCGATAAGCAGCACGCCTCCCTTTAGTTTTTGGGAGTGGCGGGTGCCGGACGGAAACATAATAAGGGAAATGTCGCGTTCCTTGAGCCACTTAACGGGCGTTTTGATTGCTTTCATACCCGGCTTACTCCGGTCAACCGGAAAGGCGTTGAGGTGGGTGATCAACCAGCGGAGAAGCGGATTTTTAAAGAGCTCCTTTTTGGCCATGTAGCAGAACTGTTTCGGGGTTGCCGCCCATGAGAGGTAGACCATGTCAAACCAGGCCCGGTGCGGGGCAACGAGAATGTAGTTTCCCTGAGGAAGGCGCTCCTTATTTAAAACGCGGGGCTTTCCGTTAATAATTCGGAGAAACGTGGTTCCGATAAAGCGGATAAACGAGAAAAACACGGTGGTCATTCCTTTCACATGTAATGTTAGAATTAAATCATGACTAGTATGCCGGATTTTTGCAGTGGGTGCAAGAAGAAGCCGGTGAAACGGAGGAAAAGTAGTGCAGGTAGAGTTACGGTCAGACGAACGCATTGATCAGTTGTATTCCCATGACATCCAGATTATTCAGAGTCCGCGGGTCTTTTCGTTTTCCCTTGATGCGGTGCTCTTAGCAGACTTTGCCCGCCCCGTCCTAAAAAGGAGCGGCCAGGTGGTGGACCTTTGTGCGGGTAATGGCGCAGTGGGGTTGTTTTTATCAGCAAAAACGCGGGCTGCCATTACGGCCGTTGAGCTCCAGCCACGGTTGGCTGATATGGCCCGGCGGAGTATTCTCTTGAATGACTTAGAAGACCGGATGAAGGTTTTGACGCTCGACCTAAACGATGCGTTTACGCGGATTCCCAAGGATTCGGTGGATACTGTAACGTGCAATCCCCCGTATTTTCCGGTCACCCCCGCAAGCAAAAAGAATCCTAACAGGTATCTGGCCGTCGCCCGCCACGAATTAACGGTGACCCTTGAACAGGTGATTCGGATTACCAGTGGCCTCCTCAAAACAACCGGGCACGCTTATTTAGTGCACCGTCCGGACCGGTTGGGCGAATTGATTACGTTGATGGGGAAGTACCGCCTTGCGCCGAAGCGGGTGCGGCTGGTATACCCGAAAGCGGGACGGGACGCTAACATCGTGTTGGTTGAAGGAATTAAGGACGGTCGTCCGGGAGGAATGAAGTTTGAGGCTCCCGTGATAATCTACGGGGAAGACGGCCAGTATACGCCGGCAATGAAGGAGATGTTGTACGGTGACGGCCACCAATAAGCAAAAGTACTATTTTTATGTCCTGCTGTGCGCAGACCAGACACTGTACGGTGGGTTTACAACGGACCGAAAACACCGGCTTGCCATGCATAATAGCGGCCGGGGAGCCAAGTATACCCGCACCCGGCGGCCGGTGAAGATGATCTATTCGGAGGAATATCCGACCAAGTCGGCGGCACTAAAGGCCGAGTACGCATTCAAACACCAACCCCGCCGCGCAAAGGTTACTTTTTTACGGCAACGCGGCGTAATTGTGCCTGAAAAGCGTTGAATTTTAGTAACAAATCCGGTAAACTAAGGAAGGCGTTGTCCAGCAACGCTAGTCTACACTCCGGTGGATGAAGACGGGGGTGCTCGGATGAGTCCTTGTTTTCGCAGAAACTGGAGGAAGCAAAAAACAATATGGAGGGAATTTCAATGGCAGTTATTACCATGAAGCAGTTGCTTGAAGCTGGGGTTCACTTTGGTCACCAGACCCGGCGGTGGAACCCGAAGATGAAGGAATACATCTTCACCGAACGGAACGGGATTTACATCATTGACTTACAAAAGACGGTTAAGTTAATTGATGAAGCCTACGATTACATGAAGGATGTTGCCGCAAACGACGGCGTTGTTCTGTTCGTGGGGACCAAGAAGCAGGCCCAGGACTCAATTGAAGAAGAGGCTAAGCGGTGTGGTCAGTTCTACGTTAACCATCGTTGGTTAGGTGGAACGCTGACTAACTGGAATACAATCCAGACCCGGATCAAGCGGTTAAAGCAGATCAAGAAGATGGCTGAGGATGGTACGTTTGATCGGCTTCCAAAGAAGGAAGTTGCTAAGTTAGAGAAGCAGCGTGACCGTCTGCAGAAGTTCCTCGGCGGAATTGAAGATATGCCGCGGATTCCGGACGTTCTGTTCATCGTTGACCCACGGAAGGAACGGATTGCCGTTAAGGAAGCACAGAAGCTGAACATTCCGATCGTTGCCATGGTTGACACGAACGTTGATCCGGACGAAATTGACGTTAAGATTCCGTCAAACGATGACGCTATCCGGGCCGTTCGTCTGATCACTTCAAAGATGGCTGACGCAATCGTTGAAGGCCGTCAGGGTGAAGACGACAACGACGTAACGGAGGAATCATTCGACAACAAGGATGATGCCAAGGCGGACTCAATTGAAGACATCGTTGAAGCCGTTGAAGGTGACAACGACAAGAAAGATGCTGAATAATTAATCAACAATCTTGGGCTGTCTCGGGAGGGCGTTAAGCCCGAACGAGGCGGCTTTTTATTAACAATGAATTAAAAGAAAGGGAGGCCACAAAAATGGCAAGTATTTCTGCAAAGCAGGTTAAGGAACTCCGTGACAAGACCGGGGTCGGAATGATGGACGCCAAGAAGGCGCTGGTTGCATGTGATGGTGACATGGACAAGGCAACGGACTTCTTACGTGAAAAGGGCATGGCCAAGGCTGCTAAGAAGAGTGACCGGGTTGCTGCTGAAGGGTTAGCGGACGTCGTAATCGACGGGAACACTGCTGCAATCCTTGAAGTTAACGCTGAAACGGACTTCGTTGCTGCCAATGACCAGTTTAAGACACTGGTTAAGCACATCGGGGCTGTGATTGCCGCTGAAAAGCCGGCGGACGTTGAGGCTGCCCTTCAGGTTAAGACGGACAAGGGAACAATCAACGACGAAATCGTTGAAGCAACGGCCGTAATCGGGGAAAAGATTTCTCTGCGGCGGTTCACGGTTGTTGAAAAGAATGATGATGAGCACTTTGGCGCATACATCCACATGGGTGGTAAGATTGCTTCTCTCGTTAAGGTTAACGGGGCGGACGATGAAACGGCCAAGGACATTGCAATGCACGTTGCGGCTATCAACCCGAAGTACGTCAACCGGGATGAAGTGCCGGCCGACGTTGTTGCGCACGAAAAAGAAGTGCTGACTGAAGAGGCCAAGAACGAAGGCAAGCCGGAGAAGATCGTTGAAAAGATGGTCATGGGCCGGATGAACAAGTTCTTCGGTGAGATTTGCCTGGATGACCAGGAATTCGTTAAGGATTCTGACCAGAAGGTTGGTAAGTACGTTGCTTCTAAGGGCGGCAAGGTTGAATCCTTTGTCCGCTACGAAGTTGGTGAAGGAATTGAGAAGCAGGCTGATAACTTCGTTGACGAGGTTATGGGGCAGATTAAGTAAGTAAGACTTTCAGTTAATTACGGGGATTGGCACGGTCAACCCCCGTTTTCTATTAAGAAAAGGTAAAGGTATGTCAAAAAACATGTTATACTAACTATGTTATTACTTTTACATTCTAAAAAGTGAGGGATTTATTCAATGCAACAAATTATTGAGCAGGGGAAGGTCACCTTTTGGCAGGCGCTTCGGGATTATTTTCACGGATTATGCAATGTTCAGGGGCGAACAACCCGGCGGGGAATTGCTTGGACTCTGATTGCGGCTTTTTATTTAATTGCAATTATTCAATGCCCTTTTAGAATATTGACGACGTACTGGCAATTTAGCATTATTTCTGCTGTTGTTTCAAATGGACTTACGTGGTTAATCATTTTAAGTTTAGTTCCATTGGTCATTCGTCGACTCCGCGATGCAGGCGTAAAGGGTTGGCCGGCGTTTATATGGCTGGTAATTAGCTTGGTATTAAGTGTTTTTGGTTGGCTTGGATACATTTTATTGGCATGTTTCATTGGGGTAATGTTATTCGTACCAACTGATAAATGGGCGTTACATAAGGATAATTGGATCCGGTACATTTTACGGTAGGAGGGGAATAGATTGAATCGTTCGGAATTAAAACAGCAAGCGAAGAACATGTTACGGGGTAATTGGTGGATGGGAGCGTTCTTTTCACTTTTACTCTTCGTAACATTATTTGGTTGTATGTTTATCGGCGGCTTTATTCTTGTAATAGTTACGGAAGGAATTGCTATGTTCAATGGTGCCGCTGGTAGTACAGTTGATTTGGCAAGAGTGCTAGGCCTGGCACTGGGAATGATATTTGGATTACTATGTTGGATCCCCTTTGGTGCAGGATGGAATTTTGTAATGTTGGAATGGGCTGAAACAGGACGCCGTCCAAAGCAATGGTTCAGTCTTTATATGACAGCCTTTAAGAAGGGATATTTCTGGCTTACTATCCGGGTTATGCTTTTAGTAATGATTTGGACCATACTTTGGAAAGGATTGTTTATTCCGTTGGGCTATGTTAAGCAGTGCGCATATTCGCAAGCACTACTAATTATGCGACAACATATCCAGGTAGGGGATAAGGTTACTGCTCGGCAGTGTATTACAGAAAGCCGTCAATTGATGAACGGGTGGAAGGAAGACTTTTTCATCCTTGATTTAAGTTTTATGAATTGGACTCTTCCAGCGCTTATTGTTGGAGTGCTTTGCTTTAGCTTTCTACGTGCAATTAATCGGGTCTTTTTGCTATGGAGTTCGACAACAATTCCTGCGATGAGTGCGTATATTGTTATTTTGGCATTAATGTTGTTTATTATGCTGTACCAACGGCTTACTCAAATTATTTTTTATCTCCAGTTAAAACGTCAGGCAATGGCTACAATGGCGACGGTTCCCGTGACAATTTATCCGGATGGACAAACCGAATTCCACGGAAATCAAGGCTACCAGCGTCCGTCGAACACGCTATTATGGTTTCTAGGGATTGGTACTAACGTTATCGTAATTGGAGGAATATTCCTTGCACTTTTTCTGTGCTGGTTAACCCCGAATTTGCGGGGGACAATCGCCGGGAACGAATATCGGGTGACTATTAAGGGTGAGATTTATGGATTTGATTATACCGGACACGCACGGATAATTTTTCATACAAGTAATGCACTTCAGAGCAGTGGAGACAACGGGCAAACATTTGCGTTCACCCCAGTTGATAATCACCACGATATTCAACAGTGGAATAAGGATGTTATTGATTTTCTTGACAATCCAGCGAAGTATCAAAAATATGTGGTGGATCCTAAACATAACGAGGTTATTTTGTACGATAACGATGGTAATCGTGCATTTGAGTTTCGGCACGTTCGGCGTTCAAATAACGGGAAAACCCTTACCGGGCAGTGGTACGTTAATTCAAACGATGAAACATACCACGCTAGATTTGAAAAGATTAACTAGTAAAAAGAGGTTGGGACTCGTTCCCAACTTCTTTTGCTATTTTAATCCGTTATTCATATCAAGGAGTGCGGTGACATTCCTAGTTTTCCGGAAGGCCGAGCTGTTTTATAAGGGCTGCTCGTTCGGCCGCCGTTCCCAGGGGGACCGGCGAAGCTTGCAGGACCGTTACAATGTCGTGCAGTTCGGCAACTGTCGGTGCGGTTGCTACCGGACTCGCCGGGACGGTGGTTGCCAGGTGAAGTGTTGGGTGGGCCGCCGTTTGGACCGGGAGTTGGTGGTCTACTTGGCGGAACAGAAACTGGAGCACCCGGCCGTATGCGGGAGAGACGGTTTGGTGGGAGTCCGCCGATAAAAGGCTAAGAACCCGGTCAGGTTCAAAGATTCTGGGAGCGTCCTGGTGGGCGGTAAGCGTGGCAGCTAGGAAGTAGAACTGCTTGATGCGGGCATCACGGAAGTGGCGTTTCCACTTCTTTAACCGTTTCTTCTTACTCCCATGGGTTGTAAAGGTTGCGCAGTACCCAATTGCCATGGCAGCATCTTCGATAAGAAGCGCAACGCTGCCGCACACCCCGTCATCGTTGGGCAACGGGGTGATACGCAGGTCACCGATGATTGTGGGGTAGCTGGTTGGCATAATTTGAATCCGTTCAAGGGAGAGCTTTAGTACTCCCGTCACGGTCAGAATTTGCAGGAGTTCGTAGAGATCCTGTGAAATAAAAACGGGCGCGGTACTTGGGCGTTGCAGGAAAGAAATCGCTGCCGGGGTGAGGTGACTAATAACGACGGGGGTTGGTTTATCCGTGAATTCGTCAACGTTTACGTTTATTTGAGGGGTTGTAATGGTTAACCCCGTTGCGTGCTCGATTATTTTCATGGTCGTTCCTCCATTTAATCTACCAATCATTATAGCAGACTGCTTGCCGGGGGTGCGCTTCGGGGGTATGCTTGAGCTAACGAAGGAATTAGGAGGGTGATGGCATGAAGTTAACCGTTACTGCTGCAGCTGAAGAGAAGCTGGCTAAGTACAATACGCCGGGAACGCTGTTTGTGCTTGATTTTGAGGATGGCGTGGGGCTTTCCAAGCAGGGTTCCGGGACCTGTTCGTTTGATAAGGAGTTTACGTTAGTCATTGCTGATCACCAGACTGATTTGAGTGACTACCAAAAACAACTCGATGCAACGTACGGCACGTGGTACTACAAGGGGTACAGCGCGGCGTTTATGGATAGTGACATGACGCTGACCGTTAATCCCCGCTACAGCAACTTAGAATTAAAGGGAAATCGCTCTGGATTGCTGTCAGCCGATTTACGAATTAAGGATGTGCGGGGAAAGCAACTTACCCCAGCTCATATTGAAGAATAGTTAAAAATACCGCTCCGGGAATGTGCTCCGGAGCGGTATCTTTAGTCTCTGTATAGGGGGATTATAGGCGGCGAAGCATTACCAGTGCCCCTCCTAAAACAAGGACGCATACTACGCAGTTTATGAGGGTGATGGTTTGATTTCCCCAATGGTGCAGAAGGTTACGGCCAAAGAGGAGCAGCATGAGCCCGGCAGTGATTGCCCCGGCGAGGTAGATTACGTGAAGGGTCCCAAAGTATACCAGGAGTGCAAGGGCAATGATTAGAATAATCATCCGCGGGCTCTGGTACCACCGCGCGCTTCCCATAAAAATTTGGGTGTAGGTGAAATGCCCCTGGGAAGCAAGCATGTTAAAGCGCAGGGCCGTTGTAAAGAGCCAGAAAACAAATAAAAGTAGTGCGATAAATTCCATAAGGAGCCTCCGTTAGTTGTTTTGAAAAAGGGCTGTAAGGCGGGTCATAAAGAGTTGTTCAAACCGTTCCTTGTCAACGTTAACGGCTGCCTGGCTGTGGACGGATTGATCAAGGAGCTCTTCGTCCCCGATTGTCCGGCCGGCACACGGGCCATCAACTTCAACTTTCATGTTAAGCGGGAGCGTCGTTACCAGGCTAGGATCAACCGCAACCGCAACTGCAAGCGGGTCGTGCAGGGCACACCCGTTCAGGTGCGGGTGAACGTCTGCGTAAGTGTCGATGTAGTAATCAACAATGGCGGCGTACTTCTTTCCGGCCGTTGTTCCCAAAGCGCGCCACTGGGCCGTTTTTTTCTTCGTGAGCAGGGTGCGGGTGGTAACATCCAACCCCACCATTGTTAGCGGAAGGGGACTTTGAAAGACCTCGTTAGCGGCCACTGGATCCTGGTTAATGTTGGCCTCCGTGGCAGGCGTTACGTTTCCCGGGATTGTCAATGCTCCGCCCATTAGGGTGACGTTCCCGATGAGGTGGGTAATGGCCGGATCCTTTTTAATTGCAGCGGCAAGCGTTGTTAGGGGATCGGTGGGCACAACAATGAGATCGTCGCCGTACTGGTGCGCAGCTTCGATGATAAAGTCCCGGCCACTCATTTGTTCTGCGGTGCGTGAGGAGTGGGGTAAGGAAACGTCACCAACCCCGTTCATGCCATGGATGCGCTGGCTAATTGGCATGACGCTAAACGTTGTGGTGGTCGAAGAATGCGTGGGGCCCGCAAAGACGGGAACTTCGGGATGGCCAAGCATGTCGAGTAGATCGAGACAGTTTTGGACTGCCTGGGGGGTTAAGACGTTGCCGTATGAGCCGATTACCCCAATCAAATCCGCCTCGGGAACGGTGAGCGCGTACGCAATTGCGAGGGCGTCGTCGATTCCCGTATCAAGGTCTAAAATCATTTTCTTCTTGGCCATGCTGTTCACTTCCATAGTAATAATTATCTCCAGTGTAGCAGAAAATTCCCTTTGTGTGGGGAAGCCCCGTGATTTTGTGGGGTGGGAAACTAGTCGTTGTTTGTAAAATACGCTATATTGGTAGCAAGACGACCAAATTTTGGCCAAAACTGAATCCCGGAAGGAAGAGGAACGCGATGAAGTGGAATGAAGTTCGCGTGGTGACAACCGCTGAGGCGGCGGATGCGGTTACCAACATTTTAATGACAAACGGCGCTGGGGGTGTCCAGGTCGACGATTCGGGAACGGAATACCAATTAATTACGTATTTCCCAGCGACAACGGCCCTACCTGAAGTGGTGGCTCAAATTGAAACGCAGGTGCAGGGATTAGCACAGTACGGCCTTAATCCCGGGAAGGGTACCGTCCGCGTCCAGGCGCGGGATGATGCCGACTGGGTTGATAAGTGGGAGCAGTACTACCATCCGGTGCGGTTAACGCGCTGGTTAACGATTGTTCCCCGCTGGGAGGATTACCAGCCCCAGCAACCCGGTGAACGGTTGATTTACCTTGATCCGGGTAAGGCGTTTGGAACGGGAACCCACCCGACGACCCGGCTTACATTGCAGGCCCTCGAAGCCGTTGTTCGTGGCGGCGAAGAAATGATTGACGTCGGGACGGGTTCGGGAATTTTAGCAATTTACGCTCGAATGCTGGGGGTATCCCGGGTTACGGCCAACGATATTAGCGAAGATGCCGTGGCATCAGCTAAGCGGAACCTTCAGCTTAATCCCCAAGCAGCACCCATTACGGTGAGCGTGGGTAGCATGCTGGACGGGGTTGCCCGGCAGGTTGACTTAATTACGGCCAATATCTTGCCGGATGTTCTCACCCCGCTCATTCCCCAGGCGTGGAATTGTTTGAAACCAGCGGGCCACTTACTATTGTCGGGAATCATTACCGCAAAGAAGGAGCAACTAGTTGATACGTTGACTGCAGCAGGGTTTGTGCTTGAAGAAACGGTGCAGCGGGAGGACTGGGTTGCCCTCATTGCCCGCCGGCCAGGGGAGGATGAATAATGCAGCATTACTTTAGTTCCGTTCCATTTTCACTAACCGCTTCCTTTGCACTTCCGGAAGAAACCTACCGCCACATTGCAACCGTAATGCGGATGCAGGCGGGGGATCAGGTTGAGCTAGTTCATCCGGATCGCCGGTGTTACGTAGTTGAACTGGAAGAAGTTAGTCCGCACCGGATCACCGGCCACGTCGTGCGGGAGGTCACCCGCCCCGTTGAACTTCCGGTTGAGGTAACAATTACGTGCGGGGTTCCCAAGAAGAACAAGGCCGAGTGGATTGTGCAAAAGGGGACGGAGCTTGGCGCCACACACTTTGTTTTCTGTGATAGCCAGTACGCGGTGGCTAAGTGGCAGGCAAGTAAACAGGCGCGGAAGGTTGATCGGTTACAGAAAATTGTGCAGGGCGCGGCTGAACAGTCCCACCGGCTAGTCATCCCGACCGTTGAGTATGTTCCAGGAATTGAAGCGGTTGCCACGCAGGAGTACGCGGTAAAACTAGTGGCGTACGAAGAGGAAGCCAAGCAGGGCGAGGTCACCCGCTTAGGACAGCAGGTCCAGGCGCTCATGCCGAAGGATACGGTCAACGTGGTGATTGGGCCGGAAGGGGGGCTTGCCCCCGCGGAGGTCACAGCACTGCAACGGGCGGGCTACACGGCAGTGGGGTTAGGTCCGCGAATTTTACGGGCCGAAACCGCGCCGTTGTATGTCTTAGCGACGTTATCGTATGCAACTGAGCTTACCCCAGGAACCCAGATGGGCGTTTTGGAGGATAAGTAGTAAGATAGGAATAAATACTTCTGGATTTGGAGGAATGGGACCGTGAAGCAGGAAACAGTTTGGGATGCACAGGACGTTGTTGATATGTGCCGGGAGTACATGAATGATGACCACGTTGCGTTCGTTCAGCGGGCATGTGACTTTGCAACGTACGTTCACCGCGAACAGCGGCGGCAGTCCGGCGAACCGTACATTATTCATCCCATTCAGGTGGCTGGTATTTTAGCCAACCTGCACATGGATCCCGAAACGGTGGCGGCCGGTTACCTGCACGATGTGGTGGAGGATACGCCGGTCACCCTTGGCGATGTGGGTGAACTTTTTGGTCACGACGTAGAAGTGATTGTCGACGGGGTAACTAAGCTAAGCAAAATCCAGTACAAGTCCCATGAAGAGCGGTTAGCTGCGAACCACCGGAAGCTATTACTTGCGATGGCCCAGGACCTCCGGGTGATTATTGTGAAGCTTGCGGACCGGCTGCATAACATGCGCACCCTGGTTCACTTGCGGCCGGATAAACAGCGCCGGATTGCCAATGAAACGCTCGAAATATACGCGCCGTTAGCGGACCGTTTGGGAATTAACACCATCAAATGGGAACTGGAGGACCTCTCCCTCCGGTACCTCAATCCCCAGCAGTATTACCGGATTGTGCACCTAATGAACGCCAAGCGGGAAGAACGGGTGCACTACATTAACGCGGCGATTCAGGAAATTCGCCGGGTAATCGCAGGTCTGCACCTTGATTGTGAAATCTACGGGCGGCCCAAGCACATCTATTCTATTTACCGGAAAATGCACGACCAGCACAAGGAGTTTAGTCAGATTTATGACTTACTCGCTGTCCGGGTAGTGGTGGACTCCATTAAGGACTGCTACGCCGTGCTGGGAGCAATCCACTCGGAATGGAAACCGATGCCGGGACGGTTCAAGGACTACATCGCAATGCCTAAAGCCAATATGTACCAGTCACTCCACACGACGGTGATTGGCCCGCAGGGGAAACCGTTAGAGGTCCAGATTCGGACGAAGAAGATGCACCGGGTTGCTGAGTACGGAATTGCGGCTCACTGGGCATACAAGGAAGGCAATACTAGCGGAGTGAAGCAGAGTGCCACGGGCGACCGGCTGAACCTGTTTAAGGAAATCGTTGAATTGCAGCATGAAACGACCGATGCCAGTGACTTCATGGAAAGCGTGAAGGGCGACCTCTTTGGCGACCGGGTTTACATTTTTACCCCTAAGGGTGAGGTGGTCGAACTCCCGCAGGGCGCTGGTCCCCTTGACGTTGCGTACGCCATCCATACGGAAATCGGGAACCGGACAACGGGCGCTAAGGTCAACGGGAAGATCGTCCCGCTTGATTACCACGTTAAGAACGGGGATATTGTGGACATCTTAACTTCCAAGAATTCAGCGGGGCCAAGTAATGACTGGCTGGACATGGTGCGGACGAGTCGGGCCCGGAACAAGATTAAGCGCTTCTTTAAGCGCCGTGACCGGGAACAAAACATTGATAAGGGCCGCGACATCATTGACCACGCCCTGTTGGATGCGGGGTATAATCCGCGGCAGGTATTGACCCCCGCAAATATTGACCGGGTGTTAGCTAAACGGCAGTTGACCTCAGCGGATGATATGTATGCGGCGGTTGGGTTTGGTGAGCTTCAACCTGAAGGGGTAGTTAACCGGCTGACAGAAGCGATTCGGAAGGAACAACAGGCGCAGCGGGACGCCGCCAGAGAGCAGGCTGTCCTGCAGCATGAATCCACGGCAGCTGATGATCACCACGAAAAGAAACGGCCAAAGCCAAACGATGCCGTGCTCCTTGAAGGGGCCGATAACATGATGATGCACCTAAGTCGGTGTTGTAATCCAATTCCGGGCGATGAGATTATCGGCTACATTACCAAGGGCCGCGGGGTATCGGTCCACCGCGTTGGGTGTCCGAATATTCCTCAGGGTGAGGATGCCCGGCTGGTGGCGGTTGATTGGAACATGATTCCCGGAACTGACCGGACATACGAGGCTGAACTTGAGGTTCAAGGGTATAACCGGTCGGGCTTGCTGACGGATGTGTTGCAAGCCGTGACCAACACGGTGAAAAACATCACGTCCATCAACGGGCGCGTTAACCACCAGCGGACGGTGATTATTACGGTTGCCATGGCAATTCGGGATCAGGCTCACCTCCAGCGCGTGATTGATAACGTCAAGCGCGTGCCGGACGTGTATGTTGTCAAGCGGCCGATTCACTAGGAGGAGTAAAAATGCGGGTTGTTTTGCAGCGGGTTAAGCGGGCCCAGGTGACGGTTAACAAAACTGTAATTGGTAAAATTGGAACGGGCGTGGTACTATTAGTCGGGTTCACTGATGGGGACGGACCAGCAGAGATTGAGTACTGTACCCGGAAAATTATCCGGGCGCGAATCTTTACTGATGCGGATGGTAAAATGAACCAGGATATTCAGGCGGTTGGCGGGGCAATTTTAGCTGTTTCTCAGTTTACCCTGTACGCCAATACCCGCCGGGGGAACCGGCCGAGTTTTACGGCGGCCGAAGAGGCAGAGAAGGCGCACCGTCACTATGAACAGTTCGTTACCTGTCTGCGGGAAACCGGCATTCCGGTTGCAACGGGGCAGTTTGGCGCTGACATGCAGGTTGACCTGGTCAACGACGGCCCGGTTACCATTATTTATGACACTAACAACAAGTAGAAAGAGGGAGAACCATGAGCGAGACCTACTTCTGGGACTTTGACGGAACGTTGTACAATACATACCCGGTGATGGTGGCTGCGTTTGTTCACGCAATGCAGGAACAACACATTAAGGTGAAAAAGGATGAGGTGTACCACCACATGCGGCAGACGTCACTGGGGCGGACGTTCAAGTGGGCGTTAACGAATCATCCTGAACTGGACGAACCGACTGCCCGGGCAGCATACAAGGAATACGAGGAACAGCGTCACGATGAAATGCACCCGTTTCCGGGGGTTGTCGAGGTGTGCGCGCAGGTTGTCGATCATGGCGGCCGGAACTTCTTGTTAACCCACCGCGATGAACAGGCCGTCGCAATTTTGGAACGTGACGGGTTAAAGAAGCTCTTCAGTGGTTTTGTGACCTCGAAGTTATCGTTTCCCCGGAAACCGGACCCGGCTTCCCTCAACTACTTATGTAACGAATACGCAGTTGATAAGGAACACGCAACCATGATTGGTGACCGCGCCTTGGACGTCGAGGCGGGGCATAATGCGGGCATGAAGGGGATTCTTTTTGACCCGGACAACATCATTAACGAGGACGGAAACCCGGATAAACGGATTAAGTCGATGTGGGAGCTTGTTGATAAAAAAGCTTAAATTGGGCTGTATAATTCAGTCTGGCTACTTACAGCAAACGATAAAGGGACGCACCTTTTTGGCGCATCCCTTTTTGGCTAGTGGTTAGTCTCGATGAAATGTTGCACTCCGGTGACCACATCACTTGTCATTACGTTGCGGTACCGTGACGAGCGAATATACTGGAAGTCGTGGCTCGTGTTAATGTACCCGCCTTCGATTAAAATCGCGGGAACGGTGTTGTCCCGGATTACCAGGAAGTTCCCGAACCGCGAGCCCTTATCCGTGATTGGAAGGTGGCGCATTTGGTGGTTAACGTCCTGGGCAAGTTGGAGGGACGGTCCCCGGTGATAGTAGTAGGTGGTAAACCCAGAGGCTTCGTTTTCGTCCGGTGAAGAATCGAAGTGGAAGCTAATAAAGAGGTTGGCGTGGACCCGTTTCGCCAGGGCAGGGCGGGCCTTCAAGCTGACAAACCGGTCACTATCGCGGGTCAGGTAGACCTTTGCGCCTTTCGCGCGAAGTTTAGCCGCAACCATCCGGGCAAACTTCAGGGTATACGTTTTTTCCATTTGCCCGTGCACGGCTAGGGCGCCTGAATCAGACCCGCCGTGACCGGGATCAATAACAATCGTTGCGTTTTTCAGGCTCCGGATTACGGGGCGGTACTTGGCGGGAAGCTTCCAGGCAGGCACCCATCCTTGTTGGTTGGCGCTCGTTGTGACCTTGAGCCATTCATACTTTGAGCGGATAACCGCCACGCGGGTGCCCTTTGGTAATTCCATCGTACCGCGGTATTCAATTCCTGGTCCGGTCCGCATGGTCGTTGTCTGTTGAATGGTTGTCTGGTTAAGGTATGTTTTTGTTCGGTAGGCGAGGTATCCGCCTAGAACGCAGAACACCGCAATGAGAACGAGCAGGTCGCCTCGTAGTTGACGGTGCTGGTGGTTCGTTTGCATAATTGCGTTCAACTCCCGTGTAATTAGTTGTTCTCTGCCATTATAGTACAAAGAAATGGGCTTTAAAAACGGGGGATGACTTGACTTTTAGGGGCCCGGCCAGTATTCTGAAAATTGAATATGAAAACCAGTGAGAGGGATTAGTACCTGGTGAACGACCAGTAGCGACCGAACGGATGGTGGAAGGTTCGGGGTTAGTGTTGGGGAAGACACCCTTGAGGTACATTGAATCAATGTCGTGTGATACGTTATCTCAGTTAAGTTAAAAATAAGGTGGTACCGCGCCACGTTGCGCCCTTATCTGGCTGTTGCTGGATGGGGCGCTTTTATTTTATTAACTGGAAGGGCCGACATTGTTAGAGGAGGTTATTAAATGAAGTACCAAAAGCCAAAGGGAACCGCGGATATTTTACCGACCCAAAGTGCTGCATGGCAGTACGTTGAAGGGGTTGCCCGGAAATTATTTAACCAGTACCGGTACCACGAAATCCGGACGCCGATGTTTGAAAACTACGAGGTTTTCTCCCGGACATCAGGGGAAACGTCAGACATTGTCACGAAGGAAATGTACGACTTTAACGATAAGGGTGGCCGGCACATCACGTTACGGCCGGAAGGAACGGCCGGTGTTGTCCGGGCGTTCATTGAGAACAAGCTGTACGGGCCGGAAGTACAAAAGCCCCTGAAGGTCTACTACATGGGACCGATGTTCCGGTATGAACGGCCACAGTCTGGTCGGCTCCGGGAATTCCACCAGATTGGCGTGGAAGCGTTCGGGGTGGACAGTCCAGCCTTAGATGTCGAAGTAATGGCTATGGCGGTTGACTTTCTCCACCGCTTGGGGTTAAGCGGATTACGGATTGCCCTGAATACGCTGGGAGACGTTGAATCCCGGAAGGCATACCGGCAGGCTTTGATTGACTTCTTAACCCCGTACGAAGCAGAGCTATCGGATGACTCCAAGGAACGGTTACACAAGAACCCTCTCCGGGTGCTTGATAGTAAGGATGAGCACGACCAGGAGATTGTTAAGGACGCCCCGTCCATTCTTGATTACCTGACACCAGCGGCCCAGGAACACTTTGACCAGGTGAAGCGGCTCCTTGATGAACTAGGAATTGAATACGAAGTTGATCCGAACATGGTGCGGGGGTTGGATTACTACAACCACACAATCTTTGAAATTATGAGTAACGCCCAGGCCTTTGGTGGCAAGTGGATGACCGTGTGTGCAGGTGGCCGGTATAACGGGTTAGTTGAACAACTCGGCGGTCCGGAAACACCGGGAATTGGCTTCGGAATTGGGGTTGAACGGCTCCTCTTAATCCTGGAAGCAGAACAGGGCAACTTACCGACTGACGACCAACTGGACGTATACGTGGTTGGAATCGGGGCGGAAACGGATGCGGCAACGTTACGTGTGGTTCAGGCTTTGCGGCAGCAGGGAATTAGCGCTGACCGGGACTACCTGGCAAGAAAACCGAAGGGGCAGTTTAAGACGGCGAGCCGGTTAAACGCCCGGTACACGTTAACTATCGGGCAACAGGAACTTGCGAACCAGACCGCTAACCTGAAAGAAATGGCAACGGGAACGGAACGGCAGGTTTCCCTGGCAGATGTTGAACAGCACTTTAACGAGTTACTGAAGTAGGGAGTAGGAGCATGAGAAGAACAACGTATTGTGGAAATGTAACGGCGGAGTTTGTTGGCCAGCAGGTGGTTTTAAAGGGCTGGGTCCAAAAGAAGCGGAACCTCGGGAACCTGGTGTTCATCGATTTGCGGGACCGGCATGGCATTGTGCAGCTGGTCGTTAACCCGGAAACACCGGAAGCCGTGCGGAACACGGCGGAGTCGTTACACGGTGAGGATGTGATTGAGGTCCACGGAACCGTGGTTAAACGGGGAGACGGTGCAATCAACCCTGACATGAAGACCGGGGAGGTTGAGGTCAACGTTCAGGAAATGATTATTCTGAATAAGGCCAAGACCACGCCGTTTGAAATTAAGGATGATATTAGCGCAGCGGATGACTTACGGTTAAAGTACCGGTACCTGGATCTGCGGCGGCCGGAAATGCAGCGGGCGTTATTGATTCGGAACCGGATTACCCAGGCCGTTCACCGGTACCTCGACGAAAACGACTTTATTAACGTGGAAACGCCGTACTTAACAAAGTCAACGCCTGAAGGGGCGCGGGACTACTTGGTGCCATCACGGGTTTACCCGGGATCGTTTTACGCGCTCCCGCAATCACCGCAGCTGTTTAAGCAGTTGTTGATGGGCGCGGGCTTTGACCGGTACTACCAGATTGCCCGGTGCTTCCGGGATGAAGACCTTCGGGGCGATCGCCAGCCAGAATTTACCCAGATTGACATGGAGATGTCGTTTATGGACGCGGAAGAAATCCAAACCATGACTGAGGGTCTCCTTAAGCGGGTAATGAAGGAGACGCTGGGGGTTGACATTAAGACGCCAATCCAGCGGATTACGTGGAACGAGGCCATGGACCGGTTTGGCTCAGACAAACCAGATATTCGGTTTGGCATGGAGTTAAAGGACGTTGCTGAAGCGGTGCGGCCGGCCGGATTTAAGGTCTTTGATAGTGCGCTTGAAAACGGTGGGCAGGTCAAGGCCATCGCTGTTCCAAACGGAGCGGAGAAGTACTCCCGGAAACAAATCGAACAAAAGCAGGAGTACATTAAACGCTTCGGGGCCAAGGGATTGGCCTGGATGAAGGTTACGGCGGACGGCTTTAGCGGGCCAATCGCAAAGTTCTTTAGGGATGATGCGGTGGTTCAGGCCGTTAAGGACGCAACGGCGGCCAAGGAAGGCGACCTGCTGTTATTTGTAGCGGACAAACGGAAGGTCGTAGCGGATTCCCTCGGGTACCTGCGGTGTGCCATTGCGAAGGAACAGGGCATGATTGATGAGAACGAGTTTGCCTTTATCTGGGTGGTTGATTGGCCACTATTCGAGTACAGTGAGGAATTTGGCCGCTACATTGCTGCCCACCATCCGTTTACGATGCCAAACGAAGAGGACGTTGCCTTACTTGAAACGGATCCACATAAGGCGCATGCCCAGAGTTATGATATCGTGCTGAACGGTTACGAGCTTGGTGGGGGGTCAATCCGGATTCACCAGCGGGACGTGCAGGAGAAGATGTTTAAGGCGTTAGGGTTCACGCCGGAACGGGCGGAGGCCCAGTTTGGTTGGTTCATGGACGCTTTAGACTACGGCTTCCCACCGCATGGCGGCTTAGCACTGGGATTGGACCGGTTCGCAATGCTTCTTGCTAAGCGGGATAATATCCGGGAAGTAATTGCGTTCCCGAAGAACTCCAAGGCGGTTGACCCGTTGACGAACGCGCCGCGGCCGGTGGCCCAGAAGCAGTTGGATGAGTTACACCTCGAGACAGAAGAATAATTACCGGTGATTTAACGGGGGACTGTGACGATGAGTTGCAGTCCTTTCGTTATTTTCGGAAGCTTTAAGGTGAACCGCCTAGGCCGCAACCGGAGTGGAATTAATAAATTTTGACCGGGTGGCTTGTCGGGGTGCTGGTTGTGCGTTATCCTAACGACAGCAAAAGATGAAGGAGTCCCCAACGTGAACGAATTACAAAAAATTTGGAAGCGCCATGCTTACATTTCACGGGCATCGACGGCGTTTATCTATGGTATCTTGGTGTCAGTCGCAATGAATTTCTTCTGGACCCCCGGAAAGATTTATTCGTCGGGGGTGACGGGGGCGGCCCAGCTGGTTGCATCCCTCACCGCACACTGGCAGCACCCGTTGTCTGCGGCTTTAATGTTGTTTGTCCTCAACGTTCCGTTATTTGGGCTCGCCTGGAAGGAAATTGGACACCGGTTTACGGTCTTTACGTTCATTGCGGTTGTTTGTTCAAGTGTCATGATTAAGGTGATTAAGCCCGTGACACTGACGACCGACCCGATTATTTGCTCAATTTTTGGGGCGGTCATCAACGGCTTTGGGACCGGGTTAGCACTGAAAAACGGGATTTCAACGGGGGGATTGGACATTTTAGGATTGACCCTTCGGAAACTAACCGGGAAAAACATCGGGACGTTTAACCTGTTATTTAATGCCTTGATTGTGTTTGCGGCCGGGGCGGTTTATGGTTGGCCGTATGCGTTCTATTCAGCGATGGGCTTGTTCGTCAACGCCCGCGTAATGGACATGGTCTACACCCGCCAGCAAAAAATGCAGGTGATGATCGTGACGACCAAGCCGAAGAGCGTAATTGACTGTATTCAAAACCACCTGCGACGGGGAATTACGATTGTCCACGGTGCTGAGGGAGCGTACAAGCACGATGAGAAGACGATTCTCTTTACCGTTATTTCCCGGTATGAACAACCGGAACTTAAAATGGCGATGGAGGAGTCGGACCCGCACGCCTTTGTTAGCATTGCGGATAACGTCCACATTATGGGGCACTTCTACGAACCGGAACCATAGGGGGCTTCCTGATGAAAAAGATAATTTATTTATGGCTGGTGCGGCTGGTAGCTGGGATGGTTAGAAACCGGACGCCCCGAGAAATCGTGTATGTCATGAGTTTCGGGAATAACCAGGAGTTTATCCGGGCATTGGCACAGCGAGCCCGGCAGTGTGGAACTCCGGTCACCGTGTTATACCGCCCAAATTGTGCGGCAGCGGCGCGGCAGTTAGCCGCTGACGGAATTAGGGCGCAGGTCTTTACGGATGGGTTGCGGTTCCTGGGCCGTCCGTTACGGCTAATCATGAACGCGCGGCTACTGTTTTGTGATAATTACTACGCCTTCTTGGCGGGCTGCCCGTTTAACCACCAGGAAACCACGGTCATCCAGGTGTGGCACGCAAACGGGGCGGTTAAATCCTTTGGATGGGAAGAACCACGGACGCAGCACCGCTCCCGGGCGGATAGGCGCCGGTTTCAGCGGGTATACAATCAGTTTGATGAATACGTTGTTGGTTCTACCCAGATGGCCCGGGTGTTTGCGCAAAGTTACCACGTCCCGGAATCACGGATGCGGGTATTAGGGTACCCGCGCAGCGACCGGTTGTTTGACCGAACATGGCGGCAGCAAACCCCTGCCCGGATATATGACCAATATCCCGAACTCCGGGAAAAGGAAGTTATTCTGTATGCGCCAACGTACCGGGAAGATGCGGCGGGGAAGCCAGCCTTTCAGGTCCCTAACGATTTTGAACAGATTGTGGCGGCACTATCACCCAAACAACGGTTGGTCATTAAGTTACACCCCCACGTTCAGGCTATGGAGCAGGCGTTTGTAAAGCGGTTTGGCCAACAAGTAATGCTGATTCCTGACTTTACTACGGAGGACCTCCTGACGGTCACCGATTGTTTGATTACTGATTATTCGTCGGTGATTTTTGATTATGCGGTGCTTCCTAATGCGGGGCGGATGATTTTTTACTGGTATGATGAAGCTGCGTACCAGCAGCAAGTTGGCCTGCAGCCTGATATGAAGACGTGGCTACCAGGCCCCGTCTGTCAGACTGCGCAGGAGGTCAGCGCGGCGCTTCAGTCCCCAAGTAACCAGGCTAATTTAGCCACGTTTAACGCTCAGTGGAATACAATGAATGACGGAGAGGCAACCAGGCGGGTACTTGATACGTACCTCCCGGTCAATAAATGAGGTGAGAAGAATGTTAATTGGATCACACGTTAAGATGCGCGGGAAGGACATGTTTTTAGGATCAGCGAAGGAGGCGGCCGGGTATCGCGCCACCACAATGATGGTATATACGGGTGCCCCGCAAAATACCCGGCGGAAACCGCTCGAAGAGATGAACATCCCAGCTGGGAAACAGTTTATGCAGGAGCACGGCATTCACGATATCGTTGTGCATGCACCGTACATTGTCAACCTGGGAAACGCCGATCCGCATAAGTTTGCGTTTGCCGTTGAGTTTTTACAAAAAGAAGTGACGCGGGCAGATGCACTCGGGGCACCGCAAATGACCCTGCATCCGGGAGCACATGTCGGTGCCGGTGCCGAAGCGGGGATTGCCAGCATTGCCCGGGGACTTAACGAGGTGTTATCCCGGGAGCAGCACGTTCAAATTGCCCTGGAAACAATGGCGGGAAAGGGGACTGAGGTTGGCCGGACCTTTGAGGAACTGGCCGCGATTATTGACAAGGTGACCTTAAACGACCGCCTTTCGGTCACACTGGACACGTGTCACACAAGCGATGCGGGGTACGCCATTAAGGATGACTTTGATGGTGTTCTCAACGAGTTTGACCACATTATTGGGCTTGACCGGTTAAAGGTGATTCACCTGAATGATTCAAAGAACCCGCAGGGAAGCCATAAGGACCGGCACGAGAATATTGGGTGTGGCACGATTGGCTTTGATGCACTGAACTACGTTGCCCACCATCCGCAACTAACGGATGTGCCGAAGATTTTGGAGACGCCGTACGTTGGCCCGGATAAAAACCATAAGTACGCCCCGTACGGGTTTGAAATTCAGATGCTGACAGCGAATAAGTTTGATCCGGATGTGCAGGAGCATATCCTGGCGGCGAAGGGCAAGTTACTAGAAGAGTAGCTGACCGGTTGAAAATTAGGAGAAAAGATTATAAAAGAAGTAACCCTGGTGGAGGTTTATGCCTTTCACTAGGGTTACTTCTTTGAATTATCACGTTTTTAGTATTTATAATCGGTCCGTTTTCCTAGGCCGTGCCGAACAATGTATACGATGATAAGCGCTGCCAGGATGATCGCCCCCACGCTGACCGAAACGCGGGTGTCAGGATTAATAAACATGAAGATGATAATCACGGCCATAAAGGCGAGCGCCAGGTAATTAGACCACGGGTAAAGTGGCAACTTAAACGGATGACCAGCCATGATTTCCGGATTGTTCTTCCGGAACCGGAGTTCGGCCAAAAGAATTACTAACCACGGAATCATCCCCGGTAACACACTCGAACTAAAGACGACCACAAACAGGTTAGCGGTTGATTTACTGAACGCTGACGACACGAGGTCAAGGATAAAGCCAAGGAGAATCCCGCCTGAAATAGCGAGGATGGCGTTATTCGGAACGAGGCGCTTGGAAAGTTTTCCTAGTTTCTTCGGTGCATCGTTTTCGTGGGCCAGCATGTAGAGCATCCGGCTAGAACTGTAAATTCCTGAGTTTGCACCGGAAAGGGCGGCCGTAAGGACCACAAAGTTAATAATTCCGGCGGCACTCGTAATCCCAATCTTCGCAAACGTCTGGACAAACGGAGAACCGATCGTTCCAAGCTTGTTCCACGGGTAAATGGTAACAATCACCCCGATTGCGCCCACGTAGAAGATTAAGATCCGCCAAATGACGGACTTAACTGACTTAACAACGGCGTGCTTCGGGTCCTTCGCTTCTCCGGCAGAGATCCCGAGAAGTTCAATTCCCTGATATGACCCAACAATAATGGACATTGAAAAGATGAAGCCTTTGACGCCACCGGTGAAGAAACCACCGTGGGCCCACAGGTTACTGAACCCAACGGGATGCCAGTGATTACCAAAGCCCAGAACGATGATAAGTGCTCCGAGAATAATCATGAGGATGATGGTGACAACCTTAATCATGGAGAAATAGAACTCCAGGGTCCCGTATGATTTCGCCGATAGTAGGTTAGTAAGCGTTAAAAACGCGATGACGACTAGTCCTGACACCCAGGCGGGCAGGTGGGGCCACCAGTAGTTCAGGTATTCTGTAGCCGCGATAACTTCGGACATCCCGACAACAATATACTCACAAACATTGGCCCACTTAGCGAGGTAGCCCGCGAGTGGGTGAATGTATTCGGTCGCAAACTGGGCAAAGGAACCCGTTCCGGGGTTGACGTATAGCATTTCTCCCAGTGCCCGCATAATGATATATAGGATTACCCCTACCAGGGCATATCCGAGGATAACGGACGGCCCCGTCCACTTAATGGTTGATGTCGATCCCATAAACAGGCCGACCCCAATCGCACCACCAAGGGAAATCATTTCCAGCTGACCAGGTGATAGGGACCGCTTTAGTTTACGCTTCTCCGTCGCCATAAATTCTCCTCCTCACGCATTGAAAAAGTTAATTCCATTTTACTACAAGTGAATTGAAAAAGAACAATTAAAATGAGATTTCTTTCATTTTATCATCATTTTATTCTTAGATAAAGGTGGAATATGGCCATTAAAAAACGAGCGTGGTAAAAACGCCAAGCTAGACATGTCATAATCTGTCAGCTTTTAGGGTTTATCACGCTCGTTTGGGCACATATAAGGCCAGCAGCGGGAAGAAACTGGAACGTCCCCCAATTATTCATCCTTCGCCGGAAGACTTTCCATAATAAGGGTGGCCGTTTCTTCGATGGACTTGTGGGCAACGTTAATCACGAGACATCCAAGTTCACGGTAGAGGTTGTTGGCGTACTCCAGTTCCTTTGTGATATTGTCCGTGTTGGAGTAGGTCGTTTCAGGATCAAGCCCATACGCAATCATGCGCTCCCGCCGGATGTTATTCAGGACGTCCGGGTCGTTCGTCAACCCGAAGATCTTATCCTTATCTACCCGGTAAATTTCTTCGGGAATTTGTGCTTGGGGGACAAGCGGCAGGTTGGCGACCTTGTAGCCCTGGTTTGCCAGGTAAAGTGATAGTGGCGTTTTGGATGTCCGGGAAATTCCTAATAAGACGATGTCGGCTTTAAGAAAACCGCTCGGATCCTTACCATCATCGTACGTAACCGCAAATTCAATCGCCTTAATCCGGTCGAAGTAGTTTTTATCCGTGGTGTGGTTCATGCTGATTCCGTGGGCGGCGTGCTGGCCCGTCCGGTGTTCGAGCTTTGCCATCAAGGGTGACATGGTATCAAAGTAGTCCAGGTCGTTCTCTTCGCAAAACGTGTTTACGTGGTGGGCGAGTTCGGGATCAACGAGGGTGTGGATGATAAAGGCGTTTGCCCGTTTTGCCCGGTTTAGAATGCCATCGATCATTGATGTTGTCCGGGAAAACGGAAATTTCTCCACCGTAAAGTTGCTATCAGGGAACTGGACAAGGGCCGAATCAACGACGTGCTTAGCAGTTTCACCGAGTGAGTCCGAGATAACGTATACCGGAATTGAATTGTTAGTTGTCATGAAAATCCTCTCCTAAATAAAGCGCTTTTATCCGTGAATATTATACCAAAAAGAAAGCGGTTAGCGTGGGGTGAAAAGGCGGAAAAGATTGTTGACTGGCGTGCATTAACGGGAGTACAATGTAAAAGAACTGTTTAAGTTGGTCGTATGTACAACAACGGTTACATTTAAGCTCGGAGGGAGGGAAACACCATGTCAAAGACAGTTGTTCGTAAGAACGAATCTATTGATGACGCTCTTCGTCGCTTCAAACGTTCCGTTTCAAAAACAGGTACTCTGCAAGAATACCGTAAGCGTGAATTCTACGAGAAACCTAGTGTTCGGCGGAAGAAGAAGTCTGAAGCTGCACGTAAGCGGAAGAATAAGCGGCGCTTCTAGTCGCTCTGGGAGGTTGGCTTAATGAGTTTACTTGATTCATTAAACAAGGATATGGTTGCTGCCATGAAGAGCCACGACAAGGCAACGTTAGGAACGGTGCGGATGTTGAAGGCGGCGGTAGCAAACGAAAAGATTAACCTTGGTCACGACCTCACGCCGGACGAAGAACTGGCAGTCTTGTCCCGGGAATTGAAGCAGCGGAAGGATTCCATTAAGGAATACGAGGAAGCTGGCCGGGATGATACGGTTGCCCAGTTAAAGCAGGAAATTAAGATTGTTCAGGGCTACATGCCTGAGCAGTTGAGCACGGATGAGGTCCGCGCGCTTGTTAGCCAGGCCATTACGGAAGTAGGCGCCACCTCGAAGGCCGACTTTGGGAAGGTAATGAAGGCGGTTATGCCGAAGCTGAAGGGTCAGGCTGACGGAAAGCTGGTCAATCAGTTAGTTAACGAACAGTTAAATAAGTAGATCAGTGTTTGAGGCCACTACCGTAACTGTGAGGGTTGCGGTAGTGGTTTTTTATTCTCCAGCGTCATTGGCCGGATAGGATGATGCGATGTGCTATAATTACGCTGGAATAAATAATGAAGTAAGGGAGATTTTGTGGGTGACGAACACGACGGTTATCGAACGGGAATACCGGCTCGCTAATCCTAAGATTGCGGGGCCATTATTTGGGATTAACGACGAATTTTTGCACCTAATTGAGGAAGGGCAAAAGGTGACGCTTAATCCGACGGGCGAGGCCGTTAAGATTACTGGTTCAGCCGAGGCGGTCCAACGGGTAAAGGCGATTTTCGATGCACTGATTAAGATTCTTAACCAGGGAATTCGGCTGGGGGGACCAGACATTGTGTCGGCAATGACGATGGCCGAGCATCACCGGTTGGAGTACTTCCCCGACTTATATACAACCATTCTCCTTAAGGACGCAAAGGGCCGCCCGATTCGGGTAAAGAATTACGGGCAGCGCCAGTACGTGCAAGCCGTTAAGCATAACGACCTTACGTTTGGGATTGGCCCGGCGGGGACCGGGAAAACGTTTCTGGCGGTTGTCATGGCCGTCGCAGCGCTCAAGCGGAAAGAGGTTGAACGCCTTATCCTGACCCGGCCGGCGGTTGAGGCGGGCGAATCTTTGGGGTTCCTTCCGGGGGACCTCAAGGAAAAGGTGGACCCGTACCTCCGGCCACTGTATGATGCACTGCACGCAATTTTTGGCACTGATCATACCGACCGTTTGATTGAGCGCGGCGTGATTGAAATCGCACCGTTGGCTTATATGCGGGGGCGGACGCTCGATAATGCGTTTGTTATTCTGGATGAAGCCCAGAACACCACGCGCCAACAGATGAAAATGTTTCTAACCCGCCTTGGGTTTGGTTCAAAGATGATCGTTAATGGCGATGAAACGCAGATTGATTTGCCACAGGGACACCGCGCCAGTGGATTAGTAGATGCCCGGCGTGTTTTACGTAACCAACCGCACATTGGGTTTGTTACGTTTGACCAGGCTGACGTGGTGCGGCACCCGGTTGTTTCAGAAATTATTAATGCGTACGCCCAGGCCGCAAAGGAGGAGCAGTAGTGGACTTAGAGATTTATGATGAAACTAAAAAAGTTAGTGCTGAGCGGATTCAGTTAATTAATGACATCCTAAACTTTGCGGGAAAGGCGATTGACCTGCCGGATAATACGGAGATGTCGGTGACACTCGTGGATAACGACCGAATTCACGCGATTAATAAGAAGTACCGGGGCGTGGATAAGCCAACCGACGTCATTAGTTTTGCGATTGAGGATGATCCGGAGGATGATGTGATTATCATGCCGGAAGGGGAGGAACTTCCCCGGAACATCGGCGATATTTTCATTTCAATGGAAAAGGTGGCGGAACAGGCCGCCTACCTGGGGCATTCCGAAGAACGGGAGCTCGGTTTCCTGGCTTTGCACGGGTTCTTACACCTTAACGGGTACGATCACATGAAACCGGAAGACGAAGAAGAAATGTTTGGCTTACAGCGAAAGATTTTGGGGGACTTTGGGCTTGAACGCTAATCAAAACCAAAATAAGTGGAAGAACCACCACTTTATTCAGGCGCTGCGTCACGCCCTTGACGGGGTACGCACAGCGTTTCGGGAAGAGCGGAACCTCCGCTTTCACTGTTGTGCTGCCGTGGGCGTGATTGTCTGCGGTTTTCTTTTCCGGCTAACGTGCTCGGAGTGGCTGTGGCTGCTTGCGGCGGTTACACTCGTGGTAGTAAGTGAACTATGGAATACCGTTGCGGAGAACCTGGCTGACTTGGCCAGTCACCTGCAGCGGGATGAGCTTGCGAAGAAGGCTAAGGACATTGCGGCGGGAGCAGTGCTGGTGGCAGCGGGGTTTGCGGTGCTGGTGGCGGTGTTTGTCTTTGGTCCGCACATTCTGGCACTGGTGAAGTAGCGCTGAAAGGAGAAACTGATGCAGGAAAACTTTCATTCGGGGTTTGTTGCCATCTTAGGGCGGCCTAACGTTGGGAAATCCACCTTTTTAAACCGGGTCGTGGGCCAGAAAATTGCGATTATGAGTGATAAGGCGCAAACAACCCGGAATAAAATTCAGGGGATCTATACGACGGATGGCGCCCAAATTGTTTTCATTGACACGCCGGGGATTCATAAACCGCACAGTCGGCTGGGGGATTTCATGGTGGACACTGCGCTTTCCACCCTTAATGAGGTGGATGCGGTGCTCTTCATGGTAAACGCCACCCAAAAACGGGGGCGGGGCGACGACTTCATTATTAACCGCCTTAAACAGGTGCACCAGCCGATTTACCTGGTGGTTAATAAGATTGATAAGGTCCACCCGAACCAGCTGCCGGAGATTGTGGCGGCCTACCAGAACAGCTTAGATTTTGCGGGGGTGTTCCCAATTTCAGCCCTTGAGGGGAATAACTGTCCCCAGCTGGTGGATGAATTGGTTCACCGGTTACCAGAAGGGCCCCAGTACTATCCGGCCGACCAAATCACCGACCACCCGGAACGGTTTGTGATTAGCGAGTTAATCAGGGAAAAGGTACTGCAGTTGACGCGGGAAGAGGTGCCGCACTCCGTGGCGGTGGTTACCGAGCGGGTTCAGCGCAAGGACGATGAAAAGGTGCTGGTGCAGGCCACCATCGTTGTCGAGCGGAAGAGCCAGAAGGGCATTATCATCGGCAAGGGCGGCAAGATGCTTAAGCAGATTGGTGTCCGGGCCCGGAAGGACATTGAACGGATGCTGGGTGACCGCGTTTACCTGGAGTTATGGGTGCGGGTGCAGCCTAACTGGAAGGACCGGCAGGTTGACCTGCGGGAACTTGGTTACCGGGCAGAAGATTATAAGTAGTGGAGGGTAGGCATGACCATCTACCGGGCAGTTGAATTTCAAGGTATGGTTGTTTCCAGGCGGGACTACAAGGAACGGGACATGCTGGTAACGATGTATACCGACCGGTTCGGTTACCGGACCTTTTACGTGCGGGGAGCGCATAAGCGGGGCTTTCGGCTCGCCGCAGCGATTCTTCCGTTTACGTGGGGCACCTACGTCGGTAACGTCAATGATGATGGGCTATCGTACATCAATGCGGCCAAAAACCTGCAGCAGTGGGCCGGGTTGTACCAGGATATTATGTTAAACGCCTACGGTACGTACCTCCTTGAGCTGACGCAGCATGCGGTGCGGGGCGATTTAGCCCTTGCACAGCAGTGGTTTTCCCGGATTCGCCGGGCGTTAGCCATGATTGACGATGGTTTGGACCCGCAGGTGGTAACAAACATTGTTGAAGTGCAGCTGTGGCGGTGCTTTGGGGTGATGCCGCACCTGACTGATTGTGTGGTGTGCCACGAGCAAACGCCGCCGTTTGATTTTTCCTTGGAAATGGGAGGATTATTGTGTCGTCAACACTGGTCCCGGGATCCCCAGCGGTTGTGCCTCGATGCCCACACAATATATTTTTTGCGGCAGTTTACGGTACTAAACCTCGAGCGGGTAAACCAGATTGACATCCGCCCGGCAACGAAGCGCAACCTACAACTGGTGATTGACCGCGTCTATGACCACTACGTTGACTTGCAGCTCCGTTCGCGGGAGTTTTTACGCAAGATGATGGTGGCGCCAGACTTGCAGGTGCGGCGAAAAGGCGCAAATTCAAATCAGAAAAAATAGGCTGAGGATTAGACTTCCTCAGCCTGTTTTAGAATGATAAACTGCTTCACGGAAAAGCTAGCCGTTGTGTGAACCTGTGCATTAGTTAATCCGGTTTGGTGCTGTTTGTTGTAATCTGCCATCACGTACTTATGGTATTCAGCCATGGTGGTAAACATATACGGTAACGTCCAGAAGAAACCAATGCCGTAGGTGATAATGCTTAGAACAAGCCATCCGAAGAATGACAACATTAACCCCAATAATTCCCATTTATGACCGTCCATTACTTTGCGGCTTAGGGCGATTGCTTCGTTAGCTGTCATGGGTGTTTTATCGTCTACGGCGTCTTGCATAATATAAAGTGCTTGGGAATAAGCAAGGCCCTTAATTAATCCGGGAATGAAAAGAAGAAGGGACCAAAGAATACAACGAACTGTAAATAAAAACCAAGTGGTGATAAAATATCCGCTACGATTATTTTTGAATTGACTGAAAGCAGCCCCCCAAGCATTGTTTGTTTTTTTACCGTTAATTAAATCATAAGTAGCCGCCACAAGTCCTGTTAGAAGAAAGGTTTGAGCAAAGATTGCGGTGATGATTCGCCCATTTGAAATCGAGATATAGTATAGTACTATGCTTATATCATTGAAGATATTATTTGAAGAAAGGGGAGTAGTACAAAACGCGAAACAAAATATGCCAAATATTAAAAAAGCTATAGTAGATAATGACAATATGACGAAAGCAGAGAGAATGTTTATAAGAATAATTTGTAATCCCCAGACCCAGCTTCCCTTTAATTTTTTTCGTGCGGCTAATTTAAGTTTTGCTCTTATCATGTGTTATCCCCCGTTTGTTAATTTATAGTAGTTTTGAAACTGTTTTAATGTTATTAAAAATAAACTGTGAACAGCAAAGTCGTTATAAATGAGTAAATTCTACGGTGAATGACAATTTAGACGGAATAGCTAGCCGTTGTACGTGCTTTTGAACTGATTAGTCCGTTCTGATGATGCTTAGTGTAATCTGCCATCACGTACTTGTGGTATTCAGCCATGGTGGTAAACATGTACGGCAACGTCCAGAAGAAACCAATGCCGTAGGTGATAATACTTAGAACAAGCCATCCAAAGAATGACAACATTAACCCCAACAATTCCCATTTATGGCCGTCCATTACTTTGCGGCTTAGGGTGATTGCTTCCCGGGCCGTCATGGGTGTCCCGTTATCGATGGCATCCTGGATGATGTAGAGGGACTGGGAGTAGGCCAACGCCTTAATCCAGCCGGGAATAAAGAAAAGCAGGAACCAGAGAATATTAAAGACTGTGGATAAAAGCCATGTCTTAAAGAAGCGCCAGCCCCGGTGGTGAATAAATTGGCTAAAGGTGGCCGCAAAAACGTTCTCCGTTTTTTTACCATTAACAAGATCATAGGTGGCAGCTTGCATGCCCGTTTGAAGGAATAGTTGGACGCAGGTGATAATAAATAAAAGAATGGCTGCAATGATCATGAAGATACCAAGAAAGGCATATAGGCCACCATTATCAGGATTAAAAACAAATATGGCAGGGAACGATGTAATTAATAATAATACATAGCCAGCAGCTACCATGATGTTACTTGCGATTCCAAAAATAAGAACGGTGAGGGCGCCCCAGCCCCAGTTTCCCCGTAACTTCTCCTTGGCCGCAGTTTTTAATTCTTTCCATAACATAAAATTCACTCCCCATATGTACTAAACAAAACCTGTTCCAGGAAGCTCCAGAACAGGTTTTATTATAGTATATTAAATCACTAGGCGTTAAAACTGGCCGTTTGCTGACCATCAGTTGATGTCTGCCCCTGCCGCTTTGCGTAATCGTCCATCACGTACTTGTGGTATTCAGCAAGCGTGGTTTGCATGTAAGGAATCAGCCATAGAAAACCAATGAAAAGGGTACAGAATGATAAAATTCCCCATCCTAGGAATGAAAGGCCAAGTACAAAAAATTCCCATTTGTGACCGTCCATTACTTTCCGGCTAAGGGTGATAGCTTCAGTGGCTGTCATTGTTTCCCCTGCATCGGCAGCATCCTGGGCGATATAAATTGCTTGGGAATAAGCAATCCCTTTAATAATTCCAGGAATAACAAGTAGAAACATCCATAAGGTCTGGAAGATACAACTCAATATCCAAGTACTAAAAATCAGCCCAGATCGTTGCCCCTTAACCTGACTAAACGTGGCCATGAAGACGTTATCCGTTTTCTTATCGTTTACTAGGTCGTACGTCGCAGATAACAACCCTAAGCTTAAAAAGGCTGTGATAAGACTAACAACTATCTTGACCCGAAAAACAGGTAGGAATGCGCAGATTACCAAATAAATCAGTGTCACTAACGCACCCCAACCCCAGTTTCCACGCAACTTTTCCTTGGCAGCGGCCTTTAAATCAGCACGTGTCATCAATCAACAACTCCTTTTATGTAATTGAAACGTTAGTAATCCTATCAAATAAAGTGGGGGGGGTCAAGGGCCACCTCCTGATAAACGTTGACATTGCACCGTTTTTTTACTATTCTAGGCGATGGAAAAGTTTAGTGACGACGGATGAGGATGAGCGGTGTCAGCCGTACAGCGAGCCCCGGAAGTGTGAGGGGGCCGGTGAGCCGTTCGGGGCGCTTCCCGAACTAAATTAATTAAGTGCTAACGAAGATAGTTCGCTAGAAATAGGGTGGAACCGCGGTGAAAATCGTCCCTATGTGCCTGCAAAGGGCTCATGGATGATTGGGCTGCGGGTTAATTTTTATATGAGGAGGATACAAATGACAGCGAAGTTATCCGTGCAGGATATCATCCTGACACTTCAGCAGTTTTGGGCGGAACAGGGATGCATGCTCATGCAGTCCTACGATACGGAAAAGGGGGCCGGAACGATGAGCCCGTATACGTTTTTACGGGCGATTGGGCCGGAACCATGGAACGTTGCCTACGTGGAACCGTCCCGGCGGCCAGCTGATGGACGGTATGGTGAAAACCCTAACCGGTTATACCAGCACCACCAGTTCCAGGTATTAATGAAGCCATCACCGCAAAACATCCAGGAGTTATACCTGCAGAGTTTACAGCGGCTGGGAATTGTGGCAACCGAACACGATATCCGGTTTGTCGAGGATAACTGGGAGAACCCGTCAATGGGCTGTGCCGGGGTCGGCTGGGAAGTCTGGCTGGACGGAATGGAAGTCACCCAGTTTACCTACTTCCAGCAAGTCGGTGGTCTTGAAGTGAACCCCGTGGCCGTTGAGGTGACGTACGGGTTGGAACGGTTGTCGTCATACATTCAGGACGTCAACTCCGTCTTTGACCTTGAGTGGGCGGACGGTGTTTTGTACGGCGACATCTTTAAGGAACCAGAATTTGAACACTCAACGTATTCGTTTGATGAAAGCGATCAGGAAATGTTGCTGCAGCAGTTTGACACCTTTGAGAAGGAAGCAAAGCGGCTCTTAGAGTTAAACTTGGTTCACCCGGCATACGACTACATCTTAAAGTGCAGCCACACGTTTAACTTACTGGATGCGCGGGGGGCGGTCTCCGTTACCGAACGGGCGGGGTACCTTTCTCGGATCCGGAACATGGCACGGAAGGTCGCGCGGGTCTTTGTTGCCGAACGAAAGAAGCTCGGGTTCCCGTTGATTAAGGACGAGCAGCTCCGGCAGCAGCTCTTAGCAGAGGAGGAGAAATAATGGCACATACGTTTTTACTTGAAATTGGGGTCGAAGAAATGCCGGCCCACGTGGTAACGCCCAGCGTTCACCAGTTAGCCGACCGAATGGCAGCCTTTCTAAAGGAACAACGGCTCGCTTACGACCAGATCGAGCAGTTTTCAACGCCCCGGCGGTTAGCCCTCAAGGTCACTGGATTAGTCGATAAGCAGGACGATATTTCAACCGAAGCGAAGGGCCCGGCTAAAAAAATTGCGCAGGATGAAGACGGAAATTGGACCAAGGCGGCCATTGGGTTCTCCCGCGGTCAGGGAATGACGCCGGATGACATCTTCTTTAAGGAGTTAAAGGGCACTGAGTATGCCTACGTTAAGAAGTTCGTAGCGGGTAAGCCGGCTGATGAGGTTCTCCAGGACATGGCACCGGTTATTACTAAGATGAACTTCCCGACAATGATGCGGTGGGGAACGCAGGACTTTAAGTTTATCCGGCCAATCCGGTGGCTGGTGGCGCTTCTTGATGACGCGGTTGTTCCGCTGACCATTCGTGATATTTCTGCGGGGAAGGAGTCCCAGGGTCACCGGTTCCTTGGTCATCCGGTAACCATCAAGCAGGCGGCAGATTATCCGGAAGTACTTAAGGATGAGTGGGTGATTGCGGATGCAGCGGCCCGGAAGCAGATGATTACAACGCAGATTGATCAGCTCGCCCAGCAGCATGACTGGCAAATCAACGTTGAACCTGGTCTCCTAGAAGAGGTTAATAACCTGGTTGAGTACCCGACCGTTTTTGCGGGGAACTTTGACGAAAAATACCTGCAGGTGCCGGATGCCGTATTGATTACCTCAATGCGGGACCACCAGCGGTTCTTCTACGTGACGGATCATGCCGGTAAACTGTTGCCGCACTTTGTTTCCGTGCGGAACGGGAACGCCGAGTACCTTGACAACGTGGTTGCCGGAAACGAAAAGGTGCTGACGGCCCGGCTGGAAGACGCCAAGTTCTTCTACGAAGAGGACCAGAAGACCACCATTGCGGACTACGTTGAACAGCTTAAGAAGGTTTCGTTCCACGATAAGATTGGAACCATCTACGAGAAGATGCAGCGGGTCGACAACCTTGCCCAGCAAATCGGGCAACAGGTCGGCTTAACGGCGGATGAGTTAGCCCACCTTCACCGCGCTGCGCAGATTTACAAGTTTGACCTGGTAACCGGGATGGTCGGTGAGTTTGCTGAGCTTCAGGGAACGATGGGTGAGATTTACGCCCGGCTTCAGGGTGAGGACGAGGCTGTCGCGGTGGCCATGCGTGAAGAATACATGCCAACCAGTGCGGACGGCGCACTGCCGCAATCAAAGGTTGGAGCGGTCCTGGCCATTGCTGATAAGCTCGACAGTATTCAGGCCTTCTTTGCGGCGGGGATGCTTCCGAGCGGTTCGAATGACCCGTATGCTCTCCGGCGCCAGGCCCTGGGAATTATCCGGATTATCAAGGACCAGGGGTGGAACCTTGGGGCAACTGCCCTGGAAGGGTTTGTTGATCAGGCTGCTCAGCAGTTGCCAGCACTGTATAAGACGATTCCGGCAACGGAAAACCGTCAGCAAATGACTGCCTTTATGATGGACCGGGTTGCTCAGCTTCTCCACGATACTAAGTACCGCCACGATATTATTGAAACCGTTGTTGCGGGAAAGGACAACGCCTTCCCGGCCATCTTTAAGGCCGCCCAGGTTCTCAGTGACCACAGTGCGGATGCTGACTTTAAGGAAACGATTGAGGCCTTAACCCGGGTTGTTCGGTTAAGCAAGAAGGCCGGAGACTTAGCCGACTTGACGGTTGATCCGGCACTCTTTGAGAATGATTCAGAACGGCAGTTAAACGATGCGGTGGCGGCAATTAGCGCCGGGTTTGCCAAGCAGGATGTTGCCGGAAAGTACGCTGCTTTGGCGGGCTTGAAGGACGTTATTAGTACGTACTTTGATGCCACGATGATTATGAGTGATAACGAGCAGGTGAAGAATAATCACTTGAAGCAGCTGGTGGTAATTGCGCGGTTAACCCGGACACTTGGAGACCTGACCCAGTTAATTGTGAAGTAGTGGCGGCGTGATTCTAAACAGCTAAGGAGTGGACTTTTAGTCCGCTCCTTTTTATAATAGTAGTTACTATAATTGGGTTTAGTAGCGGTATTAGCCCGGAAAGGAGGAACGCGTGGCACGGATACCAACAGCAGTCATTGACCGGATTCGCGACGAGGTCAACATCGTCGACGTTATTAGCAAGTACGTTCAGCTTCGAAAAGAGGGACAAAACTGGTTTGGCCTCTGTCCGTTCCAGACGGAAAACACCCCGTCGTTTTCGGTGCGGGAGGATAAACAGTTTTACTACTGCTTCTCGTGTGGGCACTCGGGAAACGTTTTTCGGTTTGTTCAGGAAATTGAGCACTGTTCGTTTGTCGAAGCGGTCATTAAGGTCGCTGATTTCGCCAACATTCCGCTTGATGATCAGGTGCGCAATGCGGCTAGTAGTGGTCAAAGGACGTCCTTGTCAGGGCCCGACCAACGCCTGCGCAAGATGTATGCGGTGGCTGATGACCTCTATCACCATGTGCTGGTGAATACGGCCTTAGGAGAACCGGCCCTGAAGTACGTGCATGAACGGCACCTTGATGATGAAATTATCGAAGAGTTCCATCTTGGGTTTGCCCCGACAGCCAAGCAGGACCTGCTTGTGGAGGTTTTACACGAACAGGGGTTTAAGGATGACGAAATGCGCAAGTCCGGTCTCTTTGTGACGGGCCGGGACGGGAAGTTACGGGACCGGTTTCTTGGTCGGGTGATGTTCCCCCTGCGCAATGAAAACGGCCACGTAATCGCCTTTTCCGGCCGAATTTTGGAGAAAGCGTCCAACACCCCGAAGTACCTCAATTCACCGGAAACACCGCTCTTTAATAAGCGCCGGGTGCTCTTTAACCTGGACAAGGCCCGGGAAGCAATCCGGCAGGGCGGTGGAGTAATCCTGTTTGAAGGCTTTATGGACGTAATTGCCGCTTACCGGGCGGGAGTTAAAAATGGGGTTGCATCGATGGGGACCAGCTTGACAAACGAGCAGGTGGCCGTCCTTCAGCGCCTTACGACAACGATTAACGTGTGTTATGACGGTGATGAAGCGGGGCAACGGGCAATTAACCGTGCACTTGGATTAATGCTGCCGGTGAAGGGGCTTCAGCTGGGAGTGATTACGTTACCGGCGGGTTTGGACCCGGATGAGTACCTTCAAAAGTACGGGACGGAAAAGTTCCAGCAAACGTTGACGACTACCCGTGAAAGTCCGCTGGCGTTCTTCATGCGGTATTACCGGCAAGGACGTAATTTGGCAAACGAAACGGATCAGTTAGCGTACTTGCAGGACGTGTTGCGGGCAATTGCTCAGGTGGACAACCAGATGGAGGTTGACCTGTACCTGGGGCGGCTGTCCAAGGAATTCCACCTTTCCCAGGAACAGCTTGCCTTGCAGTTGGCGGGGATTCGCCAGCAGGCGGGCGCCCAGCGGCAAGAAGAACGCCAAGAAGCACCGCGGGAGTTTGCACAGCAGTACGCCGCAGCCCCCACACAACGGGAGAAGCTTTCGCGGACCGAACGGGCGGAACGGTTGTTACTCCACCGGATGTTTACTGACGATGCGATTCGGGAGCGGATTTTTGCGGATGACACGTTTACGTTTCCGCACGAGGTCTACGAAGAAATCTACGTTCATTTTCAGGGGTATTTCCAGGACCGTAAGGAGTTTAACGTTGCTGATTTCCTCACCTTGGTGGCTGATCAGCGGCTTGCCCGGGTAATTAATGCGATCGAAATGGCGCATTACCCGGAACCAGCACCGGACGGGGAAGTCGATGATTGCCTTGCGGTCATTAAACATGACTACCCGATAAAGGAAAAAGTTGATAAAATAAAACAGGAGATTGCTGATGCCAAGCGGGCGAATGACCAGGACAGGATTGTGATGCTTCTTACGTCGCTGGTTAAGCTTCGGCAGCAGGAACAAGATGAATAGGGAGGCTGTAAACTGTGGCAAAGGAGAAGAAGGACCAATTTGACAAGGTAGCCTACGAAAAGGCGATCCGGAAACTTGTCCAGAAGTACAAGAAGAGCAAGCAGATTACTTATAACCAGCTAACCGATGAACTGGCAACGCCGTTTCACCTGAATGCCACCCAGATGGATAACCTCATCATTAAGGTGGAGGACGAGGGAATTTCCGTGGTTGATGAAAACGGGAATCCAAGTGAACAAAGCTTAAAGGCCGCAAATAGTGAAGCCGAAAAGGCCCGGAAGGACAAGAATGTTTCCGCCCCGTCAGGAGTTAAGATTAACGACCCGGTGCGGATGTACTTGAAGGAAATCGGCCGCGTTGACCTCCTGACAGCGGATGAGGAAAAGGAATTGGCCCTCAAGATTGAAATGGGGGACGAAGAATCCAAGCAACTGTTAGCTGAAGCCAACTTGCGGCTGGTAGTGTCAATTGCTAAGCGGTACGTTGGCCGGGGCATGTCCTTCCTTGATTTGATCCAGGAAGGGAACATGGGGCTGATGAAGGCCGTTGAAAAGTTTGATTACCGGAAGGGATTCAAGTTTTCAACGTACGCCACCTGGTGGATTCGGCAGGCCATCACGCGGGCGATTGCTGACCAGGCCCGGACAATTCGGATTCCGGTTCACATGGTGGAAACAATCAACAAGTTAATCCGGATTCAGCGGCAGATGCTCCAGGACCTCGGGCGGGAACCAATGCCGGAAGAAATTGGGTTTGAAATGGATATGCCGACCGAAAAGGTGCGGGAAATCCTGAAGATTGCCCAGGAGCCGGTGTCACTGGAAACCCCAATTGGGGAAGAGGATGATTCCCATCTTGGTGATTTCATTGAAGACCAGGACGCAACGAGCCCAGCGGAGCACGCTGCGTATGAGCTTTTAAAGGAACAGTTGGAGAATGTTTTGGACACCCTGACTGACCGGGAGGAAAACGTTTTGCGGTTGCGGTTTGGACTGGATGATGGCCGGACCCGGACCCTAGAAGAGGTTGGGAAGGCCTTTGGTGTGACGCGGGAGCGGATTCGGCAGATTGAAGCAAAGGCGCTCCGGAAGCTGCGGCACCCATCACGGTCAAAGCAGTTACGGGATTTCTTGGACTAGTTGGAACTAAGAATAAGATATCATGGTGAGGCTGAGACGGATGTCCCAGCCTCATTCTTAAGGAGGATGTTAACGTGGATGCACGGCACTTATCAAAGCGCTTAGCAACGGCCGCTGAGTTTGTTCCCGTAGGAGCGCGGTTAGCCGACATTGGTTCGGATCACGCATACTTACCGGCGTTTTTGGCACTTCGGGGCCGGATCGAGTACGCCGTTGCGGGGGAAGTCGTTCGCGGACCGTACCAGAACGCCTGCCGGGAGATTACGCGGGAAGGATTACAGGAAATCATTGTTCCCCGGTTGGCGGACGGCCTAGCAGCAATTAATGCGGATGACCGGATTGATACGGTAACGATTTGTGGCATGGGGGGGCCGTTAATCCGGGATATTCTATCCGCGGGAGCATCCCAACTGCTGCACCATCCCCGGTTAATTTTACAGCCCAACGTGGGGGAGGATAATGTTCGGCGGTGGTGCGTTCATCACGGTTATGGGATTGTTGCCGAACGAATTGTTAGGGAAGACCGCCATACCTATGAGATAATTGTAGCGGATTACGATCAGGGAATCCGGCAGCTTAGTCCGGAGGAAGAACTATTTGGCCCGTTCTTGATGCGGGAGCACGCCGCAGCCTTTGTGGATAAGTGGACTCGCGAGCGCATCAAGCGGGAGCGGATTTTGCACCAGGTGCAGCAAGCGCAAACTCCCGCTGAAGACCGGATTTCCCAGCTCCAATCCCAAATTAAAATGATTACGGAGGTTGTGCCAGATGGTAACGGTAAGTGATGTTGTTGCTCCAATGGAACGGTATGCACCGGCGTGGTTAGCGGAATCGTGGGATCACGTCGGCCTGCAGTTGGGGGATAACCGGCAGGAAGTGCATAGGATGATGGTGACGTTGGATGTGCGGCCGGAAACCGTGGCCGAGGCCGTTGATGCCGGGGTGGACTTGATTTATGCGCACCACCCAGCAATGTTTCATGCGGTGAAGACCTTTGACCTTTCCGTGCCCCAAAACCAGATGTACGCGACCATCCTGCAGCACGGGATTACCGTGTACGCCGCCCATACAAACCTGGATAGTACGGCCAACGGGATGAATGATTGGTTGTGTGCTCAGCTGGGGTTAAAGGACGTCGCCGTGCTTATTCAGCCGGATGCTTCCCAGCGAGCGCACATCAAGGCAGAGCACCGCACCGGATTGTACGGGCTCGGGCGGCTAGGAACGTTACCCCGCCCGTTGACGGCCCGGGAATTTGCGGATTACTGTGAGGAACACCTGGACGTTCCTGGATTACGGTTGATTACCCCTGACCATGACAAGATGATTTCCCGGGTAGCGGTCCTCGGCGGGAGTGGCGCTGGTTTTTATCAGGACGCGCTTGCGCAGGGGGCGGATGCCTATGTGACGGGGGATGTCGGCTATCATACCGCGCATGACATGGTGGCGGCTGGCCTAACGGTGGTTGATCCAGGACACCACATTGAGGTCGTCAGTGCTACGCATATGCGGCAACTCTTTGAGAAGTGGAACCAAGAAAATGAGTGGCACATCGACGTTATTCAGTCTAAAATTAACACTGAACCATTTGAATTTATTAAGTAGGATTTTTAATGAGGTGATTAATTCATGGCAAAATATGAACAACTCGTTCCCCGGTTTTTAAAGTACGTTAAGACGGAAACACGGTCTGACGAGAACTCAACGACAATTCCGTCAACGCAGACCCAGGTGGAATTTGCCAAGGAGCTGGCGGCGGAGTTAAAGGAAATCGGCCTTGATAACGTGCGGATTTCCAAGAAGAGCGGTTATGTTTTCGCCACCCTTCCAAGCAACATTGACAAACCGGTGAAGAAGGTTGGGTTTATTTCCCATATGGATACGGCGGACTTTAATGCGCACAACGTTAACCCGCAAATCTGGGAAAACTACGACGGCGAATCCGATATTAAGTTGGACGAGGAGGGGAAGTATGTGCTGTCCCCGAAGGATTTCCCGAATTTAAAGAACTACAAGGGACAAACGTTAATTACCACTGACGGTTCGACGCTCTTAGGGGCGGACGATAAGACCGGGGTAGCGGAAATTATGACGGCCATGGATTACCTAGTTCACCACCCAGAAATCAAGCACGGTGAAATTGAAGTGGGAATCGGTCCGGACGAAGAAATTGGAACCGGGGCTGACAACTTTGACGTGGATGATTTTGGCGCCGACATTGCTTATACCGTTGACGGCGGCCCGTTAGGAGAGCTTGAATACGAAACGTTCAACGCCGCCCAGGCGAAGATTACGTTTGTGGGGAAGGACGTTCACCCGGCAACCGCAAAGGGCGTAATGATCAACGCCATTAAGTTAGCCGAAGAATTTGACGCTCAGCTGCCAGCCCACGAAGTTCCCGCCGAAACGGAGGGCCGCGAAGGCTTCTACCACGTGCTATCAATGAACGGCACGGTCGACCACGCCGAGATGACCTACATTATCCGGGATCACGACCGGCAGAAGTTTGAAGAACGGAAGCAGCTGGTCAAGGACATTGCTGCTAAGATGAACGCTAACTACGATGAGCCGCGGGTAATCGTTGACATGAAGGACCAGTACTACAACATGCGGGAAGTCATCGAAAAGGACATGACCGTTGTTGACACTGCTAAGCAGGCGATGGAAAACCTCGATATTACACCTGATATTTACCCGGTTCGGGGAGGAACGGATGGTTCGAAGATTTCCTTTATGGGAATTCCAACCCCTAACCTGTTTGCTGGGGCGGAGAACATGCACGCCCGGTATGAATTTACGTCCGTTGAAGTGATGGAAAAGGCCACGGATGTGATTTTAGAGATTGTGCGGTTAGTTGCCGGTGAGGAGAACTAATCCGTAACACAAAAGTAATTTTCCATTAGCAGAGCTAGTCCGCAAGTGGACTGGGCTCTGCTTTTTCTTCCCGGACGTTCCGGGAAGGTATGCTAGAATAACAGCAGGTTAGAAAGGGAGATGCAGATGGAAGTCCACAACGTTGAACTAACAATCAGTGCTGTGCGGCCGGAACAGTATCCGCAGGGAAACTTGCCAGAAATTGCGTTGGCAGGCCGGTCAAACGTCGGGAAATCGTCCCTGATTAATACGCTAATCAACCGCAAAAAACTTGCCCGCACGTCAAGCCAGCCGGGAAAGACACAGACGTTAAACTTCTATAATGTTGAGCACCAGCTTAATTTTGTGGATGTTCCGGGTTATGGGTATGCCCGGGCTTCCAGGCAGGACCGCGAAAAGTGGGGGGCCATGATTGAGGAGTACTTTGCCCAGCGCCAGCAGCTGGCGGGCGTGATTTCCCTGGTGGATTCCCGGCATGCACCAACGGAACTAGACCAGCAGATGATTGATTTCATTCACTATTACCAGTTCCCGTTACTGGTGGTCGGTACAAAGATTGATAAGATTCCACGTAGCCGGCGGAATCAGAGTGAGAGCGTGATTCGGAAGACATTGCAATTGACGGCGGATGATCAACTAGTGCTGTTTTCGGCGGTGGATCGAACCGGGAAGGACGATGTTTGGCGCTGGATTGAACAGCAGTGTAACCTAACAACAAACGGAGGGAAATAAAATGGACTTTGATGATTACCAAAAAGCGGCGAACCGGACACTGTACGGGAACGAGCGGGTGCTGACCAACTGTGCGCTGGGGTTAGCCGGAGAAAGCGGGCAGTTAATTGAGCTGATCAAGGAGTATACCTTCCACGGTGATGAACTTGATCGCGACCGCTTAATTGATGAGATGGGGGACGTTTTGTGGTACCTCTCCCAGATTGCTGAGTGGGCAAAGATCCCGTTTAGCGAGGTGGCCGAGCAAAACATTGATACGCTGAAGAAGCGGTACCCGCGGGGATACGAACGGGAAAATTAATTGGGGAAAAATGGAGGCTGTGACGAGATGGTCACAGCCTCTATTATCTTACTTGGCATCGTCCTTTTTATCTGCTGTTGGTTTCTTTTTGGGGGTGCGCTCATCCTTTCCCCGCTTCTGGTCGTCAGGACCAATGGCAAACTTGTCGAAGAGCTTGTCTAGGTTAGCGTCCCGGGTAATTTTTAGTCCCATTACGATTCCTCCTTTGATAACTGTCAGCGTTAGCGTACCAGTTTTATAAATAAAGCGCAAACGGGAGTTTTTGAACGGGATTTCATTCGCGTTATAATCAGGTGAGATTAATTATTACGAAGGGAGGTTCTGTGCTTTATGGCAACCCAGCACATTGAAAATAAATTAAAACTGTTACCGGACTTACCGGGATGTTACCTGATGAAGGACGTTAATGGCCACATTATATACGTGGGAAAGGCGAAAAACTTAAAGAACCGGGTGCGGTCGTACTTTAAGAGCTCCCACGAGGGGAAGACGGCCCGGCTGGTTTCCCAGATTCGGGACTTTGAAACAATCATTACGTCGACTGACAAGGAAGCCTTTCTGCTGGAAATTACGCTGATTCAAAAACATAAGCCGTACTACAACATCAAGCTGAAGCAGGGAACCGGTTACCCGTACATTAAGATTACCAACGAACGGGACCCGCAGCTCAAGATTGTTAGCCAGGTCAAGCGGGACGGGGGCTTTTACTTTGGCCCGTATCCCAACGTCTATGCGGCAACCGAAACGCTTCACTTGCTGGAAAAGGTTTATCCGTTAAGACACTGTTCTGGTCGGCAGGGACGGCCGTGCCTGTACTATCACATGGGCCAGTGTTTGGGAGCGTGCTTTAAGGACGTTCCTCGGGAGGCGTACGCGAAGAATATCGAAAAAATTAAGAGTTTCCTGAACGGAAACGTCGGTCAGATTAAGCGGGAGCTGCGGGCGAAGATGGAAAAGGCGGCCGCAAACCTCGAATTTGAACGGGCGGCGGAACTTCGGGATCAGCTCAAGTACGTGGCGATGACGGTTGAAAAGCAAAAAATCATTTCCAACGATAATACCCCGCGGGATGTAATTGGGTATTACATGGACAAGGGCTGGCTGTCGTTACAGATTTTTTCAATCCGGCAAGCGCGGTTGATGAAGCGGGAAAAGCGGCTTTTTCCGTGTGTGGACACGCCGGAAGCAGAAATGACGTCGTTTATCCTTCAGTTGTACCAACAGCGTAACCGGATTAAGCCCAAGGAACTCCTGGTTCCAGCTAGTTTGGATGCGGCAATGCTCAGTGATTTACTCGGGATTCCGGTCAGAACCCCGGTGCGGGGACAGAAGCGGTCCCTCCTTGAGATGGCCCAGAAAAATTCGCGGTTAGTTCTGGAAGAAAAGTTCCGGTTGTTGGAACTGGACAACCGGAAGACGGTGGGGGCGATGGACGAGTTGATGGACGTGTTACAGTTGCCTCATGGGCACCGGATTGAGGCGTTTGACCACTCCCACATTCAGGGCCAGGATCCCGTTTCAGCGATGGTATGTTTTATTGATGGTCAGCCCAACAAGAAGGAATATCGCAAGTATAAGCTGCGGGATGTTGACCACGCGGACGAAGCGGCCAGCACGCGCGAAGTGATTTACCGGCGTTACAGCCGAATTTTAAAGGAGCACGGGGAACTGCCGGATTTAATTCTCATGGACGGCGCAGAAACGCAGGTTGCGGCGGCGCAGGATGTGCTTGAAAACCAGCTGGGATTATCGATTCCGGTCGCGGGGATGGTAAAAAATACGCATCATAAAACGGCGGACTTGATGAACGGGGAGTACCAAAAAGTGCAGTTGGACCCGAAGAGTGAGGCGTTTTACCTGTTACAGCGGATTCAGGACGAGGTCCACCGGTTTGCCATTACGTTCCACCGGCAACTGCGGTCCAAAAATTCGTTGTCTTCCCGGCTGGAACAAATTAAGGGGGTCGGGCCGAAGACGCGGATTAAGCTGTTAAAGCAGTTTGGCTCCCTGCGCCACATTGAAGAGGCGTCGCTAGAAGAAATCGAAGCACTAGGAATTTCCGCTAAGGTGGCCAAGGCGATCAAATTAAGCTTGCGGAATGTTCAGTAGCTGATTGGTGGGTGAATTTGGTATAGTAGGACAGGAGATTATACCGGAAAAGAGGGATGGATATGTTTGTTGATCACGTTCAAATTCAAGTAAAAGCCGGAAAGGGGGGCGACGGAATCGTTGCCTTTCGCCGGGAAAAGTTTGTGCCGAACGGTGGCCCGGCCGGCGGTGATGGTGGTCGGGGCGGAAGTATTATCCTCCGGGTTGACGAGGGATTGCGCACCCTGATGGACTTTCGTTATCACCGGATTTTTAAGGCCAAGGCCGGTCAAAACGGGATGAATAAGGGAATGTACGGTCGGGGTGCCCAGGACCTCGTGGTGGCTGTTCCGGGCGGGACAACCGTGACGGATGCTGAGACCGGAAAAGTTCTGGGTGATTTGACTCAAGCAGGTGATGAACTGGTGGTCGCAAAGGGGGGCCGCGGCGGTCGCGGAAACATCCACTTCGCGAGCCCAAAAAACCCCGCACCAGAGATTGCGGAAAACGGTGAACCAGGGCAGGAACGCACGCTTAACCTGGAGTTAAAGATGCTGGCTGACGTGGGGGTAATCGGCTTCCCGTCAGTGGGAAAATCGACGCTTCTGTCAGTGGTAACGAGCGCTAAGCCTAAGATTGCGGAGTACCACTTTACCACGTTAGTACCGAACCTGGGAATGGTCCGGCTGGACGATGGCCGGGACTTTGCCATGGCTGACATGCCCGGGTTGATTGAGGGCGCTTCAGCCGGAATCGGGCTCGGAATTCAGTTTCTGCGGCACATTGAACGGACCCGGGTTCTCTTACACCTCGTTGATATGTCGGGAACGGAGGAACGCGACCCGTACGAAGATTTCTTGAAGATTAATGCTGAGTTGAAAAAGTACGATCCGGCCTTACTAGAACGGCCGCAGATTATTGTGGCTAGCAAGATGGATATGCCGGATGCAGCAGCAAACCTGGAACGGTTTAAAAAGCAGATTGCGGCGGACCATACCCTACCACAAACGCCAGAAATTATGGCGGTGTCGGCCCTCACGCATCAGGGGTTGGACCAGTTAATCCACCATGTTGCGGATGTTCTCGACCAGACCCCGGCGTTCCCGTTATCCACTGCCGAGCAGGAAGAAGCGGTCGAATACACGGCACCGTCACAGGAAGAGCCAGCCTTTACCGTTACGCGAGACGAGGACGGGACCTGGGTTCTTGGCGGAACGCGGTTGCTTAAGCTCTTTAAGATGACTGATTTGAACCACGATGAAAGTCTGATGCGCTTTGCCCGGCAGATGCGGAGAATGGGGGTTGATGACGAGTTGCGGCGACAGGGCGCCAAGAACGGTGATTTGGTTCGAATTGAGAAGTTCACGTTCGAGTTTGTTGATTAGGTAGGATGAAGCTGCCGCTTTCTTACCGATAAATAGCTTTTAGGAATAAACGAGCTGGGTGTAATGCCAAAAGCCACCGCATTACTTGTTGTGCAGGTGGAACGGGGCTGCACTCAGCCCGTTTTTGCTTTAGGATTGGTGGTTAAGTAATAGCAATCACTTCCCGGTGAAACGCAGGCGGAAGGCGGGAAAGAAAATCCTGTAAATTACAGCAAGTTGTTATATTCAACTAAAAGCGAACGCGCTATAATTGGTGGGTGATAACTGATTCCAGGAGAGACTGGGTTGGGATGAGGAGAACAGTATGGAGCAAAAAAAGACGTATATTACGGGATTTGATGGGTTACGTGCATTAGCAGTCGCGTTTGTCATTCTGTACCACCTGTTTGTTTACCAGTTCAAGGGTGGTTTCATGGGTGTGCTAATTTTCTTTGTGTTGTCTGGTTACCTGGTAACAAGTTCGATTATCCGGGAGTGGACAACGACCGGCCGGCTGGACCTGCTTAATTTTTATTGGCGGCGGATTCGGCGGCTGTACCCAGCCCTGGTAGGGGTTCTGGCGGCAACGCTGGGTTACATTGCGTTTTTCCAACGCTCCCTTTTAGTGCACATCAGGGGAGCGGTGATCAGTAACCTGTGCGGGGTGTACAACTGGTATGAAATTGCGCACCATCAGTCGTACTTTGCGCGGTTTGGGGTGCAGTCCCCGTTTACCCACCTCTGGTTTATGGCAATTCAGTTCCAGTTTTTAGTGATTTGGCCCTTCCTGATGGTGTTTCTTTTTAAGTTCTTGCGTGAACGGCGGGGCGCCCTGTTCTTCAGTTTAGTGGGGTTAGCGCTGTTATCAGCCCTTTTGATGGCCGTTTTGTACCAACCAGGGAAGGATCCGTCCCGGGTATACTACGGAACGGATACCCGGATCTTTGCTGTTTTCATCGGAGCAGCGTTAGCGGTTATCTGGCCGTTAAACCGGCTAAAGGCGCGGCTCGACTGGGGGCGGCGAACAGCGTTTGATCTCCTAGGGTTTGGCGCACTGGTTGTAGTGGTTATTATGTGCGGCTTTTGTGATGACGAACGGCCGTGGTTATACCGGGGCGGGATGTTGCTGTTTTGTATTGCAACGGCTGTTCTGATTGCGATGGTTGCCCATCCTGGGGCGGACATGAACCGCGCGCTTTCAAACCGGATTTTTACGTGGATTGGGCAGCGAAGCTACGGAATTTACCTGTACCAGTATCCGGTGATGGTTTTGTTTGAAGCAAAGGTTAACGTTGCTACTCACCCGGTGATTTATGCGTTGATTGAGATTGCGCTGATTCTGGTAATTAGTGATGTATCCTATCACCTAATTGAAAAACCAATTGCCCGGATTAAGTGGGGGCAAATTCGGAGTACAATTCGCGAATTCTTCAAGCGGCATTCCCGGTACGGCTGGCGGCGGTTAGCGTTGGTGCCGGTCCTTGCACTGTTAGCGGTTGGTTTGTACGGCTTCTGTTCGCCGGCACCGAAGCAGCCGAACCCGGAAAACGGCAGTCAGGCACTTCAGCAGGCGATTCAAAAGAACCAGCAGGCGGTGAATAAGCATAACGCAGCCCTGGCGCACGGGAAGAGTGGGCAGCAGGCGGCGAATGCTAGTCAACAAACTTCGGGGCCTAAGTTACCGGCATCGATTCGGTTGACTTCTGCCGAGCAGCAGCAGGCGCAGAAAATGAAAATTACGGCGGTCGGTGATTCCGTTTTGGCGGACTCGTCAGCCGCATTGCAGAAGATTTTCCCACAGATGTTTATTAACGCGAAGGTTGGCCGGCAGGTTGATCAGGCAATTCCGGTTCTTCAGGACTTAAAGAAGCAGGGGAAGCTGAACGGGCCGCTGTTAGTGGTTGAAGGAACCAACGGGCCGTTTACGGATGACCAAATGAAACAAATTATGCAGTTAGCGGGGAACCGGCCCGTTTACTGGGTGAACGTCCATGTGCCAACGCGGCCGTGGCAAAATGAAGTGAATACTAAGTTAACGGCAAGTAAGAAGAAGTACAAGAACTTAACGATTATTAACTGGTACAAGTTTAGTAACGGGCATACCGATTGGTTCTACGCCGATAACGTACATCCAAATCCGTACGGGCTTAACTTCTTCAGTAACTTTGTCGCTAAGCAAATTCTTAAGCACCATTAATTGCAAAGGAATATCTCCGAAGTGATAACGGGTGGAGTGGAAGTAAGAAGCCGAGCGAATTCCATGGTTCGTTGGCTACATTTTTCCGTTCCACCCGTTTGTTTTGGCGTTATTTAATAAGCAAACGGCCCGCAGCAATCCGGTAACCAAAGACCGGGCGGCTGGTTTCCTCCGGTGCGGGTTGCCAATCAAGGTGAAACCCGGGAGCGTAGTGGGCGAGCTGGTGTTGGAGTGCTTTGATGGTGATGGGGTGGGGAGCCGGAACTAGTGTAAGGTGGTCGTGTCCTAACGGTCCCCGGGTTACCGGGACTGCCGGGGTAGTGTCATAATATACCGGTGTTGTTGGAGCGACACCGGTGGTTGCATTCAGAAAATCGTGGATTAACACGGGAAATTCTCCTTTCAAAATTCGTAATTAGTCCATTTTTGCATCAAAATATTAGAATAAAGCATCTTTTTCCCTTAAAGTTCCGAAGAATCTGCGCTATAATGGCACTAACTTTGTGAGATAAGGGGTAGAATTGATGAACAAGTTATTTAAGTTGCGGGAAAACAATACGACCGTTAGTACCGAAATTGTTGCCGGGTTAACAACCTTTTTCGCAATGTCGTACATATTGTTTGTTGCGCCTAATATTTTAGGAACGACGGGAATGCCCCGTCAAGCAATTTTTCTGGCAACCATCATTGCATCGGTTGTTAGTACGTTGATTATGGCGTTTTTTGCAAACGTCCCCTACGTGTTAGCGCCGGGGCTCGGGTTGGCCACCTTCTTTGCGTATACCGTGGTTTTGCAGCTCGGCTTTACATGGCAGCAGGGATTGGCGCTCGTCTTTTTATGCGGGGTAATTGACGTTTTAATTACCGTAACTAAGATTCGGCAGCTGATTATTCAGGCGATTCCGCCGGTATTGCAACACGCAATTGGCGGGGGAATTGGATTGTTTGTGGCTTACATCGGGCTGAAAAACGCTGGCTTTATCAAGTTCATCGTGGATAAGGCGGGAATTACGAGCATTAACGGCGTACCGTACCATCCGGCAGCCACCCACTACGCTGGTGGGGTGCATGCGTTTGTGGCTAACAGTAGTGCTACTCCTGCCCTGGTAAACTTTAACCACGCCGCCCCGCTGGTAGCATTAGTAGGATTGCTAATTATGGTGGTGCTCCTGATGTGGAACGTGAAGGGTGCCATTCTAATCGGGATTATTGCCACGACGATTATCGGAATTCCGTTTGGGGTGACTAATCTCCACGTTGCAGCCGGGGCTTCCCTAGGAACGGCCTTCCATCAGCTTGGAAGCACGATGGGAGCGGCGTTCGGAGCCCAAGGAATGGGCGCACTATGGAGTCATCCCGGCCGGTTATTACTTGCGGTAATGACAATCTTTGCTTTCAGTTTATCTGATATTTTCGATGCGATTGGTACGTTTATCGGAACGGGGATGCGGTCAGGAATCTTTACAACGACTGACCACCAGGCCCTTGATCAGGGAACTGGGATGAACAATAAGATGGGCCGGGCGTTGATTGCCGATGCCGCTGGTTCAATTATTGCGGCCATTTTCGGAACATCAAACGTTGAAACGTTTGTGGAAAGTGCATCAGGAATCGGTGCTGGCGGTCGGACGGGCTTAACGAGCCTTACCGCTGCCGTAATGTTTGCCCTGAGCAGTCTGTTGGCCCCGGTCGTTGCGATTGTCCCGGATGCAGCCACGGCGCCCGCACTGATTGTCGTGGGGGTAATGATGATGGCATCGTTTGCTAATATTAAATGGGCGGACCTTGAGGATGCCATTCCGGCGTTCTTTGCCGCTGGGTTCATGGCCCTGTGTTACAGTATTGCGTATGGAATTGCGGCCGGGTTTATCTTCTACATCTTCGTAAAGTTGGCCAAACGGAAGGTCAAGGAAATCCATCCAATGATGTGGATCTGTACGGCACTGTTTATCCTTAATTTTATTGTGTTAGCGATTATCGAATAGTTTATGGGGAAGAGGTTGAGTGATGCTCAACCTTTTTTTTGCTGTCATTCTGCCTGGGTTTCTTATTTGATGAGAATAACGAAGGGCTGAGGTTTGCCAAAATCCGTGATAAAATGGCTTTGTGTGCCGTTAATTGGCAAATAAAGAGAAATCGGGTACGAAAAATAATGGAAATTGAATTTTTAGGAACTGGTGCTGGCTCCCCAGCAAAGTCCCGCAACGTTACGGCTGCCGCGTTAAAGCTGTTAGATGAATGTAATGCGGTGTGGTTGTTTGACGTTGGCGAGGGCACCCAGCATCAGATTTTACGGACAACGATTCGCCCGCGGAAGGTTACGCGCATTTTTATTACGCACCTCCACGGTGATCATATTTTTGGACTCCCGGGATTTTTGAGTAGCCGGTCATTTCAGGGCGGAAATCAGATGGGCCCGTTAACAATTTACGGCCCCCGGGGAATTCAGGAGTATGTGCGGACGAGCCTGCGAGTATCCCAGACGCATCTGGGGTATCCGCTTAAGTTTGTCGAGTTTGCACCTAACGAAGCGGGAGTTGCCGTTGACGATGAGCGTTTCCGGGTGGAATATGCGCCGCTCGATCACCGGATTCCGTGTGTGGGTTACCGGGTGATTGAAAAGGATTATCCCGGGGAACTGCAGGTTGACCGCCTAAAGGCTGACGGTATTCCGGCTGGACCGGTTTACGGCCAGTTGAAGGCCGGAAAAACGGTAACGCTCGCAGATGGGCGAACGATTTCAGGGAAAGATTACGTTGGGGCGCCGAAAAAGGGCCGGATTGTGACGATTCTGGGAGATACCCGCCAAACAGCGACGATTCGCCAGCTTGCTCACGGGGCGGACGTCCTTGTCCATGAAAGTACGTTTGGGAAGGGCGAAGCGCGGTTAGCGCGGAACTACTACCATTCAACGTGTATTCAGGCAGCGACGGTTGCCAGGGAAGAAGGGGTTAAGCAGCTCCTCTTAACGCATATCTCAGCCCGTTATGTGGGGCCGGCGATTAAGCAGTTAATTAACGATGCCCGGGATGTTTTTCCAGCAACCCGGGTGGTCCGGGACTTCGACGTCATTCCGGTCCCATTTTCCGCTGATAACTAGGAGGAAAGCGATGAATCACTTTCGTCATTCTCAAAGGATTGCAGGCCGGGTTGTGCTGATCATGGGAGCGTCCTCGGGACTAGGCGAGCAGCTTGCGTACGCGTTTGCTGCCGAGCACGCCCGCATCGTTGTTTGTGCCCGGCGGAAGGAACAGTTAACCCGGGTAGCCCGGAAATGTGCCCGGCTATCAGGGCAGCCGGCAACCCTGTTTCTCACGGACGTTGCGAATGCCAGTGAAGTAGTGCGAACAATCGCAGCGGTTGAACGGCAGGTTGGACCAATTGAGATTGGGATCAACTGTGCGGGATTTGGCAGGATGATGCCGGCGATTGAAATGCCCCCGGAAGTTACCGCACAAATGTTTCGGGTTAATACGGTAGGGACCATTACCGCGAGCCGGGAAATGGCCCGGTTAATGGCTGCCCGCCATTCCGGAACGATTGTGAACGTGGCTTCGAGTGCGGGAAAGGTTGCGACCCCCAAAGCGGCGGTCTATGCTGCAACGAAGGCAGCTGTAATTGCCTATTCAAACGCCCTTCGTCTTGAGTTACGGCAGACGGGAGTGCACGTGCTTACGGTTAACCCGGGACCGATGCGCACCCCGTTTTTTGCGCATGCAGGAGCGGCAGCTGATTACCTTGACCAGTTAGGATCGTTAGCCCTAACACCAGAGAAGGTGGCTGCTCAGGTAGTCCGGGCCGTTCTCACGGGTAAACGCGAGTTGAATACGCCGTGGCTGTTTGAGGCGGCTCACCGGGCGTATGATTGGGCTCCCCGGGTAGCAGATTGGTTGACGGCGACGGTGTTTAACAAGAAATAGGGGAATGAAAATGAAACGACAATTGAAATTGATTGGTGCTGTTGTTCTTGCACTAATCGTGGTTATTTTTGCAATGGCTAACTTTCAGCAGGTAACGGTTTACTTCTTGTTTGGAACTGTCCGGCTACCGTTAGTCGTAATTATTGTGGGTGCGCTTCTAATTGGAATGGTTATTACCTTTATGGGAGCGGTGCCGACCATTCTACGGTTGAAAACGCAGAATAAGCGGATGAGCAAGAAGCAGGCCTCCCAGCAAACGGACAAATAGGTGGTAAGTTGTGGTTAAAGCAAAGAGTAAGTGGGTGCCATTAAAGGAGGACCCAGCCGTTGACTACGAGCAGTTGGTCCAGCAAACGGGATTAAATCGGTTAGTAGTTGATTTGTTAGTTGACCGCGGCTACCGGACGGTCGAAACAATTGACGGTTTTTTACACCCGCAGGAGACTGATTTGCATGATCCCTTCCAGATGCATGATATGAAGGCGGGGGTTGAGCGGATTAAGCAGGCCATTGTTGCGGGAGAGAAAATCGTAGTATACGGCGATTACGACGTTGATGGCTTGACGAGTACTGCCATTATGGTTGAAACCCTCGAGCAGCTTGGAGCCAATGTTGAAGCGTACATTCCCGACCGGTTTAAGGACGGCTACGGGCCGAATAAGGCAGCTTATGACCGGTTGATTACTGCGGGCACGCAGTTAATTGTAACCGTCGATAACGGAATTTCTGGAAAAGATGTGATTGCGGATGCGATGAAGCGGGGAGTGGACGTTGTGGTAACTGACCACCACGAACTTCCTGAGGAACTTCCAGTAGCAACCGCGGTGATTCACCCCCGTCATCCTGCCGGTCAGTACCCGTTTGGCGGATTATCTGGTGCGGGCGTTGCCTTTAAGGTGGCATCTGCGCTTTTAGAGGAACCGCCGGCAGAACTTCTTGACCTGGTTGCGTTGGGGACGGTTGCCGACCTTGTTCCGTTAGTGGACGAAAACCGGGCACTTGTCACGTTTGGGCTGGCAGCTTTACGGACAACTTCGCGCCCGGGGTTACAAGCGTTATTGAAGGCGACTAATACTTCGTTTACAGAGATTGACGAAGAAACAATCAGCTATACGTTGGCACCGTGTCTGAATGCGCTGGGACGAATGGAAAGCGCTCAGGAGGGGGTTGAATTACTGACGACCTTCGACCAGGAGCGGGCAACAGCGTTAGCGGAACACCTAACGAAGTTAAATGATCAGCGTAAGCAGTTAGTGGACCAAATTACTACTGAAGCGGGCGAGTATTTGGCCCATAAGAAACATTCCCATGCGGTAAACGTGGTTTGGGGGACTGACTGGCACGAAGGCGTCTTAGGAATTGTTGCAAGCCGGTTAGTTGAGCAAACCGGAAATCCTACCGTGGTCCTAAACTATGATAGTCGGCGGGGAGAAGCAAAGGGGTCTGGCCGGTCGGTTGCAGCCTATAATCTCTTTGCCGCCCTGGATGGTCACCGAGATTTAATGACGAATTTTGGAGGGCACCACATGGCGTGTGGCTTGGCCTGTACTAAGGAAGCCTTGCAGGGCCTGCAAACGGTTCTTGATGAGGAGTACTCCGCACAGGTTACTCGTCCAGAGAAACCCGCATTAACCATCAGTGGTCAGCTTTCGGCCCAGCAGGTGACTTTGAACCTGATTAACGAATTAGCGGTGCTTGCGCCGTTTGGGCCGGAAAATCCTAAACCCGTCTTTGAAATTACCGGAGCAACTCCCCCGACAATTAGCGCAATGGGGAAGGACCAGGAACACCTGCGGGTAACGTTTCAGGAAGCGCGGTTGAATGCCGTCGCCTTTTCGGTTGGGGATACGATTCCGCTTATCAAGCAGGATCGGGCCACCCTGCGGCTTGTTGGCGAATTGAGTAAAAATGTTTTTCGGGGCCGGACGACGCCGCAGGTAATGATTAAGGACATGATGACAACGGAGGCGGCAGAAACGGCCTCTGGTGCGATCAAGGTGGTTGATAACCGGACTCACCGGTGGGGACCAGGGTTATTTACAACCCCAGGGTTATACGTGTGTTTTGACGAACAGCTGGCCCACCAGTTGTGTACCCACCTGCCTTCGCGAAAAGATATAACGGTTTGTTCTGCAACCACGGCGCTAAAGCCGGCAGAAACCCTTACGGTGGTGGATTGTCCAGCTACCCGCGCCCAGCTTAAACGGGTGATGCAGGCGGTCCAACCAGTCGAGGTGCGAATTCTTGCCCATCACAGCGCAGGACGACTAAGTTTGCCAAGTCGGGCACAATTTGGTAAACTCTATAAGTTCGCCCGGCAACATCACCAAGTTGATGTCCGGCACCGGATTGGGGAGCTGGCAACGTACCTTCATCTCCCGGTAACTGACCTAGTGTTCATGATTCAGGTATTACAAGATGCTGGATTAGTGACGGTCAATGCGGGGTTGATGGATGCGCAGTCGACGGATCAAACCGTTGATTTAACGGTGCAACCGCGGTATAAAGCCCGGGCGGATGCGGTGTTGCTTGAGCATCAATTACTGGATAGTTCGGTAAGTGCCCTAACGGCATTGGTACAAGAATTAGCTGGAAAGGCTGCCCAGTAAAGGAGTATTACAAAAATGGCATTAGATTTAAGAAAGTACGTCGCAAGTATTCCTGATTATCCGGAAAAGGGGATTATTTTCCGGGATATTTCACCACTCTTAGCTGACGGTCCTGCTTTTCGGGAAGCAACGGATCAGATTGTAAAGTTTGCTAAGGATAAGGGCGTTGAAATGATTGTTGGGCCGGAAGCCCGGGGCTTTATTGTCGGGGGACCGGTCGCCTACGAGTTAGGGGTCGGGTTTGCCCCTGCCCGGAAGAAAGGGAAGCTTCCCCGTGAAACCGTAAAGGCTGAGTATAGCTTGGAGTATGGAACGTCTGCTCTGTACATGCACAAAGATGCGGTTAAGCCGGGCCAGCGCGTCCTTGTTACGGATGACTTACTAGCTACTGGTGGAACCATTAGCGCGACGATTGACCTTGTTGAACAACTTGGTGGGATTGTCGTTGGGTGTGCCTTTCTAATTGAGCTGACGCAGCTGAAGGGTCGCGAGCGGATTAAGGGGTACGATACGCTGGCACTAATGGATTTTGATGGTGAGTAGTTAGGAATCTTATTAACGATATAAAAAATGGTGGAAACTGAGCAATCAGTTTCCACCATTTTCTCCTCTTTTAAGCAGGATGGTTATTTCCGCATCCGCCGTTTCAAGTCTTCAAATGAGTCACGGAGTTGATATCCAACCCAGGCGATTGCCAGAAGACTGACAAGCAGTCCCACGTAGAAGAACGGCGGGGTGTACGTCATCTTGATAGTATGCTTTCCTGGTTGAACGTTGAACGCCATGAGAGCCTGCTGAACCTTAAAGGTTTTTACCCGGCGGCCGTCAACCCGGACGTGCCAGCCCTTTGAGTACGGAATGGTTGTTGTCACGATGTGCTTGTCGCGTGGAACAGTAATTGTTCCAATAATCTTCCGGGAGCTGAACCGCGTAACGTGGAGGGAATGCCGCTGGACATCCTTAAGCCCTTGGGTAACAGCGTGGTTGTTCATTCGGTACAGCACGAAGTTTTGAAGTTGAACGCTAGGTTGGGTGTAGTCAATTGAAACACTCACCCGTTGGTGTTTGTTCTCACTTGCGACGTTCGCAATCACGGTGTGCCGGAAGCTGCCATCCTGGTAAAGTGGTTGACCATTCAGCGAGACCGTTGCGTTGTTGTTTTGGCTTGCCAGTGCCGCACCAAGCGTTAGGTAGTAGATGTCGTTTGAATCCGGGACAAAGGTCAAGGCAATCTTACCGTCGTTAGCCTGGTTTTTCTTTGAAAAAATTTGGTTAGTAAGTGTATTACCACCGGTCGAATTTGTATACTGAACACCGTTAAAGTCGGCTACTTTGAAGTAACTCCGTTGTTTTTTGTTCCCTAAAACTGCGTTGAGCCACTCGTTTTGGTATGCAATCGGATTATCGTACATTGCCGGCATGTGTTTGATTTTGTCGCCGGCTGCGTACGCAATTCCGGCAGCATACGGGTTTCTAAAGATGGCCGTGTGCGCAGTTGAGTCGACCCGGTCGTAAAGCGTTAGGTTATTAATCTCGGTTAATTGGTTGAGCGGCGGGGTGGTCTGGTTGGTTGTCGGGGCAATGGCGTACTTCATGTTAAGCAGCCCGTCCGACACCACGGTTCCGTTACTGTAAGAAACGTTGTTATCCCCGTCAAGGTCCCCAATTTTGCCGTAAAAGTCAGGGATTGCCTTTTCAAGGGCGGAACTAAAGTACGAACCGGTATGCATGTTAAACGCAATCCCGTCGTTCCGGTCCCGGTTATAAAGTTCACTTACCCGGTAAAAACCGTCATCCAGTTGGTGCAGTTGGCGGCTATCAACGGCTAACTGGGTTGCAGGAACGTCGTAGTCACTCTTTGATAGGTACGTAATACTACCGAGGGAGAGGACAACGTTGGTTCCCATTTCACCCAGAACCGCACAGAAAAGCAAAACGTTTCGAAGATGGACAAACCGGTCAGCCGGCTGAATAAAGAGCAGTAGAAGAATAACAATCCCGAATGCCAGTGAGAGGTAGAGTTCGGTAGGGTTAACGTAGCCAAACTTTTTAATGTTAACGAAGTTGTAGGTGATTATTCCCCCGAATAAGAGCGCGACGATTCCCGCTTGCCACCACGTGATTGTAAGGTGCTCGTTCTTAAACGTGACCGCTGCCAGGAAGACCATCCAGAAGCTAATTACGAATGAGAACCGGCACGGATACCAAACAGGGAACTGAAAGGCGTGCCAGAACAGGACAAGGGGGTCAAACGTCATTGAAACTACAAGAAACACGCTGACTGTCAAAGCAGCCAGCCGTTGACGCCAACTAAACCGGGACGTCAGGAAGTAGACAATGGTTCCAAAGAGGGCCAGGCTACCAACAAAGATGTTCGGTAATCCCCATGACATCTGGTTAAAACTGTAGGCGCCAAGAACCATCTTCGACATAATCTTTGGTAGGAAGAACTGGAACTTGGTAGTCATTGCCTGGGTATAAGCCCCCTTACTGTTAAGCAGGGAGTATGCCGTTGGTAATAGAATAATTGCCCCAATTGCTGCCGCAAGAAGGGAGCGCTTAATGAAAAGCCATCCGTCCTTGAAAAGCTGTTGCCGTGAAATGTGGCGGTTTGCCTCAAACCAGCAGAAGAAGAGCACCAGGAAGATGCAGATCATGTATCCCATGTAGTAGTTGATGACCATCATTAATGCAAGCATTAGGGAGTAGGCATACCTGTTCTTTTCCTCCAACATGTTCATGAGGGTTAGGGCAATCAACGGGAGAAAAATGGCCGCGTCAAGCCAGAGCAAGTTGAGCTGGTTGGCGACGAACCATGCCATTAGTGCGTAACTGGTTGCAAAGGCGGGCACCATTACACCGGTTTGTAGGTTGCGCTTTTTCAATAGGTACCCGAAGGCAAGCCCAGCCAAACCATACTTGAGGACTGTGAGCCACAGGATTCCCGATACAATGCTGTTTCCCGGGAAGAGGAGCAGGATGAGGTTAAACGGGCTTAATAGGTAGTACGCAACGTCACCAAACATTCCGCCCCCAATGGCCTTACTAAAGGAATAGAAGAAGCCACTAGGGTGTAACAGAATGTGCTTAAAGTAACGGAAAAAATCAATGTATTGTTCCCCTAAGTCGACCGTTAAAATTGTTTGGGAGCCAAAGGGGGCCATGTGCCGGTAGATGAAGTACCCCAACATGATGGCTGCAGGACACATGAAACTTAGGATCAATTGATAATGGTCCTTTAGAAATTGTTTAGTACGTTTGATTGCAAAAACCTCCAGTTTATTACCGATAATATTCTTTCCTAGTCTACCACGATTAAGGGGGAGAATAAATTCTGTGAGCTGGGAATTGCACTCTTGGATTTTATTTGGGACGTTCTACTCGTTACCTATAAAATATGGTAGGATGGAGTTTGAACTAACGTCTGAAATCAGGGTGGATGAAGTCCCTGATAAGAGGGAGAAGAGCGGAATGAAGAAATCACTCGGAAAAATTAAGTTTAAGCAACAGAAGAAGGGTACGCGGGACAATAAATCAATTATTCCGTTCCGGCTAAATCTCCTGTTTTTCCTGGTTTTTATGTTGTTTGTAGCGTTAATTATTCAAATGGCGCACCTGCAAATTATGCAAGGAAAACGGTTTGCGGCGGAAGCGGCGAATAATTCGACTAAGGTTGAAACCCGAAATGTCCAACGGGGGATGATTTTTGACTCAACCGGGAAGGTGCTTGTGGGGAACGATTCTTCCCGGGCAATCACCTATACGAAGCCGTTAAACGTAACGGATGCCCAGATGTACCAGGTTGCTAACGAACTCGGGAAATTTCTTTCCGTGGGAACGAACACGCTAAGTTCTGCGCAGAAGGCTGAGTATTATTTAGCTAATCCTAAGAATAATGCCCGCATCGTGAAGAAGATCAGCGGTGCTGATACGATGACCGGCGGGAAGCTGACGAAGGCGGAGCAGGATTATGTTCGTCGCCATCATCTGGGACAAAACCTATCGGCAGCGCAGCAGAATGCCGCAGTGATTTTTAATAAGATGAACGGAGCATTGTCACTATCAACCGTATACATTAAGACGAAGGACGTCAGCGACAAGGAAATGGCTCTTGTTGGTGCGCACATGGCACAATTGCCCGGAATCCAGGTTGGAACGAGTTGGAGTCGGAACTATCCAAATGGGGATTCAATCAAGAGTATCGTCGGAACGGTGACGACCCAAAGGCAGGGACTTCCGGAAAACCAGGTTAATGAACTGTTGGCCGAAGGGTACGCCCGGAATGATAGCGTCGGTTCCAGTTATCTTGAATCGGAGTATGAGAATGTTCTTAAGGGAACTAAGAAGACGATTAAGGTTGAAACTCAGAACAACAAGGTTAAGAAGGAAGTCAAGGAATACGGCGGGCAGAACGGAAGCGACCTTCAGTTAACGATTAATGCTAAGTTCCAGAATGACTTGCAGGGGATTATCCAGAAACAGGTTAATAGTCTTTCTGGTGCTAGTCCGCAATGTCAGGGAGGATATGCCGTTGTTATTAACCCAAATAATGGCGCGGTAATTGGAATCGCAGGAGTTCACCGTGATCCTAAAACAGGTAAGCAATCATCGGATGCATTAGGTACAATTAATCAGGCGTTCGCGATGGGGTCATCCGTTAAGCCTGCGATGGTAATGGGAGGACTCCAGAGCGGGGCTATTACGCCAGAGAATAATACAATTGAGGATACGCCAATTGTGTTGCAAGGAATTGCGCGGATTGCCTCTTGGTTTGATCAAAAAGGTCAAACGATTGATATGAACTTAACTGCTCAACAAGCATTGCAGGTATCCTCTAACGATTACATGGTTAAGCTGATTATGAGAATGGGAGGCTTTAAGTACGCCCCGGGAAAGAAGTTACAGATGCCTGTTTCAATTTTTAGCCAATTACGAAATAATTTTGCCCAGTTTGGTCTAGGGGTAAAGACAGGAATTGATATTCCTGGTGAGACAGCCGGAATGAAAGGAAAGAGTGATAAGAAACATATAGGCCAGGCGTTGTACATGGGTTTTGGGCAGTATGATACGTATACAACCATGCAACTTGCACAATATGTATCAACGATTGCCAATGGCGGGTACCGATTGCAACCTCATATTGTGTCCGCCATTAGAAAGCCAATGAAGAATGGTAAATTAGGTGAAATACAGTATAAGTACTCTCCTAAAGTATTAAATGTCGTTTCAGCAACATCTGCGCAGTGGAACGTCTTAAAAGAAGGTATGTGGGCAGTTGCGCATGGTTCGAGCCAATATACGACTGGGAAACCGCTTGGGGACATAAAGCCAGCCGTTGCAGCTAAGACTGGTCAGGCGCAAACGGTTACTGATGGGCATGATACCTATACGTATGATGCGATTTCATATGCGCCGTATAAAAATCCGCAAGTTGCCGTGGTTGTCGTGTACCCGGGAATTTCGGCTAACGTTAATAACTTTACGGCAGAAATGGATACGACAAAGGCTATTTATAAGGCATATTGGGATGATGTTCAGTCAAGTGATGGCTTTTAACTAGAAATAAAAAGACCGCGTTTTTCGACGCGGTCTTTATATACGTTAAAATGGTGTCAAGTACCTATTTATTTATGAGTTACGACGTTCGGAAAGGTTTTATCAAATAATTTTTCCGATTGAACCGTTCTGGTTCTGATTTTGTATTGCGTAGTTGTAATTCGGTGCTTTGGAAGGCAGTAAGCTAGGAAAAGAGTTTGCGCATCCGTATCATGGTTACACTTGACCGCTGTTTTAAACGACTTATCAATATTTACAGTTCGAACGGCAGTAACATCCTCTTTTAATCCATGAACACCCTTAGCCGTATTAATTAGGACGCCTAAAGTAGCAAGAGCTATGAGTGCTTTTCCACCGAACCGCGGTTGTTGTTGGAAGTATAGCTTAATTAGTGGCATTGAAAAACAGATAAACGGGAAGAAAATCGGGTAGACGTAACGGGGAACAAAAATCGGGCGCATTAAGACAGAAATTAGAAAGCCGAGTCCGATTGTTCCAATCATCGTTCCGCTAATTGCCATAAAGTATAGATTAAACGCCGAATTATCAAGTAGTTTAATTCCGTTAATTAAGACAAATATGAGAACAACTAGAAAGAGAACCGCCAAAATAGAAAACGCATGAAGACCTACAATGTCAGTCAAGTGAACGTAGTAAAAGCTTCCAATATAATCGTAAAGAGAGTTTTTAATCCAGTAACTCCCATGCACGCTTTTTAGTTGGCTGTATGCGATTGTTAACCACGGAATAAAGAGAACGATAAGACCAATTCCGGCAATTGTATATGCTCCGACCTTGTTATAATGACGAGTGTGAAGCGCGTAAAGCCAAAAAAACATAAGGAGAAGCCCTGCGCTAACCGCTGCAAAGTAATGAGTCCAAGCAGCAGCGCCAGCAAAGATGGTAGCGCAAATTATGAATGAAAAGTTTCCAAGGGTCTCAAATTGGTAAATGAAAAACAATTCACAACTAATAAATAATGCTGCCAAGGCGTACATTCTAATGTTGGTCGAATACCAAAGAACCGAGGGCATGAGTAAAGTAAGTACAAAGATAAACAGAGAAGTATGCTTATTCAAAAGGGAAGAAACTATTGAGTTAATAATTAAAATTGTTAAGAAGAAGCAGCCAACAGAAAATAAGCGGCCAATAATTATTTGAACAAACGGGCTACAGTTGCTAATAAAAGTAACCTTAAACAATAGTTTTAATACGAGATAATACAAAGGGGGGTGGACGTCAAGAGCGTCTAGTTGGATAATTGACCAAAAAGAATGCCTAAGAAGTTCGAGAGAATATGTTTCATCCGTATTCGCCAAGTTTAAACGAAGAGACCATATTAATAATAAGACCATACAAATGGTCAATAATATTTTTAAACGAGAAGACTTCTTGTTTGTATTATGTATTGAATGCAACGATATGTTCACTCCTTAATCATGATACCTGTATATTATTACAAAATTCTAAAACGCAGGACGGATAGTGGGTTAAAGGGATGGATATTAGGGACAGATATTATATAATAAACTGGTTAATGTCTACGTGAGGTGATATACCGTGGAATTTAAGAGTGACTTACCATTATCCGAATTTCAGCAATTTGCAGCGCAACATCCGTTAGGAAGATATATGCAAACTTCCGCACAGTTAGCGGTTACTAAGAACAATAAGCCCGTTGGTTGTGTGGGGGTCTATGGCGATAATGGCCATCTTGTTGCGGCAGCTTACTACTTTGTTGACCACGCTAAATTTGGGGATGTTTATTCAATTAAGGGTGGACCATTATTAGATTATTCTGATAGCGTGGTTTTAGATTTCTTTATTCAATCGTGCACTCGTTTCTTCCGTGGACAAGGGGGATTAGCATTTAGAATTACCCCGCCATTAGACGCGGCTGTTTTGGATGACGAGGGGCATACAAAGGCGACCATGAATAATGAGTTGATTAATCACCTTGGCCATCTTGGATTTCGACACGTTGCACAGGAACCAATTAAAGATAATAAATATCCCGGTGTTGGATTGGGGTTTGAATTCAGAAAAGACTTAACTAATATTCACTCGACTGATGAACTCCGGGCAACGTATGCCAAGCAAACGCGGAATGATGTTAAGCGGGCTGAGCGATTGGGTGTTTACGTTAAGCGGTTGGATTATAACGAGTTAGGTGAATTTAAAAAACAAACAGCGTTGACAGCGGACCGGCGTGACTTTGCTGACAAACCGCTTACTTTTTATCAACATGCATATCAGGCATTCGGTGACGATGTTCAGTTTTTGATGGCCCAACTAAATCTAGTAGATTTTATTCGGCGTAACAAGGACGAGATCACTGCTTTATCTGATGAAATTGCCAAGATTGATGATAAGTTGAAGGTAAAACAAACAAAGAAGCTTAACCGGCGACGAGCTGAATTTGAACAGCAAATTCAAAGCAAGCAACGGAATATTCAGCAAGCACAGGCAGAACAACAAAAGTACGGTGATGTTATTACGCTTTCTGGTGGAATGTTTTATACAGAGCCCCAGGAAGTTGCGTATATGTTTAGTTTTAATAACAAGGAATTTGGGAATTATCACGGCCAGGTTTTACTGCAGGACTACATGTTAAACCAGGCGGTTGCTCGAAAAATTCCGACGTATAACTTCTACATGGTTACAGGAAATTTTGATGGCACTGATGGAATCTTAAAATTTAAACAATCTTTCGGTGGCCAGACGTATCAGACGATTGGCTGGTTTGAAAAGCCATTAAGCACGGTTAAATATCAAATTAATCGGTGGCTGAAGAAACTGCTAGGGCGCAGTGACGTTCGGTAATTGAGGAGAAATAAATGAAATTTGTAGCTAATTTGCCATTTGACAAATACGAAAAATTTGAACAGTCTTGTCCAGCTGGAAGGTATATGCAGTCACGCGGGCAATACAATATGAATAAGCTTTCCAAAAAGACGGGCTGCCTTGGTGTTGTTGACGATGATGAGCACGTTATTGCTGGGGCGTTTTACTTTATTGATCATGCCCGAATGGGGGATATTTACTCCGTGTGGGGCGGCCCTTTGATGGACTATGATAACGAAGAACTGGTAGATTTCTTTTTTGACAATGCAGAACGCTTTTTCAAGCAGCAGGGAGCACTAGCTTTTCGGTTTACCCCAGTTTTGGATGTTCAACAACTGGATGATCAGGGCCAAGTCGTTGCTGAATATAACGAAAATGTTCGACAGCATTTAATTAATCGGGGATACCGGAACGTTCCCCAAAATCCCGTTACGGATAACCGAATGCCTAAGGTTGGTTTGGGTTACGAGTACCGGAAGGATCTAAGTAAGATTAACAGTGTAAAAGAACTTCGGGCTACTTACGATAAACGTGCGCGGAACGACGTTAAGCGGGCAGAACGGTTTGGCGTATACCTTGAACGAATTGATTATGACCATTTGGCCGCATTTAAAAAGCATACGGAAGATACGGCTGAACAGCGTGAATATCACGACCAAACGCTGGACTTTTATCAGCATGCGTACAAGGAATTTAAGGACAACGTGGTATTTATTGAAGCGCGTCTAAATCTCGCTGATTTCATTGCTAATAAGGAACAAGAATTGGTGAAGGCGCAACAAGAGGTAGACGAACTCAACGCCAAGTTACAAGATGCCAGTTCAAAGAAGCTAAAAACTAAGCTAAGCCAGGGACGGCAGCAGATTAAAAGCCTAAATAAAGCGCTCACCCGTGCAAAGAATGAGCAAAAGGAAAATGGCGATGTAATTACTTTATCCGGTGGAATGTTTTATATTCAGCCGCAGGAAATTAGTTACATGTTTAGTTTCACTAATAAGCAATTTAGTAACTATTATGGCCAGCATTACTTAATGGACCACATGATGCAGATGGCAATTGAACGGGGAATTCCGACGTATAACTTCTACATGGTAACCGGGAAGTTTGATGGCACGGATGGAGTGCTAAAGTTTAAACAGCTCTTTAAGGGAGCAACGTTCCGGACGATGGGCTGGTTTGAAAAACCGTTACAACCGATAAAGTACGGGATTGACCATGTTGTTAAGACAATTTTGGGCCACGGGAACGACGTAAAGTAGTGGGAGGAACGTGTGATGGAGTTTATCTCAGAGTTATCGCTAGACGAATACGAACAGTTCGGGAAGCAACATCCCCTCGGACGGTTTATGCAGTTACGTGGCCAATACAATATGAATAAGCAATCCAAGAAGGTTGGTTGTATCGGAGTCAGGGAAAATGGCCAATTAGTTGCTGGTTCGACTTATTTTGTTGACCATGCCCGGATGGGCGATATTTATTCGATGTGGGCCGGACCGTTGATGGATTATTCTAACCAGGAATTGGTCAGTTTTTTCTTTGGCGAAGCGGAATGCTTTTTCAAGCAGCAGGGGGCGCTTGCTATTAGGGTGACGCCGCCACTTGATGCGGAACGGCTTGATAACCAGGGAAAGGTGGTTGCCCAGTTTAATCAGTCGCTTGTTGAGCTGATGGTGAATAGTGGATACAAGCACGTTGAGCAGCATCCCGTTACGGATAACCGGATTCCGTTAATCGGATTAGGGTACGAGTACCGAAAGGATTTACGGCCCATTCATTCGGTCGATGAATTACGGGCAACGTACAGCAAACAAGCACGAAATGATATTAAGCGTGCCGAGAAGCTGGGGGTATACATTGACCGCTTAAGTTATGACGAATTGCCAGAATTTAAGAAGCAAACGGCTGCCACGGCTGAACGGCGTTCTTTTGCGGATAAGACGCTGCATTTTTATCAGAGTGCGTACCAAGAATACGGTGATGATGTTTATTACCTAATGGCACGCTTGAACTTGGATGATTTTATCGCGCGGAATAAAAAAGAGATTGAGCAATTGCAGCAGAGCATTGACAAGGTTGATGCGCGCCTTGAGAAGAAGGATACGCCTAAATTGCAACGGCGTAAAAATGAGTTTTTGCAACAAATCAAGGGTAAGCAGCGGAATATTACCCAGGCCGAGGATGAGCGGAAGACGTATGGTAATGTGTTGACGTTATCAGGTGGAATGTTCTGTACTCATCCACAGGAGTTAGCGTACCTGTTTAGTTTTAATAATAAGCAGTTTGGTAATTATCATGGCCAGTATCTCCTTCAGGACTATGTGATGCAGATTGCGTTAAAAAAGCATATTCCAACATATAATTTTTACATGGTAACGGGAAACTTCGATGGTAGTGATGGTGTGTTAAAGTTTAAACAATCATTTGGCGGAACACCGTACCGAACGATTGGCTGGTTCGAAAAGCCGTTAAAGCCAATGCTGTACAGGGTTAATCAGGTGATTAAAACGCTTATCGGACACAACGACGAACGGTAATTTAGAAAAACTAATAAGGTTTGTAACTAAAATGTAATGGGGGGGGGTACCCTCATTTGTTGTATGATGAGTATGTTAGATGAGAGCTACATAGGTTTGATTTATTCGGAGGTATTCTTTATGAAGAAGAAGAAGCAATTATTAACAGCGGCAGCCGTTGGAGCAGCCACGGTTGCTGCCGGAATGGGCGCAGCTAACGTTCATGCTGACTCTGTTACGGTTACCAAGCAACACATTGGTGACGAAACCAAGGTCACAACGACAACGCACCACGATGGCAAGAGCCAGTCACAGATTTCAAGTGACAAGGCGGCCGTTGCTAGTCAAAAGAAAGTTGTCAGCAGCGCTAAGGCCAGCATGGACAGCGCCCAGAGTGTTGTCAACAACGACAAGACCAAGGTAAGTTCAGCGCAGGCTAACGTTAACAGCGCTAAGTCCAAGTTAGACAGTGCCCAGTCCAAGGTTAACGAACCATCCTCACTAAAGAACGATATGTCCAAGCAGTCGCAGCGGATTAGCAGTGACAAGACGGCAATCGCTAACAAGCAAAACGATGTGAAGAATGACCAGACCAAGGTTGCGCAGGACCAGCAACACAAGTTAACACCAGAACAGCAGTCCAAGATTGCTGCGGACAAGCAGGCGGTGACCGATGCGCAAAACAAGGTTAACCAGGATGAGCAGAATGTTAAGAAGGCGGAGACACAGAATCCTGTTAGTTTAACTGACAAGGAACAGGCTGCTTTGAATGAAATCAATAAGTGGCGCACGCAGAACGGCCTTGCTCCGCTGAAGGTTGCCGATAATCTCCAAAAGTACGCTGAACAGCGGGCAAAGGATGGCGCAAAAGAGAATCCGGATTGGCAAGGCCAAAATAATCAAATTCATGCAATGGGGTATCCTGAAAAGAATGGTGTTGCTGGTGATGTTTCTGTTGGTTCGATATTTGGTGGTGGCAATGGAACGGATATGGCCGATATTTGGTATAACGATCCAAAGGGTATCAATATAGATTGGCCTGCCAAGCCGCATCACAACATGATGATGAATCCAGCCTACGGTAGTATTGGAATTGCTGAGTATGATGGTGGTTGGGTAGCAGTTTACGCCGTCGGTAATCCTGTTGGTTTAAGTAATGCGGATAACTCAGCCTTAACCGCTGCGCAAAACCAGCTGAAGAACGACCAGCAGGCTCTGCAGAATGCGCAAAACCAGCTGAACAATGACGAACAGACTTTTGGCGTTAAGCAGTTAGAGAACGACCAGAAGCAGTTACAACAGGATCAGCAGGACCTGAACAATCTGCAGAACGACTTGCAGAACGCGCAGAATCAGCTGGACAACGACCAGAAGACGTTGAACAGTATCACTCCAGCGGACATCGCTAACGCCAAGAAGGCCCTGGCAGACGCTCAGAACGATTACAACAACGCGGTTCAGGCACTCAACCAGGCTCAGGCCCAGGAAAACGCGGACCAGGCAACCTTAGCTAAGTACCAGACTGCATACCAGTCTGCTCTGCAGAAGCTGGACGAATTAGAAGCCGCATTGAAAGCGGACGAACCGTACAACACAACGTCCGTTCAGTGGATTAAGGATCAGCAGCCAATGACGAGTGCTGAAATTAGCAGCCACTACGTTATGCGGTCAACCGCAAAGGCATCATACAAGAGTGGGGACGCCGATGTTGTGTACGCTGACACGGTAACGGCTAACAAGCAGGCTACTAAGAAGGCCCTGCCAGACACTGGTGATGCCCAGAATAGTGCTGCATCAATGGCCGGGATTCTGGGATTAGGATTAGCCGGAATCTTAAGCATGTTTGGTTTAGCTGAGCGGAAGAAGCGGAACTAAACCTAAGAACTATTCATTTTCGTATCAAGCAGAAAGCTACCGTTACGGCGGTGGCTTTTTGTTTACAATGAGAAATTGACTGGTTTCCCCCAGACTTACTATAATAAGAACAATGACGATTGAACGGAAGGTAGGAGCACGATGGACTTAAAAGCAATGCAGGAGCGGCAGCGCCACATCCGCAATTTTTCGATTGTAGCCCACATTGATCACGGGAAATCAACGCTTGCCGATCGGATTCTTGAGTTAACCGATACTGTTTCCAAGCGGGAAATGCAGGACCAACTGCTGGATTCAATGGACCTTGAGCGGGAACGGGGAATCACGATTAAGTTGAATGCGGTGGAACTGCATTATACGGCAAAGGACGGGGAGACGTATATTTTTCATCTGATTGATACCCCCGGCCACGTGGACTTTTCGTATGAGGTTTCCCGGAGCCTTGCAGCGTGTGAAGGGGCATTGCTGGTCGTTGATGCGGCTCAAGGGGTCGAGGCGCAAACGTTAGCAAACGTGTACCTGGCCCTGGACGATGACCTGGAAATTTTACCTGTAATCAATAAGATCGATCTTCCATCGGCGGAGCCCGAAAAGGTGCGCCAGCAGATTGAGGACGTCATTGGGCTCGATGCCAGTGACGCCGTATTAGCCAGCGCCAAAAAGGGGATTGGAATTGAGAAAATCCTCGGGCAGATTGTTCACCAGGTGCCCGCACCAACGGGTGATTTGCAGGCGCCGTTAAAGGCATTAATCTTTGATTCGGTTTACGATGACTACCGGGGCGTTGTTCTAAGCGTCCGGATTGTTGAGGGAACCGTTCAGGCCGGCGATCGGATTAAACTGATGAATAGCGGCGCAGAGTACGAAGTCACCGAAGTGGGCGTAAACTCCCCGAAGCCGTTAAAACGGGACATGTTAATTGCCGGGGATGTTGGGTACATCACTGCCAGCATTAAGAATATCCAGGACACGCGGGTGGGGGATACCGTTACTAATGCGGATCATCCGACCGAGAAGCCGTTAGCCGGTTACCGGGAAATGAGCCCGATGGTATATTCTGGGCTATACCCCACGGATAACGCTAAGTATAACGATTTACGGGACGCCCTCGAAAAACTGCAGCTGAACGATGCGGCCCTTGAGTTTGAGCCCGAAACTTCCCAGGCACTGGGCTTTGGGTTCCGGTGTGGGTTCCTCGGCTTACTCCACATGGACGTGATTCAGGAACGGTTAGAGCGGGAATTTAACCTGAGTTTGATTACCACTGCCCCATCAGTAACCTATGACGTTGAACTAACAAATGGGCAGCATAAGGCCGTGGCTAACCCGGCAGAAATGCCCCCCGCAACGGAAATCAAGCAGATTAACGAGCCCTTTGTAAAGGCGACAATTATGGTACCTAACGACTATGTTGGGGCGGTAATGGAATTGTGCCAACGGAAACGGGGCCAGTTTGACACGATGGAGTATCTCGACGACTACCGGGTAAATGTTATTTACGACATGCCGTTGTCGGAAATCATCTTTGATTTCTTTGATAGGCTCAAGTCGAGTACCCGTGGTTATGCGTCACTTGACTACGAGTTGAACGGGACACGGCCGAGTGAACTCGTGAAAATTGATATTCTGCTCAATGGCGATAAGATTGACGCCCTAAGTTTTATTGCGCACAAAGAGTTTGCGGAAAAACGCGGGCGGGAAATCGTAATGAAGTTAAAGAAGATTATTCCGCGGCAAAACTTTGAAGTCCCGATTCAAGCAGCGATTGGTGCGAAAATTATCGCCCGGACCAATATCAAAGCATACCGGAAAGACGTTACGGCCCGCATTCATACCGGGGATCCGGACCGGCGGGCGAAGTTGTTAGAGAAGCAGAAGCGGGGGAAAAAGCGGATGAAGGCCATCGGGAAGGTGGACGTTCCGCAGGAGGCCTTTATGGCAGTGTTGAAGACGGACGAAGAGCTTGATAACAAGTAAGGGGCGAGCACTTATGGGAAAACAACCAGCGCAGCGGTATGTGCAACCGAAAAATGTTCGTGAAGCAATGACGGTGATCCAGGATTTGTTTAACCAGTATCGTCACGCGCCCGTCACCCCCGAACTGTTAAACTATCATGACGGTCTTATTCAGCGCCTCCAGTCGGATATTTTCGTTGCAGCTTTACGGGAAAACAACCCTGCGCAGCAGAAACAGTTGGGGACAATGATTCAGGCGATGAAGGCGTGGCGGCAAATCCGGGTAAGTGGCCAGCCGTTTAACGGTAAAATGAAGAACTTTAAGTTAGTTACGAATAACGGCCCGCATTTCAAACAGCACGTTCATAAGATTAAGGGAAATCATAACTACCGTGGTGTGCGGCATTAGTTGAAGCGAAAAACGGAGGAAATATTTATGGTAGAAGAGATTACTGCCCCAGGAAACCGCCGGGTTAAGGATTGGGCAAAGTTACAGACTAGTCGGGGACGGAAGAAGCAGCACCGGTACTTACTGGAAGGATGGCATCTGGTAAAGGAAGCGTTAGCTGCACAGGTGGTGATCAACGAACTGATTATTGTTGCTGACGAAATTAGCTTACTGGATGATTTATCAGTTCCGGGGGACTGTGAAGTGGTCACAATTACCCGTGAAATTGCCCAAAAAATTAGTTCAACACCGAGTCCGCAGGGGGTCTTTGCGGTGGCGCCTCTCGTTGACCAGCAACCGGTGACACCCAGCCAAGCTCAGGGCGCATGGCTTTTCCTTGATGGGGTACAGGACCCAGGAAACATCGGGACGATGGTGCGGACGGCGGATGCGGCCGGCTTTAACGGGGTTGTTTTTGGCCCCGGAACGGCGGATTACCACCAGCCGAAAATTATGCGTTCGATGCAGGGCAGCCAGTTTCACCTGCACCTGGTGACAACGCCCGATTTAGGGGAGTGGGTCACCACGTTTAGGGATCGCAAAATCCCGGTTTTTGGGAGTGAACTAAACGTAAATGCGCGGGATTACCGCACTGTTGGCCAGCATCAGGATTTTGCATTGGTAATGGGGAACGAAGGAAACGGCATGAGTGCTGATTTGCTTCACCAAACAGCGATGAACCTCTATATCCCGATCGCCGGGCAGGCAGAATCCCTAAACGTTGCGGTTGCGGCTGGAATTTTGATGTTTCAGTTAATTGGCGGTTAAGAATCAATAACACTGCTAGTTTACGCTTGAATTTTTAGCAGGCACGGGCTACGATACGCATTGAAGCGGTTATTTTGCTGACAAAGGAGTAGTTATTCATGAAACAGGGAGAATGGAAGGCTGATCCGGTGTACGTCGGGTATGTCCGGGACTTACTCGAACGCCCGGAGGTTCAACGGTTAGCAAACTTTGTTCAGCACCACGCAACAACGCGGCTGGAACATTGTATTACGGTTTCTTACGAGAGTTATCGGATTGCTCGCCGGCTCCACCTTGATGCCCGGGCAACTGCGCGGGCAGGGTTATTGCATGACTTGTTTTACTATGACTGGCGGACAACCAAGTTTAGCTTAGGAACACATGCCTGGATTCATCCCCGGATTGCCCTGCGGAATGCGGAAAAGATTACGCCGTTGACCGCAAAGGAACGTGACATTATTGTCAAGCATATGTGGGGAGCAACCATCGTTCCGCCGAAGTACCCTGAGGGTTACGTGGTAACGCTTGTTGATAAGTATGCCGCAATTGAGGAATATAGTACCCATGTATTAATGGACACAAAACACCTGGTTCAGCAGCAGTTACCAATTAAATAACTGAAAGGAAGAATGTAATGCAGACTGATTTTCAATTATGCCCGAAATTTACGAAGATTTTTAGTATTCTTGGTAAGAAGTGGAACGGATTGATTATTGATGTTCTCCTAACGGCGGGACCACAGCGTTTTCGCGATTTAGCGGCTAAAATTAATAAGTGTAGCGATCGTGTTTTGGTTGAACGGTTAAAGGAATTAATCAAGGAAGGGCTTGTTGAAAAGGTGGCCGTTGAGGGCTGCTGCCGGGAGCAATATCAGTTAACTAAGCGGGGGCAGGATCTCCAAGCGATGATGACGGCTCTCCACGAATGGGCTGATAAGTGGTATACGGCTGATGACTGCGAGTAACTTGACGCCTCCTGGGCTAGCAGGTTAAAATTTAAACGAAGATTTTAAAGGCAACGATGGAAAAGAGTAGTCGTTTGGCGAGTTCAGAGAGGGGCCGGTGCTGGAAGGGTCCCCTCAATAAGCGATGAAGTTCACTTCCGGAGCTACTGTTGGGAGTTAATTAACGAAAAACAGTTCGGGACGCCCGTTATCCGTAAAGAGTGTTGGTGATTAGTTGTCGCCAAAACTAGGGTGGTACCGCGAAGCCTCGTCCCTATTTGGACGGGGCTTTTTTTATTTGCCTTTATCTGGAAAGGAGTAGACTGATGGATTTAACAACACAACTAAAACAATTGCGGGATGAAGGACTTGGCGCAGTGCAAGAAGCAACTGAACTTAAACAGTTAAATGAAATCCGGGTTCATTTTCTTGGTAAAAAGGGCCCGATTACGGCGGTTTTGCGGGGAATGAAAGAAATTGATCCGGCAGAACGGCCGCAAGTGGGAAAGTTTGCTAACGAGGTACGTGATGCACTCCAGCAGGCAATTGCAACGAAGCAGGATGAACTGGAAACGGCACAGATGGCAGCCAAGCTTGAAAAGGAAACCCTGGACGTAACCCTGCCCGGAACACCAGTTAAATCCGGAGCGCCCCATGTTTTGCAACAGATTATTGACGAAATCGAGGAACTTTTCCTGGGGATGGGTTACCAGGTAGTCAATGGTCCTGAAGTTGAAGAGGAACATTATAACTTTGAAATGATGAACCTGCCGAAGGATCATCCGGCGCGGGACATGCAGGATACGTTTTACATCACAAAGGATATTTTGATGCGGACCCAGACATCTCCGGTTCAAGCGCGGACCCTGGAAAAACACGACTTTAGCCAGGGACCGCTTAAGATGATTTCTCCCGGGAAGGTTTATCGCCGGGATACGGATGATGCAACCCATTCACACCAGTTCCACCAGATTGAGGGGCTTGTGGTTGACCGGCACATTACCATGGCTGACCTGAAAGGGACCCTCCAACTGTTGGCCCGGAAGATGTTTGGGGCTGACCGGAACATCCGGATGCGGCCAAGTTACTTCCCGTTTACCGAGCCATCGGCAGAAGTTGATGTTTCGTGTTTCAAGTGTGACGGTCAGGGATGTGCTGTTTGCAAGCAGACCGGCTGGATTGAAGTGTTAGGCGCCGGAATGGTTCACCCAAACGTTCTGTCAATGGCAGGCGTTGATCCGGAAGAGTACGGGGGCTTTGCCTTTGGCTTGGGTCCGGACCGATTTGCGATGTTGAAGTACGGGGTCGATGACATTCGGAACTTCTATCTGAATGATGAACGTTTCTTGAAGCAGTTTGCACGGAAGGGATAAACAAATGAAAGTTTCAACGAAGTGGTTAAACGAATACGTGAACGTTGCCGACCTTAAGCCGGAAGAGTTGGCGGAAAAGATTGAGCGGACAGCTGTTGAAGTTGACGGAACTAGTCGACGGGAAACAGGTTTAAAGAAGATTGTGGTGGGGCACACCCTTAAGGTTGAGCAGCACCCGAATGCAGACCATCTGCATGTTTGTCAGGTTGATGTTGGCGAAGATGAACCGTACCAGATTGTTTGCGGGGCGCCGAACATTGCTGCGGACCAAAAGGTCATTGTTGCGCTTCCAAATTCGCGGATTGCAGGCAATGAGAAGATTAAGAAGGGGAAAATGCGCGGCATCGTTTCAATGGGGATGATTTGTGCCCTGCAAGAGATCGGTTTTCCGGAAGCAGTTGTCCCGCAGGAATACGTGAATGGGATTTATGTGTTACCGGACGATGCTGTCCCAGGAGACCCCGTTTTTAAGTACCTGGGAATGGACGAAGATATCATTGACGTTGACATTACACCAAACCGGGCGGATATGCTGAGCATGCGGGGCGTTGCTCGGGAAGTGGGTGCAATGTACGACCGGCCAGTTAATTTGCCGGAGGTTAGCGTTAAGGAAGATGACGGTGTTAAAGTCGATTCGTTACTGAGTGTTGCTGCTGACGAGCAGGTGGCCCCAACGTATCTGACCCGCGTTATTCGGAACGTCCACGTGGCCCCGAGTCCGCTGTGGTTGCAGATTCGGTTGTGGAATGCGGGAATTCGGCCAGTGAATAACGTTGTCGATGCAACTAACTATGCTCTGTTGGAGTATGGGCAACCGCTCCACGCCTTTGATTACAATGAAATTGCTGGGAAGCAGTTGACGGCCCGGCAGGCGCAGGAGGGTGAAAGTCTTACAACGCTTGACGGAACGGAACGGAAACTGAAGACCGGCGACGTGGTTGTTGCGGACGCTAACGAAGTGGTTGCGTTAGCAGGTATCATGGGTGGTGCCCGGACGGCAGTTACGAATGATACCGCAGACGTTGTTCTTGAAGCGGCGGTCTTTAACCCAACGGCAATTCGGAAAACATCCCGGCGAGAGAACCTCCACACTGAAGCGGCAATGCGGTTTGAACGGGGAATTAATCAGGCTGCAGTGGTTGCGGCCCTCGATGCGGCGGCTCAGCTAATTATGACGAACGCTAACGGGCAGGTTGCTCAGGGAATCTTGGAGGCTACCCGGCACACTGCCACCGATGTGACCGTGACGGTGTCACTGCAGCGCATTAATGATGTGCTGGGAACCAAACTAACAGCAACTGAAGTGACTGCAATATTCAAGCGGCTAGGGTTTACCGTCACGGAAAAGGCGGGCACGTTTACCGTAAGCATCCCGCCGTTCCGGTGGGATATTAGTCTTCCGGCCGACCTAATCGAAGAGGTTGCCCGGATTTATGGTTACGATAACCTACCTGCAACGTTTCCGGTTGGGGCGACAACTCCGGGAGCTCGTACTCCTAAGCAACGGTTTATTCGTTCAATTCGACAGGCGTTGCAGGAGGCCGGCTTGGACCAGGCAATTTCGTATGGGCTGACAACCGCAACGAAGGCACAACGGTTTATGTTTGCGCCGGCCACGGCCACTGAATTAGCCTTCCCGATGAGTTCTGACCGGACGACAGCGCGGATGAACCTGCTGAGCGGGTTATTAGACGATGCAGCGTACAACGTCCACCGGAAGGTTCAGGATGTGGCCCTATACGAACAGGGGCGGGTGTTCCTTGGCGATGGCGAACATGTTCGTCCACAGGAAGTGGAACACGTTGCTGGAGTATTAACGGGCTTATTCCGTCAGCCAGGATGGAACCAACCCAAACAACCAGTTGATTTTTACGTTGCAAAGGGGATTGTTGAACACCTTCTTCGTCAATTAGGAATTAGCGGAGAACGGTATGTTTCGGTTAGTTCCCATGCTGAAATGCATCCGGGCCGGACTGCAGATGTATACGTTGGTGAGACGTTCGTTGGCTTTGTGGGTGAGGTTCATCCAGACATCGCTAAGGAAAACCATCTCAAACGCACGTACGTCTTTGAACTTGATGTAGACGCACTTTTCCACCTTCCAAAGGATGAGCAGCAGTATACCGCCGTTTCCAAGTTCCCAGAAGTGACGCGGGATATTGCGTTAGCCGTTCGGACAGACGTAACAAATGAGCAGCTTACGCAGTGCATCGTTAAAAACGGCGGTGCGCGCCTTACAGACGTGCGGCTCTTTGATGTTTACCAGGGTGATAAGATGGCGCCAGGTATGAAGTCGCTAGCATACACACTGGTTTACCGGGACCCAACGAAGACGTTGGTTGATGAGGATGTTAACCGGTCGTTTAATAAAATTATCCGGAAGTTGCAGGATGAATTTGACGTTGAGGTGCGGTAGGTTTAAGTTAAGGAATGAATGAACTAAAGGTCGTAGCGGTGGCTATGACCTTTTTGGTGTATGAACTATGGGAGGAATGGTTATGAAAGGGCGAAAGTGGCCGTGGGTTCTCCTGGGAATCATGTCAACGACATGTTGGGGGATTTCTGGAATCTTTGCTAAGATGTTATTCGCGATTAGTCCGCGGGTTTCACCGATGATTGTGACACAGGTGCGCATGATTATCGGGGGAATCGCCATTTTGCTAGTTGGTTGGTTAGCGGGCAAACATCCGTTAAAAATTTGGCACCGGTGGCACGACGCGGGAACAATTATTAGTTACGGAATCTTAGGGCTGATTCCCGTTCAGCTATTTTACTTTATGGCGGTAAAGGCTGGGAACGCTTCGATTGCAACGATTCTTCAGTTTATCGGCCCGTTTTTCATCATGTTATACATGGCGGTACGGCACCATGAAATTCCGTCGCGGTTGGAGGTAATTAGTGCGGTTGCTGCCTTTATTGGGGTGGTGGTCGTGGCAACCAACGGGCGGTTTACGCAGCTGGCAATCACACCGTTAGTCTTAATTTACGGGCTCATTTCAGCCGTGGGGGTCGCAACGAACACGTTGATTCCGCGGTCGTTGTTAAAGAACTTCTCATCCATGGAAATTACGGGGTGGGGGCTGGTGATTGCAGGGATTGGCCTTGAAGTTGTCTCACCAACCCGAATAACGTTTGCGTTAACTCCGCGGGTATTAGTAATGTTTTTGATGATTATCATTATTGGAACCGTGATTCCGTTTATTACCTTTACAACCGTGTTAAAGTACATTTCCCCGACAGTTGCCAGCATGTTGGATGCCTTCGAGCCCCTTACAGCAACAGTGGGTTCGGTGCTTGTTTTGGGCTTGCATTTAAGCGTAGCAACGATCATTGGTTCATTAGTGATCATTGTTGCCGTAATTGGGTTAAATTATCAGCCAAACGAAGAGTGATCTTACAGTCATTAGGGTAAAGAACGCCCCCACGCATCGTACGTGGGGGCGTTAATTGACCCTAATGATTGGAATCATTTTGGGGCGAATTATCTCCTTGATTGTTGTTATTAACCTGTGAAACGGCAGAACTATTCCCATCTGAATTCGAATGGCTCATGTCGAAGTTAAAACTCATGCTAAACGAGTGGCCGTTGTCGTGGCCGCTATGTGAGAACGCCCCGGATGAATTACCCGCAAAAATATCAGGATCAGGATAATCAATCCAGTAGAGCTGTTTAACGCCATTCAGCGTTTTGACCCCCACGCTTGATGGCCGAACCCAGTCGGTGTTTGTAGTAAACTCTGACAGATACTGGAGTTCGTTTTTAACAACATAGTGCGATAGACGTGCGTCAGTTGTTAAGTAACATCCAGGCTTAAACGGGTGATCATAGCCAACCCACACGGAGATAGAATAGTTCTTAGTATATGCATTCATCCAGCCATCCATACATGCGTTGGAAGGGAATCCTGTATTACGGTCACGCGGATAGGACGTTTCACCGTCTTTTCCAGCCATATACAAGCCGGGAACTTTTGCATCAGTGGCAGTACCATTACCTTGTAAGACGCCTTTTAGCATATCTGTAATCATGTATGCTGTACCAGGCTTCATTGCACGGTTTCCATCCGCATCAAAGTCTTTAACATCTCCGTCGGAAGATTTTATTTCACTAATAAATTGAGGTTTGTAATAAATTCCCCCATTTGCGAAGGCAGCGTAAGCGGCGGCATTTTGTAGTGTTGATGATGGGATTCCAATTCCGTAGGTATAATTATCAAACTTATTACCGTTAAACCCTAGATTCGAAATAAATTTTTGGGCCTGTGATAATCCAACGGCATGGAGAGCCTTAACTGCTGTGATATTACGCGACTGATCAAGCGCTTGGCGCATTGTCATTTTTCCTTTATACTTATGGTCCCAGTCGTATAAACTTGTATTTGAACCAGGGTATTTAAATGGACTATCATCTAATGGATGATATGTTGCCCAGTGAAGGTATTGAACAGCTGGGCCGTAATCAAATAGGGGCTTGGCAGTTGAACCGTTTGACCTATTTGTTTGAACAGCGCGATTTAATCCAAAGGCGGTCTGTTTTCCACGCCCGCCAATCATAGCAATTACCTTGCCGTTACGTGGATTAATAACAGTTGAAGCAATTTGGACACGGTTATTAGGCCAGCTTACATAATTATCGGTATTAACGATATTGTATAGCCGCTTTTGTGCATTCCAGTTCAAGTTTGTATAAATTTTGAGATTTCCCTTATCTGGATCATAGCCTTGCTTTTTAGCTTCTTGCAGAACCTGTTGGATGTAGGCGTCCGCTACCAGCTCTCGCTTAGAGTTTTCGTCGTTTTGGGCTGCATGATTCGTAACAAGCCCGGCGGTAATACTCTGTTGCTTTGCCGCGGCTGCTTGAGCAGAAGAAATCTTCTTATTTTGAACCATTGCGTCCAAAACAAGGTTCCGCCGTTGGGTTGCAAGCTTAGGATTAATCAACGGGTCATAAGAGGACGGGGCATTAGGAATTCCTGCGATTGTTGCGGTCTGAGCTAGGTTCAGGTCCTTAAGGGACTTTCCGTAGTAGTAATGCGCTGCCGTCTGCATCCCGTAACAGTTAGATCCCATGTAAACCTTGTTCACATAGAACGTCATAATTTGGTCCTTACTGTAACGTTTATCAAGCTGAACGGCCATCCATGCTTCCTGTGCTTTCCGTTTGAGTGTCCGATCAGCGTTACTGGTTGAGAAGTACGAGAGCTTGATTAACTGCTGGTCAAGCGTACTTCCTCCCTGAATGGCATTCGGGTGAAAGATATTGGAAAACGCTGCGGAAACAATCCGGAGAGGATCTACTCCCCTTTGCTTGTAAAAACCGCGGTCCTCAATCGACACAATCGCGTCCTTTAGCTGTTGGGGAATTTGGTTTTGCTTAGCGACCTGCCGGTTTTCGCTCCCTAACGTGTAAATTTTCTTCCCGTTACTTGCGTAAATTGTCGTCATTTCTGGACTTGCCAGTCGAGAAGTTGATAATTTCGGGGCGGTGCTAGCATACGTAACAAAAAGGAGGCTGCCAGCAACAATTAGGAAGGCCAGAATACCAAGCGTCCAGCCTAAAAAGCGGTGAAATTTCCGGTGGGGATGATTTCGCCGTTCCGCTTGCTCACGAGCCTGACGCCGGGCCGTCCTCGAATAATGTGAATCTTGTTCAGTCATGTTAGGTACCATACTCCTTCGTTTAATTTCTGTGTTACCTGATTAGTTGATTAACAGCGTCGAGATACGGGATGCGGGGATTTAAACCGTATTGCAGGCTAATTCCCTCGGCGGCAATTACCTCACGGGGAATCGACTTACGTCCCGTTGCACTTGTCTGCTGGTCCCAATAGCGAAACAGCGTTGCTGCAGGCATTAAGTAGAGTTCATCTAAAACGGTAAAGCGAACAATTGTAAAGCAAATGCCGTTTTGTGCCACACAGGCCTTCAGGTGATCAACCTGGTGTGCGTGAAAATTACTTAACGGGAAGGCAGTTTTGTTCCGGGTTTCCTTTGCCTCAAAGTCGAGGTAGTGTCCCTGATAAACACCGTTATAGTCGGTTGTTGAGGGCTGTTTGAAGTAGGCTTCCCGGATAACGGCTGCACTTCGCTTGGGATAATCAACATTCACAATTTGAATTGGAATGGGTTTTTTATGAATAACAGCAATCCCGTTAACACGGTAATACTTATTAGTTTCGTTAATTTCCTGTTCAAGTGACATTCCCCGGTTACCATACTGAACCGAAGTGCGCTTAGAACGTGATAATGGGGTTGATTGCTGGAATGGCCGCCCGTCAGGGTACTTTAACGCCATGATACATCACCTTCTTATCCCGTTCATTATAGCAAGGACGCCGGGGGGAATCAAAAGGAAGTGGTCTTTAGTGGGGGAATGCGGTAGGATAAAGGTACGATTATGTCGAGGGAGGAACACCATGCGGCTATGGGTAACGGGTTACCGGAGCTATGAGTTTCCAATTTTTAATAACGATGATCCCCGAGTAGCGGTGATCCGTTTCGCGCTAAAACGAGCATTTATTAACGCCTTTGATGATGGCTTGGAATGGGTGATTACCGGGGGACAGCTTGGGGTTGAACAGTGGGCAGCAATGACGGCGGTTGCTTTACGGAATGAATATCCTGAGTTGCACATTTCAATGATGTTACCGTACGCCGAGTTTTCCCACCGGTGGAAAGAGAATAAGCAGTTGCAGTTGGCAACCCTGCAACAGCAGGTTGACTTTCACGCAAACGTCAGCGATCAACCTTACCAGTCGCCAGCCCAGTTACGGGATTACCAACGTTTTATGTTATCCCATACGGACGCTGCTTTGTTGGTGTATGACCAGGAATATCCGGGGAAACCCAAATACGATTACGCGGCGATTGAGCGGTGGCAACAGCAACATGATTATCCGTGTACGTTGATTGACATGGATCAATTGCAGAGCGCTGCGACCGAGTATGCAGCGGCGAAGAATGATTTGCAATCATGGTAACTTGTAGCTATAATGTAGGTGTTAATTGAGTTTATAATGGAGTGTTAGACGAATGAACGATATTAAGCTTACGCCGAAGGAAATTGTTGATAAGCACTTCAAGCCTAAAATGCGGGGATACGACCCGGAAGACGTCGATGAGTTTTTGGATCAAGTGATTCAGGACTATGAGAAGTTTAATAAGGTTACCCGGCAACTTGAAGAGGAGAACGACCGCTTAAAGAAGAAGGTTGATGATCTCACAAAGCAGGTTGCGGTTGGTCAGTCAGGACAAACTGTTCGGCCATCAGCTGGGGCTGCTAACATGGATATTCTCAAGCGTCTTTCAAACCTCGAGCGGCGGGTGTTTGGCTCCCAGATGAATGATTCTCAGGGGAACCACTTCTAAATTTAATTAGTGTTAACTCTGATGTAGGTTTCTGGTAATCGCGGTCTACCTTGAGTAGGCTGAGGAAAGTCCAAGCTTGCACGGGCTGCGATGCCCGTAGTGATCGTACTCGCTGAAAAAATAAGGCGGGGCACCTTAACGGTGACGGCAAACGAAAGGGCTACGGCCTTTGGCTATGCCTGAGTAGTTTTGAAAGTGCCACAGAGACGAGGACCGTTGGAAACAGCGGTTGTGGAACGCGGTAAACCCTGCGAGCAGGTAACCCAAATTTTGGTAGGGGCGCTTCATGACGGAAATGAACTAATCATGGGGGCGAACTGGTTAACAGTTCGGAGATAGATGATTACCACCGATTTCAGTTTCCTGAGACTGGATGACGTACGGAACGTGGCTTATAGAGGCCTACATCTTCAGGAGGGCCGTGACTGTTGTCACGGCCCTTTTATTATGTTCAATAAAAATGGAGGAATTACGGGTGGAACGGTATCAGTTAATTGCAACGTGTGCGGCGGGAATTGAAGCGCTGACTGGAAATGAACTTCGCCACCTTGGCTATGATGATGTCCGGGTGGAAAACGGTCGGGTTCGTTTTAGTGGCACCATCCAAGATATAATACGGGCAAACCTATGGCTGCGAACAGCGGACCGGGTTCGAATCGTTGTTGCTGAATTCTCCGCCCGAACCTTTAGTGAATTATTCGATCACGTCAACGCGATTGAATGGGAACGCTACCTGCCCGTTGACGCTGCGTTTCCCGTTACGGGGAAGTCACAGAAGTCAGCGTTGCATAACGTTCCAAGTGTTCAGGCAATTACAAAAAAGGCGATTGTTAACCGCCTGCAAACTGTCTTTCACCGCCGAACACGCCTTCCTGAAACCGGCGCGCAGTATCCCGTTCAGATTGCGCTCAATAAGGACCGGATACTCCTAACCCTTGATACGACCGGATCAAGCCTTTTTAAGCGGGGTTACCGGGTTAATAAGGGGGATGCGCCGTTAAAGGAAAACATGGCTGCAGCGTTAGTTTTGCTAGCGCACTGGTATCCGGAAATGCCGTTTGTCGATCCGGTATGTGGTTCGGGAACAATTCCGATTGAGGCAGCAATGATTGGGCATAACATTGCACCGGGCTTTAACCGTGATTTTGTATGCGAACAGTGGGAATGGTTGCCACAGCAGGTCAGTGACGATGAGCGGGCGGCTGCGGACGCCGCTGCAGACTATGGCCGGGAGTTGGACATTACTGGGTACGATATTGACGGGCGAATGGTGGCGATTGCCCGGGAAAATGCTCAGGAGGCGGGGTTATTCCACAGCATTACGTTTAAACAAATGGCCGCAAAGGATTTTAAAACCGATAAAAAGAATGGGGTCATTGTTGCGAACCCGCCGTACGGTGAACGATTAGGGGATCGTCAGGCGGCTAGAAAACTGTACGCGCAAATGGGGGAAGTTTATCGTCCACTAACAAGTTGGAGCAAGTATATTTTGACCGGTGATATGGAATTTGAGCGGTTCTACGGACAACCCGCTACAAAGCGTCGGAAGTTGTATAACGGACGGCTACGGACAGACCTTTTCCAGTACTGGGGTAAAAAGGTGAAATAAATAACGGAATGACGAAGTAACGGCTAATAGACCAACTATGGTTTATTAGTCGTTGTTTGATTTATGCTCATTTGCCCACCAATGCTTGACAGTGATGATCGTCATTCCGATGATGTATATGATCGTAAACGTGATGCAACACCCACCCGATGAGTACATTAAGAAGAGGAGGGGAATTGCGCCGTAGAGGAAAAACCGCTTAAAGGATGGATCAATCCGGCCAGCAGCCACGGGAACGACCTTGGCAGGATCAGCAACGACCTCTTGGGGACAGTATTGATGGCAGGCCGGACACGTTTCAGTAAAACTAATAACGTTAGGGTCGTCCGTAATAATGCGGTTAATTCGGTACCGGTGCGTGGTAATGAAGTCAATATTGTATTCGACGCCACATGCACTACACCGGAGACGAACCCGCCCGTGAGGAATTACGGCCACCTTCCCCCGGTAGATCTTAGTGAGAAGGAGCGTTGTTTGAATGATAAAGTTGATTGTAATGAGAATAATGACGAGGCTATTGATGATTAACAGCCGTTCCGGCATTCCCGGTACCATTTAAAACGCTCCTTTCTTCGTCAGCGATAAAACCAGTATACCATAAAATTGATATTTCTAAAGAATAAGTAAAGAAAGCAGGCGAATTAAAATAATTTGCTTATAAAAGGTATTCGTCAAACTAAAGAAAACGGGTGGAGCGGAAGCAGCCAACTGAACGAATCATTGAGGATTGTTCTGGTAGTTAGTTGGCGACCTTCTTCTCCACCCGTCTTTTTAGTTTGGGATGCAGAAATAGTAAGGAGACTGCAACTGATGTTCCAGCTTCCTTATTAATTATTGTAGTGCCTTATCAATGAATTGTTGCATTACCCGTTGTTTAGCCTGTTGTTCTGCGCGCTGCATTACCCGGGTCCGTTGCTGGGCACTCATTGTTGGGTCCTTTTGCATGGCCTGGGCAACCTGTTGCTTAACAAGTGGTGGCACTTGTTGTTTCATTGCCTGCGCAATGGCAGGTTTATCACGCTTTAACCGCTGTTGTGCGCGCTTAAGCTGCGAGGCACTCACGACCTTCCAACTAGCCGGAACGGTAAAGCGGTAGTGCCGCTGCTTAACCTGGTTTTCCAAACCAAGGCCATAGTACAGAACGTGCCAAAATACGTTTTTAGTGCGGTATTCGGTTTTGGTGACTGTTACCGTTGCTGTTTTAGCATGGGCAGAACGAACAACCTGGGTTGACGCAGAGACGTCCGCATCAGTGTGGTGAATCTTGGTTGTAGCAGTTGGTTTGTACAGGTAAATTTTTTCGTTCCCCGTTCCTAACTGCTTGTACATTAGCAGGTTAACGGGAAGCTTCTTCGGGTTGATTGTTGGTTGCAGTTTTGTTGTGGTCGAAACCGCAACCGTCTTCATCCCAAGATGACTGACATCATTAAGCATCAGTGTGAGGGAACAGGCAATTGCCATGATAAACAGTCCGCTGCAAACGATCGTTTTTAGCAGGCGACCGCGGTGCCACAGGATTGACAGCACTAAGAACAGTAACAGTGCAATCACAAGAATAATTAAAATCATGCCACTTCACCATCCTTTGAATCGAGGGGAAGGTCAGCTTTCCGCTTAATATCCTTGAAGTAAAACGCAATGATGATTCCAAGCACCCCGAAGAGGAATGCCAGGAAGAACGTCATGTGGTATCCCCCAAGGGCGGCGCTAATCATCTGGTGCTTGTATTCCAACGGAGCCGTGTGAAGCAGGTGATGGGCCGGCTCCATATGGTCCTGAACGTTGGTCAGTGCCGTTGTGAAAATCGCCGTTCCGATTGCGCCGGAAACCTGCCGCAGGGTGTTGTTAACGGCCGTCCCATCGTTAATCTTTGCAAGGGGAAGGGCGTTCATTCCGGCCGTGTTAACCGGCATCATGACAAATGAAACCCCAACAACCCGGACGGCGTAGAGTACGATAATTTCAATCATTGGCGTCGTTGTTGAAATCGTGATGAAGTTAAACGTCCCTAACGTAAGGATTGCTAACCCGGTCATTGCGAGCTTCTTAGCCCCCATTCGGTCATACAAGAAACCAGAAATTGGGTTAATTAACCCCATCATCAGTGCCCCAGGAAGTAACATTAACCCGGAGTGGAACGGGGTTTGTCCCCGGACAATTTGAATGTACATTGGGAGAATTAGTTCAACCCCAACCAGGGCAATCCGGGCGATTGATCCAAGGATGGAAGCAATCGTAAAGTGCCAGTTTTTGAGAAGCCGAATGTCCAAGAAAGCCTCGTCGCCCAGTTTGACTTGCCGCCAGCAAAAGAGGGCGATGAAGATGGCGCCGATAATTAAGCCTAACAGGACTTGGAGTGAGCCCCAACCGTCCGTTCCGGCTTCGGACGTTCCGTACAAGAACGAACCAAATCCGATTACGGAAAGTACGGCAGAGAGGACATCAATCTTAGGGTGGGACAACTCAAGAACAGTCCGCATAAAGAAGAATGCCATGATGATATCAATAATTGAAATTGGAATTAAGATTCCAAAGATCATCCGCCAATTAAAGGTATCGATAATCCATCCCGAAAGAGTCGGGCCAATCGCTGGCGCCATCCCAACTGCAAGCCCAACAATTCCCATGATTGTTCCCCGTTTGTCAACCGGGAAAATCGTGAGGGCAATTGACTGCATGAGGGATGTCATTACCCCGGCACCAACGGCGGAAACAAGCCGGCCCGTTAGCAATAATCCGAAACTGTTTGCGCAGTACGAAATCGTAATCCCCACTGTAAAGAGGATCATCGCAACAATATAAAGAAGCTTTGAGCTGAAGCGGTTCATTAACCAGGCGGTAATTGGGATCATTACCCCGGTTACCAGCATAAATCCGGTGGAGAGCCACTGGACGGTTGAAGCCTCGATTCCAAATTTGCTCATAAACGTTGGGTAAGCTGTTCCCAACATTGTTCCGGCAAGAAAACCAACAAACCCACCAATAATTAGGGTTATAAAAAGAAGGAACCGACTGTATGGCTTACCATGAACGTCGGTTGCAGGTTTCATCTTTGCCATGTAATTCACCTCGAATTAATCATTTTAAACTAATCTCCATTTTAGCACTTAGCTAACGGAAGTGCTAAAGCGACGAATGGTTTTACAGAGACTTAATTAATATGACATTATGTCATGTGACAATTTGTCATTCTACACTGGACGATTTTAATTGTCAATGAAAGAATCATCTTTCCAGGGTCGGCGGTTGAATTGTAAAATAGGGTATAATTAAGAAAAAGTGTCTTGGGGTGGCGTCAGGTGAGTCAGGAAAAAAGAATTGCATTAATCAAACAGCTGTTAGAAGAACGACAGGAATTATCAACGCGGGATATTATGCACGAGTTTGGGGTATCACAGGATACCGCCCGGCGTGATATTGTCCTGCTAACTAAGCGGGGAGAGGTCCGGCGGACACACGGCGGAATTTTGCCGTTGGACTTTGGCCGGAGTGTTCCTAACTTTCAAAGCCGGTTGTCCCGTTTTACTAAACAGAAAACACAGATTGCAGTGGCAGCGGCGGAATACTTTGAACCGCACCACGTTTACTTTATTGATTCATCAACGATTTTGCTTAAAACCTGTCAGAACCTTAACATGCCGGTGACAATTATGACTCATTCGCTGGATAACTGCGTTGCGTTAGCGGAGCGGAGCAAGGTGACAGTGAAGGTTCTAAGCGGAACGTTAAACCATGATAACCGGTTTTTCTATTCCCACGACGCCATCGAAGAACTCAATAATATTGCCTTTGATACCGCGTTTATCGCGGCTTCGGGGATTGACCAGCACGGATTATATCTACTAGATGAAGAGGATGCGCAGATTGTTGGGATGGCTGTTCGCCGGGCCCGGAAAGTGATTTTGGTGGCGGAGCACCAGAAGTTTACGAACCAGTCGTATTTCCGGATTTGTTCCCCAGCAAAGGTTTCCCTCTTTATTACGGACCGGCGCTTGACAGCAGAACAGCGGGCGATTTTCCCGCGGGAGACTGAAATTCGGGTTGTTGGCGACGAACAGGGAGGCGAATAGGATGGAGCAACAGGATAAACCGATTGGGATCTTCGATTCGGGGGTCGGTGGAATTTCGGTGTTACGTGCGGCCGTACGGGAACTTCCGCATGAAGATTTTTGTTATTTTGGGGATTCCGCAAACGCCCCGTATGGTCCCCGATCAACGGCGGAGGTGCAACGGCTGAGCGAAGCGGTTGTCACTCACCTGTTGACTAAGGGCGTTAAGGCTATTGTCATTGCATGTAATACGGCAACGAGTGCAGCAGCGACGCTTTTGCGGCAAAAGTACCCCGCACTGCCGATTATTGGAATTGAGCCAGCGGTCAAACCCGCGGTGGAGCGTCATCCCGGACAACAGGTTGTTGTAATGGCGACGCCGCTGACATTGCGGGAAGAAAAGTTTACCCGGTTAGCAAAACGCTACCGCCAACAAGCGGATATTGTCCCGTTAGCTGCTCCTGATTTAGTTGAGTTTGTTGAGGCGGGGGCAACTGATACGCCCGCGGTGCACGCGTACCTTCATAAGTTACTAGCACCATACGCGACAACAGCTGCAGCCGTTGTTTTAGGATGCACCCATTTTCCGTTTGTTCGGGCAGCGATTGCACAGGAGGTGCGGCCGGGGGCCCCAATTATTGATGGTGGTGCCGGAACAGCTAGGGAATTGCGGCGACAGTTAGAGGCTAAGCAGTTGCTTAATCCTCAGCAGGAAGCAGGTCGGGTTGTTTTTGAAAATAGTACAGCAACCTCAGCGATGATTCAGTTAAGCGAGCGGTTATTTAATGAAAAGAACGATTAAAGAAATTAGGGAATGGCTGCAGACTGAGCCAACTGAAGCGGAGGTGGTGGCTCTTCGAACGGATTCCCGGAAAGGCGTCCAGCGGCTAATTGCCCAGTATGAGCGGCTTCAAGAAAAAAAGCAATGGGCTCAGGAGGCCTTTGACCACCGGTTAGTGATTGAACGGCGCCTGTGGCAGGCGGGGAACAAGTACGTTGCGGGAATTGATGAAGTTGGCCGGGGTCCTTTAGCTGGTCCGGTTATTGCGGCGGCGGTTATTTTACCGCATGACTTTAATTTAGTTGCGGTGAACGATTCTAAGCAACTGAGTGCGCCACTTCGTGAACACTTATATGGGCAAATTTTAAGTCAGGCCGTCGCTGTTGCGGTTGGAACGGCTTCAAACGAACTGATTGATCGGATTAATATTTATGAGGCCACCCGAGTTGCGATGAAAGAAGCAGTGGATCACCTTGCAGTAACGCCGTCCCATCTCATTGTTGATGCGATGCAGGTACCGGTTGCCCTGCCCCAGGAACGGTTAATTAAGGGCGATGCCAAGTCGGCCTCAGTTGCGGCTGCTAGCATTGTTGCTAAGGTTTTCCGGGACAGGCTAATGCAGTTCTATGATGAACTTTATCCTGGTTACGGCTTTGGACAGAACGCCGGTTACGGAACAAAGGAGCATCTGGCAGGGCTTGATTGCCAGGGAGTAACGCCCATCCACCGGCGGACCTTTTCTCCGGTTGCGAAGCGGCTTAATAAATGAAAGAATCACACTTTCTTTGCGTATCTATTCAGTAGGAAGAGCGGAAAGGAAGTGTTTTTTAGTGCGTGGGTTGTTAATTATGTTTCATTTGAGTAGTTTGCGAACGCTAGTACGGGAATGGCGGTTGATTACAATTATTCGCCACACCCGGCAGGTTCCGTCTTTATCGATGATTCCCGCACTCCTTGGTTTCTCCGCCGGTCAGACTGCCCGGTGGCAAGGCGAATTACAGGAAGGCCTCCTGGTAAAACGGTGGCAAAGGTGCCAGCAAACAGGACGGATAGTCACAATTATTGATGATGAGTATCCCGCCCTTTTACGGGAGAGCTACCGACCGCCAGTAGTGTTATTTTACCGGGGATCCTTGACACGCTTATGCCGCCCGTTATTAGCAGTGGTTGGTGCCAGGCGGTGTACTGATTATACCCGTGAGGTGTTAGAACATTTGTTGCCGCCGTTAATTCAGCACCGAGTGGGAATCGTGAGCGGGTTGGCCAGGGGAGCAGATCAGGTTGCTCATGCAGTCACCTGTCGTTTTCAGGGAATACCGGTTGGAGTTATTGGAACAGGATTAGATCAGGCCTACCCCCGAGAAAACGCCGTGCTTCAGGCCAAGGTTGCTCGTCGTGGCGTATTACTGAGTGAATATCCTCCGGGAAGCGGCCCGCGCCGGTATCATTTTCCCGAGCGGAACCGAATAATTGCAGCGCTAACCCAGGCGACCCTCGTAACGGAAGCACGGTTGCGGAGTGGAAGTCTCATTACTGCCAATTTCGCACTTCAGGCCAACCGCAATGTGTGGGCGGTTCCCGGACCGATTACCGCCCCAACATCAATGGGGACAAACGAGTTAATTCGGGCGGGGGCGACCCCGGCGTTAAATTCTGCAAATATAATGGAAGAATTTGGTTTAACTTGACAGTAATAATTGTGGTAGCATATGATGAAAAGCGATTTTGATATGCGAAAAGGAGTTGGTGACGATGCCGAAAGCGGCGAGTGCAACAACGACAACCACAAAGAAAAAGAAAACAACGAAACGAAAAACGACCCGGCGGCGGGTGAAAAAGAACCTCGTGATTGTTGAATCACCGTCAAAGGCTAAGACTATCCAAAAGTACCTGGGATCACGGTATAAAGTAATGGCTAGTCTTGGGCACGTTCGCGATCTCCCTAAGAGTACGATGGGAATTGACGTTGAAAACAATTACGCCCCGCATTACATTTCAATTCGGGGAAAGGGTCCGGTAATTAAAGAATTGCGGAAAGAAGCGAAGAAAGCGAACCACGTTTACCTGGCATCTGACCCCGACCGGGAAGGAGAGGCCATTGCTTGGCATTTGTCCTACCTTCTTGGACTTGACCCTAAGGATAAAAACCGGGTTGTTTTCAACGAAATTACGAAGGATACGGTCAAGAACGCCTTTAAGACCCCCCGGGCGATTGATATGAGCTTGGTTGATGCACAGCAGGCCCGGCGGGTGTTGGATCGGCTTGTGGGATATTCCATTTCACCGTTATTATGGGCAAAGGTTAAGCGGGGATTGTCAGCCGGCCGGGTGCAGTCCATTGCGCTTAACTTAATTATCCAACGGGAACAGGAAATCAAGGATTTTAAACCGGAAGAGTACTGGTCAATCGATGCCGAGTTCAAGAAGAACCGGGCTAAGTTTACCGCTGCTTTTTATGGGGTTGACGGAAAGAAGACGGCCCTGCCAAACAATGAAGCTGTTCAGCAAGTCATGCAGCGGATTGATTCAAGGCAGCCGTTTGCCGTAACAAACGTTACAAAGAAGGAGCGCAAGCGGTTCCCGGCTTTACCGTTTACCACGTCGACAATGCAACAGACAGCTAATAATGCTCTCCGGTTTAGCACGGCAAAAACGATGATGGTCGCCCAGCAGCTATACGAAGGGATTAACATTGGCCGCGGTGGTGCGGTTGGTTTGATTACGTACATGCGGACCGACTCAACCCGGATTTCAACGGTTGCTAAGCATGAAGCGGCGCAGTTTATTAATGATGAGTACGGTGCAGAATACGCGGCCGTGAAACCGCGACGGGGGAAATTACCGGAGGGCGCACAGGATGCACACGAGGCAATTCGGCCGTCATCGGTAATGCGGACGCCGGATTCAATTGCGAAGTACCTAACAAAGGACCAGTTACGGCTATATACGTTAATTTGGTCGCGGTTTGTGGCGAGCCAAATGACGCCGGCAATTGTTGATACGATGAAGGTTACGCTGGAACAGAACAACGTCCAGTACCGGGCCACCGGTTCAAAGATGAAGTTTCCGGGATTCATGAAGGTGTATAAGGATGCTAAGCGTAAGGATAACCAGCTTCCTGACTTGGCAGCGGGCGATACGGTGACGCTAGTAAGCAACCAACCAAACCAACACTTTACCCAACCACCGGCCCGATATACGGAAGCCGCTTTGATCAAAACCCTTGAAGAAAACGGGGTGGGGCGGCCATCAACATACGCGCCAACGTTGAGTACAATCCAAAAGCGTTACTACGTTAAGTTAACGGCCCGGAAGTTTGCACCAACTGAACTGGGGATTATTGTCAATAATATTATCAAAGACTGTTTCCCTGATATTTTAAACGTTAAGTTTACGTCTAACCTTGAACAGGAACTGGACGATATTGAAGAGGGAAAGCGGCAGTGGGTTAAGGTCATTGACGAATTCTACCAACCCTTTGCTCAGGAAGTGGCAACCGCGGAAAAGAAGGTTGCGGCGATTAAGATTAAGGACGAACCGGCAGGCATTGACTGTGATGTCTGCGGAGCACCGATGGTCATTAAGATGGGGCGGTACGGGAAGTTTTACGCTTGCAGTCGCTTCCCGGATTGCCGCAATACCAAAGCAATTACAAAGAAAATTGGGGTGACGTGTCCCAAGTGTGGTAAGGGCGACGTTCTTGAACGGAAGTCGAAGAAGAACCGATTGTTTTATGGCTGTTCCCGGTATCCGGACTGCGATTTTGTTTCGTGGGACAAACCGGTTGGCCGGAATTGTCCGAAATGCGGGGCGTACCTAGTAGAAAAGAAGTCGCGGAAGGGACTCCAGGTAAAGTGCAGTAGTTGTGATTACGCTGAGGAGCTTCAGCCGAAATAGTGAATCATTAAGGGAAGAAGGAATTAATCGTGCCAACTAGTTTTCATGCGACGACAATTTGTGCTGTGCGGCATAACGGCCATACTGCAATGGCAGGGGACGGTCAGGTAACAATGGGCGAAAAGGTGATTATGAAGAACAATGCCCGCAAGGTCCGGCGGATTTACCACAATAAGGTTGTGGTGGGGTTTGCCGGAAGCGTTGCCGACGCGTTTAACCTCGAAGAACGGTTTGAAAAAAAGCTTGAAGAATACAGCGGAAACCTGCAACGGGCGGCCGTTGAACTCGCGCAGGAGTGGCGGACGGACCAAGCCCTTCAAAAGCTGGAAGCACTGTTAATCGTAATGGATAAGGATAACCTGTTGCTTGTTTCGGGATCAGGTGAGGTCATCGAACCCGATGAGGATGTTCTCGCCATTGGTTCAGGGGGAAACTATGCCCTTGCAGCAGCCAAGGCGCTCACGCGGCACGCCAAGGAGATGGCGGCCGTTGATATTGCTAAGGCGGCCATTGATATTGCTGGGGGAATTGATATTTTCACTAACCACAACATCATTGCAGAGGAACTCTAGGGGGCATTTAAGATGGATGAAATGGATAAAACGCCCAAGCAGATTGTAGCTGAGCTGAATAAGTACGTGATTGGCCAGGACGCAGCCAAAAAGTCGATTGCTGTGGCACTGCGTAACCGGTACCGGCGAATGCAGGTTCCGGCCGCAATGCGGGATGAGATTACCCCGAAAAACGTCTTGATGATTGGCCCAACGGGAGTAGGGAAAACCGAAATTGCCCGGCGGCTTGCCAAAATTGTGAATGCTCCGTTCGTTAAGGTTGAAGCAACGAAGTTCACGGAAGTTGGATACGTTGGCCGTGACGTCGAATCGATGGTCCGGGATCTTGTTGAAGTGGCATATAAGATGGAACAGGATGCTGCCTTTGCCCGGGTACGGGATAAAGCAACCCAACGCGCTGACGAGGACCTTGTGCGGGTGCTTGTGCCTGCCAAGCCGTCTGCTGACCAGCAAAAGCAGGCCCAGGAACGGTTTACGGCAATGATGCGCGATCTGCAACGGGGGAAGATGCCTGACTTTAGTCAAGCGCTGCAACAGGAAACGGAAGAAGACCACCTTTCACCGGAGGTTCAAGCAGAACGGCAGCGGGTTCGGCAGCAACTGCAAAACGGTGAGTTTGAACAGCAGGACGTTACTATCCAGGTGACTGATCCGGGTCAAAGCGTAGGAAACAATGATATGCTCGGGCAGATGGGCATTGATTTAAGCGCGATGCAATCAATGCTTCCGCAGCGCCGGGTTACCCGGACAATGCCGGTCGCGGAAGCCCGGGAGGTCTTTATCCGGGAGGAGTCAGCACAGCTGGTTAATGATGCGGACCTTGCAGAGGCAGCCATTAAACGAGCGGAAAATGCGGGAATTGTTTTCATCGATGAAATTGATAAAATTACGGCAACTGGTCAGCGGAATTCCGGTGAGGTTTCCCGGGAAGGGGTTCAGCGTGATATTCTGCCGATTGTTGAAGGTTCACAGGTGAAAACGAAGTACGGAATGGTCAGCACGGACCACATGTTGTTCATTGCGTCGGGGGCGTTTCATGAAAGTAAGCCAAGTGATTTGATTGCAGAACTCCAGGGGCGTTTCCCAATTCGGGTTGAGCTTGACGATTTAGGGGTCGATGACTTTGTGAAAATCCTTACCGAACCGCAAAATGCGCTGGTTAAGCAGTACATGGCGTTAATCGCAACCGATAACGTGAAGGTAACGTTTACGATTGAAGCCATTCAGCGGATCGCTCAGATTGCATATGATGTTAACCATGATACGGATAACATTGGAGCGCGGCGCTTACACACCATTCTGGAACGGCTCCTTGAGGATCTACTGTACGAAGGCCCAGATATGGGCGTTGGTGAGGTTACCATCACGGAAGCGTACGTGGACGAAAAGATTGGCAAGATTGCAAAGAACCAGGATCTTAGTCGGTACATTTTGTAATCATAAACAACGAATAGTAAAAAAACGGTGGTTCCCCAACGTGAAGGAGACCACCGTTTTTTTTATTGGATTTCAATTTTACTTTTCCTTATGTTCTTGCTGCCGCCGCTGGTAACCCAGTCCGAAGGAGACCATGTTCTCAGCACCGTTTTCGATTCGTTTGATGTTTTGGCGGTGACGGATAAAGACAAAGATTGTCACCAGCAATCCGATTACGCCTAAGAAATAATCGTGCATCAGGAATGCCAGGATGGTGACGACCACAAAGCACGTGAGGCTCGCCATGCTGACCATACTGGTGAGGTATAACGTTACGGCAAAGAGAGCACACCCAATCACAAACAGAACTGGATTGTAAACAAGAAGTGCACCGGCGCTGGTTGCAACGGCTTTTCCGCCCTTAAAGTTAGCGAAGAGCGGGAAGACGTGCCCGATAATTGCGGCAATTCCGGCCAGCAGAGGATTAAACGGTGCGTGCAAAATGATGGCAAGTGCCACTGCTGCCGATCCCTTAAGCATGTCCATTAAGAAAACGACAATGCCAGCCCGTTTTCCCAGTACCCGGAAGGCGTTGGTTGTCCCCATATTGCCGCTGCCAAAGTTACGAATATCCTTTTTGTAAAAAAGCTTTCCAATCCATACGCCTGACGGAATTGATCCTAGGAGATAACCGCCTAGCAGGATTAAAATCACCTTCACCGTAAGCATTGCTAATTCCTCCTCAGTTTATGCCCCTTCATTCTAGCATGGAAAGGCGGTAAGTACCATGAATTTTAAAGTGGAAAGCACTGGGAAATGGTGTGGTATAATCATTTGTGCTATGGCGTTGTTGCGCCATTGAGACCAGTTTAATCCAAGAAATAAACGATAGGAAGGTGCTGCGGTAGATGGGACAAACCAAGTACAATGACGATTCAATCCAGGTACTCAAGGGGCTTGAGGCCGTACGGAAACGCCCCGGAATGTACATTGGCTCGACTGATTCAAAGGGGCTTCACCACCTTGTATACGAAATTGTTGATAATGCGGTGGACGAAGCCCTTTCTGGTTATGGTAAACAGATTGATGTAACCATTCATGCAGACGATTCCATTACCGTTTCGGATTACGGCCGGGGAATGCCGGTGGGAATGCACGCAACGGGGATTCCAACGGTGGAAGTAATTTTCACCGTGCTGCACGCCGGCGGAAAGTTCGGTCAGGGGGGCTATAAGACATCCGGCGGGCTTCACGGTGTGGGGGCCTCGGTTGTTAACGCCCTGTCTAGTCGGTTAACGGTCAACACCGTCCGGGATGGGATTGAATACGAAGAAGACTTTGAAAACGGGGGGCACCCAGTGGGCACCCTTAAAAAACTTGGTAAGGCCAAGCGGCAGTCGGGGACAATCGTGACGTTTAAGCCGGATCCAACGATTTTTTCAACGACCCACTACAAGTATGACGTTCTCGCGGAGCGCCTGCGGGAAGCAGCCTTCCTGTTGAAGGGGGTTAAGATTACCCTTACCGACGAGCGCACGAATACCAGCGACACGTTCCACTTTGAAGAGGGAATTAAGGAATTTGTCACGTACCTGAATGAGGGAAAGGATGTCCTCGGTGACGTAATGTACTTTGAGGGGAAGCAGCAGGGAATTGAAGTAGAGGTTGCTGCCCAGTATAACGATGGGTATTCCGAAAACATTATTTCGTTTGTTAATAACGTGCGGACTAAGGACGGCGGAAGTCATGAAGCCGGGATGAAGGCGGCGTGGACTAAGGCGTTTAATGAGTATGCCCGGAAAGTGGGACTGCTGAAGGGAAAAAGTAAGAATTTAGACGGAAGTGACGTCCGGGAAGGGCTATCAGCAGTCATCTCCGTCCGGATTCCGGAAGAACTCCTGCAGTTTGAAGGCCAGACGAAGGGTAAACTCGGGACCCCGGAGGCGCGGACAGCGGTTGCCGACGTGGTGAATGAGCAGCTTGGATATTACCTAATGGAAAATGGTGATTTTGCCCAGGAACTAGTCCGGAAAGCACTAAAGGCCCGGGATGCCCGGGAGGCTGCCCGGAAAGCCCGCGACGAGAGCCGGAACGGGAAGAAACGGCGGAAGAAGGATCGGTTATTATCCGGAAAGTTAACCCCCGCACAGTCGCGCAATGCCAAGCGGAACGAACTCTTCCTGGTGGAAGGAGATTCGGCCGGCGGGTCGGCAAAGCAGGGGCGTGACCGGAAGTTTCAGGCCATTCTTCCTCTTCGCGGGAAGGTGCTGAACACCGAGAAGGCTAAGCTTCAGGATATTATGAAAAACGAAGAAATCAACACCATGATTTACACGATTGGTGCGGGAGTGGGACCAGAGTTTGACATTCAGGATGCCAACTATGACAAAATCATTATTATGACCGATGCGGATACCGACGGGGCCCACATCCAGATTCTGCTCCTAACGTTCTTCTACAAATATATGCGGCCGATGATTGACGCTGGCCGGGTGTACATTGCGTTGCCGCCGTTGTATAAGGTTCAAAAGAAGGTTAAGGGAAAGCTGCAAGTGCGGTACGCGTGGACGGACGGCGAGCTTGACCAGGTAACCGCCGCAATGGGAAAGGGATATTCTCTCCAACGGTTTAAGGGGCTTGGTGAAATGAACGCCGACCAGCTGTGGGAAACAACGATGAACCCGGCTACCCGGACACTGGTTCGTGTGCGGATTGATGACGCTCAGGTGGCTGAAAAGCGGGTTACGACGCTGATGGGCGACAAGGTTGCACCACGGCGGAAGTGGATTGAAAAGAACGTGCAGTTCTCACTGGAAGAGGACGGCAGTCTGTTGGATACGATTGCGGCAGAAGGCGCCCACGGGACTCCTTCCGCAGAAACCAAACCCGGCGAATCCGTCCCGTTGTTTACCGATGAGCTAGATTAAGGAGGGGTGTTTTTGACGACCAAGGAAACAAGTCATATTCAGGAACTTTCACTGGAAGCGGTGATGGGTGAACGGTTTGGCCGCTATTCCAAGTATATTATTCAGGAACGGGCTTTGCCGGATATCCGGGATGGGCTTAAACCCGTTCAGCGGCGGATTTTATTTGCGATGAACCAGGACGGAAACACCCACGATAAGGCGTTTCGGAAGTCGGCTAAGTCTGTAGGAAACGTCATGGGTAATTTTCACCCGCACGGTGATAGTTCGATTTACGAGGCGATGGTGCGGCTTAGTCAAAACTGGAAGCTGCGGGCGCCGTTAATTGAAATGCATGGGAATAACGGGTCGATGGATGGGGATCCGCCGGCCGCAATGCGGTATACCGAAGCCCGCTTGTCTGAGATTGCCGCGGAAATGCTGAAAGACATTGATAAAAAAACCGTGGCGATGGTGCTTAACTTCGATGATACGGAGTACGAGCCCACGGTTCTTCCAGCCCGGTTCCCCAACCTGCTGGTTAACGGGGCTACGGGGATTTCTGCTGGGTACGCAACGGAGATTCCGCCGCATAACCTGACGGAGGTTATTGATGCACTAGTATACTTAATTGACCATCCGGAAGCCAAATTGGCTGACCTGATGCAGTTTGTTCAGGGGCCTGATTTCCCGACTGGTGGAATTATGCAGGGCCGGGATGGAATCAGGCAGGCGTATGAAACCGGCCGCGGTAAAACGGTTCTGCGGGCAAAGACGACCATTGAACCGTTGCGGGGTGGCAAGCAACAAATTATCATTACCGAAATTCCGTATGAGGTTAATAAGGCCCTGCTCGTTAAAAAAATCGACGAGTTACGCCTATTAAAGCGGGTTGAAGGAATTAGTGAAGTGCGCGATGAGAGTGACCGGGAAGGGCTCCGCATCGTTGTCGAACTGAAAAAGAACGCGCAGGCCCAGGGAATTTTGAATTACCTGTTTAAGAATACGGATCTGCAGGTAACCTACAACTTCAACATGGTGGCCATCAACAACAAGCGGCCTGAACATGTGGGGTTAAAAACCATCCTCACGGCGTACTTGGACCACCAGCGGCAGGTAACGACCAAGCGAACGCAGTTTGATTTGCAAAAGGCTCAGGACCGCCAGCACATTGTGGCGGGATTGATCAAGGCGTTATCAATTCTCGACCAGGTGATTAAAACAATTCGCGGTTCGGAAAATAAGAAGGACGCCAAGAATAATTTGGTGGCCCAATATGATTTCACGGAGAAGCAGGCGGAAGCCATTGTTTCCCTGCAATTATACCGGTTGACGAATACGGACGTGACGGCACTGCAGCGGGAAGCAGATGAACTGGCCAAGCAAATTGCCCGGTACGAGAAGGTCCTGGGGAGTCCGAAGGAACTGGACCGGGTAATTAAGCGTGAACTGACGGCTGTAGCGAAGAAGTACGGTACGCCGCGGCTAACGGAGATTCAGGATAAGATTCAGTCCCTGACCGTGAAGGCCGAAGTAACGGTGGCGAAGGAAGACGTCCAGCTCTTGGTTTCGCGAACAGGTTACGTGAAGCGTTCTTCTTTGCGGTCTTACAAGGCGTCGGGGGACGAGAATGGGCTGAAGGACGATGATTATCCGGTTCTTGAGCAGACCGTTAGCACCCTTGACCACCTCTTTATCTTTACGAATAAGGGGAACGTGATTTATCGGCCCGTGCATGAAGTGCTCGAAACCCGCTGGAAGGAAACGGGGGAACATTTGTCCCAAAGTGTTGGGCTGGACGCGGATGAAGTGGTTATTCAAGCGCTGTGCTTCCCTGATTTGAAGCAGCCGGGGCAATTTGTGTTTGCTACCCGCAACGGGTTGATTAAGCGAACGGAATTTGCCGCCCTGAAACCGGGACGGACATACCGTTCCCGGGCGAGCGTCTTTATGAAGCTTAAAGCAGCGGATGACGAGGTACTTCTGGCAGCATACCAACCAACCGAAGATCCGGCGACGCAGGTCTTCTGCATGTCCCACGGAGGGTATGGCCTACGGTATGCCCTTAGTGAAGTTCCCGTGAGCGGCGCGCGGGCTGCCGGGGTAAAGTGTATGGATTTACGCGACGACCAGCTAAGCGCAGTTCTCCTTGTCCACGAGGATGCCCAGGTGGCATTGGTTACCCAGCGGGGCGCGTTTAAACGGATGAAGGTGGCTGAAGTGCCGCTGACGTCCCGGGCTCGGCGGGGAGTGCAGATTTTACGTGAATTAAAACGCAATCCTCACCGAATTGTTGCGGGGATGGTTGTTGCTGCCGGAAAGCAACTGGAAGTAATGACGACAACGGGGCAGGTTCTTCCGGTTGATCCGGCGGCCTTCCCGGTTGGGGACCGGTACTCTAACGGATCGTTTATCCTTGATCTCCAAACAGACGGAATTCCCCAACGACTGCGAACGGGAAATCAAGTACAAAAAGAAGAATAATTGTTAATAAGGGAGACCGTGACGGGGAAGTCACGGTCTCCCTTACTTAGCTCCGGTTATTCGTTCCACTCGTGCATGAATTCATCCAGGAACGCCCGCATGTACGCGGTGCGGGTGTGCGCCAGCTTCTTTCCAGCAGTGGTGTTCATGGTTGCCTCCAGGTGGAGCAGTTTTTCGTAAAAGTGGTTAATACTGGTCTCCTTGTGATGCCGGTAAGTTTCCCTGTTAGAACTCATCACAACGGGAATGGTGGGGTCGTAAATTGGATGGTGGTGAGCGCCGCCATAGGCAAACGCTCGCGCAATTCCAATTGCTCCTAAGGCATCTAACCTGTCAGCATCCTGAACGTACTGCCCAGGAACGGGGAGCTCAAAGTGGTGTTCCAGGTTAGCTGCGTATGACATGTGGGTGATGGTTGTACGGAGAATTTCTTGATCCTCGGGGGTAAACCGGCAAACGGTGGGTAACGCCATAATTTGGTGCCACCGGGTAGTGGGGGTTGCCGTGACCTTCTCATCCACAACGTCGTGCAGGTATCCCATCGTAGCGATTAGCTGGAGGGTGGAAGGTGAGGCCAGAGGGAAATCTTCCCGGTACAACCGAACGGCATTCCTTGCAACCCGGGCAACATGGTAAAAATCATGGCCGGTAGTGTCACTTCCCAGGATTTGCTTGGCAAGGGTAACCACGTCGTCAGCAACGTAAAGTGAAGTCATGCTTGTCCTCCTGAAGAATTTTTTAACCGTTCAACGACTGCTTTATCGGGGGTAACGAAGAGGGTGTGCTGTCCCTCATAGATAACGAACCCCGGCTTGGCGCCGTTGGGTTTCCGAATGCGACGCACGGCCACGTAGTCAACCGGCACGTTGGCGGAATTGCGCGCCTTGGAGAAGTAGGCGGCTAATTGGGCTGCTTCCGTGAGGGTGGCTTCACTGGGATCAGCATCACTCACAATAACGTGTGATCCCGGGACATTTTTGGCGTGAAGCCAAATGTCACTCTTGCGGGCGGTTTTAAGGGTGAGCTGATCGTTTTGAAGGTTGTTTTTCCCAACCGTAATTGGGGTTCCGTCACTTGCCACGTACTGGTCCGGCCGACTTAGCTTTTGCCGCCGGCGCTTGCCACTCTTGAGCCGCTTTTCTGGCCGGAGGTATCCCTGCTGTTGTAGCTCCATTTTAATGTCCGGTAATTCACTTGGTGTAGCAAGTTCAATTTGCGTTGCGATGCTATCCAGGTAGTTAATTTCGGTGGTGGTCAGTTCAATCTGGTGGGAGATGTATTTCACCCCGTTTTTCAGCTTGTTATACCGCTTGAAGTATTTTTGAGCGTTTTGGGACGGCCCCAACTCGGGGGAAAGGGTAATTGTAATGTCCCGGTTATTATCGTAAAAGTTTGGGACGGTGATCCGCTTCATTCCGGGATGGAGCTGGCCCATATAAGTGGTCAGTAATTCTCCCTTGACACGAAACTCGTCCGCATTATCGGTGGCCGCGAGTTCTTTTTCCAGTTTTTTCTGCTTTGTCTTATTCTTCTTCAGGTTTTGTTTAACCACGTGGATTAACCGGGCGCCCTGCTGATTTACCCGGTCCCGGGTAGCTTTTTCCTGGTAAAACTGGTCAAGCATCGCACTTAGCGTGTCAAACTGGCTGATGGTGGGGTCATCCGTTAACGGCGAAGTAAAGCTAAATTCCATCCGCTTTCCCGTACTAGTGATTACTGGCGTTGGGTGGTCGGCCGCTGCTAGAAACCGGTTCAGGTTCATGGCCGCCGTACCGTTCTGTTGAAGGTAGCACGCAAGGAGTTGTGCTGAGGCGGAATTCAAACCTTGAAGTTCTCGTTGAAGGTGTGGCCGCCAGTCTGACTGCGGCAGTGTCTGAACGGTGTTTTCAACAATGTCAACTGCTGCCAGGGCAAACGGATTAACCTTGTCTTGCTTGGGCGGCACCCGGTATTCGGCGTTGGGCAAGATTGTCCGGTAGCGGTCCTGATCCATACCAACGTGTTTAATGGTATCAATAATCCGGTTTTCTTCCTGGTTAATCAGAATGATATTACTGTACCGGCCCATAATTTCAACGCTGAGAACGAGGGGTAACTGGTCGCCCAGTTCGGTCCGGGTGAGGAGCTTAAAGTTCATGACCCGGTCGTTTTCAGGCTGCTCGATGGCCACGAGGTGCGCGTTTTCAAGGTACTTCCGCAGCACCATCGTAAAGTTTGTCGGGACGGGGGGGTTCGTATACGGAATCGTTGTTACCTGCACCCGGGCGTAGTTCGGGTGGGCGGATAAAAGAACGGGATAATTTGTCCGGTGTGCGCGCATGGTAAGGATAATTTCATTCGGGAACGGCTGAGAAATTTTCATGACCCGACTTCCCTGAAGAAGGGTGTTGAGTTCACGGGTCATCGCATGGGTAAACATACCGTCAAAGGCCATAAAAAGCCCTCCTTTCGGTTTCTATTGTCCTTTCCATTCTACCGCAAAGCTTGTTTTGCCCGCAATGACGGCGTTTCTTTGCTGTCGAAATGGTTGCCTTCCCCGTGTCTTTTAGGGCTATCTATGATATGATGAAACGGACGATTATTGAGGATAAGTAGGTGAAGGGAATGAAGATTGCTGTTGTCACTGACAGTACAGCATACCTTTCGGCAGAACAGGTGAAGGAAAATAACATTCACGTTGTGCCGATTCCGTTTACGGTTGACGGGCAGACGTACCGGGAAGGCGTTGACATTACAACGACGGACTTTTATGCCAAGTTACGGACGGTCCGCGAATTTCCAAAAACATCACAACCGCCGGTGGGTGAACTGTTGAGTCTCTACGAAGAGTTAGGAAAGCAGGGGTATGATACGGTTATTAGTATTCACCTGGCCGGAACGATTTCAGGATTAGTCGCAACGCTTGAAAGCGTCAAGGATCAGGTTCCGGGAGTGCGGGTGATTCCGTTTGATTCACGGATTACAGTGATTTTAATGGGAATGTTAGCTGTTAAGGCGGCCCGGATGGCAAATGCAGGTAAGTCTGCCGATGAGATTATTGCGGCCCTAACTGAGTTACGGGATACCATCGGGGAGTACTTTGTAGTTGATGATCTTCAAAATCTTGTTCGGGGCGGGCGGCTATCAAACACGGCGGCCTTCATTGGGAGCGTTTTGAAAATCAAACCGTTGTTGACGTTTGACGAACAGACCGACGAAATCGTTGGCTTTGAAAAGGTGCGGTCAACGAAAAAGGCCTTGAAGCGGGCGGAAGCGTTGTTTGCGGAACGAATGAAGGACGTGGACTATCCGTTACATCTTTTTGTAATTCATGCAAATGATCCAGAAATGGCTGCGAAGTGGCAGCACCGGCTCCAAAAGCAGTACCCGGATTATCCGGTCGATATCAGCTATTTTGGCCCGGTAATTGGGACTCATTTGGGTGAAAAGGCACTGGCATTAGCGTGGATGCGTGATATTGATAAGTAGTTAGAAGAAGGCGATTGTATGCAGGTGTTACTTGGATTAAAGGCCAGTCCAGCTGCCGAACAGATGGAAGAGCGGCTTCAATACCGCCCCGATGTGTTTGAATTTTATACCACGGAAGCGGACATGACCCCTCAAGGCTTGAAACGGCTGGAAGAGGCTGTGGTCCGGGTACAAGAGGTTACCAGGCGAATTGTGATTCACCAACCCATGCGGTATCACAAGGTAAACTACACCGAGCTAATCGCGCCGGAAGACTATATGCCGGGGTTATACCGGTTTATTGAGGAAACAACGGAAAATCTCCTGCGGATTGCGTTTGACCACGACGTGCAGCTTTTGGTTCATGGCTCGTATAGCCGGCAGGTTCCTGAGTTTCTCGCCCAGTACCGGTCGTTGGCGGCAGCCCGGGAAGTGGCGATGAACCGGATAGACCGGTTTGCGCGGATGGGGCAGAAGCATATTATGTTTGAGAATTCGATTTCCCCCATCTTCTTTTACGGGGATCCCCAGATGGATCGGCGCATCATGACGCACCATTGGCGGCTTGCCTTTGATACGTCCCACTGCTTTATCCATGAACACGGCTCAAATGACCGGTTGGCGGCATCGCTGAAACGGCTGGCGCCGCAGGTGGTGCACTATCACTTGGTTGATTCGATGGGAATCCAGCATGACAGCCTTCCATTAGGAAAAGGGCGGATTGATTGGCAGCGGGTGATGCCGTTGTTAAATTCGCAGGCCAGTTATATCTACGAAATTGCGATGAATGATCCGAATGATTCGCGGCCGCAGCGGGAAAGCGCGGCATATTTACGCCGGTTATTTAATTTAGTTTGAAAAAATATTAAAACCGCTTTAGAATGTCGTTATCGTAGTCTGAAAGGCTTACAATAACAGCATAATCAAAGTGGACTGGGGTGAATGTAGCGGATGCAATGGAACCGGCGGCTAAATGCAATAACGATTATCCTGGGAATGGCCTACGTACTGGCGGATTTAATTTTTCGGGCGACGATTGCGTATAACGAACGGCGGGGGCTTTCCTTATCCCAGGCGGAAGCGGCCGCAGATTATCGTCACCTGTTATTTTATGCGGCGTACGGCGTGACGGTTCTTGTTGGAATAATCGGAACGGTGACGTTTATTAGCAACGTGATTCACCATGATGCCGTGGACTGGTGGCTCCGGATTGTTTTGGATCTAGGGGCCATTTTCCTGCCGTTCGTGCATACCATGGATTGGTGGTTTGTGGCTGTTGAAGTCGTTTTTGGTTCATTGGGCGGTTACTTCTTTAAGCATTACGAACAGATGCTGGCGGTCCGGAAACCACCGCACCATCAGCGGTTCATATTTTAACAAAACAAAATGTAAAGGAGCTTTTTAGTCGTGGAGAAGTTTAAAAAAATTATGGGGTGGGTTATCCCAATTGTTTTGGCGGTAGCCCTGGGACTTTTCATTAAGGCGGAGTTGTTCCAGTTCGTAAAGGTTGATGGGGCATCAATGGCTCCCAACCTCCACAACACGGAACGGGTGATGCTCCTAAAGCGGGCAAAGATTCGCCGGGATTCGGTGGTTGTCTTTAACGCATACGGCGTTGACAATACGGGACAGCCGGTGGCAAAAAATACCAAGTACGTGAAGCGGGTCATTGGCTTGCCAGGGGATACCGTTACATATAAGAATGATGGTGCACTGTACGTGAACGGGAAGTACGTTCCGCAGACCTTTATTTCACATAAGCAGCGAACAACGGGGACAACGAGCCTGAACTTACCGGAAGCACAGGGAGTTCGGATTGGGACCGGAAAGTCCTTTAAGGTTCCCGCGGGAAAGTACTTTGTTCTTGGTGATAACCGGGCAATTTCGAATGATAGCCGGTACTACGGGTTTGTCCCCCGGGGTAAAATTGATGGTGTTGTAAAAGTGCCGTTTTGGGATGCCAATCACCGGGTAATTAACGACTACTGGAAAAAGGTTAATCAAGATTAAACTGGTTTGAGGGATTGCGCCAAGGAGCGCAGTCTTTTTTTGATGCCGTTTTGGGATTTACGGTGGTTTAATTCTTATTATCCCTTTAATATTTCTTAATCTTTGGTAAAATGTTTATGGGCAATTGCCTGATTGGAGGGAGAGAATTGGACAATCAATTAGGGACCACTAATAAAAAATACATAAGTTGGCCCGTTATTGCATTAATGGACTTTGTGACGATTATGGGGTTTGACGACTTGATGTACCCGCTGCAAAATCAGGGGCTCGCGGTTGTCTTCACCTGGGTTGCAATGATTTTTCTGTTTGTTATTCCGTACGAAATGTCGGTTACCCAGTTGGGAGCAACCTTTGGGGACCGCCAGGACAGTGGATTAGCTTCGTGGGTTCGCCGGGCAAGCCACAGTGATGTTTTGGGGTACGCAACGGCGTGGATGTACTGGGCAGCGTGTCTGCCGTACATCGTTGATGTGGCCAATTCAACGATTGTTGCGCTGGGTTGGCTGATCCTGGGAAACAATTCGCTGGGTCACCGGATGTCAAACTTTATGTTTGGGCTCCTAACGTTTGTGGTCATCTTAATCTTCGTTGTGTTTGAAAACTTCTTCCAGCGTTCCCTGGAAATCATGTCAACGCTGGGCGGGTTTGCGATGTTCTTCATGACGATTTTATTCGTTGTCATGACGGTTTGGTCACTGTTACACGGCGGCCACATTGCGACGCAGCCGTTTAACCTGCATGCCTTTATTCCGTCATTCTCATCGCAGTACTGGTCAACAACGGGACTGTTGATGTTTGCGGCGTGCGGGGCGGAAATCGTAATTCCGTACCTTAAGCGGATGAAGCACCCGAACCGGGATTTCCCGAAGTCAATGTGGATGTTGGCGTTTATGACGGCTTTTTTGGCAATCTTTGGGACGCTGGCGCTGGCAATGTTCTTTAACGCCAACCACCTGCCAAACGACCTGAAGATGAACGGATCATTCTATGCTTTCCGGATGTTAGGAGAGCGGATGGGCCTCGGGAAGAGTTTGATGTACATCTTTGCGGTTGTTCAAACGCTGTACATGTTGGCCCAGCTAGCAGTGCTACTTGATTCGGTTTCGTGGGTCATCGCCGGTGATGTTTCGGAAAAGTTTATTCCGAAGTGGTTTGCTAAGCGGGATAAGAACGGGCGCCCGATGCACAGTTACGTGATTACGAGTGGTTTGTGTCTGCTCCTTCTGTTGTTGAGTGGAACGTTGCCAAGCATTAATTCGATTTTCAATTGGCTGTTAAACCTGAACGGAATTGTCTTCCCGTTCAAGAACTGTTGGATTTTCATCGCCTTTATCTTGATCCGGTGGCACCAAAACGAATTTAAGTCCGGGTTTGTATTCATTAAGAAGCGGTGGGCGGCCCTTGGAGTAGGGTGGTTCTGCCTAATCTTCTCGTTTGTATGCGCGATGATGGGCTTCTTACCGCAGGACGTTGCGGTTGCGACCCATGCGTGGAATCATCAGCTACTGTTAAACCTCTTTGCGGTCTTTGCACTGTTTGTGGCGGGCTTAATTCTGCCGGTTTGGGCATGGATTGAGCGGCGGATGACGCAACGGGGATAAAGATAATCGGTTAATATGTGAGAGGTTGGGACGCGTGTTCCAGCCTTTTTTGTATCTAGGTATTTTTTAAAAAGACACACTTTATGTTTAAAATGCGCGTGGCAATCACAAGGATTGTTCTTAGAATTGGAGGGCAGAACTAAACACTGTTTGCAACTAAAAAATAGTTGCAAGTGTGCTGCAAAATCGCTATTCTAAGATTGTGAGGGCTTGATGTGAGCAATGTAACGGGAATTATCGCAAAGCTTGTGGGTAACTCACAGAACGTTACCTTTACTGAAGTTGTCCGGTTGTTACGGTTTTTCGGGTATCGGGTTAGTAATAAGGGAAGAACTAGCGGATCACGAATTTGTTTTTATAAACCAGGCGCAAACGTAATCTTGATGCATAGACCACACTCGCGTAAAACGTTGCTGGCATACCAACAAAGGCAATTGGTCGATCATCTCAGAAAGGAGCATTTAATATGACAAAGCAGCAACTTTTAAGTTATAAAGGGTATCATGGCTCTGTTGAATACTCTTTGGAAGACGGTGTTTTATACGGCCAGGTCGTAGATATGAGTAGTTTAATCTCGTATGAAGGAACGACGATTACGGAATTAAGGGCAGATTTTGAACACGCCGTTGACGCGTATTTGGCAGAGTGCGCAGCGCATCATGAGCAACCAGAACGATCCTATACGGGAAGTTTCAATGTTCGGGTTACCCCGCAGTTGCATCATGAACTAGCTCTATATGCCCAGGCGCATCATTTATCATTGAATGCAAGTGTGCGGCGGGCAATTGAAGGAATGGTGACTGCTGGATAGGTTAGTGAGCGACTAGCGGTCTGTATGCGGTGGCGAGAATTAATGCACCAAAAACAGGGGCCTACTTAGATAAGTAAGCCCTGTTTAGTAGTCTCAAATTATTTGTTGTTAGCCTTCATAATTGCCTTATTAACGGCATCCTTAAGTCCTCGTGTGGTAGAGGATGCACCTGAAACGGCGTCAACATCGACGGTATTTTCATCAATCATGCGCTGGGGGAGAATTTCAATCGCCCGTTGTCCAATTTCAGCGCTTTCGTGTTGTTGAAGCACGTCAATCTTTTCGATTTGTTGGTTCTCATACTTAACTTTGACGGTGATCGTCCCACCGATTCCCTGTTCAGAGGATCCCAGATATTCGTGGGGACTGAGCTGAACGTTTGAGAGTTGCTCATTAGTTAAAACATCGTTAATTTTACCAATGGTTGCAGTAACTGCTTGGTCGTACGAGGTTTCTTTTTTCTTAGCAGCATTTTCACCGGCAACTTTACCAAAAACAAGGCATTCGGCAAGATTGCCTCCTCCTTGATAGTTATTAGCACAGATTCCGCCAAGTTCACCAGCGCCATAAAGATTAGGAATTGGCTTACCGTTAATATCAACGATTTCCGCTTGTCCAGTTCGTTCAGGCCCTCCTTGAGTGTTAAGAACGTCGCTTGCAAGCGCAATTGCGTAGTACGGACCGTCAGCGAGTGCCCGCATCGTTTGCGGATCACGGCCGCATAGAATATCACGTTGCTTTTCAACCGCTGCATTAAAATCCTTAACTGTTTGTTCTAGCCCAGAGACTGGGAGGTTAATTTTAGCGGCTAATTCACTAAGAGTAGGGGCTGAAATAAGTTTGTCCGTAAATTCTGGATATGGCAGGCAACCTTCCTCCTTTTTTTGCTTATCGAAGTCGGCCTTTTGGCGTTGATCAAAAACAAGGTAGGGGTGTTCCTGTTGGAGGGGAAGACGCCATGCGCCATGGATATAAATATGACCATGGCGTGCTTTCTGGTCTTCAGCAAAGTATCGGGTACCATCATCGCCAACAACGAAAATGCTCCCATGATTTAATTGTTGCCAACCATTAATTTGGCGTCCTTGGGTATTTGGTTGTTCCTTAAAGGTTAACCCGGCTAAGATTCCGTGAGATTCGTAATTAGCCATGTGCCAAAGGCGGGCACGGACTTCCTGCGCCATCTTAATGCCGTCTCCTTGGTTGTATAACGTTCCAATTGGGGTTAGTTTTGAACGCTTAATAAACGTTTGGACCATTGACGGATTATTCTCAAAACCACCGGTTGCCAAAACAACCCCGTTACGCGCAAGGATTCGGTAATCATGATTATTCCGGTTGATTACAACACCAACGATTGCCCCGTTTTCCGGGTTCTGAATAAGGTGTTTTGCGGGCGAATCTAGCCAGATATCAATTTTATCTGAACGCTTAACAACTTTACTCCGAAGAGTCTTCCACAAAGCGGCATCTTTATCACGTTTATGAACAAGGGCGAAGTCAAAGGTTTCACTTCCTGGGAGTTCAGGATATTCAGCCATATGGTCTTTTGGAACAACTGGATCCCCCTGATGAATATCGTTGCGCCAACTAATCGGAGTGATTCCAAGATACTTTTTGAAGTAGGAAGGGATATTACTCATTCCATGAACGTAAGTATTGAGTGTATCTTCGCGGAGTTCCATTGGGGCTGCAAGATGGTGGTAGTACGTCCTTAATTTGTCTTCGTTGTGTCCCATTCCAACATGTTGAGCAGAGTAGCGGGTATTTCCTCCTTCATGACCAAATGGTGCCTTATCAACAAGGAGAACATTTGCGCCGTTGTCAGCTGCAAAACGTGCCGCTGTTGCTCCGGCACCACCAAATCCCAAAACAACTACGTCGTATGCGCGATCCCAGTTGTTATTAAGGTTGGCCTTTCCTGCTTGCTTTTTGACAAAGGTTTGAAAATTGTCAAAACATTGGTCAAGAAAATTAATGGTCTGTTCATTTTTTAAATTTCCTTGGTGATCGAATTGGTCTGCAGCGTGTCCAAGAAGAAATTCATTACTGTAGAGAACACACGCATCAACTCCAGGAGCATTGAGGATATTTCTAAATGTATCCTGGGCACGTGAGGTTCCAAGACTTCCTAGTGAAGTTCCTACAATCATAATTGGTTTATCAGTAAGTGGATGGATATCATTGGATAACCATTCAATCACGCTTTTAAGTGCTGCTGGAATACTATGATCATATTCGGGAACCCCGAAAATAACACCATCTGCTTCCTTGATTTTGTTAGCTAAGTCAACCACGATTTGCGGTAATTCGGGGGTATCTTCGTTGAAGAGGGGAAAATCCACAATTTCTTGAACTTCAATGGTGGCCTTATTAGCAAAATGGTCATGCATAAAATGCAGTAGTTTTCGGTTGTATGATTTAGCTGCGTTTGTTCCAACAATTGCAACGTATTTCATTAGTAACACGACCTTCATTCATGATTTTTTAGGGTTGAGGAATTAAATTACGGGGCTGATTATATACACGGTAAAAATAAATGCAAACGTTTTTTTTAAACGCATTAATATCAAGGAAAAGCGAAAAAGTGATCAGCTCGTTATAGTGAATGAAAAAACAAAGTTATGCAAGAATGTTATTTTAAAATGAATATTAGTAATTTGTATGCCCCAGAATTACTTTCATTGCAGTATAAGTGGGAATTTAATGCTCATAAAAATAATTGATAATACTTGTGAAATTATTATTGAATTATGGAGACGAACGTGTATTATTAAGGTGGTTGGGGAATTAAATTGCAGATATTAGCAAAGGGACGTGAATATTATGGCTAAAGCGCTAATTGCTGCATTAATTCCTGTTATTTTTACAATTATGTTTGGTTTCTTTAGCGGCTACATTAAATCGTTTGATAAAAAGGTTCCGGCGATTCTAAATAAAGTCGTGATGAACTATGCGTTGCCATTAAGTTTGTTTTTTGCCTTAAACCAAATGCCGAAAGAGAAGATTTTTGCCAACTGGCGGATTGTTATGTGGGAGTTTGTAATGATGGTCGGTTGGTGGTTTGGTGTTTACTTCTTTAGTAGGTATGTATTGCATTCATCAACCATTTTATCGATTATTCGGGCGCTTGCGTTGTCAACACCAGCAATTTTATTTGTTGGGCCGGCACTGTTGACGCCATTATTCCCCGGAAACGCAGCGATTGCAATTTCAATTGGGGGATTGATGATGAATGCAGTCCAATTACCACTAACGATGTTTGCATTGACGTTAGCTACAACAAAGAAAACTGATAATTTATTGGTTAACGTTGGACAGGTAGTAATTAACGGGCTAAAGAAGCCTGTAATTATTGGAGCGTTTATTGGATTGATTACGGCGTTACTTGGTTGGCGGTTACCAGCACTAGCAGCACCGACTTTTGAAGAGCTCGGGAAAGCAGCTGCAGGATTAGGACTCTTTTCAATTGGATTAATTCTTTGGTTTAATAAGCCAAGCTTTTCAGGAATTGTTTGGTTTGATGTTATTGTCAAAGAAGTCGTCATGCCGTTATCAGTAATGGTAATTATGATGCTGTGTGGAGAATCACGGATGTTTGTTAATGAAATGACGATGACGATGATGATTTCACAAATGATTTTTCCAACCATCTTTAGCCAACAGTATGGTGAGGGTGAGCAGGAAATGCCGTCTGCAATGTTCTTAACGACCATTGGTTCGTTCTTTGTATTAATGTGTTTTATCATTCTTCGTGGAATTAGCTTGTAATTCGGATTTTAAAGAGTCGGTGATGGGATGCAACTTACTGATTTGGAATATTATATTAGTTTGATTGAAACCGGAAGTTATACGGCAGTTGCGCAACGTTATGGAATCTCGCAACCGGCCGTATCGCGGGCGATTATGAGACTAACTGAACAGTATGAGACGGAATTATTAACACGTCATCGGGGTGGTGTCGTGGCATCTGATGCAGGAAAAATTTTGTATCAGCGAGCAAAGCAAATCGTTTCATTGGCGAGCGAAACCGATCAAGAGGTGCGACATGCAGGCGACCAACTTCTTCGGCTTGGATACTCGACAATTGCGGGGAATCTCTGGATGCCCGCAATTTTAACAGCATTTATTCAAAATGGGCTGATTGACCGTGTGCATACGGTGAACGATTATTCGGCGAATTTGCGCGGGATGCTAACCAGAGGCAAGTTAGATGCCATTGTTTATTCATCATTGGTGGCAGATGCAGAACGAAATATGCAGGTACTTCGAAAACAACGGCAAGATTTTAGTATTATTGTCAGTACGCATAACCCAATTAGTAATTATGAATCAGTAACAGCAAATACGTTGCGAAACGAGCATTTTATCACCAGACGGAAAGGACATTTAGTTCGGAGTGCGTTAGAGCGGTACTGTAGCTTTGGCGGATTTCGCCCTAAAATTATCTATGAAGCGCGTGATATGGATATGATTACTCATTTGGTTGAGCGCAACTTAGGAATTGCCCTTTTAATGGACGTAACTGTTCAGGGAAATCCACGCATTCGAAAAGTTCATCTTCGACGGGATGAACAACTTCACTATTTTATTAAACTCGCTGTTCGGCGGTCATTTATTCCAAATGAAACTCAAAGAAGATGCTTAGATATTCTTAAGCAGGTTCGTTTTGATTAGGCATTTTAAATTTAGGCATGAAGATACTGGGAAAATCCTGGTATCTTTTTTAGTTTTTGGGGATAGTGATACATTGACATTTTCGGGCCGAAAGGAATAGACTACAACCGTACATAGAAAAGGAGTGTTTATTAATGAATAAAAAGCGAATTTTAGCTGCCTCATTCATGGCAGCCTCGTTGCTGGCACCGTTTGCTATTCGGCCGGCCCACACGTTAGCTGATGGTTTTTACTCCCAGCAAAACAACGCCGACAGTGCTGATATTACAAACTGGGTTGCAAACTCACCAGCTAAGATTAGTCAGAACATGCAGTCCCAGCACATTGACGTCAACAACCTTAACGGAACGCGGTACGTGATCCAGTGGGGGGACACCCTCTCAGGAATTTCGGCTGCAACGGGTATTCCGGTACAAAAGATTGCTTACGATAACAACATCCACAACATTAACCTGATTTATGCGGGCGACGTGTTGATTTTAAACCGGGATGGCAGTGCGCCGGCTAACTGGAACATTTACGGAAATGGAAACCAGGTTGCGCAGACACGGGTGACGATCAACTACACGGACAACTCGGTTAACTTCTTCCACTTCGGGGACAACAACCACGTGCGGATTACGAACAACGTGGTAGGAAACGATGATAATAACGATAACGGAAACGACAGCAACAACAGTAATAGTAAGACTGAGTACGAAGCTCCAAGTTCTGCGAAGGAAGGGTTAGCTTCAGCTAAGTCTGCTGATAACGTGGCAAGTAGCCAGCAGGCACAAAGCCCAGCGGTCAGCTCCAACAAACCGGTCAATGATGACGCTGATACTAATAATCAACCGGCCGGAAACAGTAAGGCAGACACCGCCAAATCGAACGATGACAATAACAACCAAAACGATGCCTCTAGTTCATCAACGATGAGTACGACGGATTTTGAAAACAAGGTGCAGGATGACATTAACCAGGATTTAAATAATGATGGTGGAAACTCATCCATCAACTTTACCAGTTACAGTGACGATGACGATTCTTCAAGTTCTTCAAGCTCTTCAAACGGGAACACCACCCAGCTGTACGATAACGACCAGGACTTCACGCTGAAGTCAACGAAAATGAATGACAAGAACGCCCAGAAGTTGGCTGATAAGATTATTAAGCGGTTGAAGAGTGATAACAAACTAGATGACCTGAAGAATGCTGATAACGTCCAGATTACCATCAGTAGCGATGACAACGGGTTTAACGTCAACTTTAACGTTACCTCCCAGTCAAGCAGCAGTAGCAGTGATGATCAGGGGCAGCAGTCGGCCAACAACCAGCAAGCTGATGATCAAAACAACGACGATGATGGCGATTAATCAGCGGGAGGTTGGCTAACAAATGACAAAGAAGAAAAAGTGGACAATCATTGGGATTGTGGTTGTATTAGTCATCGTGATATGTGGTGGGGCCTACTACCACATGAGTCATGCGGTGGCGCAGGATGTTCCGGGGCATGTTTACCGGTACCAAAGCGTTTCGGGGGATAAGGTGCTGTACCTGACGTTTGCACCGCAGGGAAATAAGGTTGTACTCAGTAGTACTGAAGCAGCCGCTAAGAATGCGGACCAGAGCCAGACGGCGTTTAACCAGGCGTACGCTAAGCAGTCCAAGAACGCCAAGTGGGAATACAAGGCTAAGGGCAGCAAGTTAACCCTGGCGAAGATTAACGGGAAACAGGTTTCCCAGTGGCAGTATAATTCTATTTTAGCGACGAAGAGCAAGTTTACGTCCCGGAGCTTCACCTACCAAATCGCGAAGGCGGGGCAGGGAAAGGTTAACCGGAAGACAACGTTCTTACGGGTTGACAATAATTAACGGTCAGGGGCCATTCGGAATTCCGGATGGCCCTTTATCGTGAGGCTTTAAGGGAGAAAGTGGGTGATCGTGTGGATCGCAAGGATGAAGAGAAACAGGACTGGCAACGGGTTGAGACCAAGTACCGGGCCGTCACTGTCGGGTTAGTGTTCAACGTGGTGATTTACGGCGTGATTTTCTTGGTTGAATACCTGCTTGCGCTAAAAAGTGGGGCGGAGGTGTTAAAAGCAGATGCCTTTAATAACCTCACGGGAACGTTTTCGACGGTCCTGTTGCTTACAGGGGTTCACATTGCGACTGATAACGACGATGACAATGATAACGACATACTTGGGGCACCGCTTGACCGGCAGGATACCTTTTATAACCGCAAGCGGGCCCAGTTGCTTCGCTTCGGAATTGAAACCGTCTTTACCCTCATTACGGGAATTCTAATGATCATGATTGCCCTTAAGGTTATCGGCGATGGGTTACACGGGTTGGTTGGTTTTCGCACCCAGCAAATCCCCCAACCAATCGGAATGGTGGGGGCGGCAATTTCAACCGGGCTGATTTTGATAATCTACCTCGTCAACTCGTTAATCGGAAAAAAGACGGGAAGCGCTGCTTTACGTGCCTCTGCCAAGGATAGTCTGGGGGATGCCCTCACAAGTCTGGGAACGTTGGTTGCGATCTGGTTAACGACAACGTTTCGCCTGCGGTGGGGCGATGCCCTTGCGAGTGTCATTGTTGGGGCGTTTGTCTTAATTGCGGGGATTCAGGTTTTTGTTGAAAGTAGTCTTAATTTGGTGGGGTACTTCAATCCGCACGAAGAACGGAAGTACAGGCGGGTGATTGCTGCCCAATCAGCAGTTCAGCGGGTGTTGGGGGTGGCTGCCCACTATAATGGCGGGGTAATAATCGTCGACTGTACGGTTGCCGTCGCCGGGAAACTGACGGTTTTGGAGACCGCCCGGATTGCTGCCACCATAAAACGCCAGTTGAGCAGCCAGTTTAACGTCGCGGACACGCGTGTGGTTTTTGTTCCCGCCGAAGACGAATAGTTAAATATTGTGGAGAGTGCGTTGATTGCCACCGGTGAAGAGGGTTCATCGGTGGTATTTTTATCCCTTGTTTTTTCCGGTAACAAACGGCGTAACGGCAGCCAAACCGGACGTGACGAGTTGGGTCATTTCGTCAACCGAATGGGCTGAATCATCAAGCCAGTGCACGACAACGTTCCAGAACGCCCCGGTGAAAAACTGCATCATGATTGCAACTGCTTCCGGTGAATCGACGGTGTGCCACGGAAGATCCACGGCCGTGTAGAGGCGGGGGCCCAACTGGTTGAAGGCAGCCTGAACGACTTCAAGGAGGTTATTTTGTTGGAGGAGGTGCAACACAGTGCGATGTTGGGCCGCAAATTCAAACGGGAGGCGTACCAATGCATTAAATGTTTGGGGTTTTCTTTCTTGAACAAGGTCCTCGTATTCACCGGCGAGCTGTTCAGCATAGGCTTGGACGACAGCACGTTTATCCGCAAACTTACGGTAAAACGTGTTGCGGGAAACCTGTGCCTGGTGACAAATCTGGGCAACTGACATTTGTGAAAACGATTCGTTGGCAAGCAGCTCTAGGAGGGCGTCAATAATCCATTGACGGGTCTGCAGGGCAATCCGGCGTGACATTTAATCATCTCCTGTAACATTTGGGGACGCACTGGTGAATGTGTCCTGATATCTAAGATTAGTGAGAAACCGTTCCTTCAGGGAAGGAGTTTTCGTATGATAAAGGTGATTTCTGGTACAAGTGTACCACATGGAACCAAATGTCATAAAAGGAGGACGATGAAATGAAAGTTAAAAATCGAGCCGGTGCCCTTGTTATTCTGTGCGTCGTTAACTTTTTGTGCATGCTGGATGCAACGATTATGACCATCGTTGTGCCCCGGCTGCAGGGGGCGTTCAATGCAAACCTGACGCAGGTCTCGTGGGCAGTAAACCTTTATATGATTGTGTTTGCGACGACGGCTCTCTTAGCAGCTCGGATTGCGGAGTTGTGGGGAGAAAACCGGGCACTTTTCTTAGGAATCGTTTTATTTCTTGGTGGTTCACTTGCTAGCGGGTGCGCTCCGACACTAGCCTGGTTATACGTTAGTCGGGTTGTTCAGGGATTGGGCGCGGCCGTGATTCTGCCGTTAGGAACGATTATCGGAATGCAACTTGTTAGTCCGGACAGGCGAAACCGGGTCGTAGCCGTGCTTGGCGGCTGTCAGGCGCTGGCAACGGCGGTTGGACCCGTTGTTGGCGGGTGGATTACCGAACAGTGGGGTTGGCGGTGGGTGTTTTTCGTCAACGTTCCCTTATTAGCGGTTGTCCTGCTTTTAATTCCGGTTTGGATGGTGCTAACCACCCGGTCGCACTTAACTTTACGGGCAGTTGACGTTCCTGGGGCGGCCCTCAGCATGTTGATGCTGTTAAGTCTGACGCTTGGGTTGGTGAAGGGGCCGGATTGGCACTGGCATTCGCCGGCAATTTTAGGCCTGTTATTGACGGCGGGCGTTACGTTTTGCGCCTTTATCGGGGTTGAACGCCGCGTTGCCCACCCAATGGTTGATTTGGAACTATTTCGGAGCCGGAACTTTAATGCAGCGGCCGGTGCAATGGTGGGGGCGTGTTTCTTTTTGGCGGGGTTTGTTATTTTGGTTCCCACGTTCCTGGTGCGGTTGCACGGGCTTACGGAGTTGCAGGCCGCCTTGCATATTCTCCCGTATTCGGGGGTGGTGTTTACGACGACCGTTGTGGCGTCACTGGGGATGAAACGTGTTAATCCCCGAATAATTGTGGTGGGTGGTTTTGGCAGCATTGCCTTAGCGTACTGGTTCTTAGGGCATATGGGACTCACCGGATACCATAATTTATTGGTTGGATCGATCCTGGTCGGGCTAGGATTCGGTGTGATTGCCGGGCCGGCAATGGTGTGGGCGGCCGCTGATTTCACCGGTTCACGCCTGACCGTTAGTCAAAGTGTGATTAACGTTCTCCGACAGGTTGGAATGGTGCTAGCGATTGCAGTGTGCATGTCCCTGTTTAACGTAAACCTAGCAACGGCTAAGGACCGGGTGCAATGTTACGGCGATGCTCAGATTGACCAGTGTACGCTTTCTCCGCGGTTGCATCAGCAGTTCCGGAATAAACTAACAACGCACATTAAGCGGTTAGGAACCGGTCAGGCAAAGAGCACGCAGTTTAAGGTGCCGCAAATTACGGTGACGGCTGCTATGAAGCACCGGGCCGTGGCGCAGGTGTTAGCTCAGAAGACGCAGCATGTTCAACTCTCGCCACAACAACGGCAGGCAGTCGTTCGGGTAATTACGCCCCAGGTGACAGCTCAGTTAACGGTGCGGGCTAACCGAATACAGCGACAGGTGACTAGGGTGGTGCGCCGGGTTCACCAGAAGGCCCGGACGCAACTATGTGCCGCCTTTACCCGGATTTACCGGCTTCTTCTTCCGGTGGCGTTTCTTGGGATGGGATGGGCGGTGCTTTTTCCGCGTCACTCACGAAAAGCCGAACAATAACGTGAATAGAAAGCGACTAGCCATAGTGATATTTGTGGGTGAACGGGGTTTATTCACGAATACCACTATTTCTTTGGCCATAAATACCTTGATATCCATTATTTTTACGAAAATACGAACTATTATATGGGTTTTACCGATTAAAGTTGCACTTTTAATTGACGAATGCATTAAACGGGCGTACGCTATAAATGACGAATGATTATAGTTTGGTTGAAATTCACGTTCGTATTTAGCGAAAGGATGAGTGGAATGGGTGAACTAATCTACGCCGGAAAGGCAAAGCAGATGTGGACAACGGACGACGATCAGGTACTCCGGGTCGTTTACATGGATCAGGCAACGGCCCTGAACGGGAAGAAGAAGGATCAGATTAAGGGCAAGGGTCCGGTTAACAACGCGATTTCAACGTTGATTTTCCGGTACCTGATGAAGCACGGGATTGAAACGTGCCTGTTAGAGAAAACGAGTGCCACCGAACAGCTGGTGCGGCGGGTACAGATTATTCCGCTCGAAATGATTACCCGGAACGTAGCGGCGGGCCACTTTGCGACCCGGTTTGGGGTGGAAGAAGGAAAGCCGTTTAGCACGCCAGTTGAGGAAATGTGCCTGAAGAGTGACGAGCTGGACGACCCGGCAATTAACGCTTCCCAGGCGGAGGCCCTTGGCGTTGTAACGGCGGCCGAACTCGACCAGATGTGGGCCATTTCACGGAAGGTGGATCAGCTCTTAACCCCGCTCTTTAAGCAGGCCGGGTTGGAACTAATTGACTTTAAGCTCGAATTTGGGCGGCTACCAAACGGGCACGTTATCTTAGCGGACGAGTTTTCACCGGATAACTGCCGGTTGTGGGATGCGAAGACGCGGCACCACATGGACAAGGACGTTTACCGGCGGGACCTGGGAGACCTGACGCCGGTTTACGAAGAGGTGCTTGCCCGTTTACAGCAGGTTCTTGGACAGGAGGAAAAGTAATGACAACGGTTCGGATTTACGTGACGTACAAGCAGTCTGTTTTTGATCCCCAGGGGGAGACCATTACCAACTCCCTGCATTCGCTGGGGTACGACCAGGTCGCTGAGGTAAAGGTTGGTAAGTTCTTTGACGTCCAGTTGAAGGCCACGGAACAGGCGGTGATTGACCAGACAGTGAAGGAAATTGCCGAACAGCTCCTGGTGAACTTTAACCTAGAAACTTACCGGTACGAAGTAATGGAGGAAGCCTAATGAAGATTGCGGTAATTGTTTTTCCGGGATCAAACTGTGACCACGACGTTGCCCAGGCCTTACAGACGGTGGGGGATGCCCACGTGGACCTGGTTCCCCACTACGAGCACAGCCTAGCGGGGTACGATGCGGTTGTTTTACCCGGTGGTTTTTCGTACGGCGACTACCTGCGGTGCGGGGCAATTGCCCGGTTTGCCAACATTATGCCGGAGGTGCGGCGCTTTGCCCGTGAAGGGAAACCCGTCTTGGGAATTTGCAACGGGTTTCAGATTCTCACGGAGGCGGGGTTACTTCCCGGGGCGTTAAAACAAAACGATAACCTGAAGTTTATTTGCCAGACCGTGCCGTTGACGGTGGTAAACAACCAGACGCGCTTTTCCCGAAACTATGCGGCGAACCAGCACATTCACCTGCCAATTGCGCACGCTGACGGCAACTACTATGCGGATGAAGCCACCATTCAGCGCCTGGAAGACCAGCACCAGGTTGTCTTCCGGTACGACGATAACCCGAACGGCAGTGTCAATGACATTGCGGGGATTGTTAACGAGCAGGGGAACGTCCTGGGGATGATGCCCCACCCGGAGCGGGCGGCGGAAGCCATTTTGGGCAATACTGACGGCCAGGGCGTGCTGACATCGTTTTTGGGAATCCAGGAGGCGACGAAATGACAACAGAGATGACACCAGCCGAAATTAAGGAACAAAAGCCATACCTTGAGTGGGGATTAACGGAAGAAGAATACGACTATATCTGTGACAAGTTGCTCGGCCGACTACCGAATTACACGGAAACCGGGTTGTTCGCCGTAATGTGGAGCGAGCACTGTTCGTACAAGAAATCCAAGCCACTCCTCAAACTCTTCCCGAACAAGAACGAGCGCGTGCTACAGGGCCCGGGTGAAGGCGCTGGCATCGTGGATATTGGCGACCATCAGGCGGTGGTCTTCAAGGCGGAAAGCCATAACCACCCGTCCGCGGTTGAACCCTACGAGGGGGCGGCTACCGGGGTCGGCGGAATTCTCCGCGACATTTTCAGTATGGGTGCCCGGCCGGTTGCTTCGCTTGATTCACTGCACTTTGGCGAGATTAAGGACGGCCATACCAAGTACCTAATCAACAACGTGGTTGCGGGGATTGGTGGTTACGGCAATTGTATGGGAATCCCGACCGTGGCTGGAGAAATAACCTTTGACCCGTGCTATGCCGGTAATCCGTTAGTTAACGCGATGGACGTGGGAATTATGGATCAGTCCGTAATGCAGCAGGGCCGTGCTACCGGGGTTGGCAACGCGGTAATGTACGTGGGTGCCAAGACAGGCCGGGACGGGATCCACGGAGCCACGTTTGCTTCGGCTGACTTTGAAGACGATAAGGAAACGCAGCGGTCGGCCGTACAGGTGGGCGATCCGTTTATGGAAAAACTCCTCATGGAAGCCTGCCTGGAACTGATTAACGACCACCAGGACTGGTTAGTCGGCATCCAAGATATGGGGGCCGCTGGGTTGGTTTCGTCCAGTTGTGAAATGGCCTCGAAGGCGGGTAGCGGTTTGGACATGACCCTGGATGACGTGCCACAGCGGGAGCCGGGCATGTCGGCTTACGAAATTATGCTGAGTGAATCGCAGGAACGGATGCTACTGTGCATTAAGCGGGGGCACGAAAACGACGTTAAGGCGCTTTTCCAGCGCTACGACCTGGCCGCCGTTGTGATTGGCCGGGTTACGGCAGGCCACCAGTATGTTCTACGCCATCACGGGCAGGTGGTGACGGACATTCCAGTTTCAACCCTGACCAGCGATGTGCCGGAAGAACGGATGCCTGAAAAACAGCCGGCGCGGATTGCGCAGGCCGCAGCGGAAGCCAACTGGCAGCCACAGGTTTCAGACCTGGGCGCTACGCTTCTTCGGATGATGAACCAGCCAACGATTGCGTCCAAGCAGATGTTTACCGATACGTACGATTCGATGGTCCAAACCAACACGGTTGTCCGGCCGGGAAGTGACGCCGGAGTAATCCGGGTGCGCGGGACGCAGAAGGGACTTGCGATGACGACGGACGGTAACGGCCGGTTTGTTTACCTCGACCCTGAGGTGGGGGGCAAGCGGGCCGTAGTGGAAGCCTGTGCCAACGTCATTGCGAGCGGCGCCCTTCCGCTGGCCATGACGGATTGCTTAAACTACGGTGACCCCAATGATCCGGAAGTTTACTGGGAGTTACACCGTTCGATTAGCGGAATGGCAGCGGCCTGCCGGACGTTTGACACGCCGGTCATTTCGGGAAACGTCTCCCTGTACAACGAAAATAACGGTGAGGCCATTTTCCCGACGCCGATGGTGGGGATGGTTGGCCTCATCAAGAATATTGACCGGGTAATTCCGTCGTTTGTCCAGCATGCGGGTGACCGTGTCTACGTGGTGGGACAAACTACCAGCGACTTTAGCGGCAGTGAATTACAGAAGATGCTGACCGGACAGTGCGCCGGCACCCTGAACGACTGTGACCTGGATGGAATCCACGCCAACTTAATGGCGGTTTTTCAGGCAATGGAAGCCGGTGAGGTGGCTAGCTGTCATGATGCGAGTGAAGGCGGATTGGCCGTAAGTGTCGCCGAGATGCTGTTTAATACCGGCTACGGTGCTCAGCTTGACTTTGACCTAACAAGTGAGCTGCTCTTCAGTGAAACGCCGGGGCGGCTGGTAGTGACGGTTGCCCCTGACCACCAGCAGGCCTTTGAAGACCGGCTAGGTGAAGCGGCCCAGTTCGTTGGGACGGTGACCGCAGAACCAACGCTTGAACTCACAACGACCAACGGGCAGGCATCCTTGGAAGTGGCCCGCCTGCAACATGAATGGGAGGAGGCCTTACCATGCCGCATGAAATAAAGGGGTTAAACGAAGAGTGTGGGATTTTTGGTGTGTTTGACGCGAACGATGCAAACCATCTGACCTACTTTGGGCTCCACGCCCTGCAACACCGCGGCCAGGAAGGTGCCGGCATTGTTACCACGGACGGGGAACAGTTTTACCAGCACCGGGATACGGGGTTGCTTTCACAGGTGTTTGCTAAGGAAGGGACCCTTGATGGGTTGCACGGACGTTCGGCAATCGGCCACGTCCGGTACAGTACGTCTGGTAACGGGAGTTTGGCAAACATCCAACCGTTTTTGTTCCGGTTCCACGACGGCAACATTGCGCTGGCCCATAACGGGAACCTAACCAACGCCCGGACCCTTCGGCGCCAGTTGGAAGACGAGGGCGCGGTGTTCCAGTCAAACTCCGACACCGAGATTTTAATTCACCTGATCCGGAAAAAGCGTGACATGCCGTTTATTGATGCCCTAAAGGCGAGCCTGAATGAGGTGCACGGTGGGTTTGCGTTCTTAATGTTGCGGAAGGACAGCATGATTGCGGCCCTTGACCCGAACGGTTTTCGGCCGATGGTGGTTGGCCGGATGCCGTCAGGGGCGTACGTCATTGCCAGTGAATCATGCGCTCTTGATACGGTCGGGGCCGAGCTGGTGCGCGACGTCCTGCCGGGAGAAATTATCATCATTGACCGGGACGGGATGCACATTGACCACTTCACTACGGATACACAGTTAGCGATTGATTCGATGGAATTTATTTATTTTGCCCGGCCGGATTCCAACATTCATGGAATTAACGTGCACACGACCCGGAAGAAGATGGGCCGGATGCTGGCAAAGGAACAGCCGGTGGACGCCGACATTGTTGTGGGCGTGCCTAACTCATCGCTTTCGGCGGCGTCAGGATACGCTGAAGCTGCGGGTTTGCCGTACGAAATGGGATTGATTAAGAACCAGTACGTGGCGCGGACGTTCATTGCGCCGAGTCAAACGCAACGGGACTTGGGCGTAAGGATGAAGTTGTCAGCGGTCCGCGGGGTGGTTGCTGGCAAACGAGTTGCGGTCATCGACGACTCGATTGTGCGCGGAACCACTTCCCGGCGGATCGTTAAGCTCCTTCGGGATGCGGGCGCAGCGGAGGTTCACATGCGGATTGCTTCGCCGGCCTTCCGGTTCCCGTGTTTCTACGGAATCGACTTTTCGACCCGAGCAGAACTACTGGCGGCAAACTATGACCTGGAAGGAATGCGGCAGACCATCGGCGCAGACAGCCTTGGTTTTCTTAGCAAAGCCAGCCTCATTAAGGCGATTGGGTTACCGGATGCCGGGGATGCACCGAATGGGGGGCTAACAGTTGCCTACTTCGACGGGCAGTACCCGACGCCGTTATACGATTACGAAGCGGGATACTTAGCATCGTTACACAAGCAGCAAAAGATGATGGGGGATGCGTGGAATGAATAGGTACCAGGAAGCGGGCGTTGACGTCACTGCCGGATACGAAATGGTGCGGCGGATTCAAGAGAGCATTGCCTCGACCCAGCGGCCCGGAGCAACCGGGCAGGTGGGGAGCTTTGGCGGCACGTTTGACCTCGAAGCACTCCACGTTAAGCACCCGGTCCTCGTTGCCGGAACGGACGGCGTGGGAACGAAGCTCCTCGTTGCCCAGCGGATGCACGAGTACGAAACCATCGGGATTGACTGCGTGGCGATGTGCGTAAACGACATCGTTGCGCAGGGGGCGGCGCCACTGTTTTTCCTTGATTACATTGCCACCGGGAAGATGGATCCCGAAGCAATGGCCGCCGTTGTTAAGGGGGTGGCGACCGGATGCCGGCAGGCGAAAGCAGCCATTATTGGCGGTGAAACCGCCGAAATGCCGGACATGTATCCGGCCGATGAGTACGACCTTGCGGGGTTTGCGGTGGGAGTTGCTGAACGGGCGGAACTCCTGACAACGGATGGTCCCCAGGAGGGTGACGTGTTACTGGGATTGCGCTCAAGCGGACTGCACTCCAACGGCTATTCCCTTGTCCGGCAAATTCTGTTTAAGGATCACCACGTTGACCTGCAGGAGCACCCGGCAGAGCTTGAGGGCTTGCCTTTAGGAAACGCCCTGTTACAACCCACGCGGATTTACGTGCGGAAGGTGATGCCGTTAGTCCGGCAGCACCTGGTTCACGGGATGAGTCACATTACTGGGGGCGGGTTGATCGAAAACGTTCCGCGGATGTTTGGCGACCAACTCCAGGCGGTCATTGACGAAACGACCATTCCGGTGCCGGGACTAATCCGCTACCTTATTCGGGTTGGCAAATTGGCACTGGATGATTGCTGGCAAACCTTCAACATGGGGGTCGGAATGGTACTGGCGGTGGCGCCGGAAAACGTGGCGGCGGCTAAGCAGCAGCTCCGGTTAGCGGGGGAAGAACCCCTGCAAATCGGGCAATTGCGGGCCCGGCCAACGCAGGATGCGCCACAGATTGTAATTCAGTAGGGGGTGAGCGGATGCGCGTTGCCATTTTTGCATCGGGAAACGGTACGAACTTTGAGGTGCTGGCAAAGCATTTTCAAAGTAAGCAAATTCCAGGAACATTAGCCCTACTGTTTTGCGACCATCCGGACGCGCCGGTCGTCCAGCGGGCGCACCGGCTGGGGGTTCCGGTCGTAACCTTTACTGTTAAGGAATGCGGCGGAAAGCAGGCCTACGAGGAACGGATCGCGACGGTATTAGCTGATTACCAAATCGATTTTATTGCCCTCGCGGGGTACATGCGGGTAATCGGGGCGCCGATTTTAACGCAATATGAAGGACGCATTATTAACCTGCATCCGGCCATGTTACCGGATTACCAAGGGCTGCACGCCATTGAACGGTCGTTTGCGGACCGGTCCCCTCGGAGTGGCGTAACCCTCCATTATATTGATGCGGGGCTCGATACCGGGCCCATCATCCGCCAGGAACACGTTCCGGTGCAGGATGATGATACGGAAGAAACGTTTGAGCGGCGAATTCATGAGTGCGAGCACCGGCTTTACCCGCAGGTGTTAGCACAGGTGTTGGCAACTAAAATGAAGGAGGACGATTAAATGAAGCGGGCGTTAGTAAGTGTATCTGATAAGGAAAACCTTGTTCCGTTTGTTAAGGGGCTGGTTGAAAACGGGTTTGAAATTGTGTCAACGGGCGGAACCAAACGCGTCCTGGATGACGCGGGCATCCAAACGATTAGCGTTGAGGATGTCACTGGTTTCCCGGAAATTCTCGATGGGCGGGTTAAAACGTTAAACCCGTACATTCACGGGGGCTTGCTTGCCCGCCGCGATGTGCCGGCCCACATGGCAACCCTGAAGGAGCACCAGATTACGCCGATTGACTTGGTGTGCGTCAACCTGTACCCGTTTAAGGAAACGATTGAAAAACCAGGCGTTTCATTGGCCGAAGCAATCGAAAACATTGATATCGGGGGTCCAAGCATGGTACGTTCGGCAGCCAAGAACTACCACGACGTGACGGTAGTGGTTGACCGGAATGATTACGATGCCGTTTTAAACGAACTTGCTGCTAACGGTGAAACGTCGCTTGAGTTGCGGGCGCGGTTAGCCGCCAAGGCGTTCCGGCACACGGCTGCCTATGACACGCTGATTTCTACCTACCTGACAGAACAGGTGGGGGAAACCAAACCGGAAAAGCTATCGCTAACCTATGACCTTCAGCAGGAGATGCGTTACGGGGAAAACAGTCACCAGGACGCTTTGTTCTACCGGGATGCATTACCGAAGGGCTACTCACTTGCTAGTGCTAAGCAGCTCAACGGAAAGCAGCTGTCCTACAACAACATTAAGGACGCGGACGCTGCTATTCGGATTGCGCGGGACTTCCAGGATGAACCCACGGCAATTGGATTAAAGCACATGAATCCGTGTGGCATCGGTCATGGGCAGACCATTGAAGAGGCTTGGGACCGGGCATACGCGGGTGATTCGGTCTCCATCTTTGGTGGGGTGGTTGTTTTGAACCGGGAAGTGGACGCCGCCACGGCAACCAAGCTGCACAAGATCTTCCTGGAAATCATCATCGCTCCGTCATACTCGGACGAAGCGCTGAAGATTTTAACTACTAAGAAAAAGAACTTACGTCTGTTACAGCTTGACTTTGATAAGATTAACGAGCAGCCGGCGAAGGAAGTTGTTTCTGTACTGGGCGGGGTGCTTGTCCAGGACCAGGATATTCTAGCTGAGGATCCGCACACGTGGACGGTGGCTACCAAGAAGCAGCCGACCGAGGAACAGTTAAAGACGATGCTGTTCGCCTGGAAGACGGTTAAGCATGTTAAGTCAAACGCGATTGTGGTGGCCAACCCAGAACGGACACTGGGCGTCGGCGCTGGGCAACCGAACCGGGTTGATGCGGCTAAGCTGGCCGTTGACCACGCTGGGGATGCGATTGATGACACGGCAGTCCTTGCGAGTGACGCCTTCTTCCCGTACGGTGACAGCGTTGAGTACGCCGTTAAGCACGGCATCAAGGCCATCGTTCAACCGGGTGGCTCCATTCGGGACCAGGAGTCGATTGATATGGCAGACAAGTATGGCGTGACAATGGTCATGACTGGCGTTCGGCACTTCCGGCACTAAGCGGAGGATGATGAAAGTGGAAAAGTTACACCTGTTAGTGGTTGGGAGTGGTGCGCGGGAGCACGCCATTGCCAAGGAATTACAGCACAGCCCCCAGGTAGCGCAGGTATATTGTGCGCCAGGGAACCCCGGGATGACCGTGGATGGGATTAAGCAGGTCGCAATTGAGGAAAACGACTTTGACGGGTTGATTACCTTTGTGCAGGACCACGCCATTGATTGGACGGTGGTGGGGCCAGAAGACGCTCTGTGTGCGGGAATCGTTGACCGGTTCCATGCCGCTGGCCTTAAGATTTTAGGGCCAACCGCGCAGGCTGCCCAGTTGGAAGGCTCCAAGGAGTTTGCCCTCCGGTTTATGCACCAGCACCACGTTCCAACCGCCCAATACCATGCGTACACTGATTTAGCGGCGGCCAAGGCGGGACTAGCAGAGTTTGCTTTGCCCGTTGTGATTAAGGCGGACGGACTTGCTGGGGGAAAAGGGGTGACAATCGCCCAAACTACAACTGAGGCTGAACAACAGTTGGAAGAGCACTTTGCTCACGGCGACCAGAAGGTGGTTTTAGAGGAGTACCTTGCTGGGCCGGAGTATTCCCTTTTCCTGCTGGTTAACGGGGACGAATACCGCTTATTACCGTTAGCACAGGATCATAAGCGGGCCTTTGACGGTGATCAGGGACCTAACACTGGAGGCATGGGGGCGTACAGCCCGCTTCCTCAGTTGCAGCCAGACATTGTGCGGACGATGAAGGCGGAGGTCGTTACGCCAACGATTGAAGGGCTGGTCGCCGAAGGGTTTGACTACCACGGCATCCTGTACATTGGGGCCGTTTTGACGCGTGACGGTGCAAAGGTGATTGAGTACAACGTGCGGTTGGGGGATCCGGAAACGCAGGTGATCCTCCCGCGGATTGAAACGGACCTCGTTGACCTGTTTGCCGCGGCAATTAACGGAACGGCGCTTCCTTCAGTTACGGTGAAGCCTGATGCCTACCTCGGGATTACGCTGGCGGCGGACGGGTACCCGCAAAGTCCGGTGCACGGACAAACGCTTCCTGCTTTCCCCCAGGAGGCGGACATAACCCTTGACTATGCGAACGTTGCTGGTCAACCGGGAGCGTTAACGGGAGCGGGTGGCCGGCTGGTAACCGTGATTGGGCACGGGCCTGATGTTGTGACGGCTCAAAAGCGCGCGTACGCCTACCTTAACAAGTTGACGTGTCCGCAGTGCTTTTACCGAAAAGATATTGGGTTCCGGGCAACGGGGAAGACGATGGAATAGAGTGAAAGGATAAGACTATGGCCTGACTGTCGGTTAAAGATACGTCAGGCCATAGTTTTATTGGCCCTTTGTTAAATCCTGTTGATGGAGAGATTATGGTTCGTTGGATGAGTAAAAGTAACGTGGGAAAAACAAAATTTTCAGTTTTCAGGATATCGTTTTTGGGCAATGCAGGTTATAATGTCGTTGTAGGAAGTATTTCTTACGTTAGATAGTGGTGGAAGGGCAATATCCACCTCCCAAAAAAGAAAATGTCCGCAGTAAGAATACTGGTGGAAGGGCAATATCCACCTCCCAAAAAAGAAAATGCTCACAGATGATGCTAAGGACCACCACAATACCTTGAGTTGTACTATGGTGGTTCTTTTTTAAACGGAGGAATTATGGGGACACTTTCTAAAAATACCATTTACTTTCGTCAATTAAACGAGAATTTTTTTACTAAATATAGGGGTATCGATGAATTTCTTAAAAAGAATGCCAGAGGACATGGAATTATGATAATGGATTATCTCGATTTACTAGTTGCTGTTCCTTTAAGATCGAGTTTGAAACCGTATATGAAGAAGCAACAGTTTATTTTTCCGTATAAAGTGTGCAATAAAGGTGGGAAAAGGTGTCTAAAGGGGATGGATTTTAGCAAATTGATTATCATGTCTGAAGAGGATCTTCAGGGTTCGGTAGGGTTTGTTTTTCAAGATGATTGCGAAAAGCAGTACTATATCGATAATTACAGTAAAATCGTCAATCGACTGGGAAATTATATAAAAAGGTATAAACGGCTCTGCTACCAAATTCAAGAGGGAATACAACCAAGTATCACCCAGCTTCGTCTTTATCGTTATTCAACCATTAGAAATTTTCATGAAAGTTTAGGCATTCACCTTAGTAAGGAATCATTTATTTTAACTTTACAAGAACGAGGCTTGCTGTGTTCAAAGTAGGGTTGTTTATCGCTTTACGGAGTTTAAGTGAGCCTGTCTTTATATGCATAGTAAAAAAGCACTGGTAGACATATCTACCAGTGCTGAGTATTAATTGGAGATTTCTTTTAGATTAATCAAGCGTTAATAGTTCTGCTGGATCATCAATCAAGTAGTCCGGGTGTTCCCGCTTAAGGTTCGCTACACTGAACGCTGCCCACGTGCACCCACAGGTGTGGACGCCCGCAGCGTTTCCCATCTGCAGGTCGTACTTGGCGTCCCCAATCATGACGGATTCATCCGCCTTTAAGTGGTATTCGTCCAAAACCGTCAGCACGCCGTCTGGTGCTGGCTTAAAATGCGCAACGTTATCCGAACCGACCGTTCCCGTAAAGTACTGGGCGAGCCCGAATTTTTCAAGGCCCAACGCGAGTGAGTGGGAATTTTTGCTGGTAACGATGAACAGCTGGTGCCCTCGCTGTTGAAGTTTAGCGAGGGTTTCCTTCATGTGCGGGAAAACGGTGGTTAGTTCAAACTCGTTTGCCCGGTAGGCCTTTCGGAAAGTGGCGTACGCATGGTCGTAGTCGGCAGGACTAAACGTTTTCCCGGCCTTTGTCACCATGTCAGGCACCATTGCTTCCAGGGGAATTCCCATGTAATTAAGGATCACGTCATCGGTGGGGACGGGGAGACCAATTTCCTGACACATTGTCCGGGTGCTTTTCAGGACTGCTTGGCGGGAATCCACGATGGTTCCGTCAAAGTCAAAGAGGTAGTTTTGCATGGTTAGTGAGCTCCTTTCGGGGATTGTTTTTTTGTGGAAAAACTAATAACTACAATAACGAGGTTAATAACGGCCATCATCGCTGTCACCATAAATACGGTTGCGTACGAGAAGTGGCCGGCAACGACCGAACCAATCATCGGTCCAATGATACTCCCAATTGCTTGGAAGGATTGCATGTAACTGAACACCCGGCTGACCACGGCGTTCGGGCTGTTTAACATGACGATTGTTTGGGTCAGCGGTAATAACGCGGCGTCTGAAATGCCGATAAGGAACCGGCAGATGCCAAGGGTGTATACCGAATGGACGAAACTGGTTGCCGCAAACACGCAGCTGCAGAAGATTAGTCCGGAAATCAGGACTTTACCTGCACCCACCTTATCGCCAAGGGCGCCCAGCCGGTTTGCCGCAAAGATGGTGGCAAATCCCGGCAGGGCGGTGATAATCCCACTGACAAGCGAAACATCACCGTGGTGGTGCATGAGTTGCTGAACAAAGAGGCTGATGATGGGGTTAATCGCCTTAGTGGCGGCCATCACCAGCATTGTTGTAATAAACATTGCCACGATTAACCCGGGATGTTCAAGCTGCTTCATTGCCGAACCGTGCTGGGTAGAATCCGTTGCCGGCAGGGGATGAAAGTCTTCGTGCACGTAGAAGAGGGCAAGGAGGCTTGCGAATAACATGATGGCCCCGAAAACGAAGAATGTCATCCGGTAACCGGCGACACTCGCAATGATTCCCCCGATAATCGGGCCAATTAGCTGGCCGCCCACTCGTCCAGTGGTGAGAATGCCCATCGCTTTCCCCCCGAATTCGTCCGGGGCTTCGCTGGCGATGAGGGCCTGGGAATTACTGTTATACCCTGAAAAACACCCATACAAGAAACGCCAAAAGAGTAACCACCAGATGTTCGGCACCGTGCCACACAGAAACCCGATAATGCACATCCCAAACCCAGAACGTAAAATCATTGGTTTCCGGCCGGTGCGGTCGGCTAATTTTCCCCATAACGGGGACACGATGGCCTGGCTAATAAACGAAATGGCGTACGCAAGTCCCGCATAAAAAGTAAGCTGAACGCGGGAGAAGTGGGCGAGTTGCCCGATAAAAAGTGGCAGAAACGGGAGACTCATACTAAACCCCGTTCCTGAGACGAAATCCCCAAAGGCAAGAACGTACAGGTTCTTACGCCACTGGGGAAGTGTCCGGTGTTGCATTGGAATCCTTCCTAACTGACTTTTAATAATTATCCATATTATACCGTACCGGAAAATTAGGGGAAAGCCGGGATTCTACTCGTCAATCCTGATAAACCGCTGCTGGTCAAAGTCGTAGACGCCCTGGTCTGTTAGTTTGAGGGTCGGAATAACCGGAAGGGCGAGGAACGACAGGGTGAGAAACGGGTCAAAGTTAAGCGGACTACTCAGTTGCTGGTATGCCGTGGTAACGGCGCGGAGTTGGGCGGCCGCCTTTTCAGCGGGAATGGTGGTCATCAGTCCCGCAACGGGCAGGGGCATGCTGGCAACTTCTTGTTCGTGGTTGAAGATGGTGATGCCCCCGCCGATTTGGCATAGGTGGCGAATTGCAGCAGTCATATCAGCGTCGTTTGTCCCCAGCACAATAATATTATGTGAGTCGTGGGCAATCGACATGGCCACCGCACCATGCCGGAGGTGCATTCCCTTCACGACGGCTACGCCCACCGTTCCCCGGGCATGGTGGCGCTCGACGACTGCGAGTTTAAGTTGGTCCTTTTGAGGATTTGGAACAAACGCGCCGTCCTTGAGGGTCACCCGTTCCACGCTCGTTGTGGTTTCGATGTGGTTGGGTTGTACGGTAATGACCTTAACCTGAGACTGCTTGAGGGGAAGTGTGAGTTGTTGGGGGTCAAACTTGACGTGCATGGTATTGGCAGCTGGCTGGGAATGTGCAACCGTACTTTCTGGATCTAGGACCCCCGCTTTAATCACGTGAGCGACCTGACAGGTGGTGGCAGAATCAAGAATGACAAGGTCCGCTTTTTGGTTTGGAGTCAGGGCGCCCCGGTCGGTCAGACGATGAGCCTGGGCGGCGTTGTAGCTTGCCATGACGTACGCGGTGGCCGGCTTAATCCCATGGTGGATGGCGCGCTTAATGCAGTAGTTAATTCCCCCTTCATCCAGCAGGGTAGTTACCAGCTTGTCATCGGTACAAAAGGCGCACCGTTGGGCGTTAGCGGGGGTTACAACCGGAATTAGGTTTTCCAAGTCACGTTCGACGGTTCCCTCCCGCAAGAAGAGGTACATTCCCGCATTAATCCGGTCCTGAGCCTGCGCGACGGTCATGCATTCGTGATCGGTAGTGATGCCGTTTTGAACAAGAACGTCAAGCTGTTCCCGCGTTAATCCCGCCCCGTGGCCGTCCGCCTGGCGGTGAGCAGCTTGGCAATCCCGAAGCTTTGCCATCATGTCAGGATCATGCTGGGCGACGGCTGGGTAATCCATTACCTCTGAGAGTCCGCCCACACGATCATTGGCGTAGTAAGGCTTGAGATCCTTGGCTGTCAGGGTAGTTCCGTTGTGCTCAAACGGGGCGCACGGAACACACGATGGCAGCATGGTGATAATGTCAAGGGGGACCTGCGCGGAGTCCTGTAGCATGAAATCAAGCCCAGTTGTCCCGCAGACGTTGGCAATTTCGTGGGGATCCGTCACGATGGTCGTCGTTCCCTGGGGAAGGAGCACCCGCGCTAATTCGTGCGGAACAAGCAGGGAGCTTTCAATGTGGACGTGGGCGTCAATAAACCCCGGAACAACGTACTGGTCGGTGGCATCAATGGTTGTCTGGGCGGTATATTCCCCCGGATGCTTTCCCGTGGCGATGATGGTTCCGTTCTCAATCCACAGGATGTTAGGTTCAAACGTTCGGTTAAAGACGTTGAGGACGTGGTTACTGGTGACACAGAGATCAACGGTTTGCATTATTGAGGACTCCTTTATCCGATTGATTTTGATGAAACTTTCGCAGTGTATTCGGAGATATTGTCAATTAGTATCGAACGTCCGTGTTTTTTTGTCAAGGTTTAAATTGAAAACCGAACAGTGAATTGTTCGATGGTGATAAAAAGCCGTAACGTTTTTGTTACGGCCGTGCGTTTTATTTAAGTCTAATTTGAACGGCGGCACGTCCACTTCATAAGGAAGTAGAACGGGATGGCCACTACCAATCCCCCAAAGCCCCAAATTAACTCGTGGAGGTTGGCCTGCATGAGTAACCAAATACTTACCACAATGGCAATCAACGGAATGGTTGGCCCGCCCGGAACCTTAAACGGCCGGGGCACGTCCTTCATTGTATGCCGGAATACCAAAATGGCTAAGCACGTCGGGAGATACTGGGCAAACCGGGAAACCACGCTAATTGCGGCAAGGGTGGTAAACGAGCCTGAAAGGGCAATCGGCAGGGTGATAATTCCCGTGATAATGATTGCCCAGTATTCCACGCCCCGCCGATTACGCTTTAACATGAAGCGGGGAAGCAGGTCATCGTTCGCAAGGGCCACCGCACTCCGGGGAGTGATGAATGACGAGGCAATGTTAATCCCCCCAATGGAGATTAATTCTCCCGCAGCAACCAGTGCAAATCCGCCGCGCCCAAGGAAGTGTTCCATGGCGGTCTGAACGGGTGCTGTTGCGGTTGCAAGGTGATTTCCGAGTACTCCAATGGCAACGACTTGAATAAGAAGATAGAAAATGGACACGATGCCCATCACCATCAAAATTGCTCGGGGGAGTGTTTTCTGCGGGTTATGCATGTCCTCTGCGGCAACCGCAATGGCTTCAAAGCCCGTAAAGGCATAGAAGATTACCAGGCATGCTGCGCCAAATCCGTGACTGGTTGTCGCCACCGTCGTTGCGGGATGGAAGTTTCCCCCGTGAATGAAGAAGAACCCGACGACAATAAAGATCACTAGTGGCACAAGCTTACCGATGGAAGCAAGATTATTGATAATCTTCGACGAACTTACCCCGCACAGGTTAACGAGGGTGAGCCCCACGATAATCACGGTCATTATGACGATTTGGGCCGAACGGGAATTACATGCTGGAAAGATTTGCCCCAACGCCGTTGCGAACCCGTTTGCCATGGTTGCCCAGGCAATCATGCTGACAATCCACTTGATAAACCCGACTTCAAACCCCGCAAAATCGCCAAAGGCCGCCCGGGTATAGACGTACGGGCCACCATCCTTTGAAAAAAGGCCCGCTGCTTCCGCAAAGCATAGTGCAATCGTAATTACGAGGAGGGCGTCGAAGATAAAAACAAAGATACTTTTTGTTCCGACAAGGGCATAGGCCTTGTTAGGAAGCAGAAAAATTCCCGAGCCAATAATGGCGTTCACCCCAAGAAGGATGATGCTGAGTAAGCCAAGCTTATTTTTGTGTGTTTCCATTAAATCAGTCCTCTCATTAAGTAACTATGCGACTACCAGACAAATTATGCGTTTTCCATGAACGCCTTAAAGAGTTGTTGTGCTTGGAGGTGTGTCCGGTGCAACATTTCCGGGTGAAATTGGACGGCGACTTCAAACCCGTCGTAGGCGAAGTTGCTAAAGCCTTCGACCACGCCATCGGGAGCGGTAATGCCAACCTGTAAGTCCGCGCCAAGTTCGCCAATTACCTGGTGGTGGAATGAGTTCACCGTAAATTCATTTTGATCAAAGATGGAGGCAAACGGACTGTCAGCACTAACCCGTACCGAGTGAGTCGGGAGAGTTGGCTGGTCTGGTTGTGAATGCCGAATGAGTTCGTGGTCGGCGTAACTCAGATCCTGGATGATGGTGCCTCCATGATAAACGTTAAGGAGTTGCGCGCCCCGACAAATTCCTAGAATTGGCAGGTGGCGCTGTTCGGCCTCCTTAATCAGTTGAAGTTCAAACCAGTCCCGGTCAGGGAAGGTTGGCCCACACTTTTGCCGGGGCTGTTCACCGTATTCAAGGGGGTTAACGTCCTGCCCACCGCTTAAAATCAGGCCGTCGAGGTGGGCCACCTGGGCACGAATTACCGCTAGGTCGGTGGTGACAGGGATGATTACCGGGACGCCCCCCGCTTGAACGACGCTATCGATGTAATCATCGTTAACGTAGGAACGGTGGTAACCCGGAAACATACCGTCGGAGTCGGTAATCCAACTTCCAGAAACACCAATCAATTTATTCGTCATGTTAAAATCCTCCAATCTAACTTATAAAGTGTAAGTTAATTTTATATGGTTTATTTCCTAAAAGCAAATCAAAATTTTTTATGATGATACAGTTGCCCGAGTTGTCCCCGAAATTCATCCTGATACCGGCGTACGTCGTATTCTGACCGGACGGTGTAATCCACCTGTTCACCATGTTCGCTTTGATCTAGCCCGCGTTGTTCAGCTTGTTTGCTGACCCGCATCGGGACAAACCGGGTAAGGAGAAGGGCAAGCCCACCCGCCATTATTGTAACAAAGAGAATGGTGGTGATTGTTCCAAATGCTTGGATCCATAAAAGGTGCCAGCCACCACCATAAAGGAGGCCGTTGGTTGGAATGTGCGGGTTAACGGTTCGGGTAGCGAACACTCCGGTTAGAACAGACCCGCAGATTCCAGCGATTCCGTGGCACCCAAATGCATCAAGGGGATCGTCAACCGGGAAGACGCGTTTCCCCCAGTTAATGAAGGCAAAACTTGCGCACGTGCATAGAACGCCGATTAGAAGGGCGCCGGTGGTTGAAACGTAACCGGCTGCAGGGGTAATGCCGACAAGCCCACAGAGGGTGCCGGTGCAGGTTCCGACGAGGGTGGGATGCCCGCGTGTAATAATTTCTAACACCATCCATGTTGTGATGGCTCCGGCAGTGGCCACCGTCGTCGTAAGAATGGCCTGTAATGCTACGGGGGTGATTCCCAAAGCGGCGCCGGCGTTGAACCCGTACCACCCAATCCATAAAATGGAAGTTCCTAAGAGAATCCACGGTAGATTGTAGTGTTGGTGGCTGGCAGGAAGTCGCCGCCCAAGAATAACGGAGAGAACAAGGGACGTGATTCCCGCGTTAATATGAACGACCGTTCCCCCAGCAAAATCGAGAAGCCCAGTGCGGGCCAGTAAGCCGTGCGGGGTCCACACCATGTGCACGAGCGGGTAGTACACCAGAAACGTCCAGGCGCACAGAAAAAGCAGGAAATAGTTAAACCGCATGCGCCCGACAACCGCCCCGACGAAGAGGGCGGGAGTAATAAGGGCAAACATTAACTGGAAGAGGAGGTAGCTTACCATGGGAATGTGAGTAACGGAGGCCGAACGCATAAAGTCGACGCCGTGAAGGAGCAAATGGTGAACCCCACCAATAATCCCGGCAATGTTGGGACCGAAGCACAGTTCGTACCCACACGTTATGAATAACAGAACGGCAATCCCACAGATAATAAAAACAGAGAGCATCGTATTAACAACGTTTTTGGGGCTAACTAAGCCGCCGTAAAAGAACGCTAGTCCCGGGGTCATCCAGAAAACGAGGATGGTGGCACTAAGGACAAACGCCGTGTTGGCAATATTAATCATGAGGAAACTCCTTTGAATCTCATATGTTAGATATTCTAACATAAAAATGAACGAATGGTGTCCTTGATTGCGCCTGCTTTTAATGCGTGGTATGCTAGGCACCGACTAATATGGTAAGAGAGGGAATTGAATTGATTAGTAAACAAATGTGGAAACGGATAGTGCGGTGGGGAACATGCCTGGTGGGTGCCGTGGTGATTTCTATTATCGTTGCGGACCTGTATTTTTTTCACGTGGCGTTTGTCCCAGCAAAAAAGGACTTTCTTGAAAAGCCCCTTCCCCTTAGACCCGGGACGGCCCTGTACCAGCAACGGTTGTGGTATCACGATGTTCCTAAGCAACACTGGACGATGGAATCAGCCACCGGCCGTTACCGGTTGGGCGCCAACTATATTCCAGCCCGTCATTCTGATAAGGCAGTGCTAATTTGTCACGGCTACATGCAAAATAAGAACGATATGGGGGCATATGCGGCCATGTTTCATCAAATGGGATATAATGTTTTAGTCCCTGATGCCCGGGGAATGGGGGATAGTCAGGGGAAGTATGTCGGGTTTGGCTGGCCGGAACGCTATGATGAACGGAAGTGGATGAAACGGTTGGTTCATCATCTCGGGCCGCACGTCAAGATTGTAATGTTTGGGGTCAGCATGGGCGGTGCCACCACGATGATGACGAGCGGGTTGCACCTTCCTAAACAGTGTGTTGCGATGATTGAAGACTGTGGGTATACCAGTGTAAAGGCGGAAATTACCCATGAAGCAAAGGACATGTACCACATGCCCGCCATTCCCCGGTGGCCACTGATCCCGGTCTTAAGTTTGATGACTAAGTTGCGAATTGGGTACTTTATGGGCGAAGCTAGTTCGGTGCGGATGCTTCATCACAACCACCGGCCCATGCTCTTTATTCACGGAGCCAAGGATACGTTCGTGCCAACGCGGATGGTTTATCAGAATTACCGGGCGGATCGGGGGCCAAAAGAGTTATGGGTTTGTCCGGATGCAGACCATGCACATTCGCTCCGGACCCATTCAAGGGAATATGAACGCCACGTCCAGCAATTCTTGAATAAGTATGTGCATTAAAAAGAAGATTTGCCGCGTAAAACCGCGTCTAGTAGGTGTCTTTTTACACCGGAAGCATGGTAAAATACGGGTGATGACGATAGTGAATGGATAGTGGAGGAAGCACCATGGCAATTGACTTACAACCATACATTGATGCGCAACCAGAACTCGCTGGAATTTTTAAGGGTCAGCCTGGTTTTTGGTTGAACCCGTTTATGAAGGCGACGGAACAGGAGATTTGGGAAAACGAACGGTTGGGATTGGCGGACATTAAAGCAGCTGATGCCGACCTCCGGCGATATGCCCCGCTGATTGCGGCGCTTTTCCCGGAAACCAAACCAACTAACGGAATTATTGAATCAGCACTGGAGCCGATTCCGCAAATGCGGGCGCGACTTGCTAGCCAGCATGAACTTCATGGGGACCTCTTTTTGAAGATGGACTCTGACCTTCCGGTGTGTGGCTCCATTAAGGCCCGCGGAGGAATGTATGAGGTGCTCAAGCATGCGGAGGAACTGGCCTTAGAGCATGGGTTGTTAGCTTCTAAGGACGATGATTACACGAAACTGGCAACCCCGGAAGCTAAGCAGTTCTTTGGTCAATATAAGGTCCAGGTTGGTTCGACAGGAAACCTCGGCCTCTCAATCGGGATTACTGCGGCTGCCCTTGGATTCCAGGCAATCGTTCATATGAGTAGTGATGCGAAGGAGTGGAAACAAACCCTTCTCCGGCAATGGGGAGCCACCGTGCGCGAGTACGACACTGACTTCAACACGGCAATTAAGACGGGACGGAAGGAATCAGCTGCTGACCCGTACAGTTACTTTGTGGATGATGTGCGGTCACAGACGCTGTTCTTAGGATACGCGACCGCAGCCCTGCGGTTAAAGGATCAGTTAGCGGCGCAACATGTGCTGGTTGACGAGGATCACCCGCTATTTGTTTACAGTCCGGCCGGAGTTGGGGGCTCTGCCGGCGGGGTAGCGTTTGGGTGCAAGGCTGTCTTTGGTGCGGCCGCACACGTCTTCTTCGTTGAACCGGCACCGTGTCCAAGCATCATTTTGGGGATGTTAACCGGCAAGAATAACGATGTTTCCGTGATGGATATTGGATTAGACGGGAAAACCGAAGCGGATGGGTTGGCATGCCCGAGTCCGTCCGCCTTAACGCCGGATATTTTAAAGCCGCTTCTAAGCGGAATCTTTACCGTTGCGGACGGCGCACTCTTTGATTACCTGCGGGATCTTCATGACAGTGAGGGAATGACCATCGAGCCTTCCTCGTGCGCAACGTTTGAGGGTCCGACCAAACTCTTTGAATCACCGCAGGGGCAGCAGTACTTGGCGGCGCACGGGTTAACCGATAAGGTCGATAACATCCACCACATTGGCTGGGCAACGGGCGGTTGCATGGTGCCTGCAGAAATTAACGAACAAAACCTAAACACACATATTGACTACTAATTACCATTTGCGGGGGTGGTAAGGCACACCCCGTTTTTGGTCATTGCGGATAATTTAATTAACGAGTGTTGCAAACGTGCACAGACCAGCGAATCACCACTTTGTGATTCGGTCGACGCACGGGTTGTGGCACTCGTTTTTGCTTTATTTGAACTGGGAGAAAAATAGTTTGGAATAATTTTTAATTTCACAAAACGCACAATGAATTTTACAAGATAAGAATTATGAGGTGAAGTTAATCGCTTTCAACTGCCGTTAATTCGGCGTTTACAGTCGTAACTTAATGCGGAGATTGTGAAAACTCTCATTGTGTATTCGCATACAAACACCGGCAATTCAGCGTTTGCGGCATAAAACGAAAGCCCTTTTTATTTCACAAGCGCTGTGATTTGCGCTATAACAAAAATCGAAAGGAGATGCATTCCACATGGCAGAGGATGAAATTTTGAAAATGCATGGGGGTGCTGAACCCGGGGTTTTAAGTATGGAACCTCGGTTTGACGTCACTAGTAAGACTGATCTTGGAAAAGCCTATACACCAGGGGTCGCTGAGATTGCGAAGTTGATTCAGGCCCACCCGGAAGCGAAGGCGAAGTACACGATGAGCGGAAAGCTGGTTGCCATCGTTACGGATGGAACGGCGGTGCTTGGTTTGGGAAACACTGGGCAGGCTGGTGGATTACCGATTATCGAAGGGAAGGCTTTGTTATACAAGGACCTTGCTGGGGTTGATGCGGTTCCGTTGGCCCTTAATCAGGTTCCGGTTGACGAACTGGTAACGACACTGAAGAACATTTCAACGTCGTTTGCCGGATTCCACCTGGAAGACATTGCAGCGCCGCGGTGTTTCGAGCTGGAAGAAAAGCTTGCAGATGCGGTTGATATTCCGGTTTACCACGATGACCAGGAAGGAACGGCGATTGTTGTCCTGGCTGCACTAATGAACGCTGCTAAGGTTGTCGGCAAGAACCTGAAAGATTTGCGGATTCTCGTAAACGGGGTTGGCGCTTCCGGCTACGCAACCGCTAAATTATTGATGGATGCTGGCATCATGAACATCACGTTAGTTGATGCTGACGGACCGATTACGGCAGATGATGACCGGTTCAATTCATACCAGCGGGCTTTGGCTAAGCGGAGTGCGGTAAGTGAACGCTTCACGTCCCTTGATGATGCCATTGAAAACCAGGACGTCTTTATTGGGCTATCCGTTGGTGATATTTTAACGGCTGACCAGATTAAGAAGATGGCTGATCAGCCAATCGTCTTTGCACTGGCAAACCCACGGCCAGAAATCGACCCGCAGGTTGCTCACGATGCAGGGGTGGCCGTAATGGCAACTGGTTCAAGTCAATATCCGAACCAGGTGAATAACGTGCTGGTCTTTCCGGGATTATTCCGGGGGTTACTCCGTTCCGGGATTAAGAAGGTGACCCCAGAACTTGAGGTTGCCGTTGCACGGGGGTTGAGTGCGTTGGTTGCTCAGCCACAGGCGGAAGAAATTATTCCGGGTGTCTTCAACAGTAAAGTGGTTGACACCGTAACGCAGGCTGTTATTCAGTTTGCACACTAAAATATGTTAGTTTTGCCCAGGCTAAGAGAGAAAAATTCAACTAAGGGAGTGACCTTAAATGGGCGTTTTTTGGACATCAATTCAGAGTGTCTTATCAATTGTAATCATGATGGCAGTGGGGTACTTCTGTCGGGCCAAGGGGTGGTTTGGTGATAAGTTCTCTAAGGGACTGTCTCAAGTGATCATGAAAATCGCATTACCATGTGCCATCTTCATGTCAATGCTGCAACGGTTTCACCTTAACCAGTTACGGAGCCTTTCCAAGGGATTGGTTTACACGATCCTTGCAATTCTGATTGGTTACGTAATTAGTTGGATCGCTGTGCGGGTCTTCAAGATTCCGCGGGGGCGGCGGGGATTGATGATGACCGGAATTAACGGTGCCAACACCGTTTTCATTGGGTTGCCATTAAACGTTGCCCTGTTCGGGAACGTTTCAATCCCATACCTGCTGGTTTACTACATTGTTAACACGATTATTATTTGGACGCTTGGTGTCTGGGTCATTGCGGCTGACGATCCAACGACGGATCAGGGGAAGGCCCACATTGACTGGAAGCATTTCTTACCAGCACCAATCTGGGGTTTCATCATTGCCCTTCCGTTCTTACTGTGGATGCCAAACGCCGCAACGCAACTGCCGCCGTTTATCACGCGGACATTAACTGATATTGGTGGGTTAGTTACCCCGTTGTCACTGATGTACATCGGGATTATGCTGCGGGACTTCGGAATCAGCAACATTCGCTTTACGAAGAGCTTAAACCTGTCACTGATTGGGCGGTTTATCGTGTCGCCATTAATCATGTTTGCGATTATCACGGTTGGGCTGCACGCCGGCATTACGTTAACGCCAATCTTCCACAAGACGTTAATTATCCAGGCTGCAACGCCATCACTTGCCGTCCTGCCAATCTTAGCTGACCAGTATCACGGGGACGTTGAGTTTGCAACGGACCTGGTTGTGGCAACCTCTGTGCTGTTTGTGATTGTTGTGCCGGTTATTATGCTGATGATGAGTTACCTCTAATTTATTAATTAAAAATCAAACGAAAGGGTGGATTTTAAATGGCAAAGATTACGGTTATTGATTATTTAATTGAACGGCTACACGAAATTGGCGTTGATGATATCTTTGGGGTGCCAGGGGACTACAACCTGTCCTTCCTGGATGACGTTGAAAAGAGCGACCAGGTGAACTGGATTGGTGATTGTAACGAACTAAATGCGGCTTACGCTGCTGACGGCTACGCCCGGAAGAAGGGTGTTGGAGCGTTAATCACCACGTTTGATGTGGGTGAATTAAGTGCTTTAAACGGGGTTGCTGGGAGTTATGCTGAACACATTCCAGTAATTGCCATTACCGGGGCTCCAACAACGAAGGTTCAGGAAAACAAGATGCTGATGCACCACACGGACGCAACGGGAAACTTTAAGCGTTCGTACCGGGCATACAAGCAGTTCACGGAAGCACAGGCACTGCTAGGCTTTGAAAACGCCGGGCGGGAAATCGACCGCGTTTTAACGACGGCAATTATTAAGAGCCGGCCGGTTTACATTTCACTGCCACTGGACGTTGCCCACAGTAAGATTGATGCTCCGGCAGAACCATTGAACTTGACGGTCGAGAACACCGACCACACGGAGCGGGTTGCTCAACGGCTTGCTGACGAATTAAAGAAGGCCAAGAAGCCGGTAATCCTTGCCGGAAACGAAATCATGACGTTCCGGGCCCGGGAAGCCTTTGAAAAGATGATTAACCAGTTGCATCTGCCGGTCGCAACCGTATTGTTAGGGAAGTCATCAATCAACGAAGAGAACCCGTACTTCATTGGAACGTACTACCCACAGTTCGGTGATAAGCGGGTCTTAAACTACGTTAACGAAAGTGACCTCGTTGTCATCTTTGGGAGCAAGCTGATTGACGTTAACACCGGAAGCTTTACCCAGTGCTTCACGCAGGATCACACCGTGGTTTTGAACTCAGACAACACGGACTTCTTTGGGACGAAGAGTCGGGGAGTAAACATTAACAACCTGATTGCTGATGTTACTAAGAAGGCAACGCCGTTTAACTTTGACAGCACTGGATTACAAAACGTTGAACCAGACGTTAAGTACGAAGACAACGATGATGCTGAGTTGAACCTTGGCCAGTACATGTACGCCTTCAAGAACTTCATGCAGCCAAACGACACGATTTACACCGAAACGGGAACTTCCCAGTACGGATTATCATTTATGAACCTGCGTGAAGGTACAGACTTCCAGGCCCAGCCGCTGTGGGGTTCAATCGGCTACACGCTGCCAGCTGTTCTGGGAAGTCAGATTGCTGATCCGGAAGGGCGGCACATCCTGTCAATCGGTGATGGTTCTGCTCAGATGACAGTTCAGGAGTTGAGTCTGATTCAGCGGCACCACCTGAAGCCAATCATCTTCCTGGTGGACAACGACGGATACACCATCGAGCGGGTTATTCATGGGGCCCACGCTCAATACAACGACATTGCTGCATGGGACTACACGAAGATTCCAGCTGCTCTTGGAATTACGCCGGACGTGATGGACGTGAACGTGGCAACAACGAAGGACGAACTGAACGCCATCATGAAGGAAATTGCGGATGATCGGAGCAAGGCCCACTTCGTCATTGTTAAGACCAAGCCACTGGATGCTCCAGAATTAGTTAAGAAGATTGGGAAGTCAATGAGCTTGATTGATAAGTCACACTTCTACGGTGAGGAAGACTAATACTGTTAGTAGTTAAAAAGAATCGGGCGGTAACTTTTATCGCCCGGTTCTTTTATTTTATAATCGGAGTAAGGAAGTGATTCAAATGGAAGCAACGGTTTTGCGTGATGGTTTAACCTTACGTGGTTTTTATGATGTTCCTGCGGGGAAGCCAGCGTTTGATTGTGCCATTATTTTTCACGGGTTTACGGGAAACTGTGGGCGGCAGAAGGAATGGATTGAGTACCAGGCGGCCCAAACGTTACTTGATGCCGGGATGGCCGTGGCCCGGTTTGACTTTAACGGGCACGGAAAAAGCGATGGTCGCTTTGAAGACATGACGGTGTTAAACGAACTGGATGATGCGCGCGCGATCCTCCGTTTTGTCCGGCAGCAACCCGGTGTTCAGCGGATTATGCTGGTGGGCATGTCTCAGGGTGGGGTGGTTGCTAGTATGCTGGCTGGTTACTACCACGACGCGATTGATCAGGTGGTGTTAATGTATCCAGCCGCAACGCTCAAGGAAGATGCCCAGCACGGTGAAATGCAGGGGCTCCATTATGATCCCCAGCAGATCCCCGCCGTTCAGGTCTGGCATTCAGATCACGGTGATTTTCCGGTAGGGGATTTTTATTTCCGGACGGCCCAGACGCTGCCGATTTATGAGGTGGCGAAGCAGTATCGTGGCCCGGTTTTGCTTATGCACGGGGATGCGGACCCAATCGTTCCCCGGAGCGCCTCGGAACGGTATCTGCCGGGATACAAGCACGCTGAGTACCACGTAATCCCGGGCGGCGACCACGGGTTCCACGCTCCCGCGGCCAGAAAGGAAGCGCTGCGGTTGCTCAGGGAGTTTGTGGATAAAAGCGAATAGTTTAGCGGAAGGTAAAAGAAGAATCCGGGAAAATTATTCCCCGGATTCTTCTTTGCTTAAAATAGTATTCTTATAACCCGATTTCGGCGAGGGTATTAACCGCCGCCCGAATTTCATCACGCTGTTTTTCACGTTTGGCAATTGGACCATCAACCTCCGTCATTACGATCCGGACGATGTTTGTCCGGCGCAGATCAACGAGGGTTTTATCGTTAATTTTAAGGCAAATAAAATCGTCATCATAGCTCTCAACGGCATCGTGCCAGATATCCGCTCCGGTTTTGGCAGAAACAATGCCCCGCTTAATAATTGTTGCGCCGTCGACGGTGTGGAACTTAACGTTATAGAACTTTTCCATGTGATCAGGTCCTTTCAGTAACCGTTTTCTACCATTAATATACCATTTTTGATAGAGAATGAACATTTGAGGATATTATTATAAACGGTGTTGTTTAAGTTGCATTATAAAAAAAAGATGTTAGAATGAGGATGTATCAAGGCAATGACGTTTGCCATAACCGCTTAATAAGCTGATAACGTCTATCAACCTGAGGGGTTGGTGGACGGTTGTCTAGCAACCTCCTCAGGATTTTCGGGGAGGTTTTTTTAAATGGTTGCAAAAATCGAAGAAGTTAAGGCACGGGAAGTTTTTGATTCACGTGGGAATCCGACCGTTGAAGCTGATGTAATTTTAAGCGATGGAATAATGGGGCGGGCGGAAGTTCCTTCTGGTGCTTCTACCGGTGAAAAGGAAGCCATTGAGCTTCGTGACGGTGGTAGCCAGTTAATGGGTAAAGGAGTATTACAAGCTGTAAAAAATATCAATACGGAAATTAATACTGCTCTCCATGGGTTAAACCCATTAGCCCAAGCTCATGTTGATCAAACGATGATTGCCCTTGATGGTACTTCGAATAAAGCGCGACTAGGAGCTAATGCAATTCTTGGTGTTTCCATGGCCGTTGCACGGGCGGCAGCGAACGAAACCAAACAACCGCTTTACCGCTATTTAGGTGGAACGGACTTGGAGTTACCCCAGACATTTCATAATGTCATCAATGGAGGAGAACACGCTGCTAATGATATTGACATGCAGGAATTTATGATTACGCCAGTTCAGCGGACAAGTTTTCGGGATGGGTTTGAAAAAATTGTAAATACGTATCATACCCTGAAGCAAATCCTTGAAGAACGAGGGTACTCAACTGGTCTTGGTGATGAAGGGGGCTTTGCGCCTAACCTGAAATCTTCCGAAGAAGCACTCCAGTTATTGCATGATGCAATTAAAGTTGCCGGCTATGTTCCGGGAAAGGAAATTGCAGTAGCGTTTGATGCGGCAGCGTCTTATCTATATGATTCTCAAACGGGAAACTATCGGTTAGAAGGAAAAACGTACACACCGGATGAATTAGGTAAGTATTATGGCGCCCTACTTGATAAGTATCCAGAGATTATATCGATTGAAGATCCGTATGGTGAGGACGATTGGGAAAACTTTACGCGTTTTACTAAACAATACGGCCACCGCGTCCAATTAGTAGCCGATGATCCGGTGTGCACAAATCCTATTTTGGTGCGAAAAGCAATTAAAATGGGAATGGGGAATAGTATTTTAATTAAGTTGAATCAAATTGGAACAGTAACAGAGACGTTGGAAACAATTCGGCTTGCACGCAAAAATGGGTATACAACGATGATGTCACACCGGTCGGGGGAAACGGGCGATACCTTTATCGCTGACTTTACGGTTGCTACTAACGCTGCTGAATTAAAATCAGGCGCACCTGCCCGCTCCGAACGGGTTGAAAAGTACAACCAGTTACTCCGAATCGAAGAGGAGCTCGGTGAGGATGGAACGAGACTTGCGCATTATCCAAACGATGTTGATAAGGATTAAGTTCATAATGAATTGGCCCTGATTAGGGGGCAATCTCCTGTCAGGGAACTGATGGGAGGTTTTTTTATGAATCAGGGGTTGTCTAGCAAAGTTGCAGCCCAAAGATTAGCTACGGACGGTCCGAACGAAGTAAAAATGAATAAAACTAATTTATGGACTTTGATTGGACGACGGTTATGGGAGCCCACTGCGTGGATAATTGAAGGTGCGTTGGTTATTGAATTAATCGCGGGAAACATGCTCCAAGCTGGTTTTATCGTTGCATTGTTATTTTTTGCGGCTATTAATGGCGCACTCCAAAATCAGCGGGCGGTTCGAGCGCTTGCTCCATTAACCAAACAGGTTGTTCCGGATGTTAGTGTTCTTCGCGATGGACAGTGGAAAATGATTCCAGCGCGCTTACTTGTTAGGGATGATGTGATTAATTTACGGAGCGGAAACTTGGTTCCGGCTGATGTTCAGATTATTGATGGAATGATTGCAACAAACGAGAGCCTTATTACCGGAGAGAGTGAGGCAATTCAACGGAGTGTTGGGATGACGTTGATGGCTGGTACTCAGGTTGAACGCGGGGTTGCAACTGCTATTGTTCTTAGGACAGGGGCAGCAAGTCAGGTAGGGAAAATCACCCAGTTAGTGACTACCTCCCATGCACCCGGACGATTACAACATCTTCTTCAGCGAATTATTAATTTACTTGCAGCTGTTGATGCGGTTCTGGTGGTGGTTTTGGCTGGGGCAGCGTTGATGCGGCATGAACCACTGCTTAATTTGCTACCGTTAATTGGCGTCCTTTTTATTGCAACAATTCCAATCGCGATGCCTTCAAGTTTTAGTGTGGCTAATTCACTGGAAGCGCGAAAGTTGAGTGATGAACGTATTATTGTTCGTGAGTTGAATGGAATTCAAACGGCGGCAACGGTTGATACGGTTCTCTTTGATAAAACGGGAACGCTAACTACAAATAAGCCAGTGATTGACCAGATGGTTAATTTAAGTGATTATCCAGATAAAATTATTATTGCGTTTGCACAAGCGTTAACTGATTGGCGGCAACCCAGTCGTGTTGATCAAGCATTGCAGAATCTATCAAATCCAGTAAAGGATGAAGTTACGATAAAAGATTATCAGGAGTTTAGCACCCTTACAGGATATTCAGCGGCGACGATTATGTGGAACCATCATCAATATAATGTCCAGTTAGGGGCACCACGGATAGTTCATAATGGATCGTATTTAGTAACGATGAAGTTTAAGCGGCCGGTGGTAGGACAGGTAATTGTTCTTACGATTAATAACCGACCAGCAGCACTTTTTGCACTTGATGATCAACTGCGATCAGATGCCCAAGAAACTATTAATCGATTAATAGCCAATAAAATTCATCCCGTAATGGTTACGGGCGATAGTATTCAAGCAGCGCGAATAGTTGCTAAAAAGCTCGGAATTCCCGGAAGGGTTATTACAGGAAACGAATTGGCAAGGATAAAATTATCTGACGTAGGTTGTGTTGCGGAGGTATTACCGGAAGGAAAACTGGCACTTGTTCAGCAGTTTCAAGCTGCTGGACACGTTGTTGCAATGACAGGAGATGGGGTGAACGATGCACCCGCATTGAAAAGAGCAGACGTAGGAATCGCGATGTATAATGCATCGGCGGTTGCTAAGAGAACGGCTAAAGTAACAATGCTTGATGCAGGACTCTTACCATTATTACGTTTGTTTGCGAGTGGTCATCGGGTCTATCAACGAATGATGACGTGGACGATTACTAAACTAGCACGCACCGCTGAATTAACTGTCATTTTAACATTAGGGTACGTAATAGCGGGAATCCTACCTGTTAGTTTAAATGCGATTATAATGTTAGCCATTTTAAATGATGTAGTTACAATGGTTTTGGGGACCGATCGGGTTCAGGTAACATTTCAACCCGAAAAATGGAACTTTAAACGTCTAACATTAATTGCAGGGTTATTCACCGTTTTTTGGACTGCCTTAGGATTAGGATTGTTTAGCTGGCTCTACTATGGCGTTTATGTACAACCAACGACGATTGAAACAGTTATGTACCTGTATTTAATGTTCACCGCAATGGATACGATTTGGATGACGCGGACAACGGGGTTATTTTGGAAAGAGATCCCTAGTGCAGCCGTTATATACACTACTTTAGGGAATTGTTTATTATCGTTTGTTTTTGCGGTAGGAGGAGTTGTGTTAGCACCAGTTCCTTGGCAAGTGGGGGTAATTATTTTTGGAGGATGTCTTCTTTTAAGTTTTGTAGTTGATGGATTAAAGGTGATGTTTTATCGCCGTGAAATCAAAAATTAATAGGATCATTTTAAAAAAGCGGCTGAAATAGTGTTTCTATTCCAGTCGCTTTTAGTTAAGTTAGTTTATTCGTCAGTAAGAGTAACGTCGTGACTTTCTGGTTCCTTTTTCAGTGAAAGGGCGATCAAAACCCCAACCACCGTCAAAACAACGGTAAATGCCATCCCAAAGTGAACCCCGTTAGTGAATGCTGCAGCGTGGTTAGCGCCGTGGTAAGCTGCCGTCCCCAGTCCTAGAAAACTTGTTGCTAACGCCGTGGCGATGGCGCCGACAATTTGCTGGAGAGTATTAATAATTGTACTTCCATCCGCAGATTCAAATAGTTGCAGGGCGTTAAGCGCGTGCGTTTGGGCGGGTGACATTGCTAATGGACATCCCACCATTAAAATAACGTGGGCGGAAATGACGTACCAGCCGGCAGAATGGGGTGTAACGCAGGCAAGCATCACGGCCCCCACGGTGGCAATCAGGAACCCGAGTGTCGTCAGCATCTTCGCACCGTAGTTATCAAAGAGGCGGCCGGCAAGGCCTGAAACCAGTGCGTTCACAATTCCTCCCGGAAGCATAATAATTCCCGTGAGGGCGACCGGAAGGAGCAGGCCGTTTTGGATGTACTGGGGTAACAGGTACATTGCGGATAAAATCACCCCAAAGTTAATCATTACAAGAAGCGTCCCCTTAGTAAACGAACTGTTTGCAAAGATTCGGAGGTTTAAGATCGGGTGCTGCTGGGTTAACTGCCGGTGCGTGTATAACCCCAGGACGATGATCCCAATTAGTAAGCATCCTAAAACAATGATGGAAGTCCAGCCGAAGCGCGCTGCAAAGCTAAAGCCCATTACAACCAGCCCGAATCCGCAAGCAGAGAGAATGACTGCGAGGAAGTCCACGGGTTCACGGGTCAGTTTGCTGATGTTTGGCAAGAACTTGAGGTCAAAGAATAAAGCAATCAGCAGGAATGGGACAAAGAGCCAGAAAATCCAGTGCCATGAAAGTTTGGCCAGGATCAGTCCTGTCAGTGTCGGTCCAACCGCCGGGGCAAACATAATGACCAGTGAGCAGGCGCCCATGGCTGTTCCGAGCTTTTCAGGCGGGAAAATGTTCATCGCCACGGTGAACATGAGGGGCAGGATTGTTCCTGTTCCGATTCCTTGAATCATCCGTCCAGCCAAAAGCAGGGGAAAGTTAGGAGCCAGTGCTGAAATAATTGCTCCACTTGATGTAAGTTTTTTTGATGGTGGTTTAAAAATAATTGGCTTTGGCTAGTCAAGGAGTTTTTTTCCCACTATAATGGAAATAATTTGATTGGAGGGAACGGGATGCGGCTGGTTAAACGGGTAGCTCAATATTTAGGATTCCTCGCAGGACTGGTGGCAGTTTTCTTTGCGCTGGGATGGTTGCTAATGTGCCCAGCCCGGCATTCCCAATCGAGGCACCCCGTAAGGCGCCAACCAATTCAGCTGGTTGCTGTTGGTGATTCCCTTACCCAGGGTGTTGGCGATTCACAAACGGCGGGGGGCTTTGTGCCGCTCGTTGCCCACACCCTTGCACACAACGCGCCAGTTCAGGTAAGCACGGTAAATGCCGGGGAGGCGGGTGATACGACCGCGCGGATATTAACCCGGATTAACCGCAATTCGCAGTTGCAGCGGCACCTGCGTCAGGCAAATATTATCACCGTGACGGCGGGTGGAAACGACGCGTTAGGGGCGATTAGCGCAGCCCGCAAAGAGCTTTCCCAAGCCAATGCGGAGCACTTGATTGCTCCGGCAGCCGCAACATATACCCAGCATTTGCGGGCTCTTTTAGAACGCATTCGGCAACTGAACAGTACCGCTCCCGTTTTCGTGCTGGGGGTTTATAATCCGTTTTACGTAGAACTGGCAACGAACCCAGTTTTAAATACCGGGGTGACAATTTGGAACCAAGCAATTCGGCGGGTTACGCGGCAGCAGCGGAACATGTACTACGTCGATATTAGTAGGATAGGATACGGTCAATACGGGGAAACGCGGCCTTCCCACCGGTTACGTCAATTTGCGGCGGCCAACACACCACTGCTTGCTAGTGCGAGTGTTTCGCAGTTGCTGGTAACTGCTCAGGGGAAGAATGCATGGCTTTCCCCAGCAGACCGGCTCCACCCTAACGCACGGGGATACCGCTACATTGCCCAGCAGGTTGCCCATCAGATTAACCAACAACAAAGGAAGTGGCTTCATCATGGAACAACGACGACAGCAAGGCCGTAAATCCCGGCAGGTGAACCCGTGGAAGTGGGCGTTTACCATCTTGGTAGCACTGATTATTGCGGGGGGAGCACTCCTTTTTTGGCGGATTACGACCCCAAGCGTTCCGCAAAGTGAAAGTGAAACTAGTGTCCCGGCAACGGGCGCTTCGCTGACAACGACGTTAAATAATAATCAGCTCACGGCAATTTTAGACTGTTTTTTAAACCAGCAAACGGACGGAAACATCCGGTATCATGTGCAGTTAACTCCGAATGAAGCATTAATCACGGGGCGAACCAGGGTGATGGGGCAGGCGGTCACCTTTACGATTACAACGGTTCCCACGACAACCCGGCAAGGGAATTTACGGCTGGCTGTTCACCGGATTACGTTTGGTCGGGTGGCGGTTCCCATTGGGCTAACAATGCGGTACTTTAAAAACAATGTTGCTCTCCCGGCATGCCTTATCATTCAGCCAGCTAAAAAGCAGGCAATTCTTAATTTAAATCGCCTTGTGCCCAAACAGCGGTTTAGTGTGCGGATGACGCACCTTGACCTCAAGAATGGCCGGTACCGCGTTTTGGTTGGTTTACCGCGAAAATAAAGGAGGACGTTAATGAAGTACCGTCAAAGTTTTTACCAGTACCTGATGACCCAGCGAAACCCGGATGACCACCGGGCATTGGCGGAATTTGCCAACCGGGCCTTCTATGACCAGAGTTTTCCTAAGCAGTCCTGTGATTACGACGAGCTCTCCCAGTACCTCGAGTTGAACGGAAGTTACCTTCCTGGGATGACCGTTTTTGATGAGGCGTGGCAGAAGTACCTTGCTCAAATGGAATAGTAAATGTCTCCGAATGATTATAGATTTTTAAGGCGAAAGGGTGGTTAGTATGGCAAATATTCAGTGGTTCCCGGGCCACATGGCAAAGGCGATGCGGCAGGTAAAGGAAAACCTGCGGCTAGTCGACATTGTCCTTGAATTGGTGGATGCCCGGTTACCGGAGTCTTCCCGGAATCCCCAGATTGCATCGGTGTTAAAAAATAAACCAAGTATCATTGTCCTTACCAAGCGGGACCTGGCGGATCCTCAGATGACCAAGCGGTGGGTTGACTACTATGAACAACACGGGCAGCCGGCCATGGCGTTTGATAGTACCCAGGATAATCTCCGGTCGCTTGAAACTAAGATCCGGGAAGTGCTGGCCGACAAGCTGGCACAGCGGGCTGCACGGGGAATCAAGTCCCAACGGGTAAAGGTAATGTGTTTGGGAATTCCTAACGTGGGAAAGTCAACGTTACTGAACCACCTTGTTCATAAGAAGATTGCCCAGGTTGGAAACCGCCCCGGGGTAACGAAGTCCCAGCAGTGGTTAAAGGCGGGAGATAGCTTGCAACTGCTGGACACGCCTGGAATTCTGTGGCCGAAGTTTGAGGATCCGGTTGTTGGCAAAAAGTTAGCCCTAACCGGCGCCATTAAGGACACGCTGTTCGCCAAGGATGATGTTGCCCTGTACGCCCTCGAACACTTCGTTAACCACCACGCCCAACTACTTGAGAAGGTCTACCACCTCACACCGGAGGAATTGGATCAGCCGACCGTTGAGGTCCTGCTGGCCCTGACAAAGCGGATGGGCTTTCGCGATGACTACGACCGGGCCAGTGAGCGGTTAATCTTTGACTGCCGGAAGGGAAAACTTGGCCGGTATACGCTTGACAAAATTCCTGCAAAGAAGGGGTAAAAATGACAAAGAAACTCTACGTTCAACCGGATTGGCCGACAAGTATCATTTGCTGGGCCTTTTCGCTGATGATTCTTGATATGAGTTTATTACTATGGCTTGAAATTACGGTCTTTCAGGTGTGGACTGTGCTGGCATTTTTGTTGTTTATTGCGGTTGCCGCCGTTCAAGTTATCGGCCGGTACGTTGTTTTTGGGGAAGACGTTCTGACCGTTCATACCGTGATTAGCTTTAATTCCAAGAAGATTAAGTATGATCAGATTAAGCAGGTAACGGTGTTGCGGACCCAGGTAATAATTGCGGGGCGGTACCAAACGATTAAGGTGCTTGCTTCTAAAAAGGTCCGGCAGCAAATTGTTGATGGGATACAGAAACACGCTCCTTTAGTGAAAATCACGAACAATTTTGCGAAGTAATGCCAAATAAATTCGGAAAACCATAACATAACGGTTAAATCCATGGTATGCTAATGGTGACGATAAGGTCACTTTGAGGAACACACCGAGGAGGAACGCACATGAACGACATTGAAATTGCGCAGCAGGCCACGATGGACCCAATCACGAAGATTGCGGACCAGGCTGGATTTGCCCCTGAGCAGGTTGAACAGTACGGAAATTACAAGGCGAAGTTAACGGTTGACCCAAATAAGCCACTTCGGGGAAAACTGATTTTGGTTACTGCCATTAACCCCACCCCAGCAGGTGAAGGGAAATCAACCGTTTCAATCGGGCTGGCGGATGCCCTGCAACTGGCAGGGAAGAAGGCTATGCTGGCTTTGCGTGAACCTTCCCTGGGTCCTGTAATGGGGATGAAGGGTGGCGCCACTGGTGGGGGTTACTCCCAGGTGCTTCCGATGGATGACATTAACCTGCACTTTACGGGTGATATGCACGCATTAACGGCGGCTAATAACACGTTGGCAGCGCTTATCGATAACCACATTTACCAGGGCAACGAATTAAACATTGACCCGCGGAACGTAACGTGGAAGCGGGTCCTTGATATTAACGACCGGGCTTTACGGCATACGGTAATTGGCCTTGGCGGACTCAAGCAGGGGGTCCCGCGGGAGGACGGGTTTGAAATCACCGTTGCTTCCGAGTTGATGGCCGTTCTGTGCTTAGCCACTGACATGGCTGACTTGAAGGCCCGGATTGGCCGGATCGTAATTGGGTATACCTACGATGGTGATCCCGTTACCGTCGAACAGCTGGGGGTAGTTGGCGCCATCGCAACGCTCTTGAAGGATGCCATCAAGCCTAACCTGGTGCAGACCATTGCCCACACGCCGGCGCTGGTTCACGGTGGTCCGTTTGCCAACATTGCACACGGGTGCAATAGCGTGATTGCGACGCAGACGGCCCTGCAGTACGCCGACTACGCCGTTACGGAGGCCGGCTTCGGGGCGGACCTCGGGGCCGAGAAGTTCTGCGACATCAAGGTGCCGGTTCTCGGGAAGACCCCGGATGCCGTGGTTGTTGTGGCAACGGTCCGGGCCCTGAAGATGAACGGTGGGGTCGCGAAGGACCAGCTTGAAACTGAAAACGTGGCTGCTGTCACGAAGGGAAGCAGCAACCTCATCCGCCACATCAAGAACATGCAGCAGTACGGGGTAAACGTGGTGGTTGCGCTGAACCGCTTTACCAGTGACACGCAGGATGAAATTAAGGCTGTTCAGGACGCGTGCGCTTCACTCGGAGTGACGGCCCACGTTGCTGACGTATGGGGCAAAGGCGGTGCTGGTGCGCAGGAACTTGCCCAGGCGGTCATTGATGCGTGCGAACAGCCGCATTCGTTTGAAGCGGTCTACGCGGCTGACGACGACCTGCAAACAAAGATTGAAAAGATTACGAAGAAGATCTACCATGGAGCGGCGGTTGAGTACGGTCCGAAGGCTAAGCGGCAACTGCGCGAATTTGCGGCCCACGGGTGGGACCACCTCCCGGTCTGCATGGCAAAGACGCAGTACTCGTTTACGGATAACGCGAAGTTACTCGGTGCGCCGACCGACTTCACGCTTCATGTCCGGGAATTCATGCCAAAGCTTGGGGCGGGCTTCATTGTTGCCCTGACTGGGAACGTTCTGACGATGCCGGGGTTGCCAAAGGTACCGGCCGCAAATGGAATTGACGTGGATAATAACGGCCGGATCAGCGGGTTGTACTAAACTAAGACGGCTAAACTGAATGACGATAGAAACGGGATTTGCTGAGGCAGGTCCCGTTTTTGGTATGGTGGGGTTAGTCTAAATTACGGCGGGAAACCATTTTTTGACACCATTCTAGCAATTTATCCGTTGACACGGCTCTCCTAATTGATATACTAAAACCAGAACATATGTTCGATAATAAGTTGATGCTTTCCCGGTTAAGGGAAGCAGGCGAAAGGGGAGCAGACCTGAATGACAAAGATTGATGCAGCTGGATTTACCCCAACGGAACACGCGGTTAAGCGTCTTAATCAGCGGTTTAACGTTCCTAAGTGTGATGCTCACCGGTGGGTGCGGCGCTTTATGGTGGATGCGACGGCAATTGATGATCCATCTAATAACAACCCGAAAGCACGGTTATTTCGTCGGGGACAGTGCATTGCGGTTGTCAACCTGACACAAAAGCGGGTGATTACCGTTTATCAGTTAACCCCGGTTAATAAGGTTAGTAGTTGGGGACAACGCCTAATTCCCTACCTGCAGCCGTACGGAAAGCGGATTTGCCGGCATTACCAACGCGACCTTGCCGCTAATTTATGTCGGTCATTCATTGGGCTCGTCTGGGGTGCCATTGATTACCAGTTCATGCACCATGATGAGGATGTGCTTACGGCACTGAGCGAGCGAGCAGGGCAGTTACGTGATACGTTAGCGATGGGGGCCGATGACCTGCAGATGTTCCGGCAGTTGTTTCGGACAAAATAAAAAGCACCTCCGGTTAACTTCGGAGATGCTTAGTAGGTCATCTAACGCCGTCATTAATTAGTTGCTTTCCGGCGGAGTTCCAGTTTCCGCAGGAGTGGTAACAGGAATCCAAGGACAATCAAGAAGCCAACGGTTACAAAGTTCATGATTAACTGGTGGTTAAAGGCGGCTGTTCCCGGATTAGCGTCCTGTGGGATAAAGCCGAGGGTGGCGCATACAAACGTAAAAATGAAGCACCATAGTCCCATTGCGAGGGCGCCCGTTCGGTTCTTAATATAAACGTAGTCCGAATGGAATTCCTTTTCGTGCCACCGAATAGCCAGGAAGGCCACGAAGACCAGAGCCGTCTTGTACGGCGAAACAATTCCGTTCAGGTTTAGTAACCAGTTATAAATTGAGTTAATACTTGGGAGGGTGCCACTCAGGAGAAGAATTAACAGGCTAATCCCGGCAGTTAAGATGTAACTGTTAACGGGTTTGCCGTTCTTATTCTTCTTGGTTAACCACGTTGGCATGTATTTATTGGCCGTGTCACTCGCAAAGACCCGGGCTGCCGCATCGATTAGGATTGCCAACTGGGCAAGCATAAAGAGTAACTGAACAACGGCAAATACGTACATGAGCGATTTTCCAAGCCCACACTGTTCTCCGAGAAGACGGAAGGCGTAGTACGGGCCGTTCATCTTAAAGTCGTGCGGAATGTGGTTGGCGTTGAAGAAAACGGCGAGGGCTAACGTTCCAAAGATTGTTAGGAATGCCGTCATCAGCGCTAACGCCCACATGGCCTTCGGGAACTCTGATTTCGGGTTTCGAAGGCGGATAATGTACGGGGCGGCCAGCTCAGCCCCGGACATCGCAAAGATTAATAGTCCGGTTGTTGAGAAGTAGTGGAGGCTAAAGCTTGGCTTAAACGCTCCCCAGCTGAAGTGGGTGGCGATGTGGGCCCCGTGGAGCAGCGCCCAGCCCGTCATAAAGACAAACAACATTGAAATGAGGAACATTGCGCCCCCACCGATGAATGACAGAATCTCCAAAGAGTTTTTGACCTTGTTTTCAAAGAGAATAAATAACAGGATGATGATGAAGGTCATCAAGCCGAACGTCGTTGTCGACATGTGCTTGTTCAGGGTGTTGTTCCCAAGAATAATCCAGCTAATGGAGACAACGACGGAGTTGGAGACGTCTACCAGGTACGGGATTGTCTGTGTCCAGTACATCCAGGACGTGATGTAACCAAACAGGTCGCTGTGGGTTCCCCGCCGAATCCATGAGGCAAGTCCCCCAGACTGATTATCAAACGTTAACCCAAGCTGCGTCGCGATTAACGCGTAGGGGATAACGTATGAAAATAGCAGGAACAGCCACGAAATGACGACTGATAATCCCTGGTTTTGAAACGGATAAAAAATGTTTTCAAAGCTAATGATGGTGACGAAGTCTAGCAGTGCTAGCACTGGCCAACTCATGTAATGCTTCTTTGGTTGTAGTGTGTTTTCCATTGTCCTTCCTTTCATGGTTCTTAGTAACGAATAAATAGAACCATGCGGGGCGGATGGTGGTTAAACCGCGACAACGAGCAGTTCAATGTCTTTCCCTCACTCTCTTTTTCATTTAATGAAAATTGATTATGAAACAATCAACGCCTATTTTACGGCACGGGTCCGCCGTCCGCAACGGGTGAAATAGCTTATAAGCGGGCAAGTGCGGTAAGATAGGGGTAGTTTACTGAAAGAAGGGTGAAGGATGAAGTACCTTAAGATTGCGGTGACTCCTGGGATGGAACGGCTAGTACCACCGGATTGGGAATCCGTAGCACTAGCGCCAACACTTAATCCGGCGGAACTAGCAACGATTGTCGTTACGGACGCCGCTTCGGCTGCCATGGCTCAGCGGTTGGTTGAACAGTCGGGGTTATCAGTGCCCGTTGTTCGGGTTTATGCGGCAGCGCAACCAGCAACCGTTCAGCAGCAAATTGCGGATACTGCGGCGGAATACGTTCACCAGAACGTGCCGGGGTTCTTACGTGATCTTGTGGCGTTTGCTGACCAACGACCGGTAAGTTTTACCACTCCGGGACACCACAACGGGCAATACTACGGTCTTCACCCGGCCGGCGTTGTCTTTAACCGGTTCTTTGGAAACAACATGTTGTATGCTGACACGAGCGATACGGTTGCTGAGTTAGGCGATACAATGACGCATGCCGGAACACCCCTGGAAGCGGAGCAAAAAACGGCGGCGGTTTATCACGCGGATAAGGCGTACTTTGTGCCTAACGGGACAACGGGGTCAAACGATATTTGCGTGAGTGCGGTGGTGCGGCCCGGTGACCTGGTTCTATTTGACCGGAACAACCATAAGTCTTTGTATAACGGGGCGTTGGTGATGAATGGGGCCCAGCCTGTTTACGTTCCCACCGATCGGAATGCGCACGGGTTAATCGGTGGCATGGATCCTGCAATGCTGACCCAGGAAAAACTGCGGGCGGCCGCCGCTCAGGTTGACCCACAAAGGGCTAAGCAACCGCGGCCGTTTCGGATGGCGGTTGTTCAGTTGGAGACGTATGATGGGGTGTTTGCGAACGCCCAGTGGCTCCTTGACCGCATCGGACAGTTATGTGATTATGTGTTGTTCGATTGTGCCTGGGGTGGGTACGAGCAATTTGTTGACGTGCTTGCGGACCTAACACCGTTGACCCGCACGTTTGGTCCCGAAGATCCGGGGATTCTCGTTACCCAGTCACTCCACAAACAGCAGCTTGGAATGGGGCAGGCTTCCCAAATTTTAAAGAAGGATGCGCACATTAAGGGGCAAAAACGGTACGTCGACCACCTGCATTTTAATAACGCATACTTAAAGTACGTAACGTCGAGTTATAACTATCCGCTCTACGCCTCAATGACGGTTAATCCGTACGTAGCGGGGAGTTCAGCCAACCACGACTGGTGGCAAGCGGTGATGCAGCGGGGGATTGCGGCCCGAAAACGACTTTTACGGGAGTCGACACTCTTTAAGCCGTTAGTTCCGTCAACGATTGACGGGCACCCGTGGGAGCAGGTTCCTGACGACCGGCTTCTGCACGACCCGCAATGTTGGGAGTTAACGTCAGCGGGCCAATCCTGGCATGGTTTTAAGAAGGTGGCAGGAGGACAGGCCCGGCTTGACCCGCTGAAGTTGACGATTACCACGCCGGGAATTGACGAAGCTACGCAGACGTACACTTCTTCCGGAATTGCGGGGGACATTGTCGCGGAATACCTCACGGAGCACGGGATCTTAAAGGCTAAGGCGGACCTCAACTCCCTCCTGTTCTTATTGACTCCAGGTGACACAACTGCGGATTTGGATCAACTTGTAGACGCTTTATTGGCCTTTGAACGACTTTACAATGAAGATGCCCCGCTTGAAGAGGTCCTTCCACGGTTAACGGCCCGCTATCCGCAACGGTATGCGGGATATTCGCTTCGTCAATTGTGCGATGAAATGCACGCGTATTACCGGGCTCACCAAACGTTTAGTCTGCAGCAACAGCTATTTAGTAAGGATAAGATGCAGGAATACACCCAAACACCGGCGCAGGCTGACCTGGAGTTTCGGCGGAATCACGATGAGCTGGTTGATCTCGATCAGGTTGTGGGCCGAATTGCGGCTGAAGGGGCGTTACCGTACCCGCCAGGCGTGTTTATCGTGGCACCGGGGGAAAGGTGGCGGCCAGTTGACCAGCAGTACTTCCAGGTTTTAGTTGGCGCGATGGAGCGGTTTGCTGGTTTTGTGCCCGAAATCCAGGGAGTCCATTATCAAGAGCGCCCAGACGGTCACATTACTGTCAAATGCGCTGTCTTAACCGAAGAAGAAACGCTACCCAATTCAGACGACTGATGATAAGATGATTAGCGGAAAACGGATAGGAGAAGGGTGAGAAAATGGCAAATAAGAACCGCGCCACCTGCGTAATGTGTGGCAAATCATATACAGCATTGGAAGGCTTCTTCATTAAAAGCCTGGGAAGGGATTTAGTGGAAGCAATTAAGGAACGCAACCCGCAGGTGCGCCCGTCTTCGTTTATTTGCCTGAATGACCTTCAGCGGATTCGGTTGCATCAAATGGAACAAACCATCAACCGTGACCTGGATTCAAACCGAAAGATTAACGATAAACTCGAAAAGGAACTTAATAGCAACACCTACGTCATTAAGAACACCAACGAAATGAAGGTGACGTTTGGTGATAAACTGGCCGACTTAATTGCGAAGTACGGTGGGTCGTGGTGGTTCATCATTGGCTTTTGTATTTTCCTGTTCTGCTGGATGACGGCCAACACGCTGCATATCTTTGGGATTCACTTTGACGAGTACCCGTTCATCCTGTTAAACCTGTTTCTGAGTTGTTTGGCGGCCTTCCAGTCCCCAATCATCATGATGAGCCAGAACCGGCAGGCTGAACGTGACCGGTATGACGCCGAAAACGACTACCGGACGAACATGAAATCGGAGATGGAAATCCGGAACCTGCACGAAAAGATTAACCAGTTAAACGAAGTGCAGTGGCCCCACTTGTTGGACATTCAAAAGACGGAGATTGAAGTTTTAAACGAAATCGAACTAGAAATCCAGCAGTTAAAGGTTCGCCAGGATGAGCTGGTAAGAAGCAGGCAGCGGCAAACGCGCCACCGGAGCAGGCGAGAATAAATTACTGAATTTAAGCCTAAAAAAACAGGAGGTGATGACGAAAGTCACAACCTCCTGTTTTTGTCTAGTTTGTTTGCGTTCGTTTTTCCCGCATAAGGTACCACGAGAAGAGCACGATAATCCCCACCGCAAGGCTACTGATAATTGCGACGGCCAAGTGGGTTCCCACGGTCAGGGAGCGGGGAATTCCTGCCAGAACAACGCACAGGGTAACGGCAATGGCCCCAGCCACCTGCCGGAGGGTGTTGTTCAGCGCAGTTCCGTGACTGTTTTCTTCTGGTGTTAGGTCTTTAAACGCCTCAGACATCGCCGGTGAGAAAATCAGGGAGTTTCCCGCCAATCGGACCGCGTAGTCAACCGTAATTAACCAGAGTGGGGTGTGTTTGCTCATCCATACGAGTGGAAGCGTCGCAACCAAAATCAGTGCGGCGCCGAGGAACACGGGATACTGCGGTCCCGAGTTGTCGTACCACCGCCCGGCAAAGACCGCGACCGTTGCGTTGACAAGCGCTCCCGGAAGAATTACTAACCCCGCGACAAAACTTGAGGTTCCCGTAACGCCTTCCGTAAAGACCGGAATAAGTTGTTCGGTTCCTAAAAGAATCATGAATGCGAGAATGCAGATGACTGTCATGGTTGAAAAGGAGCGGTATTTAAAAATTCGGAGCTGCAGGACCGGGTTGATTAACTTAAACTGCCGGACCGCAAAAATACTGAGAAGAATAACCCCGCCGATCAGAAGAAGCCATGCCTGGTGAGCATTGGTGGTAAACGTGGTGATGCTGGTCAGGGCCATGCTGGCGCCAACGAGGGCCAACCCGACGGAAAGTACGTCAATTTTGATATTACGGGTCGGGGAGAAGTTGGGCAGTTTTACGAACCCAATCACCCACACGATGACCATCACGGGCAGGACAATGATAAATAGCCAGCGCCACGATAAGACCTGCAGAATGAATCCCGCCACGGTGGGTCCGATTGCCGGTGCCGTGGAGACGATGAGGCTGGAAATTCCCATAATGGTCCCCCGTTTTTCCGGCGGATAAATCGAAATCAGGGCCGTCATGGTGTACGTCATTAAGATACCGCTTGCGCTGGCCTGAACGAGGCGGGCTAGCAGAAGAAGCCAAAACTGGTGAGCCCAACATCCCATGAGGGTTCCGGTGATAAACGTGCCGATGATGCCAAGAAACACGGTCCGGTTCGTGAACTTCTCGTAGAGGTTGGATGAAAGGGGGGTAACGATCCCGATTACCAGGGTATACCCCGTTGTCAGCCACTGCGCGGTATCAAGGGTAACGTGCATTAAGTGCTGGATTACCGGCAGAGCGGTGACCATCATTGTTTGACTGGCAAGGCTAAAGAAGGTTGCAGTCAACAGGATTGCCGCCACAATAATTCGGGTTTGCTTACTAATTGTTTTTTGCATGGGAAATCCTTTCTTGGTAAGGGCTACACAAAAAAAGAACCCACCCACACAAAAGTGAATGCGTTCTTAGGAAGTTGTGGGTAGCACCAGATAACCGTAATTGCTACGGTCATTCTACCAGTAATTACGGCAGTGATGCAACCTAGTGCTGGTCGAGGGGAACGTCACTGGACGGCTTCCGCTTCAGGAGGAACCAGCAACCCACCGTTGACAGGACAAAGATTACCGTGATGACACACAGAAGGCGGTGGACCCCATCATAGTACGCGTGCTGGATAAGCGGCAGAATGTGGGGTACCCGGGCGAGGTGCTTGGCAAGTGCCATTCCGGCAAACGGCCCGGCGGTGACGATGTGCTGGGCGAGGACGGAATGGTGAAGGCCGTTCATGATACTGGTCCGGTAGCCAGCACTTAGAATTAATCCCTGAACAACGATTCCAAAACAGTTGCCGAGCTGCCGGAACACGCTGTTGATTCCAGAAGCCATCCCCATGTTTTGGGGGGCAATGTTTTCCAGGGCCGCGTTTGAGATGGCAGGATTAATCCCAGCATTTCCCAGTCCCATAAAGATAAAGGCAGGAATTAAAACCATCCAGGTAAGGTGATAGCCCAACATGACGTGCATCAGGAAAAAACCGATTCCTTCAAGGAAGAGGGCGGCGCACGCAATCAGTCGGTTTCCAATCCGCCCGACCAGGTAACCAACAAACGCGCCAAGGACCAGTGGGAACGCGCTGATTAATAGCCGTTGGCACCCGACTGCCAGTGGTGAGTAGCCCATGTAGTCCTGCATGAGGATTGTCATGTAGGTGAAGAAGGCGAACAGGCCGAAGGAAATCGTAGCGGCCGCAACACACGAACCGACAAATGTCCGTTCCTTAAAGAGGGCGAGGTTCATCATCGGGTGTGGCACGTGGATTTCCCACAGAATGAAAATGCCTAGCAAGACGACTCCGGCAACCAACCATCCAGCAATTTGGGGTGTCAGCCAACTTTGGCTCAGGTCGTTTTCCTTATTAAGCAGGCCAATGACGATGCAGGCGACGGTCAGGGTACTCAGCACCATCCCTAAGAGGTCCACGTGCCGGTCCGTTGCGTGGAATTTTTCGGTAATGTGCCGGATTCCCAGGTACATCGCAATTAGGCCAACCGGAATGTTAATCAGGAAGATTGCCCGCCAGTTAAAGTACTGCACGAGAACCCCACCGACTAGTGGTCCGACCGAGGTTCCAAACCCGACGATACTTCCCCAGATTCCAAGGATGAAGGCCCGCTGTTTGCCTTCGTAGTTATCACCGACTAGGGCCATTGAAAGGCCGAGAATGCCGGCACCACCGACACCTTCAATTCCCCGGGAAACATTGAGAAATAAACTGTTGGGGGCCACTGCACACAGGAGCGATCCGAACGTAAAGACCGCCATGGAAAGCAGGAAGAACCGTTTCTTTCCATAAAGATCGCCGAGTTTACTAATCATAAGGATACTAATGGCGTACGTGGCGGTGTACGCGTTCACAATCCATTGCGTGCTGATAAAACTCGTGTGAAATTCCTGCTGGATGGTTGGAAGCGCCACGTTGACGATGGTGACGTCAAGCATTGCCATCAAAACCCCCAGGCCAATTGAAATGAGAATCAACCAGCTAGCCTTATGGGGCTGCTGGGTTTGGGTTGATTCCGAAACATCTTCGTTATGCATCATAGTCACTTTCTCTCCGAAAAAAAATTAGCCGCGGGGGTTAGCGCCGTCCGCGATTCATTGAATATAATACTCGTCACTTTGTTGCCAGTCAACAAAATAGCGGTGAAATAAGGGAAAAGCTTCCGTGAAGTTTGCGCGGAGGAATGGGCGCTCGCGCAGGGAAATAGTATACTAAAGGAAACACTTAATGAAGGGGGCTTTTTGGTGGGCTTAACGGTAGTATACGGGGATGCAACGCGGGACCACGACCGCGCAGCATTAGCATTACTTCAGCAGGAACGGACGAGCCATCCGCAGGACCAACTGTTTATCGTGGTTCCTGACCAGGTAAAGTTTGAAGCGGAAGTGCATTTCTTACAGAGCCTTGCGGGCAATTCCGGGGAACCGTTTGCGGCGGGAAACGTCCAGGTCTTTTCGGTGAGCCGATTGGCATGGTACTTTTTGCGAAACGATCCGGCAATGCAGCGGTCAATGTTTAGTAGTGCGGGGTTGACCATGCTGGTCAGCGACCTTCTGCAACAAATTCCAGCGACTCAGCTACGGGTTTTTGCGGGGGAGCGCAATCATCCGGGGTTTGCCAAGCAGCTTGCTAACCAGTTAATTGAATTGCGGCAGGGGGGCTTTACCCCCGCAGACTTGCAGATCCTGCAGGACCAGGTAACGGATTCCACCCTGCAAGCAAAACTGGCTGATTTAACGACCGTGTACACGGCGTTTGTTCACGTGGACCTGGAAAACTACGTGGACCCGACGACGGTGACCCAGCGATTGGTGGACCACCTTAAGCAGCGGACGGATCTTCAGCAGACCAGCATTGCCTTTTTAGGATTTGATCACTTTTCAGCCGTAGAGCACGAATTGATCCGGGTACTCCTCTCCCGGATGCGGCAGGTAATTGTTAGCTTAGTAATGTCACCGACAGCCCGGCAACTGGTAGAAGACCAGGAGACGGTGGCACCGACTTACCTGTATTACCAACCGGTGCGGCTTGCCCGGCGACTCCGGGCAAGTGCGCGGCAGGCCCACGTGGCGGTTACCTGGAAGATGGCTCCTGTCAGGACGTTGGCGCCGGTGCTCCAGCAGATTGCCCACCAATGGGAAAACCGTTATACGGGTCAAACGCCGCGCCCAACCAGCACGCCAGCAAGCGCTGATTACGGCTTGACCGTAACGCAGTTGATGGACCGTGCCCATGAGGTGAAGTGGGTCGCCGGTCAAATTCGGCAATTAGTGGCCACCCGACACTTACGGTACCGCGATATTGCGGTGTTTGTGCCGACAATGGCCCCGTACGCTAACCTAATTGAACCCTTCTTTACGCAACAGGACGTCCCCGTTTTCGTTGACCAGCAGCACCAGATGGGCGGGCATCCCCTCGTTGCCCTGATTACGACGCTCTTGGCGATATATAACGATGGTCAGCATTACGACTTTACGCTGACGATGATGATGCGCCTATTAAAAACCGAGCTGCTGGTCCCGGAGTTCGGCGATGATGATGCCGATAACCGGCACAACCTCGGGACGTTCCGGGCAACGTTGGACGTTGTTGAAAACTACCTGTTGGCCCGGGGAATTAATCACCTTGCGGCCTGGAAGCAGGAGTGGACGGTGGTTCCGGTTGAAGTTGGAATGAACCCCGCAGACCGCCGCGCCGCTGACCGGGTTAACGCCAATGCGAACGTTATCCGGCAGACAGTGGTGGACTGGTTATTGCCGTTTTTTGATCAGGTGAAAACGGCAAAAAGCGGAACTGAATTTGCCCAGGCTCTCATGGACTTCTTAGTGAAAAGTGGTGTTCAAACGCAGCTGGAAGGATGGCAACGGACAGCGGAATACGTGTCCACGACTGCCGAAGAACACTTTGGGTTCGGCGGTGCCACCGCTGATCCGACCCGGTCAGAGCAGGTGTGGAACCAACTATGCCGGTTACTAGACGAATACGTGGTTACGCTGGGTGACCGCCCGTTTGACGTGGTGGCCTTCACGCAGTTGTTTACGGACGGGTTTGCAACTGCCACGTACAGCCGAATTCCGGCCATGCTTGACCAGGTAATTGTTAGCCCCCTGAACGGGATGCACCTTCGTAACAAGAAGGTGGTTTTCATCATGGGCGCAACGGCCGCGGACCTTCCCGGAACGGTGACGCAAAATACCATTTTAAGCGCGGATGACCGGACGGCGTTGGCTGCCCAATTACTGGAGGATGATGGTCCCCAGTTAGCGGACGGCGCTGACCTCAAGATGGCCACAGCGCCGTACCGGTTGTTGCGGGATTTGTTGGTGGCAACGGATGCGCTGTTCGTTACTTTCCCGGTAAACGGTCGGGATGGGGCGACCTACGACGTTGCCCCGATGATTGCCCAGATTGCGACGTGGTTAAACGTGACGGTCAACCGGGTGCGGGCAATTCCTGCGCCGACTGATTCGTTGTTACCGTACGGGGGAACGGCGCAGGGAATGCTCGGCGAACTTATTGCGTTGTGTCGGCAGGCCCTCCAAGAAGGCACACCAACGCTCAGTGACGGATGGCGGGCGCTCCTTCACCGTCTCGGGACCATCCCTAAGGCGCGGGCTGCCCTTGCCGGGTTAACCTACGTCAACGCAGTGCTTCCGGCGAGTGCACCCGTTAAGGGAGAAATATCGTTTGATCCGGCGGGGGACAAGCAGCTGGCCCCGGCGTTGGTTCCGTTGCTTTACGGGGAACGGTTTCGGGGATCAGTTTCAAGTATTCAGGAATTTTGGCAGAACCCGTACGCCTTTTTCCTCAATCACGGGTTGCGGTTGCGCCCCCGGCCCGTTTTTAAGGTTGACCCGCTAAATACGGGTAATTACCTGCACCGGGTGATGGAAGTCTTTGTAAAGGAGGTCGTTGCGGCGGGCGCGACGCTGCGGACGCTACCGCACCACGAGTTTGACCGGTTATTTGCGCAGGCCATTACGCAGGTGCAGCAGGAGGATGACTTTGCCGTTTTCCACAATTCAGCACGGAACCGGTACCTCCAGCACCGAATGAACCAGACGCTTCACGGCTTAACGGGCGCTTTTTACCGGCAAGAACGGCGCCAGCCCCTCTTTCCGGTGGCGGCAGAAACGAAGTACAGTGGGCATAACGCTCCGTTGCGGGCCCTGCACCTGGGAAGTGGCTCCCGGCAAATGAACGTTAACGGGAAAATTGACCGGATTGACGTGGTAACGACTCCGACCGGGCAGTTGTACTACAACGTGGTGGACTATAAGTCGAGTAACCCGGCCAATAACTACCTCGACCACTTCATTGTGCGGCTGAAAAACGGGCTATCGCTGCAGCTACTTACGTACTTAAACGTTTTGCGCCAGCCCAATAACCAGGCTAAACTGCACGAATTAATTGAACAAGCGGGGATCCCCGCGTTTGTTCCCCACAATGCTTCGCCCAAGCTTTTGCGGGGCAGTGGAACTTACGTAACGGTGCGGAGTCCCCAGGTGGGGCAGTCCACCGTTAAATCAGGAACGACGCCGCTTACCGTGTTAAACGACCAGTTCAAGTACAGTGGATTATTTACGGCGGACGAGGATGACGGCTTCCTCAACGCGCTGACGGCGACTATCATGAACATTACGGATGACGGGCAGATTGTGACTCAGGCAACCACCACGCCGAACGTTGAGCAGTATGGGCTGGGAACGACTAAGAATAACGTGTTTAAGGGTCAGGGAAAGAGCCTGATGCTGACGCCGTCAGACTTTGCAATGCTCCTGGATTATGACCTGTATAAACTTGACGCGGCCCGGCAGCTAATTTATGACGGGGTAATTTCCATGTACCCGTACCGGCTGCGTACGAGTAACGCGGTCCAGCAGTCGGACTACCAGCAGGTAATGTTGTTTGATCCTGGACTGGGGAATACGTACCACGACCTGGAGCAGGAGGTCACGGCCCAGCCTAACAAACTAGCCGCTCAGTTACAGGCGCTCAAGAACGACGAACGGTTTATTCAGTTCAAACAGCATACCCGGAAAGAACAGGAGGACGCGACGGATGACAAGTAGTTTTATGGACCGGGCAACGCCTGCCCAGAAAAAGGCGGTTCTTCATGGTGGCCATGATATTTTGGTAGCGGCTTCCGCTGGCTCGGGGAAAACCCGGGTGCTTGTTGAACGGGTGATGCACCTCCTGACAACGAAGGACGAACATGGAAGGTACGGTGACCTTCGGCGGATGCTGATCACCACCTTCACGAACGATGCGGCCGCAGAAATGCGCACCCGGTTGCAGGCGGATTTAGAGGAGCGGTTAGCAACGATGAGTGCTGATCCGCAGGCCGACGCGCAGCTGGTGGCCCACCTTCAAGAGCAGTTGACCGCCGTCAACGTGGCGGATATTAGTACCCTCCACGCCTTTTGTTTACGGCTGTTGCAACAGTATTACTACGCCGTTAACCCCACCGGTGAGCCCAACGCCACCCTCGACCCAGATTTTCGGTTGCTGGCGGACGATGCCGAACGGGAAATCATGTGGGATGACGTGTGGGAGAAGGTGCGTGAGCGGTTTTACCAGGAAGCCCTGCGGCACCTGGATGATGAGGGGCTGCCCGTTGATGAACTGGGACAATCCTACGCAGACGTTTTAAACCTGTTAAGCGGTGACCGGGAACAAGCTGACGAAGCGTTGACGGAGGTGGTGGCGGCTTTAGATACCGCTGCGGGGGCGACCGCTCACCCGGACAAGTGGTTGCAGACCGTTCCGCGCCAGCTATACGCCATTCCGGAAAACGGAACGATTAATGATACCGCTTTTTGTCAAACCGTGGTGGCGCCGCTGTTTACCGCCACCATTAGCCGGACCAGGGAATGGATTGCGCCGATCACCGCGGGACTTGCGGCTTTGGCGGGGATGACCGTCGAGAAGCCTACTAAGGCGGTTAAGAAGATTCAAGAAGAGGTCCTTCCGGCCATGCAAGCGGCGTGGGCGGACCTGGAAAGACAACTGATGGCGTGGGATGACACCACGTCTCCTGACTGGGATACGATGGTGGCGTTGGTTAACCAGATTAGGGAAATCCCGAACCCGCTTAAGGATCTTAGTGTCAGGACCAAATTGGTTAAGGATCACCTTGATGATGTGTTATCGCCGGTCATTGTTGCGGCCGTTAACTTCTACCGGGCGTGGGGATTGGACGACAAACTACCAGGAGGAAAGACGCAGGTTATGGAAGTGTACGGGAATGCTCCTGCCAAGGACCGACAGGCAACCGCTGATCCGGTGGGGCAGTACCTGCAGCTTTCGGCAACCCACCTGACGACTTTAACCCGGCGAATGGCGGCGGTAATCGACCTATTGACTACGCTTACCGAACAATTCCGGACAGCCTTTTTGCGGGAAAAGTTACGGCGGCACGTGCTGGAATTTGATGATTTGGAACACTACGCCCTGCAATTACTGGAAAACGACGAGCTGTGTGCCTCCCTCAAGCAAAAGTACACGACAATCATGGTTGACGAGTATCAGGATACCAACGGGGTACAGGAAGCCCTTATTCAGCGTTTAGCCACCCACAACGTCTTTATGGTGGGGGACAATAAGCAGTCAATTTACCGTTTCCGGCAGGCGGATCCACACCTTTTCCAGCACAAGTACGATACGTTCCAACCAGCAGAAGACGGGCAGTTGCCAGCGCAGACTCCGGGGGAGTTGATTGTGCTGCAGCAGAACTTTCGGTCAGTGAAAAACGTAGGGCAGCTGACAAACTTCCTCTTCCGGCAGTTAATGGATAACCAGATTGGGGCGTTAACGTACGATGACCAGGCGCTGATGGATAACGCCAACCCGGTTTATCAAGCAGCAGGAAGGGCGGTGCAACAAACCCCGGCAGAGGTTCTATTATATGCAGAGGCGCCTGCTTCGGCGGACGATGCCGCGGACCCTGATTTGCAGGGAAACCAGGGCCAATTGGTGATGGTCGCCCAGCGGATTCGGCAGATGTTGGACCAGCATGAGACCATCTTTGACCGTCAGACTAAGGAGCGGCGGCCGGTAACGGCGGGCGACATTGCCGTGCTGGCATCAACCCGGACTAGCGGGGAAGCCCTGACGACGGTCTTTAAACGGTTTGATATTCCGGTGGCAGTTGACGAAACCACCAACTTCTTCCAGATGACGGAAATCAAGATTATGCTTGCGCTCCTGCAGGTGATTGATAACCCGCACCAAGACATTCCGCTGGTGGCGGTACTCCGGTCACCGTTATACGGCATCGACGAGAACGAGCTGGCGTTAGTCAAGGTCAATGGGCGCCAACAAACCGATTTTTATACGAAACTGACGCGGTATGCGTACCTCGTTAAGCACGACCGCAAGCAACTGGTGGACTACCACCCGGATTGGGAAGAAGATTTAATCGCCAAGGTTCAGCAGTTTTTGGATGACCTGACAGCTTACCGGGTTCAGGCGCACCGGGGCGACATTGCTACTTTGATTTGGACCATCTATAACCATTCGGGTTTTCTGGATTTTGTGGGCGGAATGCCAAACGGGCCCCAGCGGCAGGCAAACCTGCACGCGTTGTATGAGCGGGCCCAAGAATACGAGCAGACCAGCTTTAAGGGGTTATATCAGTTTATCCGGTTTGTGCACCGGTTGGAAGACCGGCAACGTGATTTATCCAGCCAAAATCCCCAGGAAGAGGCGGATAAGGTCCACTTCATGACGATTCACAAGAGTAAGGGACTGGAATTTCCGGTGGTCTTTGTAATCGATACTGACCGAAAGTTTCGTTTGGGGGAGCGGGACCCGTTTATTATCAACAAGGATATTGGGATGGGTCTGCGCCTTGCCGTTGATGGCGGGGCCGAACCGGAATTAGCGGGATTGGCCGTTAATGACGACGACACGGAAGCTGGTCGGGAAAACGAACACCTCATCGTTCGGTTTGCACTTCCCCAGATGCATTACCTGCAGCAGCAGGAAAAACTGCAGCTGTTAGCCGAAGAAATGCGTAAGCTATACGTAGCGGTTACCCGGGCCGAACAGAAGGTCATCATTACCGGGCGGCTGCGGAGTAAGCCAGAAAAAGTGACGCAGGACCTTGCTGAGCGATTGGCGGTTGCGAGCCAAACCAGTGCTGAGGTTCTCCCGTACGAGCGCCGGGCGACGGCAAAGTCGTATTTAGACTGGCTTTTACTGTGCCTGGGCCGAATGCCGAACGGAACCGCCCAGATTACGGTTCACCAGGTTAAGGATGGGGAGATGACCACCACAACAGGGCTTCCGGGATGGGAGCAAACAACAGTTCCACCGTTCTTTGCCACCCACGTGCCCCAACTAAAAATGACCGTGTGGGACCAACCATCCCTTGCGCAGGCCATTTCCCCGCAAAATCAGGGAATGACAGCGTACCAGCACCAGCAGCACGCCGTTGAATGGCTGCGGGCGCAGGATACGCTAGCGTCGTTGCCGGAGTCCATCCAGCAGGTCCTGGAATTCACGTATCCTAATGAGGCGGCCACGCGCACGGCGGCATATCAGGCGGTAACGAGTATCAAGCACTACTTCGATGATCCGGATAAGGCGGTAATGCCTGAATTAACGGTCACTGACCGGGTTCACCATTCTGGTCGGCGGGCGCCACGGTTTAACATGCCCCGCTTTTATCAGGGCCCAACGGAACAAAAGGAAGCGCCATTAAGCGCGCAAACGCTGGGAACCGCAACACACTTGGTATTCCAAAACGTTCCGCTTGCGCAACCGGTAACGCCGCAGGTGGTTGAGCAAACCTGTGCCCGGTTGGTCGCCCAGCGGCAACTAACCAAGCGGGTTGTGGCCGCCCTTGATGTTGAAGGAATCGTTGCGTTTTACCAAACAGCAATTGGCAAGCAGCTGTGGCAGTATGCTACAGTCGCTCACCGGGAAGCGCCGTTTGCGATGCTGTATCCGGCGAACCAGCTGTTTAACGATTCGACACTTCCGGACCAGCCTGTTTTGATTCATGGGATTATTGACGGGTATATTCCAACTAAGGAAGGAATTGTCCTGTTTGACTATAAGACCGACCAACTCGCCACGAAGCCGGGCGGGTTGGAGCAGCTCGCAACCGAGTATCAGGGACAGCTCAACCTGTATGCCCAGGCCCTAACCCTCATGACCGGGCAACCAGTTATTACCAAGGCGTTATATGCGGTGGGTGCCCGGCAAATCGTTACAATTAAGTAGTGATAAAAACATTCTGGTGATTAGTCGGATGAGGGGATGATGAGGTGTCAGTTAGAAAAAACGGGGTTGCGGTTGTCAGTGCCAGTTGCCTTGGGTTTATTGGAATTTTACTGGGCGCCTCCCTGGTGGTGACGTTTCCCACGTTAATGCGGCAGTTTGCCGTTTCGCTGGCGGTCGTTCAGTGGCTTTCGGCAGGCTACTACCTGGTAGCAACCATCACGATGAGTACAACGGCATACCTAATGAAACGGATGGCGTTACGCCGCCTCTTTTTAATGGCGGGGGTGCTCTTCATTCCGGAATGTTTGTTGAGTAATGATTTCGCATTTGGTAACTTTTTGCGTATAATAAAAACGATGAATGATTTGTTCTTCATCGTCCTGGTGGTATATGACTATGGATAAGGCTGGTCGTTTCTACCTGAAGCCGTAAACTTCAGACTACCTCGGGTGATGGTGAAGTTCGTGATTGCATGCGGTGGTCGCAGGACTGCCGCTTTTGTTTTATCGTCTTTAGACCTAGTTAAGCACAGAAACCGTGCGCAATAAAAACCACGCCTAAAAGACGTGGTTTTTACTTTTACGTTTCCTTACTTGTACGAGGCAATTTCAATTAGGTTGTCATCTGGATCACGCAGGTAGATGGAATGCATTTGTCCCTCCGATCCCTGCTTGGCAACCGGTTCACTTTCAATCTTCACGTAGTAGCTCTGAAGGTGCCGGTAGACGTCTGCCAGGTCATCACGGGTAACGATGCACAAATCAGCACTGCCGACGGTTGGGTGGGCAGCTTTACGGGCATTCCGGTCGGCCTCCTGCAGGCGAATAAGTTGGTGCCCGCACCGCAGTGTCGTTACTTCTGCGGTACTCTGTTGTTGGATGACTGGCATGTCAAAGACCTCGTGGTAAAACCGGGTCGCCTGCGCTACGTCGCTTACCGTCAGGACAATGTGATCAATACGACTAATCTTCATGGAAAATCCTTCCTTTGGTTAATGATTATCAGTTGGGGTGAGGAGTTGCTCGTACGCAATGCGGTTGGGGTCAGTGGGTTCGTCAATGATTTTGATAAATCCACACTGGATAAACCCCGCGTTTACCGCCGTTTTTTGCATTGGGAGGTTAAGCTGGTGCGTGTCAATTCGCATGCTGTGGTAGCCATTTTGCCGGGCGCGGTCAACCAGTAACTTTAGAAACGGGGTGGCCATTCCCTGTCCCCGCATGCTCCTTGCAAGGGCTACCCGGTGAATTGCGCAGTAGTTGGTGCCCGCAGTGAGCCACTGACCGTCAATGTGCTGGTAATTTGGGTCGGCCCCACCAACCATGGCGGCATAACCAATTACCGTTTGCTCCTTTTCAAGGACGTACGCAACGTGGTGTTTAATATCAGTGGCAATGGTCGTACTATTCGGGTAACCGTTTTGCCATTGAGGGCTGCCAACCTGCTTTAGGGCGGCGATGGCCCCGTTAATGATTTCCATTATTACCGGTTGGTCATCTGTCGTTGCTAATCGAAGTTGCAAGTTAGTCCCTCCTCAATTGTAAACTGTCATCATTGTACACAGGCCCCCGTTATTACTGCAAGCGCCGTTGCCGTTCTGCCTAAGAATTCGTATAATTTAGGGGAGATTAAACGAACGGAGTTAAGAATTGTGCTGTACGTTATTTTGGATTTAGTGGGAATTGTGATTGCCAGCTTACTGAGTCAGCCGTTGAAACACGTGTTAACGACCACCCAAACAAGTGCGATGCTGGACGCGGCAACGCTGTGTGTGGGCATTATCGGAATTCAGGGAGCCATTACCACTAAGCAGCCGCTCCTCATGTTGGTTAGTCTTGTTTTAGGAACACTGGTGGGCTATTGGTTGGATATTGACGGTCGATTTACGGGAGTCGGTCACATACTGGAACGTCGGCTTCACGCGGCAAACGAAGATTTTGTGACCGGGTTTGTCGCTGCGCTGATGATTGAGTGCATTGGTTCAATGGCGATTATCGGCCCGCTAAACGAAGCGCTGAGCCATAATCCCGATATTATGCTAATGAAAATTGTCCTGGACGTGCTGGCGTCGTTAATTTACGGGGCGGCATTTGGCCCGGGCGTGTTGTTTGCGGGACCATTCGTTTTTGCTTACGAGACGGTCATTTATTGCGCGGCTGCGGCGCTCCACCCGTTTTTAACGACAGCGGTTATTACGGAAATCGGGGCGGTCGGTTCGGCCCTCCTTGTTGCGCTAGCCATTGACGTATTAAAGATTCGTCAACTGAAGGTGGCAAACATGTTGCCCGCCCTGTTGGGCCCGCTTCTTTATGGGTTATTGCTCGGGTTAAGGTAGTTGAAGGGTTTGCTGCCGGCGTTTTTCCGGGAGCGCGCTATACTAAAAACGGAAACTAAGTAAGGGAGTGCAGTATGGTGGAACCATTAGATTATTCACGGTTGATTATGGCGTTGGAAATGATTAAGGGCGTGGGGCCGAAAACTGCCCGGCAAATTTTAGCCCGGATTCCCGCTGCCCGGCTTGCGCAGGCGGGCTGGATTCCAGGGTGCCGGGTTGCAGCGGTCCGCAAGCAGTATTTGGCCGGCAACCTCGACCCGCATAAGTGGCTCGATATTCAACAGGACGCCGCTGACTTACTGGCCAAGACGGTTAAGGATGGCGCTCAGGTAATTAATTACCAGGAAGAGGCGTACCCGCAAAACATGCGACGGTTGGTGAACTTCCCGCTCCTTCTGTACGTCAAGGGGGATGCGGCGGTGCTTAACACGCCAAGTGTGGGCTTTATTGGAACCCGGCGTCCCACGGATTTAGGAGCAAAGATGAGCCGGCGAATGGCACAGAAGTTCGCAACGGACGGCTACACGGTGGTGAGCGGCCTTTCAATTGGCACAAATACCGCTGCACACCGGGGCGCCTTGGATGTGCCTGACGGGAAAACCGTTGCGATTCTAGGAGAAAGCCTGGAACAACCGATTTATCCGCCAGAAAATGAACCCCTGGCGGATGAAATCATTGCCCGGGGGGGCGCGCTAGTGTCATCGTTCCGCTACGGTACGGCTGCGCGCCGGCAGTTTCTTGCGGCCCGCGATGAGTGGGAAAGCGGGATAAGCGACGGCTTGGTGGTCGTTGAAACCGACCAGAACGGAAAGACCGAAATGGCCTTGCAGCACGCGTTTAAGCAACACCGCCCGGTTGCCATGTTAGACCACAGTCAGTGCCCGCAGATTGACGATGTGACTAAGATTCCTGAGGCCCTGGGCAATCAGGAATTCATTAAGGCCGACCGGGCCATGCCGCTCTGGCAGGAGGATAGCCTGGAAGTCTTTGAGCGACGGATGGCGAGTGCCCGGCGCCGGCGGTTAGCAGAACGACCGGCAACGCCGCAAAGCCGTCAAATGCACCTATTTTAGGAGGGAATCATGGAAATCTACTTTGCTGCTTCGATTCGGGGTGGACGGGATGACCGCCAGCTATATGAACGGCTCATTACGTTTTTAAACCAGCAGCACCACGTTTTAACCGAGCATATTGGGAACCCTAATTTAACGGCGAATACCGAAAGCGAGATGAGTGATCAGGAAATTCGGGACCGTGACGTTGCGTGGCTAACGGCTAGCGATGTGGTGGTAGCTGAAGCAACCCATCCAAGTTTAGGAGTGGGGTATGAGCTGGCAATGGCGGAGCAGTTGAAGAAGCCGACCATTATTCTGTACCGGCCACAAGTCGCGCGCTTATCCGCAATGATTGCGGGGACATCCTTCTTTAACAGGATCTATGAATACGAGACGGTCGAAGAGGCGGAGAAGGTTTTGGAAAGGGAACTGGCACGGTTAAAGTAGGTGCTTATTTGTGAAAAACAACAGGATTGTACTTAGAGAATCGGTAGCAGGATGGGCGTTTTTTGTATGCTACTTTTTGGCAATTTTTCTTTTACCCATCGCTTTTATTTTGTATTTTTCGTTTCACGAATCTTATTTTATTTTTTATGAGTCTTTTTTGAAAAACATAAAAGTATACGTCTCGATTCTGGTAACCGTAGCAATCAGCATGCCCGTATTTCTATCATTAAGTTCACCGTTAGAAATCGATTTCGATCGACGGATACTTATTCCTCAGAATCTTATTAGCTTAAACATAGGAGGAGTAGGCGATTCTACCAAGAGCGCAATTGAAATAAGTTTTGATGACATCTTAGCCATTGACGTTTCCGGGTTAAGTACTAATTTTATAAACTATAAATGTGCTGTTCTTACAGTAAAGACTAAGGAAATCCACGACTGTAGTATGAGTGATATTACTAAGGGTGCGAACGCCCTTACGGTAAGTTTGTATTACCTAACTCATAAAAGTCGTAAAGAGTTACGTTCGGTAATCGATAGGTTACAGACAGAATTGGGGTTAGGGTGAGTTAACTATTCTCTTTGTTAGATAATAATGCCAGGATAAAGGAGACGGGTTTTGAAGAAGAATAGGTGGATTGTTGTTTTTGTGTGCGTGTTAATGTTTTTTACCCCAACCGTTGCATTAGCACGTGGCTTTCATGGAGGCGGCCACATCGGCGGGGACCATTTTGGGGGCGGCCACACAACGCATACGTTTCATGACGATGAAGGAACGGGAGGCCATACCTTTCATGACGATAATGAAGATGAGGATGGGACGCACACTCATTTAGATGATGACGAGACGGATGATGAACCGCAATCGTTGGGATCAAGGGTAAAGGATACTGTTAATTATTTGATTCCGCGAAGCTGGCATGGGCACCATTCTCGGTACTATCACGTTGATAGTGCTACATACTATGATAACCAGGAAACGGCGCTGGACCAGTTGATAGACTGGCTGGAAGACTTATGCGTTGTTTACTTTGTATTTGCTGTGGTATGGGCGTTTATCCCGGAAAAGTGCAGGCTAAAGGTAGCGGTGAAGCGGATAAAAAACATGGTTAGCGGGTCAATCAGTGGTTTGTTAGGCTATAACGGTGCTGCGCCTGGAAAGCATGCAATGAATGATAATGGAAGCGATGGCGAATAAGTTGCGGGCTTCTATTAAGGAGAAAAAACGTCCCCCATTTTGGTGGTTGATAACAATGATTGAAGAAAAACGAGAATTAAAGAACCAACGTGGTGGTGAGAATCGCTCACCATTATCTAAAAAGCGATTCATTAGTCTTGTAATTGGGTTTATTTTGACCGGGTTAATTAGTTCGCTATGGTGTGCACGGTACGTCCTAACTGGTGCTGGTCCCTGGATATTGATTTTGACTTTAGGCGGAGCATACTTAATTTACATTATTCCGGAAATTTTAATGGGGATTACGCTAATAAATAAGAGTAAGCTATTGATAATAGTTTCTATAATTATTAATATTATTTATTTGTTTATTTTTAATGGTCTTTTTCAACGTCCACTTGTTTATGATGACGAGGGGGGAATTCAGTATCATTACGCTTTTACCTTGCGTTCTGTTTCATTGAGCTGTTTGATTATTAGTACCGCGTTAGGAATCATTTTATTGATCCTACTTAATCGCTCGAAGTGGTCACGGAAAAAGAATTGGGTTGCTTTATGGGCAACTGTAATTATTAGTTATGGATTAATTGAGGGGATTGGAATGATAACTACAACCCAACGGCAGTCAACATTAGTAATGATGAAAAAACAGTACGCTAAAAATCGAAGATTATACGAAAATGATCAGTTGTCAGGACTGAGTTCCTATGTAACCGGGATTAAAACAGCAAAGTTTGCAGTCATTCCAACTTCAAAAATTACTTTGAACTCAACAGATGTATGTAGGGATGATAGGGATGTGCAAAATCTTCAAAGTAATGTTGTTTTAATTGAAATCAACGGTAAGTCACTTTCAAGTTATGATTATGACTATCTAACTGGTGACGCCAGCGAACACGAACCATTTAGTAAACGGCAAGAATTGGCTGCTAAATACAATCTAACAATGCGACAGCACGAAAAAAAGAATCATCAAGCAGAAAAACACATTAAAAAAACGGAAATTCATTGGACAAAAAAGCAAATTTATAAATATCAGGGAATCGGGAATTAAAGAATAGAAGAATATCTCTTCGAGTAGCGATTAAAGTGCCCCCAATCTTGGAAGTTTGATCCACGATTGGGGGCATAGCATCACTGCCAGTTATTCAGTCAATTGAAAACTGTCTGCAATCAACGGAATAATTTTTTCAAGGGTAAACTGGTCCAAGATAATTGAAATCCAGTGTTCCTTGTTCATGTGGTAAGCCGGTTTGAAGCCGGCTGCTTTTTGTAAAAGGCTGATTTTTTCGGGATCCATTTTAACGTCGAGAACTTCTATTTCGTTGTCAGGAGAATTGCTTATCCCGACTTTTAGAGGATCAACGTTCATAACGAGGGCGAACCACTTTTTATTTTCTGGGTGGCGAAAAACGGCGTACTTAGGGTGTTTTTTCCACATGAATTCCGGAGAAACGTCATAGGTGTTTAGTAGGTATTCAAATAATTCGTCGCGTGTCATGGAGTACTCCTAAATTGTTCATTAACTAGCTATTGTTTATGATAGCATGGTAGTAAGAAAATTGGGATTTTAATCAGTAATAACAATGTATTCATTAGCTATGTGTTACCGTAACGTTAAAAATATGATTTTTTAAGTGTTAATAAGGCTGAACGATAATTTATAAATAAGATTGAGCTTTGTAAAGCACTCCAAAATAAAAGGGAGTTTTTAAAGTGAATAAAAAGGATAGGAAACATTGGAAAACGAAGAAAGAAGAATTTAATGAGTTTGTTGATTTTCTTCGCCATAAGGACTGGAAAAAATCCGGAATAGTAGGGTATTTTGTTCATAGTGATTACAATCAACCCGGGAATGAAGAAGCATGTTGTTTAGTAAGCGTAATAATCTTTTTAATTTCGTTCTGTTTCTTTCATGGGTTGAATTATTGTTTTAGACTTATAGGCATTTATTGGATTATTAGGAATTTGGTAGAAACCGTTATAGGTATTGTTTTTTGTTGTTTGGGTTTTTATATTGCTTTTGGTAAGAAGACTGATAGGCGCCATAATGAATTGAATAGATCTACCCGTATTGATTGGTTTGTACTTACAGTTTTTGGTATTTTGTTAGTGGTTTGGAAAGTTCTTTGATAAAGTAAAAGATAATTTATTCTATGATAGTGTGATTATACATATTTGATTACTTGGCTTATGTTTTCGTTCTCATGTTGTTCTCAATTCATTTGAGTTTTCGTGTCGGGCAGATTTTAATTTCTCAAGGTTTGCAGCAATTAGATCATCCGTCCGAGTTTTGAATTCATCAATTAGGTATGAATAAACGCGAGTGGTAGTAGTAATATCCGAATGCCCTAAACGTTTTGCTATCGCGTAAATATCAATACCCTCGGACAATAAATAAGCAACGTGTGTGTGGCGCAATGAGTGAAAGTGGAATCCCTTTTTGTTAATGGTGCAATCAACTAGACATTCACGCAATGTTTTGTTTACAGTTGCTGAAGTCGGGATTGTTTGGTATTGATTTTCAAATACCATTTTTTTACCGTTCTTCTTAAGATCAGATAATAAGGTCAATAATTCATCATTGACCCGGATAAATCGTTTGCTAGATTCGTTTTTGGTATCTTTAAAAGACTTAGTTGTGTCATACTATGCTTTATTGATTTCAATCGTTTTGAATTGAAAATTAATATCATTCCATGTCAAAGCCTGGATTTCACCTAAACGTGCACCTGTTAATAGGGCGGTCAGTATCATATATTTTCCAGTAAAATGCCGGTTACGTGTTTGAATCAAGTAATCGCATAACTTTTGCATATCATCGATGTTTAAGTATTCGATGGACCGGGTCTTATCTTTATTAAACGCAAGATCAACGTTTTCGATAAAGTCACGTTTAACATCGCCGTTATAAAGAGCTTCTTTAATGCAAGCATGATATAGCGAATTATACTTACTAACAGTTGATTTAGCGTGTTGGTGTCCGTATGTGTTTAAAAACTGGCGATATTTTTGACGATTAATTCGACTAATAGGAACACGAAGGTATTTGTGTAAAGCGTTATATGCCTGACGGTAAGTTAATTTAGTACGTTCACTTACGTTCGCTTCCTTAAATTGTTCAAACCAGTTCCAAAAATACTCAGCGAAAAGCGTATCGAAATTAACAATGGAATTACCGAGATTTAATTCGTTTTCCTTTTCGGTTGCCCAAATAGTAGCTTCTTTTTTTGTTTTAAACCCTAGTTTGCTTTTGGCATGGCGAACATGGTCTAAATCATAATAATAAATTTTAGCCTGCCACTTGTTGCCACGTTTAGTTATGATTGCCATGGAGATCGCCTCTTTTGTAGTGGGCGGAAAGTGTCATTGCTTATTGTTATTTCACAATATTATCCCAGTCTTTTTTTAATAGTCCGTGTATACATTTTAGCTGGTGTAACCAGGAAACGTGCTATAATGAAACAACGCATAACAGTAAAGAAGGGACGATGGCATGAGCTTTTCAGAACAGACGCTGGACCTGCTGACGGCGGGTCAGTACGAAGAAGCCAAGAAGAAGTTTGCGTGGGCCCTGCGGAAGGACGACGATGAGATGGTCCACAGCCTGGCCGAGGAGTTGGCGGCCCTCGGGTTCACCAACATGGCCAAGCGGGCGTACGAGAAGCTGCTGGAGCGCTATCCGGACGAGGATGAACTCCGGGTGGACCTGGCGGAGTTGGCGGTCAGTGCCGGGGATGACGACCAGGCACTCGACTACCTGGCGCAGATTCCCCCAACGTCACCGGCGTACCTGCAGTCGTTGCTAGCAGCAGCGGACTTGTACCAGACGCAGGGGCTGTTTGAGGTTGCAGAACAAAAGCTCCTGGAAGCCCAGCGGTTAGCGCCGGACGAGCAGGTCATTCAGTTTGCCTTAGCGGAGCTGTACTTTGACATCAAGCAGTACCGCAAGGCGGTGGCGTACTACCTGGACCTAATTAAGCAGGGGGTCACCCATTTTGCGCAGGTTAACCTGGTTCAGCGGCTGGGCGTGTCCTACGCTGAAGCCGGAAAGTTTGACCAGGCGCTCGGGTACCTCGAACAGATCCACGAGGAGGACCTCGATGCGGATGCGCGGTTCCAGTTGGCGTTTACGCAGCTGCAGCTCAAGCACTACGACGACGCACGCCAGAACTTTGAAAAACTGCGTGAACTCAACCCGGACTACGCGACGCTGTACCCGTACCTGGCTGACATTTACGTGCACCAGGGGGATTCGCGCCAGGCGTTGGCCACCCTGCAGGAGGGGATTGGTGTGGACGAGTATAACCCGCAACTGTACGAGCGGGCGAGCCGGCTAGCCGAACAGCTAGGGGATGCCAAGCTCGCCCGGCAGTACCTGCAGACCATCGTGGACCAGGACCCGGACAACGTGACGGGCGTGCGTTTGCTGAGTGACTTGCTAGTGCGGCAGGGCGATGCGGCGGCCAACCGCGAACTGCTGACGACATACCTGAAGGATGGCAGCCCGGACGCCCACCTGTTGTGGAATCTGGGCCGGGCAGAGGCGGCGCAGGATGACTACGCTGCTGCCCTGCAGCACTACGATGCGGCGCGGCCGGAACTGATGAGTGACGCGGCGTTTGTGCGCGATGCGGCGCTCTTTTACCGCAATGCGGGCCGCCGGGATGATGCGCGCGAGTGCGTGGCGGCGGCCCTGCGGTTTGAGTCGGACGATCCGGACATGCTGCAGTTACAGGACGAACTGCTTGATTAGGGATGCTTTTAATATAGAAAAAACGGAGGACGTGACTGACTGGCACGTCCTCCGTTTGGGTTTAAGCATTATTTACCCTGAACTTCATCCTCAACCCGGTCCTCCGGGGCGTAGGTAAACCCTTCACCGACGACCTCGTTAACATCCAGGATCGAGATGAAGGCCTTGTTGTCAATCCGGTCGACAATCCGTTTGACCGTGGTGAGTTCTCCCTGGTTCATCACGCAGTAGACGGCCTTGCGTTGTTTGCCGGAGTAGGCGCCCTCGGTCATCAGGTAGCTGGCGCCCCGGTTGGTTTTGTCCATGATGGCGTGGGCGATTTTTTCCGGAAACTGCGTCATGATAATCATCCCGCGGGCACTGTACGCGCCGTCCTGGATGAAGTTGACGATCCGGGAGAACACGAAGGATGCCAGCAGGGTGTACATCATCCGCCGCAGATCAATGTAGGACAGCGAGGCGGTCAGGACGCACGCGTCCAGGGCAAAGAGGGTTTGGCCCATCGGAATCCCCATCTTATGCTCGAAGATTTTGGCAATCACATCGGTTCCGCCGGTCGTGCCCCCAAACCGGTAAACCAGCCCGGAGCCACCCCCGCCGAGAATCCCGGCCAGCACCCCGGCGATGAAGAGGTCGTGGTGGATGTTGATGTGGATGGCGGGGAATCGTTGCCAAATCCAGATCCACAGTGATAGCATGACCGTTCCGTAGACGGTGTAAATCAAAGACTTTTTCCCGAGGTAGTGGTACCCAATGATAATCAGGGGAATGTTGATTAACAGCGTTGAGTAGGCCGGGTTAATGCTGAACCAGTACCGCAGGATTAGCGTGATTCCCGTCACGCCTCCCTCGGCTAACCGGTTGGCGATGTTGATAAACACCAGCCCAAACGCGTAGATGGCGGTCCCCGCACAAATCATCAAAAAGTCCACGAGGCGGAGCCGTTCGTCTGTTGTTGTCGTCATAGAAATGCCTCCTTTATTTTTAGTCGCTTTGCATATCGTATCATACGGGGCAGCTCGCGGCTAGCGAAGGGGGACTGCCGGGGACGAAGCGGACGGGGTGTGCTAAAATGAAAGGCAGTGAATTATGCGGAACGGAGGGACGAATTAATGAAGATTACGAACCTACCACCAGCCTTTGAGAAGGCCAAACCGGTGTTAGCCACGATTGAGCAGGGCGGCTACGAAGCGTACTTTGTCGGCGGGTGCGTCCGCGACACGCTGCTGGGGATTCCGCTCCACGACGTTGACATTGCGTCGAGTGCCTACCCCGCTGAAATCAAGCAGCTCTTTAAGCACACCGTTGATACTGGTATTGAACACGGAACGGTGATGGTGCTGGATCATGGCACGGGCTACGAAGTCACGACCTTCCGGACGGAATCGGCGTACCAGGATTTCCGGCGACCCGACCACGTGGAGTTTGTCCGCTCCCTCGGTGAGGACTTGAAGCGGCGCGACCTGACGATTAACGCGCTGGCGATGCGCTTGGACGGGACGGTGGTGGACCACTTTGACGGGTTAACCGACCTCAAGCACGGCATTATCCGCGCGGTGGGCGAACCCGCCGAACGGTTCCACGAGGACGCTCTCCGGATGATGCGGGCGGTCCGCTTTGGTAGCCAGCTGGACTTCCGGATGGATCCGGCGACGTTTGCGGCGATTAAGGAAAACGCCCCGCTCTTAGAAAAGATTGCGGTTGAACGGATTCACGTTGAATTTATCAAGCTCCTATTGGGAAAGAACCCGCGCCAGGGAATCGAACAGTTCACGCAGGCTGAATTGTACCGGTACTGTCCGGGAATGGCACAGGCCCGCCCAGCACTGGAGCGACTCGTGCAGTTGCCGACCATTGATTTACCGGACGAAAACGCGGCGTGGACGCTCCTGACAGCGGTGATGGGGCTGAACGAAAAACAGACCGCCAAGTTTTTGCGGCAGTGGAAGTGTGCCAACGATACCATTGCGGCGGTTACCGCTGCCCGGACGGTGGTAACTAAGCTGCAGGCAACCGGCGTGGATGCGTGGACGGCGTACACGGTGGGCCGGCCAGCGTTGGAACGGGCCGAGGTGGTTGCGGGCTTGCTGGGCATTGCCGTTCCGGAAAATTTGCTGGCGCGGTACGATGCCTTACCGATTAAGGACAAGCATGAATTACGGCTAACCGGGCAGGACCTGATGAATGAATTAGGGGTGCGGCCAGGGCCGGCATTTGGCCGGGTGCTTGCGCAGGCGGAGCGGCGCGTGGTTGCCGGCGAACTACCAAATGACCACGCAGCCTTAATTGCGTTTGCCCAAACCGTCCTAAAGGAGATGAGCGACTAATGCAAACGTTACGGGTGGAACACCTGACGAAGACCTACGGTGAAAAGACGCTGTTTGACGACCTGAACTTCATCGTGAACGAACACGACCGGATTGGCGTGATTGGGACGAACGGGTCCGGGAAAACAACGCTGATGAACGCCCTGAGTGGGGTGGACCCGGCCGATTCTGGGCAGCTGGCTAAACCCAACGATTATCGGATTGGCTACCTGATGCAGACCCCGCAGCTGGATCCGGATAAAACGGTGCTGGCGGCCGTCTTTGACGGGGCGGCGCCGGTGTTTCAAACCATCCGCGAATACGAAGCGGCGGTCGCGACGTACGGGGAACACCCTGATGATCCGCAGGCGGAGCGGCGCTACGTGCGGGCGGAAGAACGGATGAATCAGGAAGATGCGTGGAATGCGGATAACGAAGCGAAGGCGATCTTAACGCAGCTGCACATCAAGGATTTTAACCAGCGGGTGGGGACGCTGTCAGGCGGTCAGCAAAAGCGGATTGGCATGGCGCAGGTGCTCTTACAGGCGCCCGATCTCTTAATCCTGGACGAACCGACCAACCACCTCGACTTTGATTCGATTGCGTGGTTGGAGGAGTACTTACAGGGATACAAGGGGGCGCTGATTATCGTCACCCACGACCGGTATTTCCTCGACCAGGTGGCAACGCAGATTTTTGAGCTGTCATTCGGGAAGCTGTACCAGTATACCGGGAACTACGAGGATTTTGTGCGGCAAAAGGCGGCGCGGGTTGACCGCGAGTTGACCCAGGAGCACAAGCAACAGCAGCTCTATAAGAAGGAGTTGGCGTGGATGCGGACCGGGGCCAAGGCACGCTCAACCAAGCAGCAGGCGCGGATCAACCACTTTCATGAACTGGAAGACAATCTCGGCCACGTACAGGTCGACGGCCAGGTCAACATTAACCTCGGCCAGCAGCGCCTCGGCAAAAAGGTGTTGGAGTTAAAGGATGCCGCGCTCACGCTGGGTGACCACCGCATCATGCAGGACTTTAACCTGCTGATTCAGGGCGGGGCCCGGATCGGCATTACCGGGATGAACGGTGCCGGCAAGACCAGCTTTTTAAACGCCCTGGTTGGTGATCAATCCCTTGATGCGGGGAAAGTTGTCCGCGGTGAGACCGTTCGGCTTGCCTACTACAAACAGCACATGGAGCAGTTGCCGCCGGACAAACGGGTCATCAGTTACCTAAACGAGGTCGGTCAGAGTGTTGTTAACAAGGACGGCGACCGGATTAGCACCACGCAGCTGCTCGAGCAGTTCCTGTTTCCGCGCTTCATGCACGGGACGCTGATTCGGAAGCTTTCCGGGGGCGAACAGCGGCGGCTGTACCTCCTCAAGCTCCTGATGAGCCAGCCAAACGTTCTGGTGCTTGACGAACCAACCAACGACCTGGATGTCGGGACCTTAACCGTGCTGGAGGATTACCTGGAGCAGTTCAAGGGAACTGTGATTACGGTTTCCCACGACCGCTACTTCTTAGATAAGGTCGTGGACCAGCTCTTAATCTTCGACGGGGACGCGCGCATTGAGCGCTACACCGGCCGCTTTACGGAGTACCTGGCGGCTAAGCAGAATGCAACCCAGGAGAAAGAAAAGACGCAGGCCAAACCAAAAGCAGCGGGAAAGCCGAACGACCCGGCACCGCAGGACACGCCAAAGAAGAAGCTGACCTACGCGGAGCAGCTGGAGTTTGATAAACTAGAAGATGAGATTGACGCACTTGAGGAGCAAAAGCAGGCCGTGGCGCAGGAGATGACGGCCAGTGCGGGGGACGATTACACCCACCTGGCAGAGCTTCAGCAGCAGCTTGACGACCTGAACGCCCAGATTGACACCAAGATGGCGCGCTGGGACGAATTGAGTGCGTATGTCGACTAACTGAAAGGAGTCGGGGAAATGGCAATTGTTGAAACGCCGTACCTGGAAATGATGCGGGACGTGTACGAACACGGATACAATAAGGATGATCGGACGGGGACGGGCACCCGGAGCCTGTTTGGCTACCAGATGCGCTTCCACTTGGCGGATGGCTTTCCGCTGTTGACCACCAAGCGGGTCCCACTGGGGCTGATTAAGAGCGAGCTTCTGTGGTTCCTGCACGGGGACACCAATATTCAGTACCTGTTAAAGCACAACAACCACATTTGGGACGAGTGGGCCTTTGAAAAGTGGGTGGCTAGTGACGAGTACCAGGGGCCGGACATGACCGACTTTGGGCTGCGTTCTCAGCGCGATCCGGTGTTTAACGAGGAGTACCAGAAGCAAAAGAAGCTGTTCTGTGAGCGCATCGTAAACGACGATGCGTTTGCGGCGAAGTACGGCAACCTCGGCAACGTCTACGGCGCGCAGTGGCGCCACTGGCAAACCCGGCGGGGAACAACGATTGACCAGATTGCCAACGTGATTGAACAAATTAAGACGAACCCGACGTCCCGGCGGCTGATCGTGTCAGCGTGGAACCCGGAGGACGTCCCGGCAATGGCGCTCCCGCCGTGCCACACGCTCTTCCAGTTCTACGTGGCTGACGGTAAACTCAGCTGCCAGCTGTACCAGCGGAGTGGGGACATCTTCCTGGGCGTGCCGTTTAACATTGCCAGCTACGCCCTCCTCACGCACCTGGTGGCCCGGGCAACGGACCTCGAAGTTGGGGACTTTGTGCACACGCTCGGTGACGCGCACATCTACAAGAACCACTTCAAGCAGGTGGAAGAACAGCTGAGCCGCAAACCGGTGGATGCCCCAACGCTGTGGCTGAACCCAGAGAAACACGATTTAGCTGATTTTGACCTGGATGACATCAAGGTTCAGGATTACCATCCGGCCGGCGCAATTAAGGCGCCCGTGGCCGTCTAGGAGGGATCGGAATGCTTGCGTTTATTTGGGCAGAAGATTTCGCGCACCACATCGGGGTGGATGGCCACCTCCCGTGGCGGTTGCCGGATGACCTGCAGTATTTTAAGCACACGACGCTCAATCACCCGGTTGTGATGGGGCGGCGGACGTTTGAGAGCTTTCCGCACCCGTTACCGCACCGCCATCACGTGGTACTAACGCACGACCGGCAGTTGGCCGCCCAGTATGCGGATAACCCGCAAGTTGAGTTTGTGTTTGACCAGGACCAGCTGGATGACTGGCTGGCAGCGCACGAAAATGAACTGGTCTTTATCATTGGTGGGGCCACGCTTTTCCGCATGTACGCAGCACGGGTGGACCGGCTGTACGTTACGCAGATTGAAGAAACGTTTCCGGCTGATACGACGATGCCGGCGCTTGATTACGACCAGTTTGAGGAAGTGCGTCGGGTTGCGGGAAAGATGGACGAACGGAATAAGTACACCCACACTTTTGTGGTCTATCAGCGGAAATAAAAAATTGCCCTCAAGTGGGGTTGAAGGAATATCGTTAAGCTAATCGCCTTTTAATGAGCGGTTAGCTTTTTTATGGTGTGGTGGTTTGCTATAATGGAGCCACGGCATTTAGTACGAATTATCAACTAATAGGAGTGATAACATGACTGATTTAACGAATAGGGTCGCCATCGTCACGGCGTCCAGCCGGGGAATCGGCTTTGCGATTGCGCAGGAAATGGTGGCGGCGGGGGCCATCGTGTACATGGCGGTGCGCGACAGCGAAAAGAACCGCAACCTGGTAACGAAGCTCCATGCGGAAAACAACCGTTACCGCCACGTGATTTACAACGCCTTTGAGTTTGACACCTACGAACCGATGATCAAAGAAGTGGCTGAAAAGGAGGGTCACGTGGACATCCTCGTAAACAACTTTGGCCGGACGGATACCGACAAAGACCTGACGGTGACAACGGGCGACCCGGAGATGTTCTTCACGATCCTTAAGACGAACGTGGCGAGCGTTTACTACAGCTGCCGGTACGCCATTAAGCAGATGCAGCAGCAGAAGACCGGAGGCAGCATCATTAACATTTCGTCGGTTGGCGGGGCCACGCCGGACGTTGCCCGGACGGCATACGGGACGTCCAAGGCGGCGATTAACATGCTGACCCAGCAGGTCGCCACGCAGTACGCCCACGACGGTATCCGGTGCAACGCAATTATGCCGGGACTGATTGCGACGGACGCGGCCGTTGATAACATGTCCGGCCAGTTCTGGGACACGTTTATCAAGAACGTCCCGTTAAACCGGCCGGGGAAACCGGCAGACATCGCGAAGGCGGCGGTCTTTTTGGCAAGCGACGACTCATCCTACATCACGGGACAGCTGTTACCGGTTGCCGGTGGCTTTGGGATGTCGACCCCGATTTATAACGCAACGCTGGGGAAGGATAATCATTTTGAAAAGTAACCTAAGGAAGGAAAGGGGCCGCTTGTGGCCCTTCCTTTTTTCGGCTGCACACATCTTTTTATAAATGTAACCGTTCTTCCGGATGATTTTGTGTTCATCAATTCTAGAGATATGGTAGAATACCACTAATGGTTCGGATTTTCGAACACGGAACAAACCTTGAGGAGGACGGACATGACGGACGTAAAGTATAAGCGCGTACTGTTAAAGTTAAGTGGGGAAGCCCTTGCCGGTGAACAGGGCCGGGGCATTAACCCGCCGGAGATCATGAAGGTTGCTAAGGAAATCAAGGATGTCCATGATCTCGGTGTCCAGGTTGCCATCGTTGTTGGCGGGGGCAACATGTGGCGCGGGGAAGCTGGCGCCCAGATGGGAATGGAACGTTCCCAGGCGGACTACATCGGCATGCTGGGGACGGTAATGAACGCCCTGGCGCTGCAGGACAATCTCGAGCAGCTTGACGTACCGACCCGGGTTCAGACATCGATTGAGATGCGGCAGATTGCCGAGCCATATATTCGGCGGAAGGCCATCCGGCACCTTGAAAAGAACCGGATTGTGATTTTTGCCGCCGGAACGGGCTCCCCGTACTTCTCAACGGATACCACCGCAGCACTGCGGGCATCTGAGATCAATGCGGACGTGATTTTAATGGCCAAGAACGGCGTTGACGGGATTTACTCCGCTGACCCGCGGAAGGACGAAACGGCCACGAAGTTTGATAAACTGACCCACATGGATATCATTAACCGCGGGCTGAACGTGATGGACACCACGGCATCATCCCTATCCATGGAAAACGACATCCCGTTGGTGGTCTTTAACATGAACGAGCGGGGCAACATCAAGAAGGTTGTTGAAGGGGCCCCAATCGGAACAACAGTGGAGGGCAAGTAAAATGAAGGTTACGGATCCAGTATTAAAAGACGCACAGGAAAAAATGAAGAAGGCTGAGCAGAACCTCCAGCGCGAACTCGGAAACATCCGTGCTGGCCGGGCGAACGCCAGTCTCTTAAACCGGATTATGGTGGAATACTACGGCGCCCCAACGCCGTTAAACCAGATTGCCCAGATTACCATTCCGGAAGCCCGGGTGCTCTTAGTCACGCCGTTTGACAAGAGTTCCTTGAAGGACATCGAAAAGGCCATCCTGGCATCTGACCTGGGAATTGCGCCGATGAACGATGGGTCGGCTATCCGGTTGGTAATCCCGCAGTTGACCGAAGAGCGGCGGAAGGAGCTCGCCAAGCAGGTGAAGGCAACCGGTGAAGAGGGTAAGATTGCTGTTCGGCGTGTCCGGCGGGAAATGATGGACAAGCTCAAGAAGGCCCACAAGGCCGGTGACCTAACGGATGACGACCTGCACGACTTGGAAGATCAGGCCCAACAGCTTACCAACGAAGGAATCAAGCAGGTTGAGGACATCGTTGCCGCTAAGGAACAGGAAGTCCTCGAAGGGTAAAAATGAAAGTAACGGGGGCCGGTCCCAGCTGACCCCTGTTTTCTTTTGCGTTGGTTTAAAGGAGGAATGAGATGGAACTCGGGTTTAAAAATCACCGTCAGAATGAAGCCGTTCCGGAGCTTGACCACGAGCGGATTCCGCACCACGTGGCAATTATCATGGACGGCAACGGCCGGTGGGCGCAGAAACGCCACCTCCCGCGGGTTGCGGGGCATAAGCGCGGCATGGAAGTCGTCAAGGAAATTACGAAGGCGGCCAGTCACCTGGGAATTAAGGTACTGACGCTTTATGCGTTTTCAACGGAAAACTGGAAGCGGCCGGATGCTGAGGTCAACTACCTGATGGACTTACCAGTAAAGTTTTTCAGTACGTTTGTCCCGGAATTAATCGAAAATAACGTGCGGGTCAACGTGATGGGCTACATGGACCAATTGCCGGCAAGGACGCAGAAGGCCGTCAACGACGCGATTGCCCAGACCGCCCACTGTACGGGCATGGTGCTCAACTTTGCGCTGAACTACGGTGGTCGCGCGGAAATCGTTACCGGGGTACAGCAGATTGCCCGCGAAGTGCAGGCTGGGAAACTTACTCCGGATGAGATTACTGAAGAAACGCTCAGCGCCCATATGATGACGGCACCGCTAGCCCCGGACGCCGATCCGGACGTTTTAATCCGGACGAGTGGTGAGGAGCGGATCTCTAACTTCCTGTTGTGGCAATTAGCTTACAGTGAATTGGTCTTTACGGACGTGTACTGGCCGGACTACACTCCCGATGAACTGGCGCGCAACATTGCTGCGTTCCAGCAGCGGCACCGGCGCTTTGGGGGACTTGATGACGGAAAGGACGAAAAATAAATGAAACAACGTGTGATTACGGCCATTGTGGCCATGATTATCTTTATCCCGCTGCTGATTTGTGGCGGGACGCCATTCAGCATCCTGGTAGTAGCGATGGGGCTGGTGGCAATGTCGGAAATGTTGACGATGAAAAAGAAGCTCCTGGTTTCTCCGGAAGCCGGTCTGAGTTTTCTAATGATGGCGGGCATGCTGGTGCCGGATTCATGGTTGCGGGTTATTCCGGGAATTACGCACCTTGATTTGCTGTACTTCTTTGCCCTGATTCTGTTACTGTACACGGTGGCGTCCAAGAACCGCTTCTCGTTTGATGATGCCGGGGCGCTGGTCCTGTGTGCCGTATACGCCGGGCTGGGCTTCCACTACATGATTGCCGCCCGGAACGTCGGGTTAACAACGATCTTATACGGCCTATTAATTGTGTGGATCACCGACAGTGGGGCTTACATGATTGGGCGGCAAATTGGCAAACACAAGCTGGCCCCGAAGATGAGCCCGAACAAGACCTGGGAAGGGTCAATTGGTGGGACCGTTGCGACCGTGATTTTGGTCGGAATCTACCTGTACTTCTTCCCGCTGAAGAAGTACTCCTTACCGGTGATGCTGCTGATTACGCTGGCGCTGTCAGTTGCCGGCCAAATCGGCGACCTGGTCGAATCAGCCTTTAAGCGGCACTACGGGGTTAAGGACTCCGGGAAGATTTTGCCGGGGCACGGTGGTATCCTGGACCGGTTTGACTCGTTACTGTTCGTCTTACCGCTGATGCACCTCTTTGGTTTGATTTAACGGGGGACGCCGAAAATGATTATTACGATTATTGCGTTTGTTATTGTTTTCGGGGTGCTGGTCACGGTGCACGAATTCGGGCACTACTACGTTGCGAAGCGGTCCGGAATCCTTGTGCGCGAGTTTTCCATCGGAATGGGCCCCAAGCTCTTTGCGTACCGGAAAAACGGCACAACGTACACGATCCGGATTCTCCCGCTGGGCGGTTACGTCCGGATGGCGGGGTTGGACGATGAGGACGCCCTTCAAAAGGGAATGGCTGCCCTTTTAACGACGGATGACGATGAGGTCGTTCGAACCATTGATCTGCGCCGCGACCACCCGAGTTTAACTGGTTTACCACTGGAAGTGACGGACTGGGATTTGCAGGACAAGCTGTGGATTGAGGGGTATGAAACCGGTGCCGGCGAAGAGGTGCACCGGTTTAAGGTTGCGCGCGATGCGACGGTGGTTGAACCGGACGGCACGCCGGTGCAGGTTGCGCCGCGGGACGTTCAGTACCAGTCGGTGAGCGTGTGGAAACTGATGCTGACGAACGTGGCGGGGCCGTTCAACAACGTGCTATTAGCCATTGCGGCGTTTATGCTGGTTGCGTTTCTGCACGGCGGTGCTCCTCAGGTCACCAATGCCGTTGGGCGCGTTGAACCCCATTCAGTTGCCCAGAAGGCGGGGTTACGCGCCAACGACCAGATTCTGCGGGTTGCTGGACACAAAACCACTAACTGGACGGAACTAACACGGGCAATCGAGCAGCGCGGTGGTCAGAAGACGACGTTTACCGTCCGCCGGGGTCACCGGGTCCGGCAGATGACGCTGACGCCCAAGGTGGTTAAGCAAAACGGGAAACGGCTGGGTCAGATTGGCATCATGGGAAAGGTGGTCTTAAACCACCATTTCTTTACGATGGTCGGATATGGTTTTACCCAGACGTGGACGATGACCAAAGCGCTCTTCGGGGCGTTGGGCACAATGATTACGCACGGATTCCACCTCAACGATTTAGGGGGGCCGGTGGCCATGTTCTCGTACACCGAACACGCCGCCAAGCAGGGGCTTATCAGCATTGTGAGCCTCACGGCGTTCCTATCAATCAACCTGGCGATCATTAACCTGCTACCGATTCCAGCCCTTGACGGGGGGAAAATCCTGTTAAACCTGATCGAGGCGGTCCGGCGGAAGCCGATTAGCCAGAAGGTGGAAGAGACCCTGACGTTGATTGGGTTTGGGTTTTTGATGGTGCTGATGTTCCTGGTGACGTGGAACGATTTGCGCCGGTACTTCTTTTAACTAAATAAAGTGTAACGAAAAAAGAATGTTAAACTGCATTAGCAGGATTTAGTGTAAAGCCGAAAAGTGATGACTAGGCCTTAAATGCTTAATTATCACTTTTTTATTATATAATTTATGTCGTTTTAGGAATGTATTTTTTGAGAATGTATTAGTTTAGTGTCCTCTGTGTTTTTGCTTCTTTTTTTGCTGTCTTAATATGAATCTCCTTTCTTTTTGCTTTTCGGTATCGATTTTTTTCTTTTTTTTTCTTTTTTTCTTTATATTTTCATGTTGTTTTTGTAGTGCTTGTTGGGCTTTTGTTCCCTTAAATTTAAGTGTTTTCTTTTTATCTTGCCTTATTTTTTTTTGGATTTTTTTAATGTTAACGTGGTCATATTTTTCTTTGATTATATTTTTTTCTTTGTAAAATTGGATTTGGTTCCAATTATTTAGAATTAAATGATAGATATCTCGTGTTTTAGGCTCAGAAGTTCCTAAGTTAACTGATGCAACAGAGTACGATTTTCCATTCATTTTTTCAAATATCGCTTTATAAAATGGAGCATCAAATACGATAGTTAGTTTTAGTTTATTCATATAAATTCCTCCTACATTTATTTTGTTTTCTACGAAGAAGCATAACTTATAAGGATGGGTACTTACAATATTATTTTACTATCGGTTAAATAATATTTTTGATTCATAGTTCACTGATTTTATTATACCAGATAAAAAATAGTTTGAAATGTATAGAAACACGTATTATAATCAACGTGTGTTGATAATTAACTAACATTAATTATTAATTAAAGGATTAAAAGGAGAATTTCATGGATGACATTGTAATTACTGGGATTGGAGTTGTTTCGCCCTTGGGAGTTGGATCACAAGAATTCTGGGAAAATGATTTTAAAGGAGTATCTAAAATAAAACATTGTAAAGTAATGGAAGATAATAATTTAAAATCAAAAGTCTATGTTCCAATCCAACATTTTAATATAAAGGATATTATAAATGATGATGAACTTTGTAAGAAAGCAAGGTTTATACAAATGGGAGTTGCTGCTGGTTTTCAGTCAATTTTTGATGCTGATTTTAATGAATATTATGATCCAAAAGATATTGCAGTTATCTATAGTTCAGCTATTGGAGGAACACCTGAGATTCAAAAAATTTATGAGCAAATGACCTCTAATGGCACAACTTCAATCAAAAACAAAGAGATTGGTGAAGAATTTTATAACGATGGGATGTTTAACTATCCTGCAACGTATATAGCTGAGAAATTTGATTTCAAAAACGTTTGTTGTTCTTTATCTACGGGATGTACAGCTGGTTTAGATGCTATGATAACAGCAATTCAGTTATTAAATAGTAATGAAGCCAAAGCGGTTGTTGTTGGAGCATCAGAAGCCCCATTATGCAGTTTGACATATTCAACACTAGATGCAATAGGTGCTCTTTCTAAATGGAATGGGAAACCTTGTGAAGCCTCTAGACCTTTCGACAGAAAAAGAGCAGGTTTTGTTATTTCAGAAGGGGCTACGGCATTAGTATTAGAGAAAAAGGAATATGCAGAAAAACGGAATTCTAAAATATTAGCAAAGATTTCCGGCGCATTTAGTTTAAATAATGCGTATCATATGACAGATTTAAAAGATTCAACCGTATTAGAACACGTAATAAAACGAGTAATGGATATGAGTAAATGTTCAGCCACTGATATTGATTACATAAATGCTCATGGAAGTTCAACTTTACAAAATGACAGTTGTGAAGCAAATGCAATCAGGAATGTGTTTGGAGGTAATGCTAAGAATATTCCTGTGAGCTCGACTAAGTCTATGATGGGGCATTCACTTTCTTCCGCGAGTTTAATGGCAATTGTTAGTACAATAGGTGCGATTAAATATCAATACCTACCTCCAAATATAAATTACAGATATGAGGATCCTAAATGTAATTTAAATATTGTTAAAAGGCCAAGAAGGGGAAAAGTGAATAATGCTTTAGTAATGGCGAGTGGTTTTGGAGGAATCCATTCAGCATGTATTTTACAGAAAGTGTAGGATTGTTAGATTGAAGGATAAAGTTGTTATAACAGGTATTGGAATTGTAAATCCCTTAGGCAATAGTCTTCAAGAATACTCAAAAAATTTATTTCACTGTAAGACAGGAATTAGAAATATTGATAAATATAAAAAGGAAAAGCAAGATATTAAAATTGGAGGGTTGGTTAATAATATTGATTTTTCTAAAATTCCTAGAAGACTAAATCATAAAATTGATACATTTATCCGATATGCAATGATAGCTTCAAATGAAGCTATTCAAAATGGGGATTTACAATTAGAAAATGAGAATCCGTATAAAATTGGAGTATTTGTCGGAAATAACTCAGGGGGATGGGATATCTCGGAAAAAGGTTTTAGTGAGTTATACCAAAAAGGTGCAGAATATGTTAATCCTTGGCAAGCAACGGCATGGTTTCCCGCAGCTCCACAAGGGTTTATTTCAATTAAAAACCAAGTCAAAGGATACTCTAAAAGTTTTGTAGCCGGTAAATGTAGTGGCTCATTCGCGTTAAAATTTGCCTTTGAATCATTAGTTAACGGGTTCGATGATGTTGTGCTATGTGGTGGTACAGAAGCGCCAATTACAAAATTAGCCACAAGTTGTTATTCACAACTAGGTACATTTTATTTGGGTAAAAAATATAAGACTGTACATCCGTTTGATCGAAATACACAAGGACAAATTCTTGGAGAGGGTAGTGCATTTGCTATCTTAGAAACTGAAAAACACGCAATTGCGAGAAAAGCCCAAATCTTAGGAGAGTTAGTTGATATAAACTGTACTAAAGATAATTCAATTAATGGGATGGAATACGATTATTGCATTTTTTCACTTTTGGAGAGAAATAACTTATCGATTAAAGATGTAAGTTTATTCTTACCTGAAGGTTCTGGAGATAAAGTTTCAGACCAAATTGAAGCGAATTTTATAAAGCGTCTTTCCCCGCAAACAATTGTTACAGTTCCTAAAATGTTATATGGCGGATTATATGGTGCATCCACTATGACAGACTTAATAAATGGGTTACTATTTTTTTCTAAGAATAGGGTAGTCGGAATCGATTATGATTATAAAACCATAAATAACGTTAGCTTATTAAAACATACAATTAATTTCAATGGAAACTATATTTTGATTGTAAATAGGTCACGTGAAGGCGTAAATACAGCGGTATTAGTAAAAAGAGTTGGAGGAAAATAAGATGAAAGTGTATGAATTTTTAAAGTGTTATTTGCAAGATATGGGATTTGAAGAAAACGAAATTGAAGAAAGTAAAACAGTCGGAGATTTAGCTTTGGATTCAACTGAAAAAGTTGATTTGGCATTAGCTATAAAAGATAATTTTGGGAAAAACGTTAATTTAGATGATGATTCACTAACATTAAACGAATTGGTTCGCGTAATTGAGGAGGATTAACAATGACTAAAGAGATTGAAGAATACTATAAAAAAGTATATTCAGAAAAAAAGGTTTCAGAGCAGGAGTGGATTGCCGGAACAGCTAATCCGGAATTAGTAAATTTAGTTTATACTAATAAAATTAAACCGAATTCTAGGGTATTAGAAATTGGTTGTGGTATTGGGTCTGAATCTGTTTTTTTAGCGGTGAGAGGAATGAATGTAACTGCCTTAGATATATCAGAAAGTGCAATTTCGAAGGCGAGAGAGTTAGCTAATGTCTATGATACTAAAGTAAATTGGAAAGTGGGTAATATATTAACAGATGATAATTTAAATGAAAAGTTTGATGTTATTACAGATCAAGGATGTTTTCATCATTTATCTGATGAAGAAAGAGTACGATATGAAGAAAAAGTTGTTAAATTATTAAAGCCTAAAGGGATGTTCATTCTTCGATGTTTTTCAGATAAGATTCCTGGAGGTCCACAACCTAGACGCATTTCTAGTGATGAATTAATTGATACATTCCATAAAGATTTTAAACTTGAACGATTAGAACATGTTTTATCGTTTTCTACACAAAAAAGGAAATTTCCGTTAGGATGGTTTTCTTTATGGCGTGAAAGATGATGATACAAGGAATAGGTTTAGACATACAAAATATAGGTCGAATCGAGAGAATAATATCTAACCATAGGGCAAGTGTAGTTGATTTTATTTATACAAAGCAAGAATGGAATTTAATTAATTCATACAAGAATGGGATGGAAATAGCAACAGTACTTTTTTCATTAAAAGAGTCTGTGTCAAAATCATTAGGAACGGGAATAAGGGGATTTAAATTTTCGGATATTGAAATATTAGTGAAAGAAAATAAATTAGAAATTAAATTTAGTAATAATATCGGGTATTTAATAGATTCTAAGATGAGATGGTTTGTAACAATTGTTGTTATACCTTCCGTAGTTATAACTAATGTGGTAATGGAGAAATAACGTTGAACTTCTTTATAAAAAAATGTCTTTTTAATAAAGATAGAAAAAGAACAGCAATTATTGATGAACATGATCAATATTCTTATCAGGATGTAGTGGAACACATAAATTATGTAGTAGCTAAGTTCAAATCGATGAAAATTTCTAAACAAGATACAGTAGCTATTATTGCAGAAGATTCTCCGATGTATATTTTTACATTTTGGGCATGTATCCTAAGCCACGTAAAAGTAATGGTGGTAAATATTAAGACAAATGAAAAAGACTTAAGAGAAATATTTGATTTGAAACGTCCCAAAAAGATAATTACAGATAATATAGAAAGGTATGAAAAGTATACTATTCCACTAATCGATATTGCTCGGTTAGAAGGGAAAAAGGCGAAAGAAGATTACTGCTCATTTGATAGTGAAGAAACTGCCTTTTATTTATTTACATCTGGTAGCACGGGAATGCCTAAGTTTGTTCCTCATAGTATTCGTGATATGGAATATTGTGCTAAAGCATTTCAAAAGACAGAGGTAGGTTTTTTACCATCTGATAAAGTGTTTTCAGTATCTAAAATTCCGTTTGCATTTGGATTTGGAAATATAATGTATTTACCTTTCTATGCCAATAGTACAGTAATTATGGGAGAAAAAAACGGCATATTTAGTATAATCAATATAGTTAAAGAGTTGCATCCTTCTGTAATTTTGGCAGTTCCTTCAGTCTATGGAAGTTTATTAAAACTAATGGAAGAAAGGCCTAACGATATTAAATTTAGAGAATCAATTGCTTGTGGTGAAACTTTACCTTCTCAAATTGCTAAGGATTGGGAAAAAAGATTTCGTATACCACTGTTAGAGGGTATGGGTACAACTGAATTTTTATATACTTTTTTTACCAACACCTTTTCGAATAATAAAATTGGGAGTGTAGGAAAAGTAATAAAAGGGTATAAGGCAAAAATATTAAATGAAAACTTAAATGAAGTTTCAGATGGTACAGTTGGAAGACTTTTTGTTGAAGGAAAAAGCCTTACTACTGGTTATTTAGGATCGAACTCTTCTGAAATAAAAGAAGAAGGAATGTTTACAGGCGACTACTTCTATAAGGATGACGAAGATTTCTTTTGGTATTGCGGAAGAAGTAATGATTTATTTAAAGTTAAGGGAATGTGGATTAAAGCAGAAACAGTAGAAAATGAGCTTTTAAAGTTACCCTTTATAAAAGAGGCTGTAGTTTTTCGGTCAGAGGATAAGTTAAATATTTCATCTGTTTGTGCAAGTGTTGTGGTGAATAGCTCACAGAAGATATCAAGATCATTAATAAATTCATTTATGAGAAAAAATCTTGAACCTTATATGATACCTCAACATTATTACGAACTAGAAAAAATTCCTAAAGGGGCCACTGGAAAAATAGATAGAAGGGAGGTTAATAAATATCATGGAAAGGAAATTAGTTAAGAAGATACAAGATAGAGATATTAGTACACCATACGGCAGAGTGATTAGTATTTTAAAAAATTCCAATTTAACTGTGGGAATATCCACATTGGATGTGGGCAAATCTCAACGTTTAGTACATGAATACAGTAATGAGGAGATTTATGTATTAAGTGGAAGTTTTGAATTATATTGTGACAATAATTTGATAACTTTGAATGAGAATGATCATATTTTTATTTCCAGGAATATACCTTATACAATAAAAAATATATCTGATCAGAGAGTGAAAGTGATTTATATTGCATACCCGTTAGCACCATCTAAACAATCAGGCCACACATATTTGGGGGAAGAAAATGAAAGAAATGATTAAATTTAGTCCAGAAATTACAAAGATATTTTTCGAGTTAACGAAAGAAATCACGACGGAAAGTCCTTTTTCAAATAAGCAAAAAGAATTAATTCTAATAGGAATATTTACATCAAATCAAGGCTTTAATGGATTAAAACATCACATCAAAAAGGCAATTGAGCAAGGGGCATCACAAGAAGAAGTTTTATATTCTATATTATTGGCATTGCCAGTGGTAGGAATTACGGTGACAAATAAAGCGTTTAAAATTGCATACTCTATTACAAAGGATTTTATCAATGAATAAAAGTTATAAAATTATAGATTTGAGCTTGCCTGTTATGAAAAATAGTTCTGAACCGATTTCGTTTGAACATATTAAACTTAATGGTAAAAATGGAGTAGAATATATATCTCAAAAGTCAGGTATAAGTAAAGAGGCATTTCCAGATAACCAATTTATTACAATGGATGAGTATCATATCAAAACGCATATGGGAACGCATATAGATTCTCCTAGTCATTATGGCGCTTCGGAGGTTTCAGGGAATGTAAACTATAAAACAGTAAGTGATTTGCCATTGGAATGGTTTTTTGGAGAGGCTGTAAAGCTAGATTTTAGTTCATTCCCACGAAAAAAAAATATAATGTTGTCAGACTTTGTTAACCAAGAGAAAAAACAGAAGTTAAAAATTACTCCGGGCACTATTGTTTTGTTAAGAACAGGGATGGATAGATATTTTGGAAAAAAAGAATACTTTACAGATGGACCAGGTGTTTCAAAAGAAGTTATAGAGTATCTAGTTGAAGAAAAAAAGGTGAAAGTTATAGGAATTGATAGTTATGGTGTAGATAGGTCATTTCCTGTTATGATCGATGAATATAAGAAAACTGGTAATATCGATGTTCTTTGGCCGGCTCATATGATTGGAAGAAAGCATGAATATGTTCAAGTTGAAAGGCTATGTAATTTGAAATTAATACCGGATTCTAATTTCTTTGTAAGTCTTTTCCCAATTAAATTACAAAATGCTGATGCAAGTTGGATTCGAGCTGTTGCAATAGTTAAGGAGAATAAATGATGAAAACCAAATGTGAAATAAATGTAGATCTAGATATGAACGATTTATTTACAATTACTAATAATGTAGAGAATTGGCCAAGATTATTTTCCAATTATTCAAAGGTAGATGTTTTAGATAAATCGAAGAATTATGTGAAGTTCAGATTATATTATAGAGAGAATGATGGATCTATCGTTTCATGGATTTCAGAAAGAACGTGGGAGGCGACAGACAAGGAGATTCGAGTAACAGCAAAAAGATTAGATCCAGTTTTGCCATATAAATATATGAATTTAATTTGGGAGTATCGACATCTAGGAAAAAATAAGACCAAAATGATTTGGAAACAAGAATTTGAAATAAGTGATTTATTACCGAAAGATAAGAAAGATAGGCTTATTAAACATTTAATAAATTCTTCTCAAAATGAAATTAGGTTGGTTAAAAACAATGCAGTCAAAATATTTGGTAAGTAAAGATTTTTCTTTTTATGCTAGTGTTAAAAGTACAACTTCAAAAAATGCAATTTTTTTAATTCATGGTTTAGCCGAAAGCCCGTTATCATGGAAAGGACTATCTGATAACCTAGATCTAAATTCTTTCATATTGTTTAGAAGTTTATACGATGAAGTGAATGATTATAACTGTAGGTCTGTTTCAGACGAAATTAGATATATGGAATATGTGATTAAAAACATCTGTAAAAAATATAATATCGATAAAGTTATAATAGCGGGTCATTCTTTAGGGGCGTATATTACAAATAAAATTGAAATGAAAGATGTAGACATTGTAGGAAAGGTTCTTATTTCACCGTTTTACAAATTGCATTTAAATTTAGAAAGATTTGATATCAAAAATGGGATAGAAAAAGGTTTTTATAACGAGACGGATTCCCAAAAAATATTGGAATTTAAAGAAGAACTATTTAGATTTAGTGATGATATTATTAAGCAAGATTTTCTACTTTGTCAGGATTTATCTGAAAACAATAATGACGAATTAATACCAAAATTGGTAATTAGGCCAATGGATGATAAAACAGTATCAAAAAGACAGATCACGTCGTTAATAAAAAATAACAATAATATTCGGTTGTGTTGTATAGAAAAAGCTGGACATAACGTTTTTTTTGAACGGCCATTTCAAACATCACAAGTAATAACTTCTTTTATTGATCGGATTTTACTTAAATAACCTAAAAAGATTCAGTTTTATTTAAGATGCTTTCGAGGCTTGAACATTCTTTTCCCGAGATGGTTTGAATAAATACTCTTACTAGTTTTTGTTGTAATTTACTTGTATTAAGAATAACTTTTCTTCAAAATTAGTTGATTTTATGTAGTGGTGTTTTCTATCTATTTGATTATTCTTTTCTCCAACGTGCCTTTTTTGAATCATAATTTGATAATTCTACCTAAAATGGGCAAATTTTTGATAAACACGATTGAGGCAATCCGGCGGAAGCCGATTAGCCAGAAGGTGGAAGAGACCCTGACGTTGATTGGGTTTGGGTTTTTGATGGTGCTGATGTTCCTGGTAACGTGGAACGATTTGCGCCGGTACTTCTTTTAGTTAAATAAAGTGTAACGAAAAAAGGTTGGGACAATAACGAAGTCCCAACCTTTTTGTGTTGCATGTGTTCTTATTACCACGCCTTGCATGCCGCCTGCATGAACGTAACCGCATCACCCACGTAGCGGTAGTCCGCGTAATCAAAGATTGGTGCGTGGGGGTCGGTGTTGACTGCCACGATGGTGCCGGTATTCTTAACACCCGCTAGAAACTGGGATGACCCCGAGACACCGAGGGTGATTAGCAGGCGCGGGTGCACGGTTTGCCCCGTTAAACCAATCTGGGCCTGAACGCCAAAGCCCGGAAGGAGGGACACCGGCCGGGTGGTCATAACGGCCGCGTTCAGCTGGTGGGCCAGTTGCTTAGCGAGCCGGATTCCTTCAGACGTTGCCGCGCCCCGTCCTAATGCAATAATGCGTGCGGCGTCCTTTGGTTGGTGCGGGGACGTCGGTGCAGTCGCCGTTGTTTCGCCGGTCAACTGACTCAGCGGCACGGGAAACGGGGTAACCGTGACCGTGGTCGGCGTTGGGGCCGGTGTGGTGGCAGTAGGGAACACGCCCGGCCGAATACTTGCCATGGCCGGGGAAGTGGTGGTCATGATGGTGCAGGCCACGTTGTCCCCGTACGCTGGTTTGGTCTGGACAAGCTGGCCGTCCCTGAACTCAAGGTCCGTACAGTCCGCACTTAATCCGGTGTGGAGGAGCCCCTGAACGTACGGGGCAACGCTGCGGCCAAGCGGGGTGGCGCTAAAGAGGGCAAACGCGGGGTTAACCTCCCGGATGTGGGCGGCTAACACGGCGGCCTGTTGGGCAACGGTGGCGTTGTCCGGTATTGGAATAAGCGTAGCGTGAGCGATTCCTGTGCCCTGAAGCTGCCGTTGGAGGGTGGAATGGTCCTCAGTCGCACCAAGGATTGCCATGTTCAGGGTCACCCCGGCCCACTTCTGGGTGTGGGCGGCTAATTCCAGCACGCCCGGGGCGAAGTGGCCGTTATGATATTCACCATAAAGCCATCCTGTTGTCATTTGATTACCTCCCGTGATTGTTGAATAAGGGTGCTTAGCTGGTCCACGGCAGTCGGGGCATCATTCGCCAGGGCAGTTGCCGTGCGTTTAGTAGGGTGCACCGGCGTCAGCGCAGTAACCGTGGTTGCGGACCCCTTTTGTCCAACCGTTGCTGGGGCACACCCAATCGTAGCGGCGTCCCATGTTTGGAGCTGGTGAGCCGGGTCAACCGCTGCTGCCTGAGCGACTGTCATGGCTGCGGGGGCAAACGTTGCCGCCGGTCCCACCGTCAGGACCGCCTGGGTAGTTAAAGAAAACGTTGTTGCGGTGGTACCGAGTTGGCTGGTAACCATCGCCGGTTCGTCCGGAACAATGCGCGTAATGTTGGGAAGAAGTTCCCAGCCTAACTGGGCGGCGATGTTTCCGCCCACCTGACCGGTATCCGCATCGGTGGACTGGGTACCGGTAATCACCAACCGGACCCCATTACAGTGCCGGATGGCGGCGGTGAGGGCGGTCGCGGTTGCTAGCGTATCCGCCCCCGCAAACGCCTTGTCAGTTAGTAAAACTGCGCGGGTGGCCCCCATGGCCAGGGTTGTCCGCAAGAGGTGCTCGTTATTGGGAGCGCCCATGCACAGTGCGATGATGTCCTCATCCGGCGTGGTGCGCAGCATCTTCGCTGCGGCTAACGCGTACCTATCGGCCGGGTCAAGGTGGGTTGCCGTTGTGGTCCGTTCAAGGCGGTGGGTTTGTGGGTCAATGGCGACGTGGTCACTGACCGGCACTCCCTTTACGCATACAATAATACTCATGTTTTAGGACCTCCTTAATTAACGTTGACGGTGCATCGCGGCAAACGTCACTGTTGCTGCCCGGCGGTCGTCAAGCACCGTCAGGGTTTGCAGCAACTGACTGCCAGCGACCCAGCTAGTCCACTGGTTCTGGTTGCGGATCCCAAACGCCTTGAACGTCGCTGCCATCCGGGTGGTGATGATTCGTTGGTTCGTTCCCGCCGTAATCATGGCAACGGCCAAGGCCTCGTCCTGATCATCATCCTGGTCCGCTGTTGTCAGCGTCAGTGAGTTCAGGAAAGCGGCGTGACGGGATGTGCTGGCCGCCATGGCGGTTAACCGGGCAATCTGGTGCTGCATGGCGGGTTGCATGGCAAGGTTTCCGTTTTGTTGGGGAACGTTTTTTCCGTATTCGACCAGGTACCCCGTCATTGCCTGCTGGAGGGCGGCCGTAATGGTGACCAGCATCCGTTCAAATTCCCGCTGGTTTTGGGGGGCGGCGTCATCCAGTGCAGCCTGAAGCATTGGGGCTGTCACTTGGGGATTGAGGCCCAGCTCCCAGTGCGCTGCGAGGTGGATGCTCCACCGGGGAACCACCGGAGCGGTCCGTTCAAGCAGGGCCGTTTTTACCGCGGCCGGTGGCTGGGCGAGAAACCCGCGTTCTTTTGCTCCCTCCCAGAGGGAAGCTGACTCAGGGAGCGTTGGCGTTGCCGTCAGGTAATCGTCAACGAACTGGGTGATCAGCGGGTTGATTAAGTCGCTTGCAATCATTCTAATTCCTCCTCGTTTATCTTGGTAAATCAATTATCCCATGATTCTTTGGTGACGGAAAATATCTTGCCTGGTAATTCCGGGGTGGCTGGAGGAAGGCGGTAAAATTTGGTATCATAGGAAGCGATTATTGATACGCGGAAGCGGAAGGGGATAGTTATGAAACAATCACGGATGTTAATTCCGACACTTAAAGAAACACCGAAAAAGGCTGAGGCGGTCAGTCACCAGCTCATGTTACGGGCGGGCTACATCAAGCAGATTTCTGCGGGGATGTACGCATACCTGCCCCTCGCTTTTCGGGTAATGGAAAAGATCCAGACCATCATCCGGCAGGAGATGGAGCGGATTGATGCCGTGGAGATGCTGGTCCCCGCCGTTGTTCCCGCTGAACTGTGGGAGGAATCGGGCCGGTACGCAACGTACGGGCCGGAATTGTTTAAGTTTAAGAACCGGCACGAACGGGATTTCATTCTCGGTCCAACCCACGAAGAAACGATGACGACCATCATGCGCGACAGCATCAAGTCGTACAAGAAGTTGCCGTTATCGGTTTACCAGATTCAAATGAAGTATCGGGATGAAGACCGGCCGCGGTACGGGTTACTGCGGGGCCGCGAATTTCTGATGCTTGACGGGTACTCGTTCCACATTGATGACGATAGTTTGGACGACACGTTCCGCGCAATGGACCAGGCCTACCACAACATTTTTGACCGGTGTGGGCTTGATTACCGGGAAATTATTGCGGACTCCGGCGCCATGGGCGGAAAGACCTCTAAGGAATTCATGGCAATCGCCCCAATTGGCGAGGACACGGTGGTGTACTCCGACCAGAGCGACTATGCGGCTAACCTGGAAATGGCTAAGAACCTGCGGGTTGCGAAGAAATCCCACGAGTCAGCCCGGGAGTTAGCCAAGGTGGCAACGCCGGGCAAGAAGACAATTGATGACGTGGCTGAGTTCCTCGGCGAAGAACCAGCTGACTTGGTGAAGACGATGCTGTACATTGTTGACGGGGAACCGGTGATTACCCTGCTGCGGGGGGATGACCAGTTAAACGAAACGAAGTTCACCAACCTCCTTGGAGCCAACGACTTACGGCCCGCAACGCCAGAAGAGGCCCAGCAGTACATGAACGGCGCCTCGTTTGGTTCACTGGGTCCGGTGGGCGTTGATGAGCACATTAAGATCTACGCCGACCAGGACGTTGAGGGCATGATGAACATCAGCGTTGGGGCCAACGAGGATGGCTTCCACTACCAGAACGCCAACATTGGCCGCGACTTTACCGTTGAACAGTTTGCCGACCTGCGGAATGTTGAGGAGGGCGAGTTATCGCCGGACGGGCAGGGAACGCTGCAGTTCACCCGCGGAATTGAAATCGGCCACATCTTCAAGTTGGGGACGCGTTACTCAGAAAGCATGCACGCAACGGTCTTAGACCAGAACGGGCGCGACGTTCCGCTGAAGATGGGGTGCTACGGGATCGGGGTTTCCCGGCTGTTATCCGCCATCATCGAACAGAATAATGATGAACACGGGATTATTTGGCCGCGCCAGATTGCGCCGTTTGATGTTCACGTTGTTCCGGTCAACATTAAGAACGACGAACAGCGGGCGCTCGCCGAAAAGATTACGGCAGAACTTGAAGACCACGGTTACAGCGTCCTGCTTGATGACCGGAAAGAACGGGCGGGCGTTAAGTTCGCTGATTCCGACTTAATCGGGCTCCCAGTCCGGATCACCGTGGGGAAGAAGGCGGCTGATGGCATCGTCGAAGTGAAACTCCGGCGGGCCGCTGAGCCGATTGAAGTAAAGGTTGCGGAGCTCCAAAACTCGCTGGCAATCCTGTTGAAGCAGGCTGAATAGGAATTTAGGATAAACGGTAAGTCTCGGGGTAGGGCCTGTTTTGGTCAGCCCGGGACTTTATGTTTCTGAAGGAGGCAACGTGAATGGCGCTTGATAAGCACGCTCTTTTTGAAAAATTATGTACGCAGGCTGAGTGGAATGCGACGGAGGATCCTACGGGCGCGCTGACGGCCGCAACGGTTAACCAGGTAATCGTCCACGAACATTCCAAGCGGTGGGAAATTGTTTTGGGGGTTCAGCGCGTCATCCCGTTTAAGGTGTTTCTGCGCTTTCACCAGCAGGTTAACGCGGCGTTTCAGGGAATTGCGGATGTTACGCTGCGCATCGAACCCGGTGACCCGGCAGTGACGGAACAGGAAGTGCAAGACTACTGGCCGTTTGTGGTGGCGCACAGTGCTGCCAACGAGCAGGTAGTCAACCAGGTGTGCGGGCATGCGCCCAAGCTGACGGGGAAAACGCTGAGTCTACAGGTGGCCGGGGATAATCAGGCGGCGCTGCTGAGTGCCGCCACGTTGCAGGGCCTTGCAGCTGGATACCAGCAGGTGGGCTTCCCTAAGTACACGATTAAGCCGGTGGTTGTCGCTGGTGAACAGCCAAATCATACCAAGTACCAGGAAAAACGCGCGCAAAGTGACGCGGAGCTTACCAAGAAGGCCATGGCTGCCATTCAGCAGCAAAGCCAGCAGCGCGCTGCCAAGAAGAAAAAGAAGGCGGTGCCGAAAGCCGAAGGGCCAGTCCTGTTAGGACGGAAAATTAAGGATGACATGCCCGTAACGCAGATGGTCGCAATCACCGAAGAGGAGCGTTCCGTTGTTGTTCAGGGGTACGTCTTTAACGCTGAGGTGCGGGACCTGCGTTCCGGGCGGAAGATTATCACGCTCGAAGTGACGGATTACAGTTCATCGTTTGTCATCAAAAAGTTCTCCAATAGTGAGGAGGACGAGGCCCAGTTTGCTAACCTGACGGCCGGCAAGTGGATCAAGGTCCGGGGAAGCGTGCAGGAAGATTCTTACCTGCGTGACCTGGTCATCATGGCCCGTGATATTAACGAGGTTCACCACGAAGAACGGCAGGACACGGCGGAGGGTGATAAGCGCGCGGAGCTGCACCTTCACACGACGATGAGTACGATGGACGCCACCAACTCTATTTCTGATTACGTGGCTCATGCCGCTAAGTGGGGGCACAAGGCGATTGCGGTGACTGATCATGGTGACCTGCAGGCCTTTCCCGAAGCCCACTCTGCCGGGCAAAAGCACGGGGTGAAGGTGCTGTATGGACTGGAAGCCAACGTGGTTGACGGCGGCCAAAACATTGCGTACAACGACGCCCGCGTGAACCTCAAGGATGCCACCTACGTTGTTTTTGATACCGAAACGACGGGGTTATCAGCCCAGTACGATAAGGTGATTGAACTGGCGGCTGTTAAGATGAAGGGTGGCACGGTGATTGACCGGTTTGAAGAATTTATCGATCCGGGTCATCCGCTGTCGCAAACAACGATTAACCTGACAAGCATTACCGATGACATGGTGCGTGGCTCCAAGTCGGAGGGCGAGGTTTTTCGGATGTTTAAGGACTTCTGTGCGGGCTGCGTGATTGTCGGGCATAATGCTACGTTTGACGTGGACTTTATGAACACGGGGTACGCCCGCCACGACCTTGGTCCGATTACCGAACCGTGGATTGATACGCTGCCGCTGGCCCGGTTCCTGTACCCGGAAATGAATGGGTTCCGGCTGAACACGCTGGCGCGGAAACTGAACGTGACCCTGGAGCACCACCACCGGGCGATTTACGATGCGGAAGCTACGGGTTACATTTACTACGCGATGCTGAAGGACGCGGAGGAGCAGTACCAGATTACGTTCCACGATCAGCTCAATGATCATGTGGGTGAAAACGAGGCGTACAAGCACGAGCACCCGTTCCACGTCATTATCATTGCCCAAACGCAGGCCGGAATGAAGAACCTCTTCAAGCTGGCTTCGGCGTCAATGACCGAGTACTTCTACCGCGTGCCGCGGGTGCCGCGCGCACTCTTAGAAAAGTACCGGGAGGGTTTGCTGGTGGGGTCAGCATGTGCGGACGGCGAAGTCTTTACCGCAATGATGCAAAAGGGGTACGCGGTTGCCCGGGAAAAGGCAAAGTTTTACGACTACCTTGAGGTGCAACCAAAGCCCGTGTATGCGCCATTGATTGAGCAGGAGTTGGTCAAGGACGACGCCCGTCTTGAAGAAATTATCGCTAACATGGTAAAGCTGGGCCATGAGTTAGATAAACCCGTGGTCGCAACCGGGGACGTGCACTTTATGAACAAGGAGGACGCCATTTACCGGCGGATTCTAATTCATTCCCAGGGCGGGGCCAACCCGCTAAACCGCCTCAAGGACTGGCCGGACCTGCATTTCCGGACGACGGATGAGATGCTGGATGATTTTGCCTTTCTGGGGGATGAGACGGCGCACGAAATCGTCGTCGCCGCGCCGCAACAGGTTGTTGCCATGGTTGATGATGACGTTTCCCCGGTAACGGATAAGACCTACCCGCCGAAAATGCCGGGGGCCGAAGACGATATTAAACGAATGACGATGGACCGGGCGCACGAGCTGTACGGGGAAGAATTACCGAAAATCATTGCTGACCGGCTTGACCGGGAGCTAGATAGTATTATCGGAAACGGGTTTGCCGTGCACTACCTGATTGCCCAAAAACTGGTGGCGAAGTCCAATAAGGACGGCTACCTGGTCGGATCCCGGGGGTCCGTTGGTTCTAGTTTAGTGGCGACGATGGCGGGAATCACTGAGGTTAACCCGTTACCGCCGCACTACCGTTGCCCGAAGTGCCAGTGGACTGAGTTTTATACCAAGGGAGAATACGGTTCCGGGTACGACCTGGAAGACCGTGATTGTCCGGAATGCGGGACGCCCCTGGTGAAGGACGGCCAGGATATTCCGTTTGAAACCTTCCTGGGCTTTAAGGGAGATAAGGTGCCTGATATCGACCTGAACTTCTCCGGGGACTACCAGCCGATTGCGCACAACTACATGAAGGTCCTCTTCGGGGCGGATAACGTGTACCGGGCCGGAACGATTGGGACGGTAGCTGATAAGACGGCCTACGGGTTCGTGAAGGCGTACGAACGGGATACCGAACAAAACCTGCGGGGGGCTGAGGTGGACCGCCTTGCCAAGGGAGCAACCGGGGTCAAACGGACGACCGGACAGCACCCGGCCGGGATCCTGATTGTGCCGGCGGATAAGGAAATCTACGACTTTACACCGATTCAGTACCCGGCGGATGACCAGAACGCTTCGTGGGAAACGACCCACTTTGATTTCCATTCCATCCACGACACGCTCTTAAAGATGGATATTCTGGGGCACGATGACCCGACGATGATTCGGATGCTGCAGGATTTGTCGGGGGTTGACCCGCAGTCAATTCCGACCGACGATCCGGGCGTGATGCAGCTGTTCCAGGGAACGGAAGTCTTAGGCGTCACCCCAGAACAGATTCACTCCAAGACGGGGACGCTGGGCATTCCTGAATTTGGGACCCGTTTTGTTCGCGGAATGCTGGAGGAAACGAAGCCGAAGACGTTTGCGGAACTGCTGAAGATTTCTGGCCTTTCCCACGGAACCGACGTGTGGTTAGGCAATGCCGAAGACCTAATCAAAAACGGGGTAATTACCATGCCGGAGGTTATCGGGTGTCGGGATGACATCATGATGGACCTGATTCATTGGGGCGTGCCAAACGACGTGGCGTTTAACACGATGGAACACGTGCGGAAGGGGCGCGGCATTCCGGAAGAATGGCAAAAGATTATCCGGGATGCCGGGGTCAAGGAATGGTACCTGGAAGCCTGCTTGAAGATTAAGTACATGTTCCCGAAGGCCCACGCCGCCGCCTACGTCCTGATGGCGCTGCGGATTGCCTACTTCAAGGTTTACTTCCCGCTGGTGTACTACTGCGCCTACTTCTCCGTGCGGGCACGCGACTTTGACATTGTCGCGATGGCCCGGGGAAAGGACGCCGTCAAGGAGCGGATGCAGGCCATTGAAGAGCAGGGCAACGACGCTCCGGCCAAGGATAAGACGCTGCTGGTTGTTCTTGAACTCGCAAACGAAATGCTTGAGCGCGGCTTTAAGTTCCAAATGGTTGATCTGGAACGGTCCGCCGTTTCGGAGTGGTTAATTGACGGCGATACGTTGATTGCGCCGTTCTCGGCAATCCCGGGATTGGGAGAAAACGCCGCCAAGCAAATCGTGGCGGCGCGGGAAGAAAAGCCGTTCCTGTCAAAGGAAGACCTGATGAAACGGGGCCACGTTTCGCAAACGATTATTGACTTTATGACGGAAAACCACGTTTTGGATCAGTTGCCGGACGAAAACCAGCTGAGTTTGTTTGATAATATGTTTTAACAAGGTGCGAAGCCGTTAGTAAGGTGCGGAGCCGGACCACCGGGCAAATAAATTAAGGCGCGACGTAGAGCGGCAAAGCCGGTCAAGGAGGGGCTTATTATTTGCGCATGGGTGGTCCGAGCGAAGCCTGATTAGAGAAAGGTGCGAAGCCACGCTCTTATCTCCATAACGGTAATCAGACGAAGGGCTGACGTAGTCGAACCACTACGCCAGCCCTTTTTACTGTCCTTTCGCCCCTTTCCGCGGCATAATAGAGGGGAGTTTATAACGAGGAGGAACTAGCGATGTTAGGAGCAACGTTACTTGGAACGGGCGGAAGCATCCCGCTCCCTGACCGGTATTTATCATCGGCCGTCTTAAACTACAAGGGCCGGGAGATTTTAATGGATGCCGGTGAGGGAACCGGGGTGTCCATGCGGGCCGCACGAACGGGCTTTAAGAACCTGGATGTAATTTGCATTACCCACCTTCACGGGGACCACGTGATTGGGTTGCAGGGAATTCTGGGAACGACAAGTAATACTGGGCGGACCGAACCAATTACGATTATCGGGCCGAAGGGAATCAAGGATGTGATGAAGGGCTTCCGGGTGATCATGCCGTGGTTAGCCTACGACATTAACATCATCGAGGACCCGGAACCGGGGAAGCCGATTGTGATTAATAACAAATACATTCACGGCGACCTCAGCATTACGCCGCTTCCCGTTAAGCACACACGGCCGTGCTTTGCTTACCGGGTTGACATCAAACGGGCCCCGAAGTTTGATCCGCAGCGGGCGCGGGAAAATGAAGTCCCGCAACAGCTGTGGGGAAAGCTCCAGAAGAGCGGCGCGCCAGTTGAACTTGACGGCCAAACGTACACCCCGGAGATGGTTTTAGGGGCGCCGCGGAAAGGGCTGCGGTTCGTGTGGATTACCGATACCCGGCCGGTTCCGGAACTGCCGGAATTCATGAAGGATGCCGACATGATCTTCAGTTGTGCCAACTTTGGTGCCAACGAGGATGAGGACAAGGCCAAGAAGAAGCTCCACATGACCTTCGCGGACGCGGCCACCAACGCTAAGAACGCCCACGCTAAGGAGCTTGTTTTGACGCACTTCTCCCAGGCAATGCGTCATCCGGAACAGTATAAGGAAAACGCAACGAGCATTTTCCCGAATACCATCATTGGGAAGGACCACATGCACTTCGACCTGAACTTTGACCAGGATTTCGCGGAACCATCGATTATCGAAACCCGGGTTGAAGGGGAAGACGAGGAGTAGTTAAAACATAAATGATTTAACCCCGTTGTTCTTAAAAGGACAGCGGGGTTTTTGTTTTGCAAAAGTGATGGTATGGATAAAAAATTTAAATGAGAAAATGTTGCCTAAAGGATTGCATTTTTGAAAGTACCGTGTAAAATGTGATTAAAATATGATTAGTATTCATATTAAATTCTTATTGAAGGAGTGATGACAAAATGCACAGTGCGGGACAAGCAGTTGATTTTCAATGGGGTGGCCGGCAAAAGCGGAACGTTATTCTGTATCTCTGGATTTATGGCCTTTTGGGTGCGGTAACGGGAATTACGAATAACGCAATGATGTCGTATTATCAGATTGTTGCTCCTAAGTTGGTGACCGGGTATAACCTTTACGGTGCGATTGGCTCCATTTTGTTAACCGGAGTAATCATGTTAATCCACCGGTGGGGATTTAAGAAAATCTTGCTAATTGCCCCGCCAATTACGGTGATTACGTTGGTTGTCTCGATTATGACAACGAATGTTTCGTTAATCATCATTATGAGCATTATTTCTGGAGTTTCGATTGGAATTTATGATTTTCTGTACCCAATTATGTTTGCGGTGTACATTCCGCGGGAACGGCAAACACGGTGGATGACCTACGTGATGATTGATAATTTGTTGTGGCAATCCGTTCTTACCTTCCTAGGAGGGAAGGCCGTTGTATACTTCTTCGGTAAACTTCAGGGAATTTCTTATTCTCAAGCGTCGGTACTTTCGGCCCATCAAGAAACCATGCACGGGACGATGTTAGCTCACTATACAACGGCTTATAAGGACGTGATTTTGATTGCCGTTGTCTTAGCGGCGTTAGCGTTCCTGTTTGCCCTCGCAATTAAGGATCGGCCGGTTGACTACCGGATGACGGCTAGTGCGCAGGCGGCACAGAAAACAAAGTGGAACCTTCAAAATTACCGGGCGCTTGCAAACAAGACAGTTTTTATGTGGCTTTTATACATGGTTCTGGTCGGGTTCGGCGCATCGATTGTAGTTCCATACATTCCAATTTACCTGAATAATTACCTGCACATTGCGCGGGGGATAACGGCAACCATTAATACGATTCAAACGGCAGCAATGTTTGTGGGGTATATGGCGGCGCCGTTCTTAGAACGGAAGTTGGGGACGATTGTTTCTATCGTTGCAACGATGCTGATGTGTACACCTTTAATGATTATTATGGCAAACGGCCGGTTATTGGGATCTGGAATGATGTTGGCTGTCATTGTTTGTATCGTATTGTTCCTACGGTCGGGCATTGCGAACGCTGCTATGCCGGTTCAGCAAACCCTTCAGATGGCGATGGTGGATAAGGACCACCGGCCGGCATTTAGTGCCATTCTTTCACTGGTGAGTGCCATAACGGGGATTTTATCCGGGTTGTTTTGTACGTTTGTTCTCTTTACTTCACTGGAAGGGTACGCCGTTGCGTACTACATTGCAGGCGGATTGTACTTAATTGGTTCAATTTTTATTCTAATTGTGCTCAAGAAAAAATATAACGACTTGACGCGGCCGGTAACTCAACAGGCAACAACCCAAGAAGAGATTGTTGAGAACCAGTCCGTAGTGACGGATGATTAACTGTTATAAGGAATGGGACGGGATCCGAACAATGGTCTCGTTTCTTTTTGCCTGTTTCCTAATAAGTGATTGCTTTTCGGTGATAAAAGAGTACAATAAAATTAAAAGTTGATGAGCAAAAAACGAGTATTTTATAAAGGAATGATGATTATGAACGCTCTCTCAGCGGATAGTGAAGCCGCCTGGTCCGGCCGGGCAAAGCGGAACGTTTGGCTCTACGTTTGGATTTACGGGTTACTTGGAGCCGTCACGGGGATTACGAACTACGCAATGATGTCGTACTACCAGATTGTGGCGCCCCAATTAGTGAAGGGGTTTAACCTGTATAGTTCAATTGGAACGTTAATTCTCTCATTGTTAATTGCCTTGATTCACCGGACAGGGTTTAAGAAGATCATGCTGATTGCACCGCCGATTACGGTTGCAGCGTTGGTAATTACCGTGATTACAAATAACGTTCCCCTAATCATTATCATGTGCATTGCCTCGACCATTACGATTGGAATTTACGACTACCTGTACCCAATCATGTTTGCGGTGTACATTCCACGGAAAAAGCAAACCAAGTGGATGACCTACATATTAGTCGATAACCTGGTATGTCAGACGGTCCTGACGTTCCTTGGTGGAAAGCTGGTTGTGTACTTCTTCGCACTGCTGCAACACGTTTCTTACGGGAAGGCTTCAGCTTTATCGGCACATCAGGAAGCGATGCACGGTGCAATGCTGGCAAACTACACGATGGCGTACCGGTGGGTAATTGTGATTGCGGCTGTTCTTGCAGGGTTAGCGTTTATTTTTGCACTGTTCTTCCGCGAAAAGCCGAGTGACTACCGTGAAACGTCAATTGAACGGGAACGGGACGAAGCGGCTCAGCGGCCAAGCAACTTCAAGCAGTTAATGACCAAGACGGTTCTGATTTGGGTATTATACCTGGTGCTCGTGCGGTTTGGGGCGCTGTTAGTTACGCCGTACTTCCCAATTTATCTGAACAACTACCTGCACATGCCACGGGGCGTGGCCGCAACGGTCAACACGTTCCAGAACGCCGCCATGTTCCTGGGATACCTTGTAGCGCCGTTCCTAGAGAAGAAACTGGGGTCAATTGTTTCGATGGCGGCAGCGGGGATTACCGTTGCGCCGATGATGATTTTGATGGCGAACGGACGTGCTTTAGGAACAGGGACAGTTGCCGTAATTATCGTTGGGGTGGTTCTGTTCTTACGGTCAGGAATTGCGAACGCAACGGCACCAATTCAGCAGTCACTGCAAATGGCGATGGTGTCAAAGGACCTGCGACCAGCCTTTAGTTCGGTCATTTCGCTGGTTAACGCCTTGATGGGGGTTGTTTCCGGATTGTTCTGTACATTCTTCCTCTTCAAGTCATTATCCGGATACGCAACCGCGTACTACATCGCAGGGGCACTGTACGTCGTTGCAGGAGTCTTCATCCTGATTTTCTTCAAGAAGAAGTACAACCGGATTATGGATGTGGTGCCAACGCAGGCTGAAAGTGATGCGGTGGTTGCCGAAAAGGAAAACGGCGAGGAATAATCAGGTAAAGCCGTAAAGATAAGTATCACAAATAAGGGCGTTCTTTTATGAGGGACGCTCTTATTTTTATTACGTAATTGTAATGCGAATGTTGACAGCGATTATAAAAAGTACGTAAAATTAAATTGATTGTTCATTATGTAACAATCCGTCTTACTACTTATTCAGGAGATGATTACAGTGACGGTTGATAAAACGATGCAGGGGCTACTGGACGAAACGGTAACAACTTTTGTTCAGAACGAGATTGCTCCGTACGACATACAGATTGACCGTAAACGGGGATTGCCTGATGGGTTATTTGACCGGATGGCTGACCTTGGTTTCTTAAATGCAATTCTACCGCGTGAATATGGTGGGGCGGAGCTTCCAATGACAAGTGCGGCGCGGTTGATTAACCAACTAGCAGTGGGAAATGCGAGCGTTGCGGTAATGGTGGAGGGCCAGTACAAGACACTGTTTCAGCTGATGAAATACGGTGACGAAGAAATCCAGCGTGAATACCTACCGCGTGCCCAGCATGAAATCCTGGCCTTTTCCAATACCGAACCCAGTGGTGGCTCTAATCCGAGTGGCAATCAGACATGGGCAAAGCAACGGGCTGACGGCAAGTGGGTGATTAACGGGGACAAGGTTATGATTACGAACGGAACGTTGGCCCGCAACTACATTATCACCACCAAGACCGGAGAGGATGAATTTACCTGTTTTATGGTCGATGACCGGATGCCGGGATTTAGCTACGGTGAAGTGGAAAACTTTATTGGTCTCCGGGGGATTCCGTGTGGCGAGATTGTGCTCCAGGACGTTGTTGTTGACGAGCATCATATGATTGGTAAACGGGGACAGGGCCTTGTTGTCTTTAACCAGGCCCACGCCGATGCCCGGGTTCTGATGAGCGCCGTGTTGACGGGGATTATGGAGCATGAATTGGCCATTGCAAAGGAATACGCCAATCAGCGGCGTGCTGGACAGATTTTGCTCCGCGATATGCAGGTAACCCAGGAAAAGATTGCGCGGGTTGCAATGAGTAAGGAAATGACGAGGTTGGCTTACGAACATGCTGCTAGAATGCGGGACGCAGGCGAGCCAACGGACGAGATTGCCGCAATGATTAAGTGTTTTGGGAGTCAAGTTGCGGTTAAGGCGGGCGATGAAGTCCTGCAGCTTCTTGGGGGTTACGGGTACAGCGCTGATTACCCGGTTGAACACCTAATCCGGGACGCCCGGGCAATGGAAATTGCTGAAGGAACGGTTGAGAAGATGCACACTGAAATTAGTACCGCAGAATTTGCAAAGGAGGGGTAAGGGATGCGCGTAATTGTTTGCATTAAACAGATCTTAAAGGTGGGCCGTGTTCACCTTGATGATCACAATAACCTGATGCGGGCTGGGGTTCCCGGGATGATGAATCCAGCTGATAAGCAGGCATTGGAATTGGCGTTAACAATTAAGAATCAGCATCCCGATACCGAAATTGTTGCGCTGAGCATGGGACCCGCTGATTTTAACCAGTCCCTGCACCAGGCCATGGCTCTCGGAGCAGACCGCGCAGTGTTGTTGAGTTCCCGGGCGTTTGGGGGCGCAGATACACTGGCAACTGCGAAGACACTGGTTGCGGGAATTCAGAAACTTGGCGGGGCGGATTTAATCCTCTTCGGATCACAGGCCCAGGACGCTGATACCGGGCAGGTTGGACCGTTAGTCGCAACCAAGTTAAACCTGCCACAGGTGACCTACATGACGGATGGAACGGTGGATCAAGCGCGCCACTTAGTTGCACACCGGTTAGTTGAACAGGCTCAGGAGGAGGTTACGGTGGCTCTTCCCGCTGTCGGAACGGTTTCCGCTCCGGATACTGCGGATGAGTACCACTATCCTAGTTTACATGCCATTCGGGTAAGCATGGATACCCCGGTAACTGTTTGGGATGAAACTGACTTAGAACTTGCCCCTCAGGAAGTTGGGTTGAAGGGATCCCCAACCGTTGTTAAGCGGGTCTTTAGTCCTAAGCAGGTGGAGCGAAAGCATGTCCAGTTACCGGCAGCCCCGCAGCAGGCCGTTAACAGTCTATTAGAGCAGCTTCCAGTGGGAATCGACTTAATGGAAGGAGGGACCCACAATGAGTAAGCAATGTGATAAAACGTGGGTGGTAGTGGAACACCGCGGTGTGGTAATCGAACCGGGAAGCGTTCAACTGCTTAGCAAGGCTAAAACAATTAGTCCGGTGCCGGTGGTTGCGGTGGTCTTAACGACGGCGGCTGATCGGGATAAGCTAGTGGCACAACTCCGCCCGTTTGGTGCCGATCAGATTATGGTCGTTACGGACGACAGTTTGAATGAAAAAATGACCCAGGAAACCGCAGCCGCAACCCTCACTCAAATGATGGTCCAACTTGGCCGGCCAATTGCGTTGCTATTTAGTGCGACGACGTGGGGAAGATCAGTTGCCCCACGCGTTCAGGGAAACGTTGACGCGGGACTAACGGCTGATTGTGTTGATTTGCGGTTTGATAACCAGACACTGATAGGAATTAAACCCTCGTATGGTGACCGGATTATGTGCGAAATTACCAGCGACAGTGTTCTTCCTCAGATGGTAACGGTGCGGCCGAACGTGTTTCAAGCTGTCCAGGAGGGAGAACCGACTCCTGAGGATGCCATTGAGCAATTAGCGGTTACGGTCAAGCCTGATAACCAGGTTGTTCTCAACCAACGGCAAGAAAATCCACTAACAGATGCGGACAATTCGTTGGCCGCAACGGACATTATCCTTGCGCTGGGACGGGGAGCAAACGATCCGGTAACCATTCAGCTTGCTGAGAAGGTAGCGCAGAAGATGGGGGCAAAAATTGGGGTTACCCGGCCGCTTGTGGGCGACCACTTTACCCAGGAGCAGCAGATTGGTCAAAGTGGGACGACGGTTGCCCCAAAGTTGATTATTAATTTAGGAATTTCGGGAGCTGCCCAGTATACGACGGGAATGAGTGGCGCAGGAACGATTGTCGCAGTCAACGTTGATCCTGATGCCCCAATTAAGGAAATTGCTGATTACTACTATCCGGGTGAAGCGCAGGCCTTTTTGCAGGCGTTGGATGAAGCAATCAATTAAGCACATGAAGAAGGTCAAAATTTGCGGCCTTCTTTTGTTTTTGGCTGATTTTGAAAGCGTTTTATTATAAAATGAAATTGAAAGGAGCGGTAGACATGAAAAAAATTATTAATGATCCAGCAAACGTTGTCCCGGAAATGGTCCGGGGGATGGTGGGAGCGTATCCCCAGTACATTAAACAGATTCCGGAAATGATGGCCGTTGTTCGGAGTGATGAACAGTCGATGGCCGGAAAGGTTGGCATCGTAAGTGGGGGTGGCAGCGGTCACGAACCCGCCCATGCCGGTTACGTGGGGAAAGGGATGCTGAGCGCGGCAGTAGCGGGACAGGTTTTCACGTCCCCGACTCCTGATCAAATTTACGCAGCTATCAAAGCGGCCAATCACGGGAAGGGCGTGTTCCTGGTAATTAAGAACTACTCCGGGGATGTCATGAACTTTGAGATGGCGCAGGATATGGCGGCAATGGATGATATTCCGGTTAAGTCCATTGTTATTGATGATGATATCGCCGTTGAAAATAGCCTATACACCCAGGGGCGGCGGGGCGTTGCCGGAACGGTCCTGATGCATAAGATCCTGGGAGCGGCGGCAGATCAGGGCGCCAGCCTCGATGAAATCGAACAGCTTGCCAAGCAGGTTCTTCCGCACATCAATACCATTGCGGTGGCCTTATCCGCAGCAACCGTTCCTGAAGTCGGGAAACCGGGGTTTGAACTTGCCGACGACGAGATTGAGTACGGGGTTGGGATTCACAGTGAACCAGGATACCGGCGCGAAAAGATTAAACCATCCAAGGAACTGGTCGCTGAACTGCTGGGTAAAATTGATGCCAGCTTGCACCTTGATGCGCAGAAGGATTATGCGGTCCTCGTTAACGGGATGGGCGCCACTCCGCTGATGGAGCAATACATTTTTAGTAACGACCTGCTGGCGCAGTTAGCGGACAAGGGAATTAAGCCAGCGTTTATGAAGGTGGGAAATTATATGACGTCAATTGACATGGCAGGGATTTCTTTAACCATCATGGAAGTTGCAGATAAGCAGTGGCTGGATTACCTCAATTATCCGGTTGCAACGATTGCATGGTAGGAGGCTCATTATGGAATTAACGGTTGAAAAGTATGTTCAGTGGATGACGAATTTTGCCCAACTCATTACGACGCATAAACAAGAACTGAATGACCTTGATGATGCGATTGGGGATGGCGACCATGGGAGTAACATGGTGCGGGGAATGGATGCCGTAACGGCTGCGCTTGAACCGGTGCCAGCTACCCTCACTGATGCCTTAAAGAAAACGGCCATGGCGCTAATTAGTAAGGTCGGTGGGGCTTCGGGCCCGTTGTACGGGACGGCCTTTTTGGAAATGGCGAAAAAGAGTGCGGCAACAAGTGATGTGGGCGAGCTGCTTGCTGCTGCGGCTACCGGGGTAATGAAGCGGGGCGGTGCCCAGCCTGGCGATAAAACGATGGTTGACGTCTGGCATGTGGTCGTTCCCCAGATTCAGGATGACACCCTTACGGAAGAAGCCATCCAAACGGCGGTTGACCACACCCGCGATCTTGTTGCGCACAAGGGGCGGGCTTCCTACCTCGGCGAGCGCGCGAAGGGCCACCTTGATCCTGGCGCTGTTTCAACTGGTTACTTGTTTACTTCCTTATTAAACGTGGGGGTGGAATAATGCTTGGAATTACCGTTGTGTCCCACGTGCCGGAAATTGCCGCGGGCGTCGTTCAGTTACTCAAGCAGGTTGCTGGTGATACCCCCATCACGTTTGCCGGGGGAACAGATGATAACCGGATCGGTACCAGCATGGAAAAAATTACTACCGCTTTTACGGATAATAAGGCGGATACAATTCTGGCTTTTTATGACCTGGGCAGTGCTAAGATGAACCTGGAGATGGCCAGTGAACTCACTGATAAGGAAGTTCATATTTATAATGTGCCGTTGATTGAAGGGGCGTACGTGGCGGCGTCGCTTGTTCCGACGGGAGCGACGCGAACCCAGATTGAGGAGCAGTTGGCCCCGTTAACGGTGAAGGAATAAGGGATTAAAGGAACTCAAGTTTACGCTTGGTGGGCTGCTATTAGTAATTACCGGAGCCATCATGATTGGCATTACGAAGTTTTAATTGATAAAAAACGAAAATGAAAGGTGAGGAGTGCAATGCTCCTCCCTTTTTAGAAGGTACTATTAAATGGTAATTTTAGTAGAATAATTATAAAATGAAGCTAATTAGTTCGGTGAAAGGGTGATGAGGAGATGAACCGCGGTAAACATGTGGGCTGGGCTGCGCTCATTCTAGTTCTGTTAATTAGCGGGTGGGGAGGAGTGCATTTAGTACACGCGTCCCAAACACGAACGCAATCTTCGCAAGTGGTGACGTTGTTTGTGCACGGCTACGGGAGTAGTGCGCATGCGGAACAGCACATGGTGAAGGCGGCTGAACGCGCCGGGGTGACCCGGACGGTGGTGCGCGCCGATGTTAGCACCCGGGGGAAAGTCCACTTGTCACGAAAGTTTAGTAAGCAGGCGAAGAATCCAATCGTGGAAGTTCAGTTTGCCGCTAACCGGGAGCCACAGTCGACCAAAAACGCAGCGTGGCTTCATCAGGTAATTGTCCAGCTTCAGCGGGAAGACCACGTGCAACGGATTAACTTCGTGGGGCATTCCAAGGGCAACGTTGATATTATGACCTACCTATTGCGGTATGGGAGTGATCCGAATTTGCCCCGGGTAGAAAAACAGGTGGCGATTGCCGGACCGTTTAACGGGGTACTCCGGATGACCGGAAGTAATTCACCGTTAACCAAGGCGGGCGTACCGACCCAGCCAACCGCGACGTACCAGCGAATTGCACAACTCCGACGGACGTATCCGCAGGGAATCCGGGTGCTGAACATTTACGGCAACGTTAACGGGACAAATGCGGACGGGACGGTTGGAAATAATTCATCCCGCGCAATGCGGTCCCTCACGGTCCGGGCTAAATCATACCGGGCGGTCATGATTTCGGGATGGAAGGCCCAGCACAGTCGGTTGCACGCCAATCACCAGGTTGACCAGTTACTGATTCATTTTCTGTGGCAAAATAGGATTAAGGAGGTGCGGTGATGCCAGAATTAACGGTAATTATGCCCGTTTATAACGTGGCGGCGTACCTTAAGCACACCTTAACAAGCTTGCAGCGGCAAACGATGCCTGAGTTTAAGGTCATCATTGTAAATGACGGTTCAACGGATGAGACTGCCGCAATTGCCCAGGCAGTGTGTGCGCGTGATTCGCGTTTTACGCTGGTAACCACCCCGCATAAGTCGGCTGCGCATGCCAAAAACGTGGGTGTTCAGCGGGCGACGACACCGTACATTACGTTTGTTGATGGGGATGACGTCCTTGACCTGACGGCGTTTGCGGGGTTCGTCCCGCTTTTAAAACAAGCACCGGATTTAATTATCAGTGATATTGCGTTTGACGGCCCGGGTAACCAAAAACGCCAATCGCACTTAAACCTGCCACCGAAGATGAACAGGGCGGCATTCATTGCTGCTTTTCCGCAACTGTACGCGGCTGACGGAATGTTTTATAACTGCAACAAGGTTTACCGCCGGGCGTTGTTCCAGCCCCTCACTTTTCAGGATTTACCGGTAGGTGAGGATACGGTCCTGAATTACCAGTATTTCTACCAGTGCTCGTTGGTCCTCACCAGTTCACGTGTATACTACCACTACCAACAGCGGGTTGGCTCGGCAGTGAACCACTATGATGGTCGCCGGCTGGCCGTACGGGCGACGGAAACAGCGGCACTGTGCCGGTTATTGAAGCGGTGGCACAGTCCGGCAACCGCTTCGTTAATTACTGCGGACTGGTTAAAAACGCTGACACTGTGTCGGAAAAACATATATTTTTCCCGGCCAGACGGGACCCGGCTCACCCAACCGGAACGGCTTACCAAGCTACGGCGAATCTTGACGGAGTGCCTGCAGCATATTGATGAGCAGCAGTGTTCGGCTTCCCAACAACAGCAGATCGAGCAGTACCGGCAATTACTGCAGGATCCAGAAGCATTTCGTCAAGCGGACCAGCAGTGGTTAAACGAAAATAATGACATTATGTTTTAAAAAAGAAGGAGGTCGTGACCTTAGTCGCAACCTCCTTTGGTTTATTTAATTGTCAAAAGCAACGTGCTCAATTTGGCTAGGGCGGATAATCCGCTTAACCTTTTTTCCGGGGACGGTCAGAACCAACGCATCAGTAGTGTTTAGCCAATTAAGAATACCGTGGAGTGGTGCCTCACCGGTTGTGAGGGTCACAGTAACGGGTGTTTGTCCGTCAACCAACTGGCTAAGTGGCGTGGTTTCAGTGGTAACCTGACGCTGAACCGCCGCTTCCGGCGAAAAGAAGTATTCGAACTGCGAGTTTAACTGGTGTAAAAAGGTCGCAATCGACTTACGCGTTAACATGAACTTGTCCCCCTTCTTAACAAGATGATGACTTTATTATACAAACGAGCGTTCGAAATCGCAACAGAAAATTACGATTAAGTTACAAAACATTGACAGTTTGTAACCTAACCCTTGTCAGAATGGGGCGTTCCGCCGTATGATGGTTACAATAAGTTTGATTAAGGGTGAGAAGAGGAAGTATGGCGAAAAGAGGAATGTTGATCGTTCTGTCCGGGCCGTCGGGTGTCGGCAAGGGGACGGTTCGGAAGCGGATTTTCGAACAGGACGATAATAAGTTTGATTATTCTGTTTCAATGACTACCCGGAAGATGCGGCCGGGAGAAGTCAACGGAAAGGACTACTACTTCGTTTCGAAGGAGGAGTTCGAGCAGGAAATCGCAAACGGAGGCATGCTGGAGTATGCCCAGTACGTCGACAACTACTACGGTACGCCGTTGAAGTACGTTAACGAAAAGCTCGACAGTGGCAAGGACGTTTTCCTGGAGATCGAGGTTAAGGGCGCAATGCAGGTGCGGGAGAAGTGTCCGGATGGGCTCTTTATTTTCCTGACACCGCCGGATTTAATGGAACTCCGGCAGCGGATTATTAATCGGGGCACCGATGACATGGCGACGATTGATAAGCGCATGGAAAAAGCTAAAGGCGAAATTGAAATGATGCAGAATTACGACTACGCCGTTGTGAACGATGAAGTTGATAAGGCTGCGGAAAAGATTAAGACCATTATTCGGGCAGAACGGTGGCGTGTAAAGCGCTTCTTACCCGACTACAAGAAACACCTAGGAGATGAACTTAAATGATTTTATACCCATCAGTTGATAAGTTATTAGAAAAAGTTGATTCCCGGTACTCACTGGTGATGCTGGCTGCCAAGCGGGCGCACGAGCTTGATTTGGGTGCTTTACCGCTGTTAAGCAAGTACAATTCAAGTAAAAACGTTGGGCGGGCCCTGGAAGAAATTGCGGCTGGGAAGCTGAAGATTAAGGGTGCCGACCAAGAAAAGTAGGGACTGATGAACCGGGCGACCGGTTCTTTTTTTTACCCGCAAATCTTGCTAAAATGAAAGCATAATTAACGTATTTATTTAGGGAGGGAAGTAGCATGACAAAGCACATTGTAGTCGCGGTCACCGGCGGAATTGCGGCGTACAAGGCAGCCACCGTGGTGCGCGATTTGATGAAGGCTGGTTGGGACGTGCGGGTAATGATGACTGCCCAGGCCACCAAGTTCGTTACGCCCTTAACGTTTGCTACGCTGACGGATCATGCGGTAGCGACCACTCTGGGGCCGGCTGATCAGCCCCTCGTACACGTCGAATTAGCGCGGTGGGCGGATGCAATGGTAGTCGTTCCGGCAACGGCCAATGTTCTCAGTAAGGCTGCTTGGGGAATCGCCGATGATTTAGTGACGACCACCCTGTGTGCGGCGGCGTGCCCGCGCCTCTTCATCCCCGCAATGAATGATCAGATGTACGCCAACCCGGCAGTCCAGCGCAACATTACCCAGTTACGGGCAGACGGCGCGCGCGTGATGGAACCCGCAACGGGGCTGCTTGCTGAGGGGTATGCCGGAAAGGGCCGGCTTCCCGCTCCTGCAGAAATTAGCGCGTGGATTCACCGGCAACTGGTGCATGGCACAGCGCTTGCTGGCAAGCACGTTCTGGTAACCGCCGGCCCGACCCGGGAGTACCTTGATCCGGTGCGCTATCTTACCAACCCTTCAAGTGGGCGGATGGGATATGCGCTCGCAGCGGCTGCGCGTGATCAGGGCGCTGTGGTGACGTTGGTCAGTGGTCCGACGGCGCTTGATCCCGTTCCGGGAGTAACGTTGGTTGCGGTGCAAACAAGTGCGGAGATGGCGCAGGCCGTTTTTGACCGCCAGGAACAGGCGGACGTGATTATTGCGGCAGCGGCGGTTGCAGACTACGGCGTGGAGCATCCTGCCCCCGAAAAAATCAAAAAGAGTGGTGCTGATTTGACCCTCCACCTGCACCAAACGAAGGATATCATCGCAACGGTGGCCAAAAACAAGCGCCCGGATCAGTACGTGGTGGGCTTTGCGGCGGAGACCACAGCGGTGGCAGAGCATGCCCGCACCAAACTCCAGAAGAAACAGCTGGATATGGTGGTGGCAAACGATGTGAGCGAACAGGAAATCGGGTTTGGCAGCCGCGAGAACGCGGTGACCATTTTCACGCCTGACAAGGCTCCCCAGGAGGTTACACGGGCCTCAAAGCACGCCATTGCAACCACCATTATTCAGGCCATTGCGCGCCATCTAGGGCAGGTGAGTGATCATCAGTAAGTACGTTGGGGTAATTGTTGACGTTGCGACCCAGCAAACGAACCGTCCGTATACGTACCGGGTACCGGAAGAACTGACAACGGTGGTTGCACCGGGAATGCGGGTGGAGGTCCCGTTTGGCCGCCGGCAAGTTCAGGGGTTCGTCGTGGAAACAACGGATCAAGCACCGGAAGGGGTCAAACTCCGTTCCCTGACACGCCTGGTTGACGTCAATCCCGTGCTGGGGGAAGAACAGCTCCAGCTTGCCGATTGGCTGGTAGGGCAGACCTTTGCCTTTAAGATTAGCTGTCTTCAGGCCATGTTGCCGGCTGCCATGCGCGCTCAGTATCAGAAAACAGTTGTGCTCGTTGCACCAGAAAAGGTCCCGGCGGACGTGTGCCCCCTCTTTGGGGAGAAAGGGGAAATTGCGTTTGATGACGACCGGCTTACTCCGGCCGTAATGCGAACAATCGCCGAATTACAGCGGAGTGGGGCGGTTAAAATCGTTTATCACGTGACCGAACGTGGGCGCAAGAAGACCGTTCCGCAGGTTGTACCGTGTAAAACAGCCGCGGAGTACCGCGAGTTGGCCACCCACGTCCGGACGAACGCTGTCCGGCAACGGGAGTTACTCGACCGGTTAGCCCAACTCGATGCGCCGGTTCTGCAGGCGGACTTTTTGCGGGGGACACACTTAACAGTGGCGCACCTCCGGACTGCCGAAAAGCAGGGGTGGCTCACCCGCAAACAGGTCGAGCAGTACCGTGATCCGTTCAATGCTCCGGTAAAGAAAACGCAGGCGCCGCCCCTGATGCCGGATCAGGAAAAGGCCGTTACGGCCATCACCGCTGCGGAGAAAGCCAAGACCCCGACGCCGTTTTTGCTCGAAGGGGTAACGGGGAGCGGAAAGACGGAGGTTTACCTCCAAACAATTGCCGCTGCCCTTAAGTATCAGCGCACCGCATTGATGCTTGTTCCGGAAATTGCGCTGACCCCGCAGATGGTTAACCGGGTGCGGGGCCGGTTTGGCCACCAGGTGGCGGTGTTACACAGCGGATTATCGGTGGGCGAAAAGTATGACGAGTGGCGCCGCATTGCCCGTGGCGAGGCCCAGGTTGTGGTTGGCGCACGGTCGGCTGTCTTTGCTCCGCTAAAAAACATCGGCATCATCATCATTGATGAGGAACATGAAGGAAGCTATAAGCAGGATAGTATGCCGCGGTACCATGCCCGGGACGTTGCTTTATGGCGGGCACGGTACCACCAGTGTCCCGTTGTCCTTGGAAGTGCCACGCCGGCGCTGGAATCCCGGGCCCGGGCGCAAAAGGGCGTGTACCAGTGGCTGCGGTTACCGCACCGGATTAACGGTCAGGACTTACCCCGCGTGCAGCTCGTTGACATGCGGCGCGTGATGGGGAAAACGCAGGTGGCGGACTTTTCGCCGCAGCTAGTGACGGCCCTCCGGGAACGGTTGAACCGCAACGAACAGGTGGTACTTATGCTCAACCGGCGGGGGTATGCCGCGTTTGCGATGTGCCGGGAGTGTGGGTTCGTAGTACAGTGCCCCAACTGTGACATTTCGCTAACGTTTCACCGTGACCGTCAACGCATGCAGTGCCATTACTGCGGTCACGAGCAGCCGGTCCCCCAAAAGTGTCCACAGTGCGGGAGCCGTTATATTGGCTTTTACGGAACGGGGACGCAAAAGGTTGCCGAAGAACTTCACCAGTTGGTGCCAGCGGCCCGGGTTTTACGGATGGACGTTGATACGACCCGGCGGAAAGGCGCCCATGAACGAATCCTCGAACAGTTTGGTAACCATGATGCGGACGTTCTTTTGGGAACACAAATGATTGCCAAGGGGCTTGATTTTCCCAACGTTACCCTGGTAGGCGTCCTGAACGCAGATACGGGGCTGAGTTTGCCTGATTTTCGCGCGAGTGAACGAACGTTTCAGCTATTGACCCAGGTCAGTGGCCGCGCCGGACGAGCAGATAAGGCCGGGGAAGTCATTATCCAAACGTTTAACCCGGACCACTACGCAATTCAACTGGCGGGTAAGCAGGATTATGAGGGCTTTTTTGTGCGGGAAATGCAGGTGCGGCATCAAAATGATTATCCACCGTACTTCTACACGATCCAGCTGACGGCAAGCGGGCCGAAGGAAGCACAGGTCCTGCGGGTTCTCGCAAAAGTTCGGGGGGAGTTAACCCGCCTTTTGTCACCGCAAGCCCGCCTGCTCGGACCGACCCCACAGATGGTGACGCGGGTAAATAACCGGTATTATTACCAATTGATCATTAAGTACAAACAAGAACCCCAGTTGCAGGCATACCTTCAGAAGCTTGCCTTACGGACCCAACGGCTTAGTCGGCAGCAGATTCAGCTGACCATCGACCGGGATCCACAGGGGTTTTAGGGGAAGGAGTTCGGAATGACATCAGTAGTATTTATGGGAACGCCGCAGTTTGCCGCTCCGATTTTGACGGCGGTGATTGATGCGGGTTATGACCTTTTAGCGGTTGTTACCCAGCCAGACCGGCGGGTCGGACGGAAGCGACAGTTGACCGCTTCCCCCGTTAAGCAGGTTGCCCTTGAGCACAACATCAAGGTGCTTCAGCCCGAAAAACTCAGTGGCAGTGCGGCCATGGAAGAGATAATTGCTATGCAGCCTGACTTCATTATTACCGCGGCGTACGGACAATTTTTACCAGAAAAGCTGTTGCAATCCGCGCAGGTGGCGGCCATTAACGTGCACGGATCACTCCTCCCGCGGTACCGTGGAGGGGCGCCGGTGCAGTACGCCATCATGAACGGGGACCAGCAAACGGGGGTCACCATCATGTACATGGTAAAGGCCATGGATGCGGGTGACATAATTGCCCAGGAGCCGATTCCAATTGGCCCCAATGATGATACCGGGACGATTTTCGCACGGATGAGTGATGTGGGGGCAACGCTTTTACTGCAGACGCTTCCCCGCTTGATTAAGGGGCAGGTTACCCCGGTTCCGCAGGATGAATCCCAGGTGGTCTTTTCCCCGACAATTAAGCCGGAACAGGAGCAGCTGACCCTTGATATGACTGCCTCCCAGGTTGATTGGCACGTGCGGGCACTCCGGCCACAGCCCGGAGCGTACTTTGCGCACATGAACGAGAAACGCACGAAGTTTTGGCAGGTGACGCCCCTCAGCGAGCCAACAACCGCGCCAAGTGGAACCGTCACCGTGCGGACTAAGCACCGGCTCGTGCTTGCGGCCGCTGAAGGGACCCAGTACGAAGTGAACGAGTTGCAACCGGCAGGGAAGCCCCGGATGGAGATTACGGCTTACCTGAATGGCGGCGGTCAGCAGATTAAGGAAGGAATGCAGGTAATTACCGATGCAGATTAATGAAACGCCGCGCTACCTGGTAGTTGATATGCTTGACCGGGTTATGCGGCAACACGCCTATTCAAACCTCACTTTAAACCAGGTTCTCAGCCACCATGCGCTGACTAGGCGGGACCAGCGGCTTTTAACGCAGCTGTTTAACGGGGTGTTACAGCACCGGTTAACGCTAGAATATTGGCTGGCCCCGTTTATTCGGGAAAAACAGCTGACCCCCTGGGTTCATGAACTTTTGTTAAGTGCCCTGTACCAGATGCACTACCTTGATCGGATTCCCGACCGGGCGGTGTTTAGTGAAACAATTGAAATTGCCAAACAGCGCGGCCACGCTGGGATTCGGCGGTTTGTAACCGGTGTTCTCCACGCCATTCAGCGTCAGGGAGTCCGCCCAATTAGTGCCATTACTGACCCGGAAAAACGGTTAAGCGTAACGGCAAGTGTCCCGCAGTGGTTGGTCCGCCAGCTGGTGGCAGAGCGCGGTTTTCCCCGGACAGAGCGGATGCTGGCAACCATTAATGACCCCCCGGTGCAGAGTGTGCGGCTGGTTCATCCGGATGACCGTGAAAGGGTGATTCGTGACCTGCAACAGGCGAACTTAACGGTCACGCCGAGTCCCATTGCCCCAGATGGGCTGCGGGTAACGGGCGGGTTTGTCCCCGCAACCGCGGCTTTTCAGCGGGGCTTAATTACGGTTCAGGATGAAAGTGCCCAGCTTGCGGTGGATGCCCTCGCGGTGCAACCAGCAGACCAGGTGTTAGACGCGTGCGCGGCCCCGGGCGGAAAAACAACCCAGATTGCCGGAAAGCTTACCACCGGCCAGGTAATGGCGCTTGACCTGCACGCTCATAAGGTCAAGTTAATTAAGCAAAATGCCACCCGGTGCGGGTTAGCCGCCCGGGTCACCGCCCGGCAGCTCGATGCCCGCCAGACAACGGCGACCTTTGCGTCCGGTTATTTTGACCGGATTTTGGTGGATGCGCCGTGTTCAGGAATTGGGCTTCTTCGTCGGAAACCCGAAATTCGGTACATGAAAACAGCGGCTGACTCAGAACAATTGCACGCAATCCAGGGGGCGATTCTTGACGCCGTTGCCCCGACGCTGCGGGTGGGGGGCCGGTTGGTGTACAGTACCTGTACCATTTTGCAGCAGGAAAACGAGGGGACGGTGACGGCTTTTCTCGCCCGGCATCCCGAATATGCCCTTGAGCGCGTGCAAACAACCAAGAACGTTAAGGAACAGCGGGAAACGGATGTGCTCACAATTTATCCGGATGACTTCATGACGGACGGGTTCTTCATTGCAACCCTCCGGCGCATTAAGTAGGAGGTGGTTCTAGTGGATGTTGACTACGAAACGATTATCGGCAAGGTCCGGCAGCATAACGAGGATGCCGTCCAGGTGGTTACCAACCAGGGCGGCGTGGGCGCAGCAATTGTTGCTGACGGGCTGGGCGGCCACCAGGGCGGTGAAATTGCGTCCAAGATGGCGGTTTCCAGCCTCGGGTTTCAGTTTCAGCAAACAACCCTGACCACCCCGAATGCCATTGAACCGTGGCTTCAGCAGGCAATTCCCCAGGAAAACAGCGCCATTATTGAACGGTCGCAGGAGTACCCCGACCTTGCAGGAATGGGGACGACCCTGGTGTGTGCCTTTATTTTCCCGCGCGAATTTGTGGTTGCCCATGTTGGGGATAGCCGGGCGTATGTTTTTCGGGGGGGCCGCTTACAGCAGCTCACCACGGATCATTCCCTGGTAAATGAGTTATTGGCAGCGGGTGAGCTGAAGCCGGAAGACGTGCCGGCGTTTCCCCACAAAAATGTCATTACCCGGACCCTGGGAATTTCAGAACAGGTGAAGGCGGACGTGGCGACATTCCCGTTTCTTCCTGACGACCAGCTGCTTCTGTGCACGGATGGCCTGTACAAGCTCGTAGATCAGTCAGCAATGGAACAGCTACTAACAACGGCCCCCACAGTGACGGCGGCGGTTCACCGGTTGGTCGAAGCGGCCAATGCTGCGGGTGGAACGGACAACATTACGGCCCTTGTGGTTAAGAACGAAGGAGGCGAGTAGGATGAAGGTTGGCTACATTTTAAACGAACGGTATCAAATTAACGCCCTCATTGGTGAAGGCGGCATGGCAAACGTTTACCGGGCGCGGGATTTAATTCTCAACCGGGACGTGAGCGTGAAACTGCTGCGGTTGGATCTCCGGGATAATCCGGATGCAATGCGACGGTTTCAGCGGGAAGCGTACGCCTTAACCGAACTTACGAACCCCCACATTGTGACCATTTATGATTACGGGGAAGAAGGTGGCATGCAGTACCTGGTGACCGAATACGTTGCGGGAACTGACTTACGGACGTACATTAAACAGCACTTCCCGTTCCGGTACACCGAGGTGGTCCGGATTATGGACCAGATTCTGGACGCAATGGCTGCGGCCCACGCGCACAACATTATTCACCGTGACTTGAAGCCGCAAAATATTTTGATTGATAACCAAGGAAACGTGAAGGTGACTGACTTTGGGATTGCGCTGGCTGATTCCATGACGCGGACTAACGCCATGGTGGGATCGGTTCACTATATTTCCCCGGAACAGGCCCGGGGCGGGGCGGTCACGGCCCAGTCTGATATTTACTCTTTGGGAATCATCCTGTTTGTGCTATTAACCAACACGTTGCCGTATAACGGGGATACGCCCGTTGCAATTGCCTTAAAGCATAGCAAGGAGGCCATGCCGTCCGTGCGGAAGTATGACGTGGGAATTCCCCAGTCGCTGGAAAACGTGGTTCTCCACGCCACGGCGAAAAAACGGACGGACCGCTACCAAACGGTGACGGCAATGAAAAAGGACCTTGATTCTGCCCTGTCATTTGAGCGGCAGGGGGAAGTCCGGTGGGAACCCCGCTCCTACGTGGACGAAGAGACAAAGGTTCTTCCAACGCTCAAGGCGGCAACGCCGGCAACACCTTCGGAAGAAGCGCCAGCCAGCATACCAACAGCCCAGCCTGCTTCGGCAACCGAAAAACCAGCGTCGGCTTCCCATAAGGCGGACCACCGGCGCCGGCACCCCCACCGGTGGCGGTGGGTCATGGCAGGAGTTGGGATTATTCTACTTGGCATCTTAGGTGGGGGCGCGGCGTGGGCGCTCATCCCCCAGCAAGTCCCGGCAGTTGCCGGCATGACGGTGGCGACAGCCCGAACGGCGTTACAGGAAAAACATCTCCGTGTTGCCGGGGTGACAAAGCAGTATAACGCCCACTACTTAGCTGGTCAGGTCATTACGACCACGCCTGGTCAGGGGAAGAAGGTGCACCGGAACGAGGCGGTGAAGTTGATCGTTTCCCGCGGGGCGGATCGCAAACGCTTCGGTGATTATCAGGGCCAGTCGTTTACCCAGGTGAAACGCCGGTTGGAGCACCAGGGGATGACGGTTCTCCGGCAAAACGTGTACGTTCCGGGGATGGCAGCCGGCCAAATTGTGGACCAGAGTATTGCCGCCGGGGAGCGCGTTGTTCCCCAGCAGACAACGGTAACGTTAACTGTAAATACCGGCCAGCAACTGTTTCACGTAAAAAACGTCACGGGCTGGTCACTTAAACACTTGAAGCAGTATGCAACGGAAGAGAGTTTACGGCTGGTGATTATTAATAAGCCCACCAGCAACTACCCGAATAATACGGTGATTAGTCAACAACCGGCTCCCCGGGTGTACGTGCGCCACGGGGCCGCACTCCGGGTGGTGGTTGCGGTTAAGCCGGGAAGCACAACCCGGACAACAACGGAAGTCCCAATTAGCAATCCTGGGACTCTAAGGAGGAACTAAATGGAAGGACAGGTGCGGCAATCGTTAAGTGGCTATTACGACGTGGAAAGTGATGGGCACGTATACCGAACCAGGGCGCGGGGAAAGTTGCGGCAAAAACGCCTGGCTCCCCTGGTAGGGGATCGGGTTGAGTTTAAGGTTGATGAGGGGGCCGAGTACGGTTACCTTTTGCGGGTGTTTCCCCGGAAGAACGAACTGGTCCGGCCACCAGTTGCCAATATTGATTGCGCTGTTGTGGTCACTGCGGCAGTGGAACCCGCCTTCAACCAGAACCTCCTGGACCGGCAGCTCATCATGCTGGCAGCCCAGCGGATTACGCCGGTGCTGTACTTTTCAAAGGGAGATTTGACGACCCCTGAGCAGCGAAAACAGCTTGCGGAGAAGGTCGCATATTACCAGCAGTTTTACCGGTGCTTTTTCCCCGAAAAAATGGATGACCAGGAAACGTTAGCGACACTCCGGACGGCCCTTACCAACCAGGTCGCGGTTGTGATGGGGCAAACCGGAGCGGGAAAGTCGACGCTCCTTAACCAGTTAGCCCCCGAATTAGGCTTGGAAACGGGGGTCGTCTCCAAGGCGCTTTCCCGTGGAAAACACACGACGCGACGGGTAACGCTGCTTCCCGTTGGGGCTGCGCTAATTGCTGATACGCCGGGGTTCTCATCGTTTGAACTGCGAAACCTCACCCGGGAAGACGTCCCAGGACTGTTTCCAGAATTTGCCAGCAGGCAGGCAGGGTGTAAGTTCCGGGGGTGTTTGCACCTCAACGAACCCCACTGTGCCGTAAAGGCGGCCGTTGATGAGGGGCAAATCGACCAGCAGCGGTATGCCGATTACGTACAGTTTCAGGACTGGTTGGCTCACCAGCGGCCCCAGTACGGGAAAAAATAGGAGGGTGCATGATGCAGCAGGTAAACGTGTTAGTCGGGGGACCGGGCGAGTTTCTCCCGGAGGATGTCTTTACCCGTGTCGGGCAGTGGCTTGGTGTTGACGGTGGTGCCGTAACCCTTGCGCAGCACCACCGGAAGATGATTGCTGCCATTGGTGATTTTGATACCGCCGGCCGGATGGGGTGGGCGGTTGAGCAGGTCAGCTTGTGGGCTAACCTGCTGGTGCAGGCCCCACCAGAAAAGGATGATACCGATACCGAGTTAGCGTTGCGGTGGCTGGCGACCACCATGCCTGAGGCAGCCATTACGGTGTACGGGGCCACGGGAGGACGGCTGGATCATTTGTTGGCCAACATCCTTTTTCCCTTACGGCCTGAATTCCGGCAACTGGCTTCCCACGTAACGCTGCGGGACCGGCAAAATGTGGTCCGCTTTTATCTTCCGGGAACGCATAAACTGGTACCGGAAGACCAGGCCCGCTATTTAGCGGTGATTCCCCTGATGCCCGTTACGGGATTAACCCTACGTGGATTAAAGTACCCGTTGACGGAGGCGCACTTTTCCACCGCCCGCGCCCTTGTTAGTAACGAGTTTAGCGCCCCAACAGCTCAGTTGAGTTTCACTCAGGGTGTGGTGGGTGTAATTCAAAGCAGGGACCTTTCAAATCATGGATAAAGAAAAAGCATGCATCCCAATTAATCGCAGGGATGCATGCTTTTGCATAATAAAAAAGACTCCTAAGGGAGAGGAGCCTTTCACTAACTATACGCGCTTAACCTTACCTGACTTAAGCGCCCGGGCTGAAACGTAAACCTTCTTCGGCTTACCATCAACCATGATGCGGACCTTCTGCAGGTTCGGCTTCCAGCTCCGGTTTGATGAGTTCAAAGCGTGAGAACGCTTCTTTCCGAAGGTGGTCTTCCGGCCAGTGATGTAATCTTTTGCCATCGTTAACCCTCCCTTAGCACTAGATTGCAAGTAAAACTTGCTCATTCAGTTAATAAAGTTATCATAGGATCCCAGCGATTGCAAGGAAAAGTGTAAAGTAAATTTGCTTGGCAGGATTTATTTCTGGTGCATGGGATGGAGCGTAACTTTTAATCTGGCGGGGGCTGTGCTATCATCGTACTATGATTATTTGACCATTGAAGGAGGCTGGGTGCTCATGGCAGTTAAGATTCAAAACCAGTTTGGGAGCATTGATATTGATAACAACGTAATTGCATCCGTTGTTGGCGGTGCGGCCACTGAGGTTTTTGGCATTGTTGGGATGGCCAGCAAAAACCAGATTCGGGATAACTTAAATGAGATCCTGAAGCGGGATAACTTTGCCAAGGGAGTCGTTGTCCGGCAGGATGGCGATAAGATTGCTGTGGACGTCTACATCATTGTGGGGTACGGCACAAAGATTTCTGAGGTGTGCCGGAACGTCCAGAATAAGGTCAAGTATAACCTGGAATCCATGCTCGGAATTACTGCTGATGCGGTGAACGTAATTGTGCAGGGCGTCCGCGTAATCGACGCCGAAACTGAGCGTAGGTAGGAGGATATGGTCTTGAAGGTTTCCGAAATAACTGAAACTGAATTTCGTAAGATGGTCGCGGTTAGTACCCGGCGGCTGAATGAAAATGCTGATTTTATCAATAAGTTAAACGTCTTTCCCGTTCCGGATGGCGATACGGGCACAAACACCAGCATGTCCCTGGCAAGCGGGGCCAAGTACGTTGCGGAATCGGCAGCAACGAGTGTTGGTGAACTAACGACGGCCCTAGCAAAGGGACTGTTAATGGGCGCCCGGGGAAATTCCGGGGTAATTTTGTCCCAAATTTTCCGCGGCTTTGACCGGTCAGTTGGAAAAAAAGAAGCGCTCACGGCGCAGGACTTAGCCGATGCGATTACGAGTGGGGCTGAGACCGCTTATAAGGCAGTCATGAAGCCCACTGAAGGGACCATTTTAACGGTGGCCCGGAAGGCGGCGGAGGCTGCGCGGCATACCGTTAAGCAAACAGACGATGCGGCACAGGTCATGCAGGCGGCTGCCGATGGCGCGGCTGAGGCATTAGCGACCACCCCTGATTTACTTCCTGTTTTGAAGGAAGTGGGGGTCGTTGATTCTGGTGGTCAGGCGTTGACGTTTGTTTACCAGGCGTTTGCGGATGCCCTAACCGGAAACGTGGCGGCTGATGAGACCCACCAGCCAACCCCAGGTGAAATGGAAGGCATGGTGAGCGCTAAGCACCAGGAGGCTGCCCAAACCCAGCTTAACCCGGAAGACATCAAATACGGTTACTGTACCGAAATCATGGTGCGGTTGGGAGCCGGGAAGCTCGTTGATAAGCAGTTTGACTACGATGAGTTCCGGGGTTACCTGAATAAGCTCGGTGATTCACTGCTGGTAATTGCTGATGACGAGGTTGTTAAGGTCCACGTTCATACGGAACACCCGGGGAAAGTGTTATCCTACGGCCAGCATTTCGGGGCCTTAATTAAGGTGAAGGTAGATAACATGCGCCTTCAGCACGAAACCATCCTGGAAGAAAACGGGGTGGACGATCAGCCAACACCGCAGAAAAACGAAGTTGCGGGTGACTATGGCATCATTGCGATTGCTTCCGGGGACGGAATTGCGAAGATGTTTACCGGATTAGGGGTAACCAACGTTCTCAGCGGCGGACAGACAATGAACCCAAGTACGGCTGATATTGCCGCTGCAATTAAGGCAACTGGGGCTGATAAGGTCATCGTTTTACCGAATAACAAGAACATCTTTATGGCAGCGGAACAGGCCGCCGAGGTGGTTGACGCTGATGTTGCCGTTGTTCCAACCAAGACGATTGCGCAGGGGATGACAGCGTTACTCGACTTTAACAAGGACCTTTCCCTCGCGGAGAATGCGGAAAACATGGCCGCTAATCTTGATGACGTCAAGTCCGGCCAGGTGACGGTTGCTGTGCGGGACACAACGATTGACGGGCGGACAATCCGGAAGGGCGACTACATGGGAATTGTCGACGGTACCATCGTCGTAACAAATGCCGACCAGAAGAAAGCAGCCGTGGAAATGGTTGGACACATGTTGGACGAAGACAGCGAAATTGTAACGATTATTTACGGGAAAGATGGCAATGAGCAGGAAGCACAAGCGATTAAAGCGGCCGTCTTAACCCTGGATGATGAACTTGAAGTTGAAATCCATGCGGGGGATCAACCGGTTTACCCGTACCTGATTTCAGTTGAGTAAAAACTCCTCCGGGTGATTGGTCCGTGTGGCCGGTCACCCTTTTTGTGGTTTAGTGGAGGTGAATGGTATGGACGAACTTGCCCAGCCCGTGACTGTCTTAACAGGGGTCGGGCCTAAAAAGCAGCAGGCCCTCAATAAACTAGGGATTAATACAATTGAGGACTTGTTGGTTGATTACCCGTTCCGGTACGATGATTTCACCACAAAAAAGGTTGATGAAATTGCGGATGAGGAAAAGGTAACCCTCAAGGGCGTGGTCGGTTCCGAACCGGTGCTAACCCGGTTTGGGCGGCGAAAAAGCCGGTTAAATTTCCGGTTGGTACTTGACTCGGCGGTGATTATGGTGACGTTTTTCAACCAGCCATACCTCAAAAAACAACTCACGCTAGGAGCAGAAGTAGGGGTCTACGGAAAATACAACGCGGCCCGGCAACGGTTGACTGGCATGAAGCTGATTAACCTGCAAAAGATTAAGGACCGTGGCTTTCAGGGCGTTTACCGGGCTTCCAATGAAATCAAAGCCAATACTATCGAGCAGCTTGTCCGGCAGGCCTACGACCGCTTTCATCCCTCTATCCGCGATGTGGTCCCGGTAAGCCTGCGCCAAAAGTATCGCCTCGAGCCACGGGAACAGATGATCCATGACATGCATTTTCCGGCAAACATGCAGGCGGCCAAACAGGCGCGGCGGTCGGCCATCTTTGAGGAGTTCTTCCGGTTTCAAGCGGAACTCCAGTATGTCCGCCGGCGCAACCAGCACGAAGCCGGGTTAGCGATTAAGTACGATGTTACGAAACTACGGGACTTTATTCACCGGTTACCCTTTGAGTTGACGACCGCCCAAAAACGGGTGGTAAACGAGATTTGTGCGGACATGCTGCGGCCGGTGCACATGAACCGGCTTCTGCAGGGGGACGTGGGGTCCGGAAAAACGGTTGTTGCTGCAATTGCGATGGATGCCGTGGTTAGTGCGGGGTTTCAGGCGGCGTTAATGGCGCCTACTGAAATTCTGGCCGAACAGCACGCTGCCAAACTAGCGCAGCTATTTGAACCCCTGGGAATTACCGTGGGGTTACTTACTGGGAGTTCCGCGTCCCGGGCAGTCCAGCGGCGGGAGTTGCTGACACACCTGGCCAACGGGGACATCGACATCATTGTGGGGACCCACGCATTAATCCAGGATCCCGTTGAGTTTCACAACCTCGGGTTAATCGTGACCGATGAACAGCACCGCTTTGGGGTGAACCAACGCCGCGCCCTGCGGTTGAAGGGGGAGAATCCCGACGTGCTGGCAATGACCGCCACGCCGATTCCCCGAACCCTTGCGATTACGTCCTACGGTGAAATGGACGTTTCCGTTATTGACGAACTTCCGGCCGGCCGAAAGCCAATTAAGACCACCTGGTTACGGAAAACCCAGTTAAATGACGGTTTAGGGTTTATCGAAACCCGCCTTAAAGCCGGGGAGCAGGCCTACGTTATCTCCCCCCTCATTGAGGAGAGTGACGCGGTCGAACTTCAGAACGCCACGGCCGTTTATGAACGGTTGACGGAACGGTTTGCGAACTACCGGGTGGGCTTACTGCACGGGCAAATGAGTGCCGACGAGAAGAATGCGGTCATGCAGGCGTTCAAGGACCACCAGATTGACGTGTTGGTTTCCACAACGGTAATCGAAGTTGGGGTGGATGTCCCTAACGCCACGACCATGATGATTCTTGATGCTGATCACTTCGGGTTAGCCCAGCTTCACCAGTTACGCGGCCGGGTCGGACGGGGTGCTGCCCAGTCGTACTGTTTACTGGTGGCCGATCCCAAAACGGATTACGGGAAAAAACGGCTTGAGACAATGACCCAGACGACCGATGGGTTTGTGATTGCCCAACGGGACCTGGAACTCCGGGGGCCTGGCGAAGTAATGGGCGAACGCCAATCAGGGTTGCCCGCATTTAAGGTTGGTGATCCGGTCCAGGACCTCACCATCCTTGAAGTTGCCCAGCAGGCCGCCCATGCGGTAGTGTTTGCGGCGGACTTTCCAACCAATCCGGAATACGCAGCGTTGCGTGATTACCTGAAAGGCCGGATTTTACGGGCAGGGAATTTTGATTAGTACCAATTTAGGGTAAAATAGAAAAGAAGTAATTTAAGTATCGTGAAAGGAAGAGAAGCCATGATTAAATTAGCAGTTGATGCGATGGGCGGTGACAACGCACCGGCAAGTGTTGTTGCGGGGGTTGAACGGGCCCGGGACGAGTTTAACGACGTTGAATTTATTCTGTTTGGGGACGAAGCTAAGGTCCGGGCGGTCTTAAAGAATGACGAACGGATTACGCTGAAGCAGGCGGATGAAGTCATTACCATGAACGATGAACCGGTTAAAGCGGTGCGGAAAAAGAAGACGTCCTCAATGGTGATGGCCGCCAACGCAGTTAAGGAGGGCGAAGCGGACGCTTTGTTCTCATGTGGAAATACGGGAGCCCTCTTAGCTTCTGGACTTCTGATTGTTGGCCGGATTCGGGGAATCGTGCGGCCGGGATTGCTGTCAACGCTACCGGTCATTTCACTGAAAGGTGGATCCTTTAACCTACTGGATAGTGGGGCTAACGCTGATAGTAAACCAGAACAGCTGTACCAGTACGCCCTTCTTGGAAAGTACTACGCTGAAACCGTCCGGGGCATTAAGAACCCGCGGATTGGTTTGCTGAATAACGGGGAAGAACCGCATAAGGGAAGCAAACTGACGGTGGCAGCCCACCAATTAATCGCCGCTGATTCAAGCATTAATTTTGTTGGGAACGTTGAGTCCCGGGCAATCGTTAACGGAGTATGCGACGTCGTGGTTGCAGACGGGTTTACCGGGAACGCCGTTCTTAAGTCAATGGAAGGGACCGCTTCGGCCTGCATGCACCTGTTAAAGGACGCCGTTCTTGACGGGGGCATCGCCGGTAAGCTGGGCGCCTTATTGATGGGTAAGAGCCTGAACAAGGTAAAGGCTATGATGGACCAGTCCCAGTACGGCGGCGCTGTGCTTCTGGGAGTTAAGGCGCCGGTTGTTAAGGCGCACGGTTCAAGTGATGCCCGGGCGGTTTACGCCACGATTAAGCAGATCCGGGACATGATTAACGGTGAAATGTTACCGCGGTTTAACCGGTTCTTTGCTGCGCAGCGGGCTGCCCAAAAGGAACAGGAAGAAGCCGCTGACCACGCCGAATAAGGGGGAATGAGACCGTGATTATTGGACTTGAACATCACCTGGCCACCACCTTTGGCATTCATTTTCATAATCCTGCGCTGCTAGATGAAGCCTTTACCCAGGCGTCATACGTCAACGAGCACCCCAAAGAGCACCTCAAATACTACGAACGAATTGAGTTCTTAGGGGATGCCGTTATGCAGCTGTGTGTGTCGGAATACCTGTTTAAACGCTACCCGACAATGCCGGAAGGGAAGCTGTCCCGGTTGCGGGCTGCCATGGTATGTGAAGACAGTTTTAGCAAGTTTGCTAAGGAATGCCACTTTGACGAGTATATTCGGCTGGGAAAGGGTGAAGAGAAGGCGAACGCCCGGCAGCGGCCATCGCTTCTCTGTGACATTTTTGAATCATTTATCGGGGCGCTCTACCTTGATCAGGGTAAGGACGCCGTTGTGCGGTTTATCAGTCGGGTGGTCTTTCCCAAGCTTGACATGGGGTGGTTTGACCACTTACTTGACCATAAGACCGAGCTGCAAGAACGCTTGCAAGAAAACGGTGACTGTCACATTGAGTACCGCTTGGAGGCAGCTAGCGGACCGGATAACGACCGTCAGTACACAATGACTGTGTGGGCAGACGGGCACCAGATTGGGGAAGGAACGGGTCATTCCAAGAAGGCTGCCGAACAAGCAGCTGCAGCGCAAGCATTGCGTGGAATGGCTGACGGACGGAGTGAAGAACGTTAATGAAACTGAAATCACTGACGCTAACCGGCTTTAAGTCGTTTGCGGACAAAACAGTAATTGACTTTCAACCCGGAGTGACCGGAATTGTGGGGCCGAACGGGAGCGGAAAGAGTAACATCACCGAGGCAATTCGGTGGGGCTTAGGTGAACAGTCCGCTAAGAGCCTGCGGGGTGGAAAGATGGCGGACGTCATCTTTGCCGGAACGAGTGCCCGCTCTCCGCTCAACCGGGCTGAGGTCGTTTTAACTTTCGATAACAGCGACCACCTGTTGCCACAACAACCGGCGACCGTTGAGGTTATCCGGCGGTTGTATCGGGACGGGACTAGTGAGTTCTGGCTAAACGGCCGGCAGGTGCGGCTACGGGACATCGTGGATCTCTTTTTGGATACGGGCCTGGGGAAGGAATCGTTTTCGATCATTTCACAGGGGCGCGTCGAAAAAATTTTCAATAGTAAACCAGAAGAACGCCGGGTAATCGTTGAGGAATTAGCCGGTGTTTTGAAGTATAAACAAGAAAAGAAGCGGGCCCAGCAGGAGTTGGCCGGAACCAAAGAACACCTGGAACGGGTCGTTGACATTATTACCGAATTAAAGGCGCAACGGGAGCCGCTCAAGGAGCAGGCTAGCATTGCCCGCGACTACCAGCACCAAAAAAAGCAGTATGACTACCTGTACCAGAGTAAACTGGTGGTCGAACTTGAGGAAAATAAACGGCGGCGTGCTCAGTTGGCGGCCGATGTTGAGCAGGCGCGTGCGCTGGCAGCCAAGACCGGTAATGACCGGCGGAAACGGCAGCAGGCTGCTGCAGAAGTGCGGGCAACCCTGCAGGAAAAGGAACGGGCAGTAGATCAACTGCAAGAAAACGTTGTGCACCTCACCCAGCAGCACGAGCACCTTGTGAGTGAACAGCGGGTGCAGCAACGGGATGCGACTTTCCAGCAGGAGCGCTTAGCAGCCGGGCAAAAGGAATTAGCCCGGTTAACGGCGGAAAAAGAGCAGCAGGAAATGCAGGTTAACCAACTTCAGCAGGTTATTAAGCAACTCCAGCAGGAATACGCTGTGGCAACAAAGCGGGTAGCCGCCCTTGCACCAGCAGCCCAGGCTGATGATCAACTGACTGATGCATTGCAACAAGCCCAGGCCCGGGTGACCGCGCTAACAACCGCCCAGTCCGTTGCGCGGGCCCGGATTGCGGACTTACAAACCCGCCAGCGGCAGGAGACTGACCACCCGGACGTCCAGGACGCTGCTGCCCAGCAGCACCTTGAAGAGGCGCAAGAGCACCTGGCAGCAGCTCAGCAAGCTGTGCACCAGACTACGGAACAGTTAAAGAAGCTAGCAGCTCAACGCCAGGAACAGAATGACCAGTTTCAGGCCGTGGTTGATAAGGAACGACAGCTGCGCCGGCAGGCCCAACAAGCCGACCGAATTTACCAGCAAGCTCTCACCCGGATGGAAACCCTCAAGGGAATGGCTGCCAACTATAACGGTTATTACCAGGGAGTGCAGGCAGTGATGAAGGCCCACCTTGACGGGGTGGTTGGGACGGTTGCCGACGTAGTAACCGTGCCATCCCAGTATGCCGTGGCCATCGAAACGGTCCTCGGTGGGCAGTTACAAAACATCGTTGCTTCTGACCAGACCGCTGCGCACCAAGCAATTGAGTATCTTCGGGCGCACCGGGCGGGCCGGGCAACGTTTTTGCCGCGCCAATCAGTAACCCCCCGTCAGTTAGCCCTTGACCAACGTGCCCGGGCTGCGCAAATTGACGGTTTTCAGGGCGTGGCTGCCGAACTGGTTACTAGTTCCCCCGAGAATGCCCGGGTAGTAGCCCACCTTTTAGGCGCAACGGTTGTGGCTGCTGACTTAGCGGCGGCCACCCGGATTAGTAACGCCTTAAACCGGCGGGTGCGGGTGGTAACGCTTGCCGGCGATTTGATTAGTGCGGGCGGGGCCATGACCGGGGGCGCAACGCGGCACAAACGGCCGGGAATTTTAGCCCAAAAGCAACGCCAGGACGAACTGGCAGCGCAGGTCAAAACAATGGAAATGCGGCTGCAGGCCCTCAACCAGACAATTGAAAAAACGCATGCCCAAGCAGAAACACTGCGCCAGCAGAATGCCGCGGTGAACCAGGATATTGACCACCTGCGGGCAACCCTCGCAACGCAAAACCAGGCGGTCACCACTGCTGAAGGGGCGGTGAATCGGTGGCAGCAGTCCGTTACCGCTGAAAATAAGCACCAGCAGACGGCAGCAGCCACTGCCCGCCAGATTAGGCAATTAGAAGCAGAATTAGCAACCACCACCGCAGCCGTGCACGATGCGACCCAGCAGGTGGAGAACTTGACCGCCAAGCAACGGGAAAATGCGGCTGCTCAGCAAAAGCAGTCCGCCGAATACACGGCCGCCACAACAACGGTGACGGCAAAGCAGGCGGCGTTAAAGGCCCAGCAAGCGCGCCTGGCGGATGCTGAACAACGGGTAAAGGCTACGACCACCCGGATTCGCGAACAAAAAGAAGAACTTGCTAGGATTAACCATCCTGGCTCATCTGATGCGACAGCATCCCTCAAACAGGAGGTTGCCGCGGTCCATGAGCGGCTCGTTGCCGCCATGGAGCAAGTGGCCGAAGCCAAGGAAGCCCGGCAAAAGCTTCACGATCAGGTGACGGCAATTGAACAGCAACTTACCCGGGCCCAGGAATTGGCTGCGGATGCCCGTGATGAGTTGCACCGCCGCCAAACGGCTCTTACAGCGTGCGAAGAACTCATGGATCACCACCTTGAGGCCCTGCGTACCAAATATGGGGTGACGTATGAGGCAGCGGCAGCAGCCAAACATGAAACCGACATTGCGGTTATCAACCGGCAACTCCCGCTCCTTAAACGGGGAATTGATGAATTAGGAACGGTTAACCTGGGAGCCATTGATGAGTTTGACCGGGTTGACCAGCGGTACCAGTTTCTGACCCACCAGCAGGCTGATTTACAGGCAGCGTGTGATCAATTAACTGCCACCATTAACGAAATGGACGGCGAAGTGGTAACTAAGTTTAAAGCGGCGTTTGACCAACTCCGGGGTGCATTCCAGCAGATTTTCCCCCAGGTCTTTGGCGGGGGCCGGGCCGACCTCGAACTGACAGCGCCGGATGATTTACTGGAAACGGGGATTGAGATTACCGCCCAACCACCGGGAAAGAAGCAGCAAAACATGCGCCTTCTTTCAGGCGGTGAACGGGCACTGACGGCAATTGCCCTGCTCTTCGCAACGTTACGGGTCCGGCCGGTGCCGTTTGTGATCCTGGACGAAGCGGAAGCCGCCCTTGATGACGCCAACGTAGCCCGGTACGCGCAGTTTTTACGGCGGTTTGATACCGACACGCAGTTTATCGTAATTACCCACCGGAAGGGGACCATGATGAACGCCAGCGTCCTGTACGGGGTAACGATGCAGGAGGCTGGGGTGTCAAAGATGGTTTCCATTGCCGTTGATGACGCGGTGAATTCAAATCAGGAATAAAGTTTGGTAGAATACTACTCAGGAAAACGCACGAACGGGGAGGATTTTCATGGGACTATTTGACCGCCTAAAACGGGCATTTCGGGGAACCCCGAAGGAAACTGATAAGCAAAAAGAACAGGAAAAACAGCATCTTTCCGCCGCGGAACCGGCACAGGAAACCTCGACTGAAGGGCAATCTGCACAGGGTACCCCGGCAACGACCAAAGCACCAGTTGAGCCAGCGGATGCGCCGGTAGCCGCCCAGGGAACGGATGAATCATCAAGTGAAACGCAGGTTGCGCCAGCGGACACGGCAGTAACGGATGAAGCACCGGCAAACAAGGTGCAGCCGGACCAGGAGCAACCAGCATCCCAGCCAACTGATAAGCAAGAAAGCGCTGAACAGCATGAACCAGTTGAAAACAAGGAAATCGCTACCGGCTCAAGTCGGGATGAGAAAGCACTGTCTCAGCCTGCTACTGCTGATGAACGGGTGACCGCAGAGCCGGCCCAGCAGACGACGACTGAGCCTGAACAGCCCACCACAGAAGAAGCTGGGACAGCTGAAACGGAAGATGAAGTTTCCGAGGAGCCAGGGCCAGTCCCTGAACAAGCCCCAGCGGCAGCAGAGTCCGAGGAAGAGGCGCACTACGACCGGGGGTTAGCCAAGACCCGCCACGGTTTTGGGGCGAAGTTAAGACAACTCCTTGCTAATTTTCACCGGGTAGACGAGGACTTTTTTGATGACCTGGAAGAAACCCTGATTGAGGCCGATGTTGGGTACGAAATGGCCCTGAAAATTAGTGATGCCCTGCGGGACGAAGTTAAGTTTCGGAACGCCAAGAGCAAGGAAGATGTTTCAAATGCCGTAATTGAACGGATGGTTGAGATCTATGACGCAGAGGGGAAGGACGAGGATAACACGCTGCACTTTGCGGCGGCAGGCCCGACAATCTACCTCTTTGTGGGGGTCAACGGGGTTGGCAAAACGACCACCATCGGGAAGTTAGCCCACCGCTTTAAGGACCAAGGCAAAAAGGTGTTGCTTGCGGCCGGGGACACGTTCCGGGCTGGCGCCATTGAGCAGTTGGTGGCGTGGGGCGACCGGGTAGGCGTGCCCGTTGTCCAGAAACCGGCGGGGAGCGACCCAGCGGCGGTGGTGTTTGACGCCGTGAGAAAGGCCAAGGACGAGCACTACGATATCCTGTTGATTGATACGGCCGGGCGGCTTCAAAACAAGGTTAACCTGATGAAGGAACTGGAAAAGATTGGGCGCATCATTAAACGCGAGGTCCCGGAGGCGCCCCACGAAACCTTACTGGCGCTGGATGCCACGACCGGCCAAAACGCCCTGACCCAGGCTAAGCAGTTCCGGGAAGTTACGCCCCTCACGGGAATCATTCTCACGAAGCTGGATGGTACGGCCCGCGGGGGAATCGTCCTAGCAATCCGGAACGAACTGCACCTGCCCGTTAAACTAGTGGGCCTTGGTGAGCAAATGGATGATCTGCGGGACTTTAACCCCGAGGAGTTTGTTTACGGTCTGTTTAAGGGGCTTGTAACCGCCAAGATTATTGAGGATGATTAGATGGCAATCGAAAAAACCAACCGGATAAACGCGCTGCTTGACTTTTACGAGCCCCTCTTAACCGCCAAGCAGGCCGAATACATCGACCTGTACTACCGCGACGATTATTCGTTGGGGGAGATTGCTGCGAACTACTCCGTTTCGCGGCAGGCGGTTTATGATAACATTCGCCGGACCGAGAAACTCCTTGAAAACTACGAGGAGCGGTTACACCTGTACCAGCACTTTGCGAACCAAAGTGCTCAAACCGACCGGCTCCGGCAGTACGTGGCGGCTAATTATCCGGACGATTCCCAGCTTAAGCAGTTAATTGACCAATTAGAACAAATGGAAGAAGCGTAGGTGAACCACATGGCATTTGAAGGATTAACGGAACGAATTCAAAACGCGTTCAAGAAGCTCCGGAAGGGGAAAATTACCGAAAACGACGTCAAGGAGGTTATGCGGGAAGTCCGCATGGCCCTGCTAGAAGCCGACGTCAACTTTAAGGTTGTCAAGGACTTCATCAAGAGTGTCCGGGAACGGGCAGTTGGAACTGAAGTACTCGAAAGTTTACGGCCGGACCAGCAAATCATCAAGATTGTCAACGAAGAACTGGTTAAGGTAATGGGCGAAGAAGCCGTTCCGCTGAACAAGGCCCCAAAGATTCCAACAATTATCATGATGGTTGGGCTTCAGGGGGCCGGGAAAACGACCACGGCCGGTAAATTAGCCCTGAAGTTAAAAAACGAGCGGCACGCCCGTCCACTGATGATTGCGGCTGATGTTTATCGGCCAGCCGCCATTGACCAGCTGCAAGTCATCGGGAAACAGATTGACGTCCCGGTCTTTTCACTGGGAACCGAAGTTGACCCGGTTGAGATTGTCCGGCAGGGGTTGGCCGTCGCCAAGGAAAACAAGAACGACTACGTTTTCATCGATACGGCCGGCCGCTTGCAGATTGACGAAAAGCTAATGCACGAGCTGCAGCAAATTGCCCAGTTAGCCCATCCGAACGAAGTGTTACTAACGGTTGACGCAATGACCGGGCAAAATGCGGTGGAGGTTGCCCAGGGCTTCAACGACCAGCTCGACCTTACCGGGGTTGTTCTTACCAAACTTGACGGCGATACCCGGGGTGGGGCGGCCCTGTCAATCCGGGCCGTCACCGGCAAACCAATTAAGTTTGTTGGGCAAGGGGAAAAGATGACCGACCTGGACGTCTTCTACCCGGACCGGATGGCTTCCCGCATCCTTGGCATGGGGGATATGCTGACGCTGATTGAAAAGGCGCAGCGGGAGTACGACGAGGATCAGGCCGCGCAGCTTGAAGAAAAGATGCGCGCTAACACGTTTGACTTTAACGACTTTCTTGACCAGGTCGAACAGGTCCAAAAGATGGGCTCGATGGACGACCTTGTCAAGATGATTCCGGGAATGGCGAATAACCCAGCCCTTAAAAACATGCAGTTTGACCCGAAGGACATTGAGCACGAAAAGGCGATTGTGTATTCCATGACGCCAGCTGAACGGCAGGATCCGGACCTGTTAACCCCGAGTCGGCGGCGGCGGTTAGCGCGGGGAGCCGGCCGGCCAATCCAGGAAGTTAACCGGATGATTAAGCAGTTCAAGCAGATGCGCGAGATGATGAACAAGGTCTCAAACGGGAACTTTGCGGGAATGGAAAACCTCTTCGGGAACGGGATGACCGGTAAGCTGGCTAAGATGTCAATGAACCGGATGGTCCGTAAGACGAAGAAGAATAAGCTCAAGAAGATTAAGAAGGCGAACCGCAAGGCCAACCGGAAAAACAAGAAAAAGAAGAAAAAGCGGAAATAAATATCGCCTGTCAAGAATTTATCCTTTACAGGCATTCGAATTCTTGGTATATTATTACCCGTTGAGTAATTAAGCAGGAGGTGGACAGAATGTCAGTTAAGATCCGTTTAAAGCGGATGGGTTCCAAGAAGCGGCCGTTCTACCGGATTGTCGTTGCTGATTCCCGGTCACCACGTGATGGGCGGTTCATTGAATCAGTTGGGACGTACAGCCCGTTAACCGAGCCGGAAACGGTTACCCTGAAGGAAGACCAGATTATGAGCTGGTTAAACAACGGTGCTCAGCCGTCTGCAACGGTTAAGAACATCCTTTCCCGGCAAGGGATCATGAAGAAGTTCCACGAAGCTAAGTTTTCAAAGAAGTAGGGTAGAGAATAATGACGGTTGAAGACGTGAAGACATTGGTGGTAACGCTCGTTAAGCCGCTGGTTACCCAGCCGGATGATGTCGGCGTAACCCTTGATGATCAACCCGATTTTCTTAACCTGAACTTAGCGGTTGCACCCGTTGATATTGGGCGGGTGATTGGAAAACACGGGCGGATTGCACAGGCAATTCGGACAATTATTTACAGTATTCGCTTATCCGGTTCAAAGCGGGTACGCTTGAATATTGTTGATGATTAATAAAAGGTTCCTGACCATGTGGTGGGAACCTTTTATCGTACGGAGGAAACCATAAATGGAAGCTTATTACCAGGTTGGACAAATTGTAAATACCCACGGAACCCGCGGAGAGGTCCGGGTGCTGGCGACAACCGATTTCCCGGAAGAACGGTTTGCCCCGGGAGCAACCCTCACCGTCTTTGTTCCGGGACAGGTTCCCCGGCAATTAACGGTTACCGGGCACCGGAAGCACAAGCAATTCGATCTCCTGACGTTTGCGGAAATCACTGACATGAACCTCGCCGAACAGCTTAAGGGCGGCGATCTCAAGGTAACCGCCGCCCAACAGGATGACCTTGCGGAGGGCAATTACTATTATCGCGACATTGTGGGGCTTCAGGTTGAAACCCAGGAAGGGCGCGTACTGGGGAAGATTACGGAAATCATGACGCCTGGGGCTAATGACGTGTGGGTTGTTAAACGCGACGGGCAGGACGACCTTCTTTTACCCGCCATCAAGGACGTTGTTAAACGCGTTGACCTTGAAAACCACCGGGTGATTATTGATTTACTGGAGGGGCTTGAATAATGCGGATTGATATTCTGAGTTTGTTTCCCGAAATGTTTACCGGGCCCCTCACCGAATCAATTGTTGGCAAGGCGGTTGAGAAGGGGATTCTGGACATTGAAGTTACTAATTTCCGGGACTATACAACCGACCGGCAAAACCATGTCGACGATTATTCCTACGGTGGCGGTGCGGGGATGTTGCTGCAGGCGCAGCCAATTTTTGATGCGCTTGATGCGGTCCAACAAAAAGCGCTAACTCCCGGGAAGGTCATCCTTCTGGACCCAGCTGGACGCCGGTTTGACCAGCACGTTGCCGAAGAATTAGCCCATGAACAGCACCTCACCTTTATTTGCGGGCATTACGAGGGCTACGATGAACGGATTCGCACCCGCGTGACGGACGAAATCTCACTGGGGGATTACGTCCTGACTGGGGGGGAGCTCGGTGCCATGGTGATGATTGATGCCACGGTGCGGCTTCTTCCCGATGTTTTGGGAAACGATTCGTCTGCCATGGACGATTCCTTCTCGACCGGACTTTTGGAGTATCCCCAGTACACCCGCCCAGCCGATTTTCGCGGGTTAAAGGTGCCGGACGTTCTGCTTAGTGGCGACCACCAGCGGATTGCCCGCTGGCGGACGAAGGAAGCTTTGCGGCGCACCCTTGAGCGACGGCCCGATTTACTGGAAAACTATGCGCTTTCCTCGGAGGAACGTCATCTTTTACGGGAAATCAAGGAAGAAATGAATTGTCAGGACGAGTAGGACGTGGTATATTAGTTACTGGCTATTGCCACACATTAACGGCATTCCGCTGTCGGCGAATTGGACAAGAATGACGGTGAAAGGAAGATTTTTTATGAATCCATTAATCAAGAAGATTACGGAGTCACAGTTACGTGATGACATCCCAGATTTCCGTGCAGGGGACACGGTGCGGGTTTACGCCCGGATCGTTGAAGGTTCTCGTGAACGGATCCAGGTCTTTGAAGGGGTTGTTATCAAGCGGCACGGTGAAGGCATCAGCGAAACGTACACCGTCCGGAAGATGAGTAGTGGAATCGGGGTTGAACGGACGTTCCCGGTTCACTCACCACGGGTTGACAAGATTGAAGTTGTTCGCCGTGGTCGTGTTCGGCGGGCTAAGCTGTACTACCTGCGTGAACTTCACGGAAAGGCTGCCCGGATTCCAGAACGGCGCCGGAAGTAAGAATAACGATCATGCTACAAAAGAGCTCTTGGCTAGTAATAGTCAGGAGTTTTTTTATAGCGCTATAGTTCGTAAATTACTAACGATATTAACAAAACAGGCTATTATGTTCACGTTATCCCCAACTATTTCATTGAATATAGGGTCTTTATTAAGTGTCATGAAGGCGATTGAATTACTCCCAGGATTATTATTTTGGAGGCATTAATGACAACTGCAATTGAACTGTCACACGTTACCAAGACGTACCCACGCAAACGCCGTTCCCAACATTTCTAGCAAACCCTCATCCATCCCCAATACGAACGGCATGAAGCGCTCCATGACATGAGTTTTACGGTTCCCACTGGGCAAATTATGGGGTATATCGAGCTAAACGGGGCGGGGAAGTCAACCACAATTAAGTTGATGACGGGTATTTTGCAGCCCGATAGTGGGAGTTGCCGCGTTCTTGGAGCCGAACCCCTTGCTTAACCGCGAGCGGTTTGCATTAACTAGGTATTCATCGACTGGTTGTTAATAGTACGAACACAAGGAATAATGGTTTTTATTTGGGAAGAGAGGGCGTATGATTATCGCAGGAAGTTTAAGCGTGGAGGATGGAAAGCGATGACAACAAACGCAAAACTCTTACAGGATACCTGTCTGCTGGCCGGGAAAATCATGATTTCCAGTGGTTCGGAAACGTACCGCGTTGAGGATACCGTCCAACACATCGCCCGAAGTGCTGGGGTAGACGATGAGATTGTGTTTACCTTACCCACCGGAATCTTTGTGAGCAACCAGCATAACCAGGCCATGCAGCAACGGGCCATCTTTGACCGCGTGACTAACCTACGGAAGGTGCACGAAGTCAACCGGCTTTCCCGGCAGTTTGCGGCCCACCGGCTGACCCTCGAAGAGCTTCATTCACGTCTGGAAGAGGTCGACCACGAGGTGCACCGGTATCCGCTAATCTTTCAGCTCCTTGCGGTGGCCGTAATCAGTGCCATGATGATTCCCATCTGCATTCCGGGATACCATGTTAGTACGATGCTGTGCGCAGCGGTAGCGGGTTGTACCGGATACGTGGTTAATTCGACGGTCGACCGGGTGTTACGGATTAGCTTCTTTAGCCAACTGCTCGCAACGTTTGTGATTGGGTTGATTGCGCAGGAAGCACTGGCTCTTCACCTGGTTCCAAGTGCTGGGAACGTTGTAATTGGGGCAGTGATGGCGTTGGTTCCGGGGGTTGCCATTACCAACGCGTTCCGTGATTTACTGGCGGGCCATCTGCTGACAAGCGTTGCGCATGGGCTTGAGGCCCTGTTCTGTGCGGCGGCATTGGGCACGGGCATTGCCCTGGCTTTCCGATTTTTCTAGGAGGTGGTTGCGATGAATAGCAGTTTATGGCTCCAGTTAGTTGCTAGTTTTCTTAGTTGTTGGGGCTTTGGCGTGTGTTTGAACGTTCCTAAAAACGCGTTTATTGCGACGGGGCTTACCGGAATGGCGGGGTGGATGGGATACCTGGCATACTACTGCCACGCCGGTCATAGTGCGGTTGGGGCAAGCCTGGTTGCCACCATCATCATCGGGATCGTTGCGTTGGTTTTTGCCCACCGGCTTCAGATGCCCGTGACCATCTTCACCATTCCGGCACTAATGCCCCTGGTGCCCGGAGAAATTGCCTTAGAAGCACTGCGGGCGCTCATCGCGGGGCGGATCCTGCAAGCACAGGTATTATTTGTGCACATGCTGATGATTGCGGGAGCCATTGCGGTGGGCTTCATGATTGCGGAAATCTTTGCCCAGTACTATTCCAAGGTAGTTCATTGGCGGAAAAAGTAGTTCGTTGATTTTAAAATGAAAATCTAGGCGGCGTTCCTTCTAGTGGGGCGGCGCTTTTTAAATCCTGACCAGTTATCGGGGAAACTACACCACTTATCGCCTGCTGGGTCCATTGAGTTACAAACCATGCGATACTAACGGTGACGAGGAGGTGAAGTCGGTTACTATTAAGAAAAGATTTTTAGAAAGGAACTAGAAAAATGAAGGTTGTTTTTCAACAAGTCCCGGCACTTCGGGAACCCCGGGTAGCGGGATGAACACGTTGCCCAAACCATGCGGGCCGTTTCCCGGGTTGTGGCCGCTGCGCCGCGCTGGTGGCCTGCACGTGGTACACGGTGAACTTTGTGGTGATGTACGTTATTGCGTGGGGAATCGCTCTGCTGGTTAACCATCACGTAGTCACACTGGTAAACAGGAAATTGCAGGAGCGCCGGTAAATTGCACCGTCAGCAGCAATAAAACTAATGGGTTACTTCGAGGAGAGGTAACCCATTTTTATATTTCTAGCTGTCTTCCAATATCATTTTACGGTAAATGATGTTGAAAATATGGTAATGATGTTGATTATTCGGTATCATTTAAGAAGAAATGATACTGAAAGGAGTAGCTGATGAAAGAATTTGACTATCTCAAGTTGAATAATTTAGTAATTACCCCCAAAATGAACGCCCAACTAAATCACCTTTACGAGTTGCGGGGATACGTGGCAAACTATCATCCCCACATGAAGGAGACGTTTGATCGGTTGGTGGCAGTCGCTAAAATTCAGAGTACCGATACCTCTAATCGGATTGAAGGCATTGCAACAACTGCTCCCCGGTTAAGGGCAATTATGGCGGATAAAACCCGGCCGGCTAACCGGAGTGAGGCAGAAATTGCCGGTTACCGGGACGTTCTTGCGTTAATTCACGAGAATGCGGAATTCATTGAAATTAATGCAGCTAATATTTTGACACTTCATAAACGGTTGCTAGGATATACGGGTGCCGAATGGCGGGGGCATTTTAAGGATAGTGATAATCAAATCATCACTACGTATCCTGACGGCACCAGGGAAGTTCGGTTTACTCCGTCGCAAGCAGTAGTAACGCCGCAATTAATTACCCAGCTGTGCGCAACGTATAATGAAGCCCTCACGCAAACTGATTTTTCACCCTTGATCTTAACAGCAGCGTTTATTTTTGATTTCGTTTCGATCCACCCGTTTCGGGATGGAAACGGCCGGATGTCACGGCTACTAATGTTACTTGCGCTTTACCGCACGCACTTCACCGTTGGAAAGTATATTAGCTTAGAAAAACTGCTCGCCGAAACAAAGGACGAATACTACGCCGCGCTTTACCAAAGCTCCCAGCAGTGGCACGAAAACCAGAACGACTATGCGCCCTTTGTTAGTTATTTCCTTGGCATCCTCATTCAGGCGTACCAGCAGTTAATTGACCGCGTTGGCAATAGCCATCAGGATAAGTTACCGGTAACGCAGCTGGTTCTCCAGGTGATGCACCAGCAACTTAAACCCTTCACTCTCCGGGAAATTGATAATCTTATTCCCCAGTACAGTACGGTGACTATTCGACGGGCGGTTCATCAGTTATTAACTGCCGGAAAACTGCGGATGATGGGGCGGGGCCGCGCAACGAGGTATATGGTCGGTTCTAGTGATGATAACTTCTCTAATTGATGATAGAATAAAATAGTTAATTAGATAGAGAGGATGATTTGATGCAACAGCGCACCACGGCCAACGACTCGTGGCTTTTATGGATTGTAATGGAGATTTTGGCAATTGGGATGACGGCTATTTCAGCAGTGGCCATGAATGAGTCCTTCCTGATTTCCATTATCGGGGTTGTTTTCTTTGGACTGGGAGCGGTGCTTTTTCCGTTTATGGGAATTGTTCTTTGCCTAAGGCGACCGATTGTAATGATTGATGAAACTGCCCGCGAAATCGTCATTAACACGTTTATCCCGTTTCATAAAAACGGCCCGATTCGTCTCCGGTTTAACGAGTTAGCCCGGTTATCGCTCACCAACATGATGGGAATTTCCTTCCTGTCCGTGGAAACTAAGCAACCCAAGGAGTTAATTTTAAACACGACTCCGCGGAAAGATAACCAGTACGGTTTATATTATCTGCGACTTCGGGACTACAAGGCCCTCCAAGCGGCCGTAAAACGGGTGCAGGTACAGATCAAAGCACAAGACGATGCAGCTGAATAGCTAAGAAAAGGGGTTGGGACCTTCGTCTCAACCTCTTTCTTACGCCATCAAAGCAGCAACTTCCGCTTGAAGGGCGGTAATATTTAAACTCTTCGTTGGGTTTTCTGACGTACACCACGCAACCAGCACGCCTGCTAATCCCGTAAGAAGAAAGGCCTGCCGGGTTGCGGATTGGGAACCCAGCCACGGAAGGGCGAGGGCGCATGCCGTCATGTTAGCCAGAAACATTCCCTGTAAGTGGTGCTGGACTAATATCGTTAACTCGTCCCGGTAATCGTTCCAGTAGAGGAAAAAGGCGCTGCTAAACGCTTCCCAATCCGTGGGCGCTGCCGCTTGCATGGCCGCTTCAAAGTCCTTCAGCCAGTCAGCAATCGCCTGATTAAGAACGTCATCCTTTGACTTAAACTTCCGGTAAAACGTCTTACGGGAAAGCTCCGCGGTCGTATAAATTTGCTCAACGGTAATTGTCGTGTAATCCTGGTGTTTCATTAACTGAAACAGGGCGTCAATGAGCCACTGGCGGGTGGTACGGGTAATCCGGCTTGCCATAATAAAAACCTCATCTTTCTTTTGAGTACACTAAATAGAATATTTTGATACACTTGTATCATTATGTAACAGGACGCTAATAATTACAAGTATTGTCAAGTGAGGGGTTGGTAAGGAACTATTAGAACCCGCGCAGTTTGACAGGTACCGGTAAAATCAGTACCATATTAGAGTTACGCTAATTAATTGTAAGTAAGGGGTGAGTGCTTAAATGAAACACCGTCAGTTGCCAGAGTGGCAACATAACCTTCATGTTTTGTGGTTGAACAACTTTATTATTGGCATGGGTTTCCAGCTGATTATGCCCTTTATGGCCCTGTACATTCGCCAGCTGGGGAACTTTACGCGCTTCCAGTTAAACATGTGGAGTGGGCTGGTCTTTGCGGCGACGTTCCTTGTTGGGATCTCCGACGCAGCGCTTCTCCCGCAGGTCCAAACCCTGCTCACAAAGTACTCGCCGGCACAATTCTCCGGGCGGATTTTCAGCTTCAATCAGGCCGCGCAGTTTATGGGAAACATCTTCGGGCCAATGATCGGGTCGACGATTTCAGGCACCTTTGGTTATGCGGGCGTCTTCGTTTCCACGGCACTGTTAATCCTGGTTAACCTGGGATGGGTGCGGCGGAGTACGCGGCCACTCTGGCACAGGGAAACACCTGCTGTGAAGTAGTAGGGGATAAAAATAGGGATGCGGTTCTATGGACCACACCCCATATTTTTTGTTCAAATGAGCTGGTGATTACCGGCGAGTAACCTTCATGTTTGTAACGTTCCCGTGAATGGTGCCCGTTGCGTTTAACTTATCAATGGACATCTTAATCTCCATGCTTGACTTTCCTTCAAGTCCCTTCTGGAGACTTCCCTTCATATCAGAGAACGTGAAATCAACCGTCTTTCCCTTGTACTTTAAGCCGTCGCCTTCAAGATCCTTAAGATCTGGGTTTTCTTCCTTTAATTTGCTGAGGCTAAAGTGAAGAATAAGCTTGTCATTTCCTTTAAATTCGTAGGTTCCAAGGGCGTCCTTTCCCTTAATGTAGCTGGCAACGGACTTCTTTGAAGGAACCTTTGCGTCCTTCAGGTCGTAGAACTTCCCGTTTTTAGCAAGAACAAACCCTGTTTTCCCGTTCATGAAGGAAGTCTTGTCGGTCTCCTTTTGGCCGAGCATGTGCATTGTCATCTTTGAATCCTTTTGCTTGAAGGTAACGTAACTATTCGGCATGTAGTCCTTCATTGTGTGAGTGAAGTGGTAGTAGTAACCGCCACCGCACAGCGCCAGCACAACCACAATCACAGCACCGATGATTGTCGGGATAAGCCACTTCTTTGGCTTTTTGTTAGCTGTAGCTTCAGGCGTTGCCGTTTGTTCCGTCTGCTTTTGTTCATCATTCTCCATCTGAACAATTCCTCCCAATAAATAAAGATTATCTTAAATAAGACTTAAAGAAGTTTACCATAAATCCTTCAAAATTGAAAGGAATATCCCACAAAAATGTTTTTATCCAAGGTCATCCTGGGCCATATTATGGGCAAGGTAGCCCTCCGCACACGCCTGAATAGCTGAAATACAATCATCTAACATCGTAGCGATGCGACCACCGTTCTTTTGATTCTGATCGAGCCGCCGGGCGGTGCTTGATTTATGCACGTCCAAATAACCAAAGTTGGACACGGCAATTGAGCCGTACAGCTGGGCAATTCCGTTAATCGCTAACATTTCGTCCACGCCAAAGTAGGAGTTGTCCTCCGCAATAATGGTTTGTAATGGTTCCGGTAGTTTATGCTCGTTTGCTAGGTTGTCCAGGGTGAGGGCAACCAGCAGGGCGTTCAGAACTTCACGCTTCTTTAGGACCTTGCCCACCGCCATCTGCGCTTCATCAATCGTAATGTCCGGGTTAAATTGAACCTGGTGATCGTAGGCGTGCTGGGCAATCATTGCGAGCGAAATGTCGCGCTTCGCAAACTCCTGGTCAACGTACTCCCATATTTCCCGGTCAGGATAAATTTTAGTTGTCATTTTAATTACCTCACTTTCATCGTAGTCTTTTATTCTACTTAGTTCTTAGGAGGAAAGCAATCATTTCGCAAACGAATTTTGTTTAGTAAACATTACACAATGTTGCCTTGATTTTTTAGTAACGTTTAGTATAATAAAAGCGTAAAGAAAGCGTTTACTTACCAATAGGAGGGGTCATCATGAGTAAGATGATTACGTTTGATGAGGAACAGCGGGTTTTCCACCTGCATAACGACAAGATTTCATACCTGTTTCAGATTGAAAAGGGCGATTTACTAAGCCACCTGTACTACGGCCAGCGGATTCAGGCCTACCACGGCCAGCGCCAATACCCGTACGCAGACCGGGGCTTCTCGGGGAACCTCCCAGGATCCCTTGACCGGACGTACTCGCCGGACTCGCTCCTTCAGGAGTACACCCCCAACGGAATCGGCGACTACCGAATTCCGGCGGTGATTATCCGACAGGAAAATGGTTCACGGGCAACGCGCTTTAAGTACTCCGACTACCGAATTGAAGCGGGAAAGCCAGCACTTAAGGGACTGCCGAGCACGTACGTCGAGGACGGCGACGAAGTCGAAACCCTCGTGGTGACCCTTACGGATGACGTTGCCCACCTGGAGCTCGAACTCCGGTACTCCATCTTTATGGAGCGGGCGGTAATTGCCCGGTCAACCCGGATTATTAACCACGCTGAGGCCCCAGTTTACCTGGAAAAAGCAGCGTCATTACAGTTAGACTTTGCCCCACGGGACTTTGAGGTCATCAGTTTGCCAGGAGCCCACGCCCGGGAACGGCAGATGGAGCGGACGCCGCTGAGCCGGGGCGTGCACTCATACGAAAGTCGGCGGGGAACTACCAGTCACCAGATGAGTAACTTCATTGCCCTGATCGACCCGACCACGACGGAAAATACGGGGGACGCGTACGGGATTTCCCTAATTTACTCGGGGAATCACGCCATGCAGGTTGAACGCGACCAGATTCAGCAGACCCGGGTGGTCGCTGGAATCAACGACTACAACTTCACGTGGAAGTTAAACCCTGAGGACGACTTCCAGACTCCCGAAGCGCTGGTAGCGTACTCGCCAAACGGGCTGAACGGAATGAGTAACACCCTCCAGCACATTGCGCGGGAGCGGATTGCCCGCGGGAAGTGGCGCGACCTTGAGCGGCCAATCCTGGTTAACAACTGGGAAGCAACGTTCATGGACTTTAATGAAGAACGGTTGACCCCAATCGTTGACGATGCTAAGAAGCTCGGAATTGAGATGTTCGTGCTGGATGACGGCTGGTTCGGGCACCGGGACGACGATAACAGTTCTTTAGGTGACTGGTTCGTCGACCAAAAGAAGTTCCCGCACGGCATTAAGCACTTCGTGGATTACGTCCACGCACAGGGGTTGAAGTTTGGGCTGTGGTTCGAGCCAGAAATGATTTCGTTTGATTCTAAGCTGTACGAAGATCACCCGGACTACCTGATGCAGGTTCCGGGCCGGCAGCCATCACCTTCGCGGAACCAGTACATCCTGGACATTACGCGGCCAGAAGTACGGGATAACATCGTTGCTCAGGTGGAAAAGATTCTTCGCGAAAACGACGTGGACTACGTGAAGTGGGACATGAACCGGCACCTGGCTGATGTTTACTCGCTCGGGTTGGCATCTGACCAGGAAGGGGAGGTTTACCACCGCTTTGTCCTGGGACTGTACGACATGTTAGAGCGGATTACGACGGATCTACCGGATATCCTGTTTGAAGGTTGTTCCGGTGGTGGTGGCCGGATCGACTACGGAATGCTGGCATACATGCCGCAATCCTGGACGAGTGACTGTACTGACGCATACGAACGGGAGAAGATTCAGTACGCAACGTCCCTATTCTACCCGAACAGTGGCTTTACGGCGCACGTTTCGGTTATTCCAAACCAGCAAACGGGGCGGAGCGTTTCCTTTGCAACGCGGGGCGCCGTAGCCATGAGCGCGACGTTTGGTTACGAGTTGGACCTGACAAAGTTGACGGCCGAAGAACAGGAACAGGTCAAGCAACAGGTCGCCGAGTACAAGGCAATTCGGCCACTTGTTCAATTTGGAGACTTCTACCGCCTGCGGAGCCCGTACACAACAAACGGGTGCGGCTGGATGTTTGTTTCCCCGGATAAGCGGGAAGTGGTTGTCGACACGTTCCATACCCAGTCCAGCGGGCAGCCGTGTGCCCACGTTACCAAGCTGGTTGGCCTCGACCCGCAGAAGCAGTACGAGGATCTGGCAACCCATACGGTATACGGTGGCGATGAGTTGATGCGGATGGGGCTGTATGATCCCCTCGTGCACGAGGACTACACCGCTAAGGCCTACCACTTTAAGGCCAGGGATTAGTAGGTAACGCGTTACCAAGATTAAAAACCAGGACAGTTAAAATTGATGTGCACCCCAAATCTTGGACAGGGTAAATCCAAGATTTGGGGTGTTTTTTATGCGTTTTTAATTTGTCGGTACGGAAGTGCTTTCATTATTAATGAATTACGGGGCAATAACTGGTATACTCACGATAAAGCATTGTTGAAAAAAATAGGTTATACGCCGGCGTACGAGAAAAGGAACTGGAAAATGGCACGAATTTTTGTTGTTGAGGACGATTTAGCAATTACAACCCCGTTAATTGCCATGCTAAAAAAGTGGCAACACACGGTGGCAACGGTCCAGTCGTGGGATAACGTGACCGCCGAAGCCGTTGCGTTTAACCTGGCACTAATTACAATGGACATCACGCTCCCAACGTATGATGGTTTTTATTGGACCACCCAACTTCACCAGGCATTGCCAACCGTCCCCATTATCTTTCTAACAGCAGCAACCACCGCTGAGGCGGGGAGCAGGGCCATTGCTGCCGGCGCAAGCGACTTCATCGAAAAGCCGCTGACCATTGACTACCTGCTCGCCAAGATTAACCTGCTTCTTCAGAACCCAGCGACTAATGAAGTTATTCGGGGAGCCTACACCTTTAACCCGGTTACTAATCAGCTAACGTGCGGCGCCACTTCAATTCGCGTAACGCCCACGGAGGGAATAATTCTGCGGCTCCTGCTCACGGTAGCGCCCGAACCCGTCATGCGGTCAACGCTGGTAAGTGCGCTGTGGAGTGCTGACGTTTTCATTAACGACGATGCGCTGACGACAAACGTTAGTCGGCTCCGGAAAAAAGTTGCGGTTCTCGGCGGGACACGCGCGCCGATTGAGACTGTCCGGGGGGTGGGCTACCGGTGGAACGACTAAAACATCTTATCGGGCAGACCGTTACCGCGCTGTTGCCAATTATTCTTGGGTACGGGGCAGTACTAGGTGTTCTTATAATTCTTACGAAACTGGTTCCTGGAACCCGCCAAATTGCCATCCTGTTTTTCCAGTTTTCCTGGCCAGTGGTTATTGCGTGGGGTGGTGTCCGAGTAGTCCGCCTATCCCAGGTTCGTTCCCGGTTACGGCGGCATGATTATGATTTTGCGGCTCCCTTGTCCGCTCAGCCTTATCTTCAAGAATTAAGACGGTTAAGGCGGGAAAAGCGCGCCCTTGAATTAGAAATCGGGAAGTTGACGGATCAACGTCACGAATACCTTGAATTGTGGGCTCATGAACTTAAAACCCCGCTCACAGCGCTTAAATTAGAGGCCCGCCAGTGTCCGCCACAGCAACGCCAACGGCTAACAACCCAGCTAACGGCGGTTGACCACCAGGTTGAAATGCTGCTTACGGCGGAACGGTTACGCCTTATTCATAACGACCTTGGTTTTACCGAGGTAAACCTCCGAAAATCAATTACCGGGACGGTCCGCCGGTTAGCGCCGGTTCTTACCGGAAAAGATATTGCAGTCAGGCTGGACATTTCCCCGACAATCACGGTCCTCACGGATCCCACCTGGTGGACGTTTGTGGTCCGGCAGTTACTCCTTAACGCGGCCCAGTATAGCTCACCGGGGAAGACCATTACGGTTAGTGTTCAGCACCAAGCGGTTTTGATTAGTGACCAGGGATACGGCATTCCCGCAGCTGACCAGCCGCAGATTTTCAAGGAAGGGTTTACCGGTCACAATGGCCGTGCCCATAATCCCAACGCAACCGGAATGGGCCTGTACCTCGTTCACCAGGTATGCGCCGTTTTAGGAATTAAGGTGACGGTCTCATCGGTTGTTAACCAGGGAACGACCGTCCACCTTACGTTTGCGTCAAACAAACTAAACAATAACAAATTGTAAGGCTACTGGTAGTTTTGTAAGGAAACGGGCCAGTAGTTCTTTATATACTGGGATTATCAAGAATAAGGAGGACTTAGAAGTGGCTTTTCTAGAACTAACCCACGTTAAGGAGACGTTTGGCCGGGGGATGAACCAGGTTCACGCCCTGCGGGATATTAACCTGACCGTTGAGCGGGGGTCGTTTGTGGCCATCATGGGGGAATCCGGGGCGGGAAAATCGACCCTGCTTAACATCATCGCCACCCTCACGCCAGCAACTGCGGGAACGGTGACGCTTGCTGGAAATGACATTACGACCCTAAACGAAGCGGCCCGGGCGAAATTTCGCCGGCAGCACATTGGCTTTATTTTTCAGCACTTTAACCTGTTGCCTGAATTAAATAACAGGGATAACATTCTTTTACCCGTGATTCTTGCGGACAAGACGGATAGACACTCCGCGGAGCAGGTTGATGAGTTGGCCGAATCACTGGGGATTGCTGCGCTCCTATCACGGTATCCGGGCGAAATCTCGGGCGGGCAGCAACAACGAGTGGCAGTGGCCCGGGCGCTCATTACGCACCCTGACCTTATTTTGGCGGACGAACCAACGGGCGCCCTTGATTCGCAAACAACTCAAACGCTGTTAGCCACGTTACAGGGCGTTCACGCTCACCAGCAAACCATCGTAATGGTCACCCACAGTGCTGAGGCTGCAAGTTACGCCGAACGAACCCTCTTCATTAAGGATGGGGTAGTGTTTAATGACGTTTACCGCGGGGATCAACCACGAACGGCGTACGCCGCATCGTTAATCCAAACCCAGTTAGCCCTCAGCACCGCGCAGGAAGGGGGAATGAGCTAATGATTGCCCTTAAACTTGCATTTCGGGGAATGCGCGCCAACCGCCGAATTTACGTTCCGAATTTAATCGCAACGGCACTGCTCGTAGCGGTTAACTACATCATCCTTGCGGTGACCGCTAACCAAAGCATTCACCACCTGCTTTTCGGCAAGCAACTCGTTACCCTGCTTCACCTGACATTTGAACTGACGATAATTATCACGGTTGCTTTTTTGGTGTACGTTAGCTCCACGACAGCGCGCAGTGAGGCCCACGAGTTCCGGGTATACACGCTTCTCGGGTTGGCCCCGCTTAACAAACGGCTGATCATCGTAATTCGGCAAACATGCGTTACGGTGGGGGCACTGGGACTAGGACTTTTACTGGGACTTAACTTTGAACGCTTTGTTTTCATGGCGCTCGCCCGCATCCTCGGGATTCCGCACTTTCACGCGCCGTTCTTGGGTGGTCCGCTAGTAAAGTGTGGGGTAATCTTCATCATTATTTCCGGCGGGTTAATTCTGTTCCGCCTGTTTTATCATCCATCCGGTAAATCAAAGGGACAACCAACGAACCGGCTGCCGTGGCTTGGGGGAATTGCCGGCATTTTGGCAACCGCGACGGGATACTACTTGTCGATGACCAGTAAACCAGGGATGGACACCATCCCCACGTTTATGCTGATTAACGTTCTGGTAATCGCGGGCATGTATGGGTGTTTCATTGCGGGAAGCATTCTCGTGTTAAACCTGTTGCAGCATAACCGGCGACTGTACTATCACCGCCGGCGGTTCATTATCATTTCCGGGCTCCGCCAACGCATGCGCCAAAACGGGGCAAGCCTTGCGGGAATCTGTGTTATGGTCACCAGCGTTCTGCTTTCCATGATTGCGGTCGTTAGTTTAATGGCGGGGGAGCACAGCTTAATTCGGTTGTGGAACCCCGAAGATGTCATTACGGCAACGGCTAAACCGTTTTCCCCAGCACAACGGCAAATAATCAGGCAAACTGCACACCGCCACCACTTAGCGGTGACGGATTACCAGCAAAGCGTCATGACTGCACCAATTATGGGAAACTTAACGAAGAACGGGCAGTTTACCCCAACGAAGCCGCGGTATCAGGTGGCCTTCGTTCCGGTGGACGAGTATAACCGGGTGACCCATACTCATTACCAGCTTCGGGATAACCAAGCGCTCGTTTACTGTCCTGATAACCAGTTACACCTCACCGCACTCACCGTTAACCAACACCACTTTACGGTGACGCACCGGTTAAAAAGGTACCCGCTGTTTTACGACTACCAGCACGCAATTTACCAACCAGTATTTGTAATTTTAAGTAGCCGTAAGCAGTGTGCCCAGACGAGCCGCACCCCGTGGTTGTACACAACGTTCTTTAACACGGACGGGAAAAAACGCGATAAGGTGCGGTTTGCGGATGACCTGCAGGCACGGTTGCACCTTACAAACGAAGAATACACCGCCAAGTACCAGCAGGGACCGCTCCTAGCAACCCTGTTTGGGGGCGCGCTTTTCATCGGGATCATCGTCAGCATCGTCTTCATCACCGTGACGGTCATGCTGATTTACTATAAGCAACTTGCTGAGGGGCTGCAGGACCGGGCCCGGTTCCAAACGCTCTTTCAGCTGGGGCTGAGCGCAAGGGAAACGCAACGAATTGTGCGGACCCAGGTGCTAACGGTTTTCCTTCTGCCACTTGCTGGCGCACTCCTGAACACGTGCTTTGCTTTTCCGGCAATGCGCAGCATGTTAAAGTTGTTTTCGATTTATAACGGAAAAATGATTCTTCTTGTTAGCCTGATAACCGCCGGATTGATTGGAATTGGGTATGCGCTCATCTACCTCTTAACGGCACGGAACTACTACGCAATCATTCACGATCACCGGATTAACGGGACGAGTGATTGGTGAAAGCAGGTGCTCCGTGGACGGATAATAATTATCATTTTTATAAAAAGCATAGTTATTTATTAAAACCCCGGGAATTCCCGCTTTTTAGTGGCCCTTCTGGAACAGCCATGGTATCTTATCATCACAGTCAGTTACCCTTAGGTCTGAATAAGGAGGATGCCATGACAAATCAGGCGACAACTACAGCGTTGAACCAAGTTATTGCCGACATCAGCCAGCTGCGGGTTAACGTGCAGCAATACCACTGGTACATGCGCGGCGAGCAGTTTTTTAAACTTCATCCGTTGATGGATGACTACCTTGCCCAGTTGGGAACCCACCTTGATGAAGTAGCGGAACGGCTTATTATCATCGGCGGGGCGCCACTGTCAACAACCCATGAATTTACGGCGCATACTAAGCTTCCTGATGATAAACTGACGTGGGGGCAAGAACCACTTACGCAGATGGTTGCCGGCTTAGTCCGGCAATTCAAGGTTTTGCGCGATGATTACGCGGCGGCGATTGCCGTGACGGAGGACGCGCACGACCTGACCACCCAGGATATGCTGATTGAGTTTAAGGGTGAGTGTGAGAAAAACATCTGGATGCTTAACGCGTACCTGGGTAAGGACGCAACGGCATAGAATGATAGTAACCTTATGAATAGAGGAGGGTGGGGGAGACTTCCCCCACTTTTTAGTGGCTTCAAGTTATAAAAAGTTATAAAATGAAACTGGAGTTATAAAAAGTTATAAAAAAGAATGAGGAGGGGACCGCGATGAATCCGTTTAACCCTAACTTCGGTCGGATGCCGCAACTTTTTCTGGACCGCGATCAAATTGTTCAGGACTATGTCACTGAAATCAATGAAGGGTTTGACACCCCAGTTCAAACAACCGTAATCTACGGCGTTCGGGGGGCGGGGAAAACAGCGCTTCTCACTGACATCTGCAACCAATTGCAGCAAAATGATTGGCTGGTTATTAACCTCATTGGAAACGACGACATTCTAGCTTCCCTTGTTTCTCAGCTTTACCATGCGGTTACCCCGCCACTTCAAAGGGCGTTTAACCATCTTCAGGGGATGCAAATTGTTCATATTGGGGTGTCATTTACCCAGGAAACGACGGGGACAACCGCCGAGTATCAGACCCTTTTGATGACCATGTTGCGGAAGGTTGCTGACCATCATATGCGTGTAATGCTTGTGATTGATGAAGTGAAGTCCACCCAATCAATGCGGACGTTTGCAAGCTTATACCAATTGCTCATTCGTGAAAATCTCCCTGTCGCCCTCATCATGACTGGACTCCCCGAAAACATCTCCGAGTTGCAGAATAACAGTGTTTTAACGTTTCTTCTGCGGAGCCACCGGATTGAACTGCAGCCCCTTAACCCGACGGTAATGATTCAGTCGTTTGCCCAAAAATTTAAGGAGGGAAAACGGCAGGTGAACATGACAGTGCTAAACAGCATTACAGCGTTGACTCGCGGGTATGCGTATGCCTTCCAGTTAATCGGCTACCTTATTTGGAAACATACCCAACCGGGGGATGTGATTGATGAGCAGTTAATTGAAGAGCTGCTTCCCGAATATCAACTAGGATTAAGCCGCAACGCATATACTAAAATCTACCAAGATCTTTCGGAGCACGACCGCCTGTTTATCCGGGCAATGGCAGCCGAACCAACGGCAAAGGTTAAGATGAAACAAATCCAGGAGCGTACGCACAAACCAGCTAATTATCTGTCGAATTACCGGCAACGACTCCTTGCTAGTCAAATAATTCGAAGTGCAGGGTACGGTTATGTTGCGTTTACACTGCCACAATTCAAGGAGTTCGTGCAGTGGTACGGGGCGTATGATGATGCGGGGTTTTAATGTTATTACTTTAGATATTTTGTGTGTCGCAATTAATTAGTAAACCTGGTATACTCACAGTACAAATAAGGAGGCGATTGAATGGAACGACTCATTTGGATTATTTTCACGGGAGCAGTTATCGGGTTAGCTGCTGAATTATTAGTCAGAAGTTCCCGGCGTTTACGGGGAAAGCTTCTCCTGTGGTGCGGCCTCATTGGAGCTGTGATTGGCGACGTCTTTTTAGGAGAATGGGGAATCCAATACGGGGCGCTCTATCTGTTGCCGGCAATTGTCGGGGCCTTTACGTTTGTGGTAATCGGACTTATTCTGCGGAGCATCTTTATCGAACCAAACGATCCGCGAAATTAGTTTATTTTAAAATATTCGAATAATAGTTTTACGAGGTGGTAATCCTAGTGGTTACAGCCTCTTTTTTATGCTGACACCTTTTTTCGCGCCAATTCCCCTTATTCCAAGTAAAAATGAGTATAATAGAACGCGGTTTATAAACTATCGAAAGGAAGGTTCACATGGGTTCGCATCGTTTTAATGGCCGGTTAGTCTTCTTTTTTATTCTCGGCCTTATTCTGAATGCCGGGGGAAACGCCCTCACAGTCGCCCTTAACTTAGGAAGCCCGGTATGGACCGCAACATGTGTCAACGTCGCCCGCGCCCTGCACGTTTCATTGGGCCTTATTATGGTTTACTGGGGGGCAGCGCTGATAATTGCAACTATTTTGATTACCCGTAAAATTCAAGGCTGGCGCACGGTTAAAAACGTGGTTTTCATGGTCTTATTTGCTGCACTCGTTAACTGGCTGAGTAAGTGGTTTGAGCAAACACCCCTGATGACCCTTCCCATAATTGTGCGGGTTCTCTTGGACTTTGGTGGAATCGGCCTGATTGCTGCTGGTGTTTCGCTGTATCAGCGCGTTAACTGGATGTTGCACCCGTGTGACGACCTAATGCAGATTGTGCGCTTTAGGTTTTTTGGAGGAAGCGCCAACCGGGCAATGCTCGCCGTTTATCTTCCAGCAGTTCTTATTACGGTCCTATGTGTCTGGGACACGCATCATCTGTGGGCGGTTAATATTGGAACCATCTTTGCGCTTGTTTTTCAGGGCTGGTTAATTGGCGTTGCCGACCGGCGGTTATTCCGTCAATTAAAGCATCGTGGTTTTGATGATTAGTAACACAACTTTCCATCTTAATGACCGAACGCAACCGCTCAGCGCGTCTCTCAGCACCCGTTGGTTTTGACTAGTTATGTGTAAAAAGGACATGGACTGTTAAAAAAACATGACTGGTTGGCGGCTTAATAATAATGACATTGAAATCCCGTGAAACCGGCACATTGCGGGATAAAAGTCCCCTGACTGAACTTGACGACTTCTGTCATTAAAACTATAATTTTAATAACAGGTCATTCGGAACAGTCCGAACTCCCCCATAACCAAGACATCGCTTTAAGGAGGATTTTAACCATGGATCACGACCGATACTTACCGCTAATCAAAAAGGAATTGCAACACTTACCAGATTACGTCCGGGATTTTTACCTGCAAACGAATCATTCGGTCACGACGATTTACCAGTACCTGACTGAATTCCGGCGGTTCTTTAACTGGCTACGGGAAGCTGGAATTACGGATGCAACCGAAAACGCCGCCGTTGCCGTTGAAACGTTAGCCAAGCTGCGGCGGACGGATATCATGCTATACATTGATTATTTGAAACATTCAACCAACAAGCAAGGCCGACCAAATTCACCAACGTCGATTAACCGGTCAATTAACGCGCTGCGGTCGCTCTTTAAGTTTTTAACGGTGACGGCCGATACGGTTGACGGGAAACCGTACTTTACCCAAAACGTCATGCTCAAGGTGGATTCCCTGAACGCGACCGAAACCCTGAACTACCGGGCGCACAACCTGGAAACGCACATGTACACCGGCGAACGAAAATATGAATTCATCGAGTACATGCAAAACCAGTACGAGAAGGACTGTGATCCGCGCGCTAAGGCGGCGTTTAAGAAGAACAAGGAACGCGACATTTGTATTGCTGCGCTCATTCTTGGGACCGGCGTCCGGGTGTCGGAAGCGGCCAACATTAACGTGGCGGACCTGCACCTGACGGACGGCATGCTCGACGTCATCCGTAAAGGTGGGATGCGGGATGCCGTCCCGATTGCGCCGTGGGTCATGCCGTACATCCAGGACTACGTGGCAATTCGGAAGGATCGCTACAACCCACCAAAAGACCAGCACGCCTTCTTCCTGACGCAGTACCACGGTACGGTGCGGCGGATTACGTACAACTCAATTGAAAAGCTGATTAAAAAGTACTCAACTGCGTTTGGCCACCCGCTTACCCCCCACAAGCTGCGGCACACCCTCGCTTCTGAGCTTTACGGCATCACCAAGGATCAGGTGCTTGTATCCCAGCAGCTCGGGCAAAAAGGAACCTCAGCAACGGACCTGTACACCCACGTTAACCAGGAAGCGCAGAAGGATGCGTTGAAACAGTTAAAATAAACAAAAGGATCACCCGTAATCGTCTAGATGACGTTCAGGTGGTCCTTGTATTATTTAAAGTAAATGGTCGGCTACTAAACACTCAGCGATTTGCACCGTGTTCCAGGCCGCGCCCTTCAATAAATTATCTGCAACAATCCACATGTTAAAGCATCCGGGATTCTCGCTATCAGGCCGAATCCGCCCAACGTACGTTTCCCGGTGTCCTTCCGCGGTTAGTGGTTGCGGGTAGACCTGGTTACTTGGATCATCCAGCACGACAACTCCTGGTGCCTTGCTTAATACTCGCCGGAGATCGGCTGCCGTAACCGTGGGGTTGCCCGTATCAATATAAACGGATTCCCCGTGACCGATTGCGACCGGAACCCGCACGCAAGTGGCCGTAACCTTAATGGCCGGGTCGTTCATCTCCCCGCACATAATCTTTTTAGTTTCGTGAATCATTTTCCACTCCTCGTGCGAGTAGCCGTCGTCTTCGAACACGTCAATCTGCGGCAAAAGATTAAACGCTAACGGGTAGTGCTGAGCATCCCCCTTAGTGGGGAAAATATTGGCGGTCATTGGTTGCTGATCAAGGTGTTGTTGCGTTTCGGCATATAACTCGTTTAATGCCTGCTGACCCGCTCCTGATGCCGCTTGATAGGTAGAAACAATCACCTGCTTTAATCCAAAAGCCTGCTGAAGTGGCGCTAAAGCAACCACCATTTGGATGGTTGAGCAGTTGGGATTAGCGATAATGCCGTGGTGCTTCTTTAAGCTCGCCCGGTTAACCTCCGGAACAACCAGCGGAACCGTGGGAGCCATCCGAAAGGCACTTGTATTATCCACACAAACTGCCCCTTGCTTAACAGCTGCTGGTAGTAAAGCCTTCGAAACTGCTCCCCCAGCGGATGCTAAAACAAGGTCAACCCCCGCAAAGCTATCCGGGGTAGCTTCTTCGACGGTAACCGGGGTGTTGCTCACCATTAACTGCTTCCCTGCAGACCGGGATGATGCCAGTAACTTAACGTGGTTAACCGGGATTGTCGCTTGTTCTAATTGTTCAATAATGCGGTTACCCACCGCCCCAGTTGCCCCTAAAATTGCAACGTTATAACTCCGTGTCATTAATAAAACCCCTTTTCTAATTTAAATACTCATTTCGTCCTATAAAATCCTTTAACCGCCCCATCGCCTTTTTTATCTGGGAAAGTTGGGTGGCATACGATAACCTGACGTATCCTTCTCCCCCGGGACCAAAAATTTGCCCCGGAATGCACCCGACGCCTGCCTGATATGCTAGTTTCAGGGCAAATTTCCGATCATCCGTACCGTATCGTTCAGGAACACGCATAAACAGGTAGAACGCTCCCCGCGGTTGGATGTATGAAATGCCCATTGCTGTTAGCGCCGCTGTAAGAAACTGCTGTCGTTTGTAATACCGGGAGCGGGCCCCCTTCACCGCCCGTTCATCCCGGTACGCCTGAACAGCCGCGTACTGGGCGGGATTTGACGGCGCGGTGACAAGGTACGAGTGCAACTTGGCAATTTCCCGCATTAAATCCTGCGGACCGACAACCGCCCCAACACGGTAGCCGGTCATCGCGTGTGACTTTGACAAGCCAGTTACCACAATAGTCCGTTCCGGAATAAACCGCGCTAATGAAACGTGCGAATGGTTATACGTCAGTTGCCCGTAAATTTCATCGGCAATGGCAATTAGGTGGTGCGCCCTAATCACCTGAGCAAGTGCCCGCATTTCCTGAGCCGAGTACGTTATTCCGGTTGGATTGTGCGGATAATTAAGGATAATTGCCCGTACATTTGGGTGTTGCCTGAGTTCTTCATCCAGACGCAGTGCAGTTAATTTAAACCGTTCAGGGGCAGTATTAACTGAAACGGGCTGAGCCCCAACAAACTTCAACATGGGAATATATAATGGGTATGCTGGAGTGGGCACGATTACCTGGTCCCCCGGGTTAAACGCCGCCATAATCGCGGCGGCCAATCCCTCAGTCGACCCAACGGTTGTAATAATCTCGGTCGCCGGATCATAATCAACTTGTTGCGTTTTGACCATAAATGCCGCAACTGCTTGGCGTAACGAAAGAATGCCTGCAGCCGCGGAATAATGGGAATGATTCCGCCAAATGCTCATGGTTGCTGCCACCTTAACGCTCAGGGGCGTCTTCAAATCCGGCTCCCCCACCGTCAACTTAATCAGGTGGGGAATTGAGGCAATCTGATTATTAAAGGCCCGAATCCCCGCGGGTTGAAGGTTAGCCAACACCCAGTTGGTTTGGGATGAAACGTCCTTACCTAATAAAACCATTCTCCTTCCCCCCTATAATAGGTTTTCTAGCCCAACAACCATGTGATCGAGGGCAGTGACCTTCTGAAGGGCAATGCGCACTCCAGCCATGAAAGACTCCCGGTCAAAGGAATCCTGCCGAATCGTCAATGCTTCTCCCGGAGCACCAAACAACACCTGCTCGTGGGCCACGTACCCTGGCAACCTAACCGCATGGACCGGGACGCCATCATATGATGCACCCCGCGCTGCCAGGTTCTCCGCCTGCACATTGAGGTGTTGCTTCCGGGCAGCAGCAATCGCTCTGGCCGTTGCAATCGCAGTACCGGACGGCGCATCCCGCTTGTCGGCATGGTGCATCTCCACTACCTCCGCGTCGGGAAAATACTGCGCCGCAATCGCTGCAAACTTCATTAGTAAAACGGCGGAAAGCCCGAAGTTTGGCGCAATAATTCCTCCCCGGTGTAACTGTGCAGCCCGGGTAATTAATTGCTGGCGGGCTGCTTCCGGCATTCCGGTCGTTCCTACCACCGGATACATTCCGTGATTCAGTGCAAACGACACGTTTTCAGTAACCGCCCCTGGAACGGTAAAATCAATCCAAATAGTTGCGTCCGTTTGGATTTCGGTTAATCGGGTAAACACGCGAACGCTCCCAGCTAAACTGTAGTCTGCAGGATTTTCACTGGTAGCAGTCGGGGAATAAACCGCGCTGACTTCAAAATTCGGCATTCGGTCAATCAGGTTGAGGACCTTTTCCCCCATTGCGCCGGTAAACCCGGCAACAAGCACCTTAGTTGTTTTCATTGTGAGGACCTCCTAGGTTGAGTGGTAACGGATGAGTGAACGCATCTTCTGATAAACCCAACGCTTCCGCCAACTGTGCTTGTTCCGCAGCTTTCAGCGGAACTAACGGTAACCGGACATTTGTTGTCGTACTGTTTTGCGCTGCTAATACCGTTTTGACCGGCGTGGGTGACGGAAACATAAACAGTGCCTCCATTCGTGGAGTCAGCCAGCGTTGAAGCTGCCCGGCCCGGGAAATGTTGCCGGCCATTAGTTCGTCATACATCGCACGCATTTGTTCGCCGTAAACATGAGCAGCCACCGAAATAATTCCGTTGGCGCCGATTGTGCGGGCAGAAAGCGCCTGAACATCCTCGCCGCTATATACCAAAAAATCGCTGGGGGTCTGGTCAACAATTTGTTCAAGTTTTTCTAACGAAGAACACTGCTTAATTCCAACAATCCCGGCAACGTTCGCTAACCGGGCAACCGTTGCGGGCTCCATTTCAACCCCGGTTCGTCCAGGAATGTTGTAAATCATTATTGGTAGTTCGCTAACCTGAGCAACGGCCGTAAAGTGGGCAACCATGCCCGCCTGGCTCGGCTTGTTGTAGTAGGGAACAACCACTAGCGCGGCATCAATGCCCGGAATGGCCGCCACTTCCCTGGTAAACGCAACGGTTTGGGCTGTATTATTGCTGCCGGTTCCCGCAATCACAACACCGCGGCCACCAACCATTTGTGCAAACCGTTGGTATAACGTCATTTTTTCGTCGTGGGTTAGCGTTGGCCCCTCACCGGTAGTCCCCCCGATGACAAACCCGCGGGTCCCCGTTGCCAGCAGGCGGTTAGTTAGTTTTTCCAGGGCGGCGTAATCAATTTTACCTTCCGTAGTAAACGGTGTAATAATCGCGGTAATGATATCCGCCGCTTTAAACCGTACTTTTAACTGTGTATTCATTCTAATCGTCCTCCATTCTTGCATTTAAAAAGTTCACCATTGCGCTTACCCCCGCACTTAACGCCGCTTCGTTCGGTGTGAACGTCGCGGAGTGAAGCGCAGCGTCCGTTCCCACTCCCAGCCAAAACATCGTCCCCGGGAACTTACTGAGCAGGAATCCGAAATCCTCCCCCGTCATTGCGGGCGGGGTCGGAATAAAGTTAATTTTAGGATTTTCCTTCATATAATTAATGAACCGGCCAGTCAACTGATTGTTATTAATAACGGGCAGGTATCCTCCCTGACGCATCGCTAGATCTGCCGTACAGTCAAAACTGGTTGCAATTCCGGCGCTAATGGCCTGTAACCGCCGCTTAATCTGAAGAATTGTTTCCTGTGTTAAACCCCGAATCGTCCCCGCAACGTGTGCTGTTCCAGCAATCACGTTCCGGATTGTGCCAGCAGTGGCGCTACCAATCGTTACCACGCCACTCTTAAGCGGATCAATATTCCGCGCAACAATGGTCTGGGCTTGCATAATAAACGCCGCCATTGCAACCGCCATGTCATTTGCCCGGTGGGGAAAGGCTGCGTGCCCCTGCTTCCCGTGAAGCGTTAGGTCAAACTCGGTTGTGCCGGCAAAGAGCGTCCCGCGACGGCAACCGATCGCACCAGCTGGCAGTTCTGGATTAACGTGCAGTCCGTAAAATTCAGTTGGCCGCCACTTTCCCGTAAACACGTCCAGGTCAAACGCCCGCTTCCCACCGAAATCCTGTTCCTCTGCCGGCTGGAAAAAGAACACCAGGTCGTCTTGCGGTTGATGTTCGCTAAAGTAACTCAGGATTCCCAGGGCCACCGTCATGTGAAAATCATGTCCGCATGCGTGCATTCTGCCGGGAAACCGCGAAGCAAATGGCAACCCAGTTTCTTCGGTTACAGGAAGAGCATCGATATCCGCCCGGTAACCGATAATCCGGTGCGGCTCCTTACCTTGCACCCGCACCAGCAGGGCCGTTGGCAGTGCGGGAATTTCCCGTATTGTAAGGTACTGGTGGTTAAACGACTGAATCACCCTGAGCAGTAGTTCGTGCGTTTTTGTTTCATGAAGTGCCAGTTCCGGAATTTGGTGGAACTGACGCCGAATTCGAATCAAATCATTACCCGTAAGTTCCATCGATCTATCCCCTATCCCCTTAATCCATCTTCAAGCGCCGTCTTGTGCGCCGTTTTAGCATCTTTCCTTTTAATCACCCGGGCGGGAACTCCCGCAACCACGGTGTTAGGAGCCACGTCGTGCGTGACTACCGCCCCCGCAGCAATCACTGAATCGTGGCCAACCCGCACACCCTCCAACACCACGGCATTGGCCCCGACCATGACGTTATCTTCAATAACTACTGGCTGGGCACTTGCTGGTTCAATTACCCCGGCTAAAACGCTTCCCGCACCAATATGGCAGTGGCGGCCAACCTGGGCTCGGCCCCCCAGCACTACGCCCATATCAATCATTGTCTCCTCCCCGATTACGGCTCCAATATTAATAATGGCGCCCATCATAATTACCGCCCGGTCTCCGATTTCGACCTGGTCGCGGATAATTACGCCAGGTTCGATTCGGGCATTCGTGTCAATATAATCCAGTAGCGGAACCGCGCTGTTACGGGCAATCAATTCCACGTGGGTTGTTTCAATCACCTTGGTATGCGCCGTAATGAAGGGCTTAATCCTTCCCCAATCGCCGATCAGAATAGCCATGGTGGGCGTATGAAAAGCGGCGATTTCCGGAGGAAATGGAACGGCCGTAAACTTTCCCTGAAGATAAACCCGCACAGGGGTTGTCTTCGGAGCATTCCCAATGTAGTCAATCATTTCCTGCGTACTCATTTGTTTCATCATTCATTACTCCCTTCGTACGATAAATCATTAGTTACGAGCTGCGCATAACTTTCGCGCTGAATTACTAGTTGCGCCCGGCCACGCTGCGCAAAAACAACTGCTGGCCGACAATTCCGGTTGTAGTTGGATGCCATTGAATACCCGTACGCCCCGGTAACGGGGACCGCGACAATATCACCGGCGGCCACCGGCGCAATCCGTAAGTCATCAACTAAAACATCTCCCGATTCGCAGTACTTGCCAACCAGACGAACATGTTGAGTCGCCGGCGCGGTGGGGCAAGCGGCATTTACCGCCGTGTAGCGGGCATTGTATAAGGCAGGGCGAATGTTATCCCCCATTCCCCCGTCGATGGCAACGTACGGCAACCTTCCGGGAACATGTTTTTCGCTCCCCACGGTATATAACGTTGTCCCGGCAGGCCCTACGAGCGCGCGTCCCGGTTCAACCCATAGCGCGGGGAGCGGTAAGTGCGCCTGGTCAAAGGCCCGCTTTACGGTAGTGGTTATTGTTGTAAGCATCGTTTTAAGCGGAACGGGATGATCATCTTCTGTGTACTGAACCCCGAACCCGCCGCCAATATTAAGAATTGCAGGAATGACTGCGAAGTTGCGTTTCCACTGCGTAATGAGGACACATAACCGATTAACCGCCGCTACGAAGCCATCCGGTACGAAAATCTGCGAACCGATATGGGCATGAACGCCAATAAAGTTCATGCGGGAACAGGCTAAAACCCGTTGCAGTGCGGTAGTGGCTTGCCCTGAAGCAAGGTCAAACCCAAACTTACTATCGGTCTGACCGGTCGTAATGTACCGGTGAGTATGGGCTTCCACCCCGGGCGTCACCCGCAGCATCACGTTAACCGTGGCGTTGTTGCCAGTTAGAACCTGCTTTAACAAGTTAATTTCATGGAAATTGTCAATAATGATTGACCCAACATGGCTGGCCACTGCGAATTCCAGCTCTGCTTTCGTTTTATTGTTCCCGTGAAAACTAATGCGTTCCGGCGGGAAATGGGCTTGCAGTGCGGTATAGAGTTCGCCTCCTGATACCACATCAACGTGACACCCTAAACGGGCCATTAACTGGTAAATTGCGATACACGAGAACGCCTTACTTGCGTAACAAACCGCGTGTGCAAGGCCAGAAGCCGTCAGTGTTTGCGTGAATTGAGAAACAGCCGCTTTAATCTGATCAACGTCGTATACGATTAACGGCGTCTCGTATTTGCGAGTAAGTGCCAGGGCATCACATCCCCCAAGCATCAGGTGGCCAGATGGCGTTGTTGTGAATTGATTTGGAAATGGCATCTTAATTCCCCCATACGTTCAAGTACAGGGCGCTAAAAAATCCCCCGTGTGTGCGCCACACAGGGGAATCTACGTAACCTATTAGTCAAAATTAGTGTAGAAATCCGGTGTCGATAGCGCCCCGCAAGCTTTTATTTTCTTGCGACAGTCTGAAGCCTCTTAAACTTCAACCCAGCAAACCAGAAATATTTCCCTTCCTGGCGCTTCGGCGACCGCTCCTTTCACTTGGGATCATTGTTCGGAAATAAACTAACCCAAGATACTAATATTGGTCGCGCCTCTTCGACTTGGCTTTAATTTACACTGTCACCAACCAAATGTCAATCACTAATCTGATTTTAATTTCAATTAATTTATTTCTTCCTTAAATGCCACAATTAATTACCAATTTACCTGTATTTTAGGTGTTGACAGTGGGAAATCGGTTATTAAAATAAAACGTAATCTTTCACAGAATTCTTATTTGGAGGGGAAATTACATGAAAGTAGTTAAGTTTGGGGGAAGCTCCCTCGCAGATGGGCCCCACGTTGAACGGGCAATCGCAATCATCAAAGAAGATCCAGAACGCCGAATAATCGTTACGTCTGCTCCCGGAAAACGTTCAGCTGATGATGTTAAGGTGACCGATTTATTAATTGCGTATGCAACCGCAGTCCTTCATCGTGATGATTATGCCGAAATTCGGGAAAAAATTATTCGGCGATACTTTGAAATTGCGGCGTTCTTTGATTTACCGCAAAAGGCGCTGCAATTTATCCCACAAACAATTACTTCCCTGGCGGAAACCGCCTTCCCCAATGCAGACTACCTAATGGCCGCCTTTAAGGCCACCGGGGAACGGCTGAACGCCTTTCTGCTTGCCGCCCTCCTTAACCACCAGGGAATCACTGCGCAGTTTATTGATCCAAAAGAAGCAGGGATTATTGTTAGTGATCAGCTTGGGCCTAATAACGCAACGGTTCTACCTCAAACCTACAGTCACCTTGCGCGGTTCTGGGAAAGCCGTGAAGTTTTGGTAATTCCTGGCTTTTACGGCTACACCCCTAATGGCGAAGTTGCGACATTTTCCCGCGGCGGGTCGGATATTACTGGCGCCATTATCGCCCGGGGAGTTGCAGCTGAATGCTACGAAAATTTTACGGATGTCGATGCGATTTATGCGGCTAATCCCACGGTTGTTTCTCATCCGCGACCAATTAAAGAGATGACGTACCGGGAAATGCGTGAACTGGCGTATGCGGGATTTTCCGTGTTTCACGACGAGGCACTCATCCCAGCAATTGCGGGGAAGATTCCGGTGATCGTAAAAAACACCAATGCGCCCCAGCGTCCGGGAACCCGCATTATTCCCGCTACGAACTTTAAGCCGCAGACGACGATTACGGGGGTTGCCTGCGCCCGCAATTTTAGTGCGCTCTACCTGCATAAGTACCTACTAAATAAGGAGGTTGGCGTTACCCTCAAGATCTTAAAAATTTTATCGGCGCACGGCATTTCGTACGAGCACATGCCGTCTGGGATCGACGACCTCACGATTATTACGCGTACTAGCCAGCTAACCCCCGCTCTCCGGCAGCAAATTGCTCTTGACATCCAAGCCGCAGTGCAACCCGATCACCTTGAATGGATTGACGACTACGCCATTATCATGGTTGTCGGCGAGGGAATGCACGACCGCATCGGAACAACGAATGGCGTGACCACGGCGCTCGCCCAAGCCAACGTTGCCATTCACATGATTAACCAGGGAGCATCCCGAATTTCTATCATGGTGGGAGTTCGCGCAAGTGACGCTGACCGGGGAACTGCCGCGATTTACAATTACTTTGAAAAGGAGGACGCTTAAAATGAAAATCTTTCGTGTGCACGGTTCGGAAAACCGCTTTGCCCTTATCCCCGCACCGCTTTCGCTCCAGTTACCCGTGGCTGAAAGCCAGTTTCCGGCCTACCTGCGGCAAAGAATTCCCGTTCTCCGGAATATTGACGGCGTATTATTAGTTTGCCCCACGACGCACTCCGGGTGTCAGGGGCGGATGGCGATTATCAATAGCGATGGCACTCACGCTAAAATGTGTGGGAACGGGTTACGCGCGGTCGCCCGGTACTTAGCCTCCACGGCTTCCAGCCCGACCTTTAAGGTTGCGACCGACGAAGCAGCGCTTACCGTGCGGGTTCACACGGATCTCGCCCCTGGGGTACCGGCGATTGGCGTTGAGATTTCACCCGTCCGTTTTCAACCAGCGGCGTTGCCCATGACTAATTTAGGGGGCGCTCCGGTGATAAATGCCGCCATTCCTGCCCTTGATCCCCACCTCCGTTTTACGGCAGTTGCCGTCCCTAACCCCCACCTGATTAGCTTCGTCCCATCCGTTCGGGAAGCCCAAGCAACACTTGAAAAGTTGGGGAAGACGCTCAACGCTCCCAACCCGTATTTCCCGGATGGGGTCAACGTTAGTTTTGCTGAAGTTCGCAACGACCAGACGTTATTTGTGCAGACCTATGAACGCGGCGTGGGTTTTACCAACGCCTGCGGTACCGGAATGGCGGCAACCAGCCTCAGCTACGTTACTGTTCACCACCCGGAGCTGGTTGAACAGCCCCTCACCATTTTCAATCCTGGCGGGATGGTGCAAACCATTGTTCACCAAGAAAAAACCGGGCGGCAATGGATCGAGTTAATCGGTAACGCAACCGTTACCCATGAAATCACCGTTAACGCAGATTTTGCCCCGCTTTCAGTCGTTGAAACCAATGAGGAGCATGCTTATCAACAGTGGGTCCACCAGCTCTCTCAGGCGTAAGCCAACCGAAAACATTTTTTAAGCATAGTTAATCCCCGAAGAACGGATTTTCCGTAAACTTCGGGGATTAGTTTGTTAATGTTGCCGTTTCCAGTAGCACCATGCACCAATAACTGAGACAAGCATCCCTACCGCTGCTAACAGGGCAAAGTTCCACTGAAGGGCTGGCATTACCTGCCCAAAGAGGAAGTTTGCAACGGGGGTAGTAACGGCACTCGAAATGAACAACAGGGAAAAGACCCGGCCCACGACTTCCGACGCTGCGTGGGTTTGAATCATCGTGTATGCGTTAACGTTATACTGGGTTTGCGCGAACCCACTTAAAAAGACCGCCACAACGATTACCGGGTAATTCCGCCCCACAAAGATCAGGAACAACGCCCCCGCGTTAAGAAGCGCATTCCAGAAAAAGGCGGTTGCTTTTGTAGCGGAACGGTGCGGCGGACGGACTGCTAAAACAATCCCGCCAGCGACCCCACCAATGGCCAAGGCAGCGGTGGTTATCCCGTATAACCGCCCGTTTCCGTTTAGCAGAACCTTTACCATGTACGGGAGCCCAATCGCAAAAGCCGTATCAAAAAAGTTAATTGGTGGCGTTAAGATTAACAGGGTTAAAATAAGCCTGTCCGCCAGCACTGCCCGAACGCCCTCCTGTAAATCACGGATGATCCTAAGCGGCTTGTCATCGGGAGCGGTAAAGTGGTAGCCCACAACTGCCGTTAATCCGGTTGACAATAAAAACGATCCCCCGTCAATTAGCAAGAACGTAGTCAGTGAGGCCCCCAGTGAAACGAAAACGCCCCCGACCAGCGGCCCGCCAACCCGGACCACGTTGGCAAGAACGTTTTGCCCGGTGTTGAATGTGGCAATCCGTTTCTTGGGGATAATATGGGCAACAATTGCCTTTGAGGCCGGAGTGTAACACGCAACGCCGGCTTCAAGGACTGCTAACACAGCAATTAGCAGTCCCGCTCCCCGGGTAATCGAATGGAGAAACGGCACGCATCCCCAACACGCGGCCGCACTAACCAAGTCGCACATGATCATAATGTGCTTTTCGTTAAACCGGTCCGCCAGTGAGCCGGCAACCACGTTCACTACCAGGTAAACAAATGCGATGATCCCGTTCACTATCCCTAAAAGGCGCGTGTTATGGGTGGCCACCACTAAAAACCAGTTGGTGGCGTAGATTAGTAGCACGTCCCCCATAAACGAGATACCGTAGCCCGTCAGCATGGCCGTAATATTTTTTCGGGTTTGACTTATCAAAAGTTATCACCTTCAGTCGATTATTCTTTATTTTAATCAGTTTCTCATCTAAAAGCAATAATTATTTGGCTTTTTCTAATCACAATATGAGGACGTTTGCGAAATTATTGGTGGTTTAGTTTAGCCGCCAACCGGTCCCCCACAAACTGCACCACCAGAACCAATACTAGAACCAACACGGTTGCAACCAGCGTAACGTCGTTGTTAAAGCGGTCATACCCATACGTGATGGCGGTATTTCCTAGCTCCCCTGCACCAATTGCCCCGGCCATCGTCGTCAACCCGATTAAACTGATAAGGGTCACCGTCGAAACGCGCACTAGCTCGGCCCGCGCTTCCCACAAATAAACATCAATAATAATGTCCCAGTTAGTCGCTCCCAGGGACTGGGCTGCCTCCACCTTTCCCTGGTCAACCCCTTCAAGGGCACCTGAACCTGGCGGGCATAAAAGGGGAAAACAGCAATCGAGAGCGGCACCATTGCCGCAATCATCCCGATTTGCGTTCCAACAATTAGCTGGGTAACCGGCGCAATCACCGCGAGGAGGATGATAAACGGCAGTGAACGGAAGAACGACACGGTTTATCAAAGAAACTAAACCAACCCCGGTGAGGGAGAATGCCGTCTGGGGCGGTTAATACTAGCCCTAAACCAAACAACAACCCCAATAATCCCCCGATGATTCCAGGAATAACCGTCGTCTGCAAAAGCGCGGTTGCCCACCCCATAAAGCCCCACCAATAAGGAGAACGATAATCCCAACAACAGTAATTAATCCCGTGTAATTTCTTTTCTTCATAAGCTCTCTCCCTTTCCATAAATCCACTAACGCCTTTTACCCGAAATAAACAAAAAAATAGCGTCCTTACAAACAAGGGCGTTATTTTCGTGGTACCACTTTTATTCGCTATCCCTCACAGAAGTAACCTTACCGAGTCACGCCGACAATCATGCCAGAAAGACCCCGCACTGCTAACGGGTGCACCACCGTCACCGATTAATCAACACATTCGCCGGCGCCATTCAAAGCCCATCTTCATTAACCGCCATTCATTATTTCACACCATCCAGGAACTCTCTGGGAACGTAAGCTAGTTACTCTGCTTTTCCTGATGTTTATCTCTTTAATTGCTTTTATTATAATTGAATTGTCATTATTGTCAACGCTAATTTCATTTATTTTTCATTTTTATCCAATGAAGGCTGGTTTGACAGAAACAATATAAAACCATGCCAGGTCCACAAGCTCGCCTGACATGGTTACTAATTATTTTACTTACTCCACGTTGCGAGGTAGTCCAGAATTGTCCGCATCGTTTGCGGATTCTCCGCTGGAATCCCGTGCGCCAGAATTTCAGCTGGCGTTTGTTGAAGGACGGAATCCTTATCATACGCCGCATCATTAACGACGATTTCACGGAGGTTATCCGCCAAGGGTTCAAAGTGGAACTGAAATCCCACAACGGAATGGTGCTTAAACACAAACGCCTGGTTAGCAACCCGCTCACCCTGATAAAGTAGTTCCGCCTCATCCGGGACGGTAAACATGTCCTGGTGCCAGTGGAGCACTTCCGCCGTGGCCGGTAATCCCGGAATCAGGGTGCTGACCCGCCGAACCGGCGCCCATCCAACTTCCTTAACCGGCGCAGCGCTTACTAAATAACCACACGCCTTCGCAATCTGTTGTGCTCCTAAGCATACTCCAAGAACCGGAATATTGCGGACGATTGCCTCCCGAATCAAATCCCGTTCAGCGGCTAACCAGTCAAAATCGTCATTGGGACTCATGGGGCCCCCTAAAATAACCAACATATCCGTATCTTCAAGTGCCGGTAACCGGCCAAACTCTGCCGGATGGTACACCGTCATGGTGTGCTGGTGTTCGTGACACCACGTCGCAATCACACCTGGTCCTTCGTTTACTGCATGCTGTAAAACATTTACTCGCATTCTAATCACCCCTCGTTTTAAACTTATCTTAGCACGCTAATATCCCAGGTAGAATAACGAATCCTGGTTTTGAGTTGCGTTAAGGTAGTCCTCAAAGTTTGGCAGAACAAACCGGACATGCCCGTTGGTTGAAGGTTGAATAATTCCCCGCTCAATCATGCGCCGCCGATACTGTGCAACGTACACGTTACTCCTTTTCATCAGGACAGCCGCCTCACCAAGACTACGATTCTGGCGAACTGCATACAAGTATGCCCGATCCTGTTCAGAGAGGTCACTGAAAATTTTTTGGTACGCCTTTTCAAACAACTCTTGTTGGTACCGGCGCATTACGCTTGCCACCGCATTCTTCGGGGAAGCCTGCTGTTCATTCAACGCTTTATATACAAGGTAGCCTAAAAGTTGAAAAGCATACGAATATCCGGCCGTCATCTGAACCATCCGGGTAATTTCACCATGTGGTAACTGGGGAAGGGCCTCTTCGTACGCCCGCGCCATTTCAAGCTGATTCAACTGGCCCAGCATAATTTTTTCTGAGCGGAGTAAAAACGTTAGCCGGTTATCATTTTGAAGGCTAAGAATAAGATCAGGAACTCCTGTCATTACCACAAAAATCGGGTATTCTTTGCGCTTAAAGGCATTAAACAGCTGAATGAAGTTCCGCATCGGCTTATCGTTTGTCACCTCATCAATTGTAATTAACACGCGTTTTCCCTGAGCCTTGACTTGCTGAAAAAGATGATCAAGCTGGTGATCAACGGTTGCCGCTTCCTCGTCCCGGGTGACGCCCACCGGACCAAGAGTAACTCCCGTAACATGGCCCACCACCCGCTTAAGTGGTGATGCCAACTGCTCTTTAATTTGCTGTGCCAAACTTGTCAGTATTCCTTCCCTGTTTATCAAATCGGCCCAAATAAAAGCGTGGTGCGTTTGAATTTGCTTAACGAGTTGCATCATAAATGCGGTCTTCCCAGCCCCCCGAACACCAGTAATTAGAAAAGAGCGCCCAAAATCGGAAGTCGTAATCACTCTGACCAATTCCTCAACGGTCATGTCCTGTTTATCCGGGAGGAAAAAATGGGGAACATCGCCAAATGTTGGGTTAAACGGATTATGCATCAAAATTCTCCTTTTAAATTCTTTTAAATCATCGTTTTGCTTTTAAATCCTTTTAAATGTTCGATTTCATTTTAAATTCTTTTAAATCAGAGGTCAACCCTTACCAATCACCTTCCGCAATGTCATTTAATCTCCCACAAAGAAAACGAATTCACTATTCTTTTAATAGTATCTGCGGTATAATGAGGGTAATTTTATAGAAAGATTGAGGGGACCTACATGGCTGAAATTACACACCTATACGAGAAATTCCACCCGGAACATTACGACCTCAAGATTACCGTTGACCGGGAACACAAAACAATTGACGGAACGTCCACCATTACGGGGGAAGCGTTAACGCCAGAAATTGCCGTTAACCAAAAGTTCATGACGATTAAGAGCGTTCAGGCAAACGACCAGGATGTGCCTTTTACCTTTGACGACGACTCAGAAGCCATCCACATTACCCTTCCAACAAGCGGAAAGGTAACCCTGGCAATCGCCTACCAAGCGCCCCTCACGGACACGATGATGGGAATTTACCCGTCATACTACGAAGTGGATGGCGAACGGAAGCAATTAATCGGAACGCAGTTTGAAACGACGTTCGCCCGCCAGGCCTTCCCGTGCGTTGACGAACCGGAAGCTAAGGCGACGTTTGACCTGGCCATCAAGTTTGATGAGCATCCTGGGGAAACAATCATCGCTAACATGCCAGAAACCAAGTGCGAAGACGGCTTCCACTACTTTGATACGACCGTTCGGATGTCCACGTACCTGGTTGCCTTTGCCTTCGGGGAAATGCAAAGCAAGATGACCACCACCAAGAGTGGCGTCAAGGTTGGCGTGTTTGCTACCAAGGCGCACCAACCAAAGGAACTCGACTTTGCGCTGGACATCGCTAAGCGCGGCATTGAATTCTATGAGGACTTCTACCAAACGCCATACCCACTGCCGCACTCATGGCAGCTGGCCCTGCCAGACTTCTCAGCCGGAGCCATGGAAAACTGGGGATTGATTACGTACCGGGAAGCAACCTTGATGCTCAATCCGGACAACACTTCCCTTGCCCGGAAGCAGTACGTTGCAACGGTGATTACCCACGAATTAGCCCACCAGTGGTTCGGGGACCTCGTTACGATGAAGTGGTGGGACGACCTGTGGTTAAACGAAAGTTTTGCTAACATGATGGAATACGTTTCAGTGGACGCCCTCGAGCCTGACTGGCATATCTGGGAACTATTCCAGACGTCCGAAGCTCCCCTGGCCCTTCAGCGGGATGCAACTGACGGTGTGCAGCCAATCCACGTCCACGTTCAGGATCCGGCCGAAATCGATGCCATCTTTGATGGTGCCATTGTGTACGCCAAGGGTTCCCGGATGCTGGTCATGGTGCGGGCCCTGATTGGGGACGACGCAATGCGGAAAGGGCTGAAGAACTACTTTGAGGCCCACAAGTACCACAATGCTACCGGAGATGATCTGTGGCAGGCACTGGGGGACGCTGCCGGCATGGATATCGGAAGCATCATGAAGTCCTGGTTGAACCAGCCAGGGTTCCCGGTGGTTACTGCGAAGGTTGAAGACGGCAACCTGGTTCTTGACCAGCAGCAGTTCTTTATCGGTGACGGCAAGGAAGCTGGCCGGACATGGCAGATTCCACTCAACAGTAACTACGCTGCTGCCCCAACAATTATGAAGGACAAACGCATTGTTCTGGGGAACTACCAGGAACTCCGGGAAAAGGAAGGTGTTCCGTTCCGGTTAAACGCGGACAACAACTCACACTTTATTGTGAAGTACGATCAACGGCTACTGGACGACATTCTGGCTCATAAGGATGAACTTGACCACATTACTCAGCGGCAGATTCTCCAGGATCTGCGACTCCTGGCAGAAGGCCGGCAGATTTCATATGCTGAGCTTGTGCCACTGCTGAACAAATTTGCGGACAGCACTTCATCCATTGTTAATGACGCCCTCTACGCAATTGCGGACAAGCTGGACCAGTTTGTTACTCCGGAAACGGACGAAGAAAAGAACTACCAGTTCTTACTTAACAAACTGAGTGCCCACCAGGTTCAGCGGCTTGGCTGGCACCCAGCAACGACCGAATCAAAGGATGACCAGATGACCCGGCCGTACGTTTTAAAGGCTGCCTTGGCTGCTAATAACCAGGATGCTATTACAGCTGCGCACGAGCTCTTTACCGCCAACCTCGAAAACCTTGAAGGGGTGAACGCCGACATCCGGCCGTTAATCCTCAAGAGTGAGGTTCAGCACTACGGTAACGAGGAACTGTTTAACGCCCTGCTCAACCAGTACGTGACGACCTCTGATCCAAACTACAAGACGGACATCTGCAACGCCCTTACAGCAACAAAGGATCACACCTTCATGACTGAGCTGTTAACGAAGTTTGAGGAAGCTGCGGTAATCAAGCCACAGGACCTGCGTTTCTGGTACAACGGGCTGTTAACCAACCCTGCCGGTGAACAAGCAGCCTGGGACTGGCTTCGAGCTGAATGGGACTGGCTGGAAAAAACGGTTGGTGGCGACATGGAATTCAGTCGGTTCATCACGGTAACGGCCAACGCCTTCCATACCGAAGAACGGCTGGATGAATTTAAGGGCTTCTTTGAACCGAAGATTAACACCCCAGGATTAACCCGGGAAATCACGATGGACATCCGGATCATCGAAAGCCACGTTGCTCTGGTTGCCAGTGAACGGCAAGCCGTTAATAAGGCAATTGCAGCAGAATAGCCTGATTAGTAAGGTGTAGGGTCGCTACGCCTAGTAATATAAATACAACCCCGTCCATGAAACAACGAAAGTTCCATGGACGGGGTTTTTATACTAATTAATATCAAAAATATCCTTGACCTGCGTCAATAGCCGGTTTAGCACCGCTGGTGAAACGGAATTAACAACTTCCCCCCGCCGCGCCTCATAGTCAAAATTCTGTAACTGCCATAACACGACGTATCCCCTAACACCGTCGCGTTTTGAACCGTTAATCAATAACGGTAAATAGCGGGCGTTTTCGCTGCGGTTTGTCGTTGTTACCGGCATCCCCACAAACATGTGGGTTGCCGAATTATAAGCGGTACTACTAACTACAACATAGTGCCGGCGAATGTTTCCGGAACGCGGATTGTGACCACCCATTTCGTGTCCAGCATGGGGTTCCGCATCCACCACAACCACATCGCCCTGTTTGGGGAAAATCATTAGTCCTGAAGCTCGCGTCCGACAGGCTTAACGGGCTGAAGTGCTGGATCCTCGGCCACATCCTTTTGATAGTCGTAATCTTGCCATTCCGCGGTTGCAAAAATGTTCGTGTGCTTCTCTACCGGCGCAAAAACAATCTTGTCCCCTTCATTTGAAACCTGATATTCATCTGATGAAACCTTGATCCCCACTGGGACCGTTAACGTAGTTGAATTCCCAACGGTTCTGACCTTTACAACCATCAATATCATCTCCTTCGTATACACCAAGTATATACTGTTGCCATTCGTTTGACAATTTTCTCCGGAAATTCTTATGAGCAGAACATTATCAACCCTGTTCCATCAAGAAACTAACTTTTAATTAGTTACCTGCCCGTGTATAATAGCCTTGATTAATCACCAGAAAGGAGGTTTCACTATGGTTTTAACCCTTAAGCTGGGAATCATCTTAGCCCTCGTAACGTTTGTCTCCGCCCTTGTTCAGAGTACGAGTGGGTTTGGTTTCGGCATTCTTAGCATGGCCATCCTGCCGTTCTTCTTTCCCTACCGGAAATGTACGGTCATCGTTGTGGCAACCGTGCTCATCCTCCAGCTGTACACGATCATTTCGATGCGGAAGCACCTCAAGTGGAAAATGGTCCTCTACCCGGCAGTTGCTTCTTTAATCTGCGGGTTTATCGGTGTCCACATGATGGTCCGCCTAAGCTCCCGCACTATGGGTTTCATTCTGGGATTCTTCATGTGGGTCCTCGCCCTATACTTAATTTTTGGCGCCAAGTACGTCCACCTGAAGCGTAATCCGCTGGTGGGATCCGCAGCCGGCGCCCTGGGTGGTTTCATGGACGGCATGTTTGCCATCGGGGGGCCGCCAATGGTCGCCTACTTTGACTCCGTGATGGATGATCCCCTGGAATACCAGGTTACCCTGCAACTGTACTTTGCGATTACGACGGTTAACGTTTTGATTAACAACATTGCGTGCGGAAACTTTACCGCCCAGATGACCGGTCCGCTGTGCATCACCATCGTTGCGTGCGTGATTGGGACCACCATCGGGATGCGGATTATGCACCACGTTTCAATGAAGTTCGTCCGGCGGATGGCCTACATCGTCATGTTAGCCGCCGGAACCTACCACCTTTTACAGGGGTTCGGGATCATTACGATTCACTAATTACTAAATAAAACGGGGTGATGAAACCAATCGAATCTGACCAACCACTTTGGCGGCTAGTTTGCACTTCACCCGTTATTATGAAATAAGGAGGTTGCGCCCTACAGCACAACCTCCTTTTACTCTTCTAAATTCTCTGTCCAGGTTTCCCTACGCATTCTGCGGGGTCTGATGTAAAATTTCCCGCACACTCCGCCGGACCCAGAAGAAGTTAACGGCCACCAGTCCAGCCGTCGACAGGAAGACGGCGCCGTACCCGCAAAGTCCGGAAACCGTTGATCCTAACAGCGAACCAACAATGTTTCCCGCAAACTGCGCGGACTGGTTATAACTGAAAATCCGGCCGGAGTACCGGGAATTTGAATACTTCGCCAGCATTGTTTGTACCTGTGGCAGTAAGGCGGCGTCCGAAATCCCTACCAAGAAGCGCAGGATTCCCAGCTCCCACACGTTGTGGACGAAGGCCTGCGGAATAAACACAATGAAAGCAAAGATGAAGCCAGCCAATAATATTTTGTGCGTTCCAATCCGATCACCCCACGCCCCAAAGGTCTTTGCCACTAAAAGGGTCGAGATTCCGGGAAGGGCCGCAATAATCCCACTGACAAGGGCCACTCGTCCCTGCCCGTGCATCAGTTGGCGGATGTACAGGCTAATCACCGGTGAAATTGAGTTATTCGCCGCCTGGATAATTAAGGTGGTGACGATCATTCCCACAATAATCCGCGGGTGTTTTAGGCTGTGGAAGAGCTCCCTGGTTGAGAGCATTTCCCTGGCGGAAAGCGGCGTAAAGTGTTTTTCCCACACAAAAAGTAACGTAAAACCACACACGAAGTACAGGGACAGTCCCGTAAGGATAAAGGTAAGTCGGTACCCAAACGCGTTGGCGATTACCCCACCAAAGAACGGGCCAATTAACATTCCTGCCGTCGTCCCGGTTGATAGCAAACTAAGCGCTTGACCACTCCGTTCTCCCGGTACACTGGCAGCAATCAAGGCTGAGGTGTTACTAATATAGCCTGAAAAGAACCCCTGTAACAGCCGACAAAGTGCTAACTCATAAACGTTTGTGACCAGTCCCATGAGGGTGACCATGGTAGCCATTCCGGCGGATGACAGTAACAGTACCTTTTTGCGCCCGTGCTGGTCCGCAAACTTTCCCCAGATCGGCGCCATCCACGAGGAAACACAGTAGGCCGCGCAGAATACGACCCCGCTCCACATGTTTAGCTGGAACCGGTTGAAGGACCCGAGCGTACGGATATAAAGCGGGAAAAAGGGCATAAATAACTGGAACCCCATCGCAACAATAAAGTTCCCGATCCACAAAATATACAAGTTATGCCGCCATTCCGGAACGGCTTTTTGCCCCGTCATGTTAATCCACTTCCTATTTATAAGTTACATCTTCAATACCGATTATTATCGTCTTTTCACCATAAAAAAACAATCCCCATCCCGTGGTACAATGGAGACCGAAAACCTGATGACATTTAAAGAAGAGATGAAAATTAATGGTACACTGGATCCTTACACTTTGCTGGTTGGTGCTTGCAGGAATTGCTGCGGGAACCATTAGTTCAGCTGCGGGGTTAGCCTCGTTGGTTTCATACCCGGCCCTACTCCTAATGGGCATGACGCCGGTCGCTGCCAACGTCACCAACAGCTTAGCGCTCGTGACGTCGGGCTTTAGCGCCGTCCTCTCGTCCCGCCACGAATTAAAGGGCCAGGAACGGCGTCTCCTAATCCTTTTGCCAATGACAATTGTGGGCGCGATTTTGGGAGCGTTACTACTATTTGCCCTTCCGGCGACGGTTTTCAAAATGGTCGTCCCGTTTTTTATCGGCCTTGCCGGGATCATCATGCTGTTCCCGCCGCGCATTCACCAAAAAGAACAGCACACAACACTTTTTCGCCGGCTAGGAGCCTGGGGACTCGCCTTCCTCGTGTGCGTTTACACGGGTTACTTCGGGGCTGGCGGCGGCGTTGTGATGCTTTTGGCCCTCTTTGCGATCATTCCGGGAAACTTTACCCAGGTTAACGCGGTTAAAAACGCCGTGCTTGTCGTCGCAAACTTATTAACGGCGATTGTTTATCTTTTTAAAACAACAATTGCCTGGCAGTTTGTAATTCCCATGGCATGCGGCTTTTTTATCGGCGGCTACTTAGGCCCTGTTCTTGTGCGGCACGTTCCCGATAAGGTGATGCACCTCATTGTGGGGGGTGGAGCCATCATCCTGGCGGTTGTCCTTTTTTGCCGGTACTGCTTGTAGGTTTACGGTTTGATGTAGGCAAACCCAGCTTCCTGTTTGCGGGCAAGCTCAACGACTCCACTTGCCACGATCGTCATGGCCTGAGGAAGTTGGGCGGGATCAACGTTAAACCGGTGCAGTGAATTCTGGCACACCGCAACGGTCACCACCGGCCTGGCTGCAAGGTGGGCGACCGCATCATTTTGGGAAACCAATGCTTGCACCGCTGGCCCGTTCACTAACAGCTCAACAGTTGCTGCTGGAATTTCATCTAATAGATTCTCAATGTTCCGCACTGCCCCAGAGAGCCGCGCAGAATCATCCACATGAAATAAAACTTGCATTCTGTTCACCTCCCCTTTATTCTAACAGCATTCAGTTAAGGGAGTGACCAGAACGCCCCACATAAAAATTCAACTTTACACGGAGGAATAGTATGTTTAATCGTCTTTTTAATGGCCCCCACGGTGACCGGAACAAACACTACGTTTGGTGGCAACTTGGCTTATTTGGCGGCCTCTTTTTGGCCCTAACGTTTACCAACCAGCGCATCTTTCTGTGTGCCCTGATTGGGGCGTTAATCGGTGCGTTTTTCGCCCAGTGGCTGGGAGCGCTTGTCGGGTTAGGACTGGGATTTTTCATTGGAAGTAGTGCCCTCCTGAGCCTCATTGGGCTAGGCGGCGGAATGTTTTATATCCTCCGACACTACCAACACCGGCTTACTCCTGGTGAAGACGGCCAGTGGATGCGCACCTTATTAGCCATTCTAATTGCCCTAGCGTGCCTCTTATACGTCGCCAATCCCGCCAACAGTAACCAGCAAATCGAAACGCACCCGTTCCATACGACCGTAAACAGTCACGTCCGGTAAGCAGTGAGGAGCACAAATGAAACAGTGGACAGATAATATTTACCAAATTACGTTTCCGGCGCCCCGGCCCCATGCCCGGGCGGCAAACAGCTTTTTACTCTCCCACGAACGTCTCCTCATTGACGCGGGCTTTGCGGGGGCAGCAAACTACACCCGGTTGACGGCCGCGTTGGCGCAACTTAACCTGCAGGTCACTGATCTTCAGGGAATTGTGATCACCCACCACCACCCGGACCACGTGGGCCTTCTCGAAGCTCTTCCACCCACAATTCCGGTATACGCTGCTCCAGGGCTCTCCTTTTACGGCACCCCGGCATATCAACGGGCAATTGACCACCTGAAACTTCCTGCCGCGGTTCCCCCAGCAGCGCGTCACAACGTTCAGCAACGCCTGGAAACCCGGCTGGTGCCAGCACTTAGCAAACGAACCATCCGTCCCCTCACCGCACTCACACAGTTTGGGTTGCACGCCCGCACCGTCGCCGGACATAGCGCTCAAGACACGATTATTACTGATGACCACGGTCACTGGTTTACCGGTGACCTCCTCCTTGCCGGGATTGTTTTCAATTCACTGCTCGACATTGATCCGCTTAGCCAGAGCGTTGTTCCCCACCTCCGCGCCCAGTACCGGCAATTTTTACGGCAGGTGGAGACGCTTTTCCCGGCAGATGCCACTCTTTACCCCGGTCACGGAACCCCGTTTACCATGGAAGAAGCCGCCCGAATTGCCCGCCAAAACCAACGTTTTATGGCCCGGATTGCCGCACAAAAGGCCGCCCTTCCCGGCGATACGTCATATGAGGACGTGGTGCAGGCGACCCTTCACCAGTTGCACGTCCCCGCCTACTTTTACGTCTCGGCACTATATTAAACAACGAAACGAGCATGGTAAGGAAAACCACCCGCCCGCATTCACTATCGCGGGTTGTCGCCCCTTTGCCGTGCTCGTTTCGGTTAATTTGTCACATAATTGTCTAAAGGCGGCATCCTCTTGCCACCTCCTTTTTCATCCCTTAGTCCGTAAATAACTCCCGGTACTGGTCCAGGGGAAGGACGTGCTGTAACTGCAGGTCCATCCCCACCGTTCTCTTACCGTTTAGCACCTCTTCCCGGATGCTGGTTGGCACAACTTTCACCTCTCCCAGAAAGGTAAACGCCTTGCAACCATCATCGCGCTTCGCAAACAACAACATCTGCACCTGCTGGTGTCCCGCACTGACTCCTGCCAGCAGTTCCCGCACTTCAGGTGATTTCAGTGTCCGCGGACTCCGGGTATACCACCGTAAACGGTCGCCCGAGCGCAGGTCGTTTTTGTACCGGGCACTCCGCTGGCCGGTAGTCTTCTTCACCGTAATAAAGATGGGACACACCCCATCAACAACGCGGTACCCGTAAAGCGGGGCGCTAATATCCTTCGGCCAGTTGAGTAACCGGCACACGTCCTTTCGGGTATACCCTTTTCCGCGAGTAAACGCGGTCCGCGAATCCAGTTCTTGTGTTAACTGCAGTCCCGTAGTAACCGCGTCGGTAACTAACAGGTTGAACCAAGCGTGTTCCCGCAAGGCGATTACCATGGGCTGCGACCAGGTATACCCGGTTGCCGTTAGGGTTACCACAGCCTGATTACCGTACTGCTTCTTGCGTGTCGTTTTGCCCGCCGCGACGTCAAAGAAATCAAGGCTGAGGACGGCCATCACCGAGGCCAGCGTAGCGGAAGTGCTCGGTGCATGATACTGCTTAAGCGCCGCCTTATACGCTGCTTGAGTCACCTTCCCGTTCTTTTCAAGCAATAACTTCAGTAAAACCAATTCGTGGGGACGCAGCCCGTTGACTAATTCCTGGGTGATAAACGTGAGGACCTGGTCCTCCCACCCGGTTAACGGCCGGTCGTCCTTCACCCGCGCAAGGAACTGGTTGTAGTTTTTTACCCGCGCCTGGTGGGTAAACGCCCGCGGGCTTACCGTTTCCGCGGCAGCAAAGTCGTACATTAAAGGAATCCGCCCGCACCGCTGCTTGAGCGTTCGGTACGCCTGCTTGAGGTGCACCAGTGCATCGACCTTGGTTTGCTCCAGGCTCCGTAAGATCCGCTCCCGGGCAATCCGGGTAAAGTTAATGGTGGTAATGCCCATGGTTGGGGGCGCGACCACGGTGTCCCGGACAGCGGGATTGGCGGCCGGGGCGTGTCCCGTTAGCGCAACTGGAATCATGTAGTTGTTCTTATAGTTGCCGATAAAATCAAGCACGAGGACGCTCGTTTTCCCGGCAGCCCGCCGCAGGCCCCGTCCGAGCTGCTGGGTAAAGACAACCGGCGACTGGGTGCTCCGGAGCATGACCACCTGGTTGACGCACGGAATGTCAATTCCCTCGTTGAACAAATCAACGGTCATGATGTACTCAATCCGGCCAACCTCAAGGTCCCGGACCGCCTTTGCCCGCTTAGTTGGTCCGTCAATATTGGTCAGGGCAACTGCCGGGTGCCCCGCTGCCGTAAACTGGGCAGCAATTTCTTGGGCCTCAGCTTGCCGGCTACAAAACACCAATCCATGAACCGGCCCATGCGTCCCGTAATAGGCCAACTGCTGTAGGACGTACTGGACCCGCTCCGGCGCCGCCAACCGTTTCAACGGGGTTTGTTCGTCAATCACCTGATCATGATACGTATAGTCTGCCACCCCAACGTAATCAAACGGACAGACCAGGTGGTTATCAATTGCGGTCCGCAGCCTGATTTCATAGGCCACGTGATAGTCAAACAGCGCATACACATCCGCGTCGTCCATCCGTTCCGGAGTTGCCGTCATCCCCAACCAGAACTTAGGGGTAAAGAAAGCCATCACCCGCTGATAGCTCGGCGCCGGAGCCCGGTGCGCTTCATCGATGAGGATGAAATCAAACGTCGTGGGCGTAAAGTGCCGTTGCGTTTGTTCTTGCGCCACCGTTTGCACCGTTGCAAAGAGGTACTGGGCGTCCCAGTCGTGCCGGTGACCACTCAAAATTCCAAAGGCACTTGCAGGGCCACCAATCACCCGGTGAAAACTTTCCCGCGCCTTAAGCGCAATTTCTTCCCGGTGCACGATGAACAGGAACCGCCGCGGCCGGAACGCCTGAACGGCAAACGCTCCCAGGTACGTCTTGCCGGTCCCGGTCGCCGACACCACGAGCGCTCGGCGTTCGCCCCGTTTCCAGGACGCCTTCAGGGTGGCCAGGGCTTCTTGCTGCATCTTATTCGGCGTAACCTTCTGGGCGGAAGTTGGGTGTACCGCAGTGGTCACCGGTGGATGATAGGTGGCAGCGTACTCCTCGAGCCACTCCGGGGTAATGGGATGAGCGTGTTTCCATTCCGTTTCAAAGGCCGTCGTAAACTCCTGAAAAACCGTTCCGCGGGCGGTTCCCACTACCCGAAGCGTTAGCTCCCGGTTCGTGAGGAGTGCTTGCTTAGTAAAGTTAGCACTTCCCGTAAAGAGCACCTCTTCCCCCGTTGTGCGGGTGAAGGAGTAACCCTTTGCGTGGAATCCCCGACTGGTTGCCACCCGGGCGGTTACTCCCGGTAGTTTATTGAGCTCATAAAACGCTGCGGGGGGATTAAACCCCGCGTAGGTTCCCGTAATAATCTGGCCCGTCACTCCTGCTGGCCGGTCCGCCAAAACTGCCTTCAAGGGAACCAGCATTGCCGGGGTGACAAACGCAATCATCCACCGGAAACGGGTACAGTGTTCCAGTTCAAACCGGAGATAGTTCCATAATTCTTCCCCCGGTTGGTTAGTAATCACCCGGGGACCCCACACCCCGGTGGTTTCTCCTGATGCGCCGCTAAACCCGGCGAGAAGTGCTGCTGTTAACCCCTGATCCACTACTTTGTCCGCTCCCTTCGTTATTCTGGTCTTATTATACCCAGAACCCTCCTATCAGGCGACCAGTTGCTCCGGGTCGCGTCGCCCTTCCCTTCTGGTATATACTAGAAACGGAAAGAAGGAATTACGGTGGAAATTACCTATAGTAAAAAAGGTTGCAAGAAAGTCTTTAAAACGTATAAGCACCAGGTTGCAACCATCCAAAAGGCCGTTGCCGCCCAGCTTACCCAGCAATTTGCAACGAATTTCGCCAAAACCAAACTCGCAACCCGGATTCCCGTCGCGGGGACCAAGTGTTACGAATGCCGGGTTAACCCTCCTCAGTTACCAGCGATGCGGGTCGCCTTCACCCGGCACGGTGCCGACGCAACCGTGGAGTACCTAACAACTAACATCACGAAGGCAGACTTTACCCAGGAGCTAGAACAGTTTTTAGGGGGCAAATAAAATGAAACTGATTGAACTGAAACAGGCACAAAAAACAGCCCTTACCAACCTCAAAAAACGCCGGAAACAGGAACTGGGATTTTACACGTTTAAAAAGGACCGGTCCGTACGCATTAAGTTGATTGATGACGGCGGCGCCGAACTGATTGAACACGGGTACGCCGAGGAACGCACCCAGCTTGACGGGCAAAACGCCAAGCGGGCCCTGAAACGGGCGTTCAGCCGGGAATTTCCCCGGAGTCATAAGGTGTACGTTCAGGAACACTGATTAACCTAGGTAGCGTAAACAGCCCACCAAAGAAATAAGCGCGGTGATTGGATACCCATCCGCCTGAAGCAATCCCCTTCAAGCGATGCGGCTCTTCACCACGCTTATTTTTTCGCCTAATTTTCCTCATCTTGAATAAAGACGTACCGGGTTGGACTTGAAAATTCCGAGCGGTACCGGTAGCCCCGGGTTTGAAACTGCTGGGCATCTTCGGGATGGGTGACATTATTTTCTGCAAGGTAGCGGACCATCTCACCGCGGGCCATCTTCGCCAACGTTCCCCGCTGGACCACCCGCCCGTCAATTAATTTACCAAAAACACAGTCAATCAGCTGTTCGTCCGGTTGCAGGTACCGCCGCACCGTCCGGGCAAACATCGCCGAAGCAACGTTTAACACAACTTTTCCGTTCCGAAACGCCGCATCGTGCAACTTAGCTCCCCAAAAATCCGGGAGGTTACGGCTGCCATTTACGTGAATCTTGGCCTTCAGCTCTAACCGGTACGGGGCGACCCCGTCAAACGGACGGAGTGCGCCGTAAAAGCCCGACAGGATCGTTATGTGGTCTTGCAGGTAGGCGAGCCCGTGATCAGTAAACAAGTCGGGCGCCATGTACTGGTACGCGAGTCCCTGAAAGGCCATAATTGCCGGCGTAAGGTTATGCTCCAGGTCCATGGTTTGAAGGGCATGGTAGCTTGCCTTAGTAATCCGGTCACTTGCATGCCACATCACTGCCAGTTCGTCATAACTCATTGCCCGTAAATAATCCCGGATGATCCGCGCATCATCCAGGTACAGGGGCCGGGTCACGTCCTGAAAGTCATCCGTATCCCGCATCATCTTCTTGGCGGGCGAAATAATAATTCCAAGTTGTTCCATGTTTATTCCACCCCCGCAACGAGGTCCGCGACGACCTGGTCGTTAACCTTCATCTGCGCATCGTCTCCCAGCAAAAAGATTGGCGTGCGCTGATCGTCCATGAAAAACGGTAGGTTAAGGTTAATGCCATGGGCATGGACGGAATGGAACCCGTTAGCGTACTGGTACGCGAACGACCCGTGCGGCACCACCAGCCGCTCCACTGCCCGGAACGACCGGGCATGCTTTCCTGGTCCCTGCTCAACCGCTAACCAGTTGCGGTGCTGCTTATCCCGGCGGAGCGTCCGCTGGTTCATTACGGGCGTTGCAGCCTGAACCAGGGCATCCGTGAGGCTTGCGATTACGGGAGTGAATGCTTCCTTCTGTTCTTCCCCAACAAACCGCCGCACATCCCGGACAAGCTGCAGCCGGGCTGTCAGCACAAACCGGTCAAAGAGTGCCTGCTGTGCGTCCTCAGTCGGTTGCGCCTTAATCCAGCGGACACTTACCCACTGCTCATTTAGGGTCCGGAAAAGGACACGCGCCGCCTGGTTGCGCCCTTCTTTTCGCAACCAGCGGTAGGCATCCAGGGTTGCTTGGGCTTGGGTCATAAAGGCTGCCCCCGTCCCCTGCGAAATTCGGTCCGGGTGCGCGCTTTCGGGCCACTGCGGCACGGGCTGCGCCTTAAATTGTTCCATCAACTGGTGGTGCAGCTGCTGGAACTGCCGCCGTTCCCTATTGGTAGGATGACCCACCTTAAAAATAGCAGCCACAGTGGCGTCCAGCAGGCCGGCCACCAGCAACGATGTTCCGGTCACATCGTCAGTGAGCACTGCCGGCAAGTAGTACCCGTGAGTAAATAAGGAATTTATTCCGTAAAACACTAGGTGGCAGTAATTGTGCTGATCGGCCAGCACATACCGGGCAACGTCCGCAATGCTACTAATTTTAGGCCCATGGCCCCATACTTCCGGGTCCGTCCGGTACCACGTTTTCCTGCGATCATCGCGCCCAAACGACGCTAAATCACAGTACTGCACCCGCTGTTCGACCGTATTGAACGCCGTCCGTTCATCATCAATTTGTTGGGCTAACCAGCTGGCAAGACTCATATGGTGCTGGCCCCAACACTGCCCGTCCTGAGCAGCAAACGCCGAAGCCAGTGGTTCCCGGTCCATAAACGAATCGGGCTGGGAACAGATTGCCCTTGTCCACAGGTACTGCCGTAGCCGGCTTGAATGGTAAAAGAGTTGCGCCCGGGCAACGCTTTCCCCGTAGTCGTGCAGGATAAATAATAAGAAAACGTCCCGCTCGTAGATGGGCCGTGAAATCACCCGGGCAGCCGCCAGCATGTGGCGGTTAACCAATGCCCGGTAATCATCCGCTAACGTACAGGTCAACCGCACCATCTGCCGCACCGTCTTAGTCGCGGTCTGATCGGAGAGCCGGACCACCTGGTTTTCCGCCGTTAACAGGGCGGTTAGTTGTTTAATTAGGGCCAGCGCATTTGCTGTCATTAAGCCCACCTTCCTTAGTCACTTTCTCTCCCCATCTTACCAAAAAGTACTGGGAATTAGCACGAAAAGGAGGTTATCACGTCAGATAACCTCCTCCGTTATGGTAATGGTCTGTGGGAGACCCACAGATGGGGGATGAAAGTATGCGTTGTTCGGGCAAAACGCTTTTACCCCGCATCGGGGTCGTGGAGAAATTTCACTTTTTACCCGCGCACATTTTCATTCTTAGTATAGAAACGCCCCCCTTTGGCTTCAAATAATATGCTCACGCGATCCTGGCAGCCAGTTTGCCAAACATCACATGTTTATTAAAAAGAGAACATTTTTACTTATAATTAATTGATAATTGGTCGGTTAACTAACAAACGGTTATGGTACACTTAACAACGGTGCATTTTTCATTATTAGGTCACCAAAGGAGGAATTATCACAATGGATGATTTATCTAAGGCCAATAAAAAATCATACATAAGTTGGCCGGTTCTCGCCCTAATGGACTTCGTGACGGTCATTGGTTTTGACGATTTAATTTATAACTTCCAAAACCAGGGACTAAGCGTCATTACGTCGTGGATCATTATGCTCTTTTTCTACGTTATTCCGTATTCTTTAATGGTCGGCCACCTTGGGTCGGCGTTTAGCAACGAAGGGGGCGGTTTAAGTTCATGGGTCCGGGGAACCAGCGGCGAATTTCTCGGCTACTTCACCGCCTGGACGTACTGGGCCGCCTCAATTCCCTACGTGGTTGATACGGCAAACTCCATCGTCGTTGGGTTAGGCTGGGCCTTTAACGGCAACGACCACCTCGAACACGCCCTTTCCAACAGCATGTTTGCCCTCTTAAGCCTGATTGTTTTCGTGGTATTCATCGTCATTCAGTCGCGGTTTAAGCATTCCATGGAAATTCTCAGTACCATCGGGGGGATTGCCATGTTTGGGATGACCGTACTGTTTGTTATCATGACGATTACGGCCATTGCGATGGGCGGCCACATTGCCACCCAACCGATGAACCTGCACGCCATCTTACCGAAGTTTAACTTCAAGTACTTTGCGACGGTCGGCATGCTGATTTATGCCATGAACGGGGCCGAACTAGTTGCGCCGTTTGTGACCCGGATGAAAAAACCAAAGACGGATTTCCCGAAGGCAATGATCATGTTGGCAGTCATGACCGCCTTCTTAACCATCTTCGGGTCCTTCTCCCTGGGAGTCTTCTTTAACGCCCACCACCTGCCAAACGACCTTAAAATGAACGGGTCGTACTACGCCTTCCAGGCCCTCGGACGGCACTATCACATGGGGAACTTCTTCATGTACTGCTTCGCGTGGACCGAGGTCTTTTACCTGGCCGCCCTGCTAGCGGTATTACTTGATGCCATGACCCGGATGTTGATTTCGGATACCGGGACTAAGTACATGCCGAAGTTTTTACGGAAGACAAACGCCGCGGGACTCCCAATCAACGGGTACATCCTTACGTGCGTTCTAAGTGCGTTCATCATTGGTTTGGGAATCTTCTTGCCTGACATGAACGACATCTTCAACTGGCTGCTGAACTTAAACGGGATCGTCTCCCCAGGAGTGACCTGCTGGATCTTCTTCGCCTTCATCATGGTGCGGCTCAAGCAGGACCAGTTCCCGTCCACCTACGTTTACATTAAGAACCGGAAGTTTGCGTTGGTTGTTGGGTGGTGGATGCTGATTGTCACGGCAATTGCCACCATCCTTGGAATTGCCCCACAGGACGTCACCACGTTCTCCAGCACCTGGTGGTATGAACTGGTCATCAACATCATTGCCATTGTCGTCCTCGTCGGTCTGGGAATTATCCTGCCGTACATCACCCGGCGGGAACGGCGCAGCACAACCGGCGTGGCCTTTACCAAACCGCAGTGGATTAGCATGGTCGCCATTTTGCTTGTCGCCCTCATTAGTGCCTTTTACCTGGGTGGAACCCACCTCACCAGTCGGTGGTGGCTAATTGGGATTATCGCCGTACTCACGGCGGTGTTACTGATCATTATCGGCAAGCCGGAACATGACCGACAAAACTCATAAGGACGCTTGTCTTTTATTGGGGAAGTCGCTATAATGGTTGGGTTGTTATTAATTAGGTTATATTCGTCGTTCCGTTTCGGGACGGCGTTTTCTTTTACATCACATTACCTGGAAAAAACAAGGGGGCTGCGCATTCTAGCACAGCCTCCATTATTTTTCATAGAACTGACTTAACCCGCTCTTTAAGCGTGCCGGTGACGCCAGCGCTGAACGGCAGTATCACCGACGTACAGGAGAATCCCCGCTGCCAGTAACAACGCCCCAAAGACAATTACCCGCCATTGCAGGTTAACCAGGATATACCCGCACACAATCAGGGCTAAGACCGGGACGGTGATCCCCCCATGAAGGTGGAATCCAGTGTGGACTGGTTCCTTATGCTGGTGTTGCCGCCACTTTACGCGCAGCATTACCAGCGCGGTGGAGAAGTACTGCACCAGCGACACAATTACCGCACACGGAACCAGGAACAGGTAGTTTCCACTCAGGAAAAGGAGTGCACACACGCCCGCCGTCAGGAGAATTGCCACCCACGGCGCCCCGTTCTTCGTCTTAATGCCAAAGAACGCCGGCAAAAGCTTGTGCTCGTTTGCCAGGGAGGATGCCACAAACGGGGTGCTGTATGACAGGGAAATCGCTACTCCTAGAATCGACCCGATTGTTCCAACCGTAATAATCAGCTTCCCCCAGAACCCAAACCGGGTGGCAAACGCCAGGGCTAACGGGGCGGAACTCGTCGCAATCCGCCGGCCCAGCATTCCAATTACCACAACAAAGACCACCACGTAGAGGGTAACGACCGCCGTAATCACCGCCAAGAGTTCCCGGGGCAGGTTCTTTTGGGGATTCCGCATTTCTGCCGCCGCCACCGGCAGGAACGCAAACCCGGTGTACATGTAAAAGACGTTACTGTACGCGTTGTTGTACGACGCAAACGAGTGCGCTGGACTGTGCAGGAGGTGCGCCCCATGGATAAACCAGATTCCACCAATAATAAACAGGATTAAGACGGCCAACTTTAACAGGGTGGCCGTATCATTGGCTGCGTTTGACACCCGCTGGCCTAAAATTCCAATCACCGAAATCGCAAGGATAACCAGAATCCCAGTTATCCGGTAAGTACCTGAATGGTGGAGCTGGGGAAAGAATACCTGCAGGGCCGTCAAAAACGCCGCAATTTCGGTTGCAATCGTCATCACGCCCTGAAGCCAGGTAAATAACCCCACTTCAAAGCCGGCAAACTGGCCAAACTCGTTGTAAGCGTACAGCCACCCCGCGCCGTTTCCGCTGGTACGGCTTGCCAAACCCGCGTAGCACAGTGCCAGCAACAGCGCGGAAATTCCCGAAAGAATTAGAATCGGAATAATCATGATCCCCGCTTTAGCATACAAGCTTCCTGGCAGCAAAAACGCCGCGGAGCCAATCATACTGTCGACTCCCAGGAGAAACACTGAAAACGGACTCATCTTGTGCTCTGCCTTTGTCATTTAAATCGCCCTCTTAAAATTAAATTGTTTCTTTGCTTAAAAACACGTAGAATGGACAAATGAGAATTATGTAAACGGAGGAATAACGGATGCAAAACCACCTGATTGCCTTAGATTTAGATGGAACCACCCTTACAAGTGCGGGTACGGTGACACCCTACACCAGACGGGTGCTCCAGGCAGCCAGTAATGCCGGTCACATCGTCGCAATTGTCAGTGGTCGCCCATACCGCATGTGCACGACAATTTACGATGAACTTGGCCTGACCAGCCCAATGATTAACTTCAACGGCGCCCTCGGCAGTATTCCCCACCAGCACTGGGAGGGTGAATACACCGAAACAATTGACCCGCAAATCGCCTTAGCCATTGAGGAGGCAAAGGAAGAACTCAACCTCAAGATTGTTTCCATTGAGAGCAAGTTCCGCTGCCTGGTCGACCGGCTTAATTACGAGGTCGATGAGTTCTTCCCCCTGGCAACGCGCCCGGACCAGTTGCTACGGGCGGAAAACATCCAAAACGATCCGCTTTCAATCATGCTGATTACTGATAACCAGAAAACCAAGGACGCAACGGTCGCCGCGCTTGAAACCCGGTTCGGGAATCAGATTCACGTGGGTGTTTGGGGCGGCCCGCGGCCAATCCTCGAACTCTCCCGCCGCGGCGTCAGCAAAACAACCGGCATTAAACACCTCATGGCAACGTACCACATTCCGCGTGGGGCGGTCGTTGCTTTCGGCGACGAACACAACGACACCGAAATGCTCAGCTTTGCCGGCCACGGAGTCGCGATGCACAACGCAACGCCGCAGATTAAGGCGGTGGCAGACGCCATCACTCCCCAGGATAACGACCACGACGGGATGGCGCACTACCTAGCAGATTACCTGCACCTTACCGTTTAGGAAGGAAACCTCCTTCCAGTAAATAATTATACTCTTATTCCGTAAAATTATCGGAAAAGGATAAATAAAATAGACTATGATTTTTCCGTCACAGTCTATTTTATAACCTAAATCCTACTTTTCTTCGTCGCTCTTCATCACACCCGCAACCGAATACCGGTCGTGCTGCATTTCGTTAAGCACGATGTGGATGTGTTCAGCCGGTGCGCCCGTGTTCTTCGAAATCGCAGCGGTAACGTCCTTTACCAGGCTCCGCAGTTGCTCCTCTGAACGGCCAGCTAATAAATCAATATGGACTAATGGCATGTTAACCCCTCCTTACCGCCATTTATCACCCTTATTTTACCGGGCCGCCCTAGCGAATTCAAGCGCATCCCAGCCCCAGTGTGATACAATCGGGGTAACTTTAATCTACCTGGGAGGGATTCGCATGCCCCGGAAAGAAGACTACTTTTCATCATGCACGAGTATTTTAGTTGGTAAAAACGCCATGGCGGCGGGGACCCCGATTATTGGACGCAACGAAGACGCCAACACCGCGTGGCCCAAGCACATGGTGGTTCACGCTCACCAGGAGGCCCCTACGCCCCAGCAATTTAAGTCGCCGGATAACGGCTTTACCATTGATTTACCGACTACCCGGTTAAAGTACACGGCAACCCCCGAATGGACGCCAAAGTACGGTGTCTTTGAGGAAGACGGGATTAACGAAGAAAACGTTGCGATGAGCGCGACCGAAAGTGCCTACGCTAACGAACGGGTGCTGGCCTACGATCCGCTCAACACCACTACGGGGATTGGGGAAGAAGCCATGGTCACGGTAGTGCTGCCGTACATTCATTCAGCCCGGGAAGGCGTTACCCGGCTAGGAAAAATTGTTACGGAGCACGGGGCGGCGGAAACAAACGGTGTCTTGTTTGCCGATGAGAACGAAGTGTGGTACATGGAAATTGCGACGGGCCATTACTGGGTCGCCCAGCGGATTCCGGACGACGCCTATGCGGTCGTTGCCAACCAGCTAGCAATCCAAGAAGTTGATTTAACCGATCCGACAAACTTTATGGCGGCACCGGGAATCGCTGATTTTGTCAATGAGCACCACCTCAACCCGAACCCGACCACCTTTAATTTCCGCAATATTTTTGGCACCCACACTGCCAGCGACGAAACGTACAGCACACCCCGGGTGTGGGTTGGTCATCAATTACTTTCCCCTAAGCAAGCGGAAGCGGAAACGGAAACCCCAACGAGTGAGGAACTGCCGTTTATCATGCGGCCGGACCACCTGTTGCAACGGGAAGATTTAATGACGCTCCTTGCCAACCACTACCAGCAAACCCCCTACGATTTACTGGGGAAAGATGCTGAGAATAAACACCGCTTCCGGCCAATTAGCCTGGCTAAAACGCAGGAATCCCACCTGCTGGAAATTCGGCCCACAATGCCAAAGGAAATGCGGGGCCTTCACTGGTTAGCCATGGGAGTGACCGCCCAAAGCGTGTTTGTTCCCACCTACGCGGGCGCAACCGACGTTCACGCTGCTTACAAGGTCGGCAAACACGAATACAGTCCTGACTCGGCGTACTGGACCTACAAACTGGCGGGCGTGCTCGTTGACGCCCACTACCCGGTTTTAGGCGACAAACTGCACAAGGTGCAGCAGGAACTGACGACTGCATACCGACGGATGATTGCAACAACCGATGAACAGTTGCTGGCAGTTTCGCCGGCACTCCGAACGGAACTGATGACTACCGCATCAATTAAGATGCAGGCAATGGGGTTAGATAAGATGAACGCCCTCATTAGCGCCCTCGTGACGGAAGCAACCGCCCTGTCACCACTTAACTTTAAGACGGACGCTAACCTGTAGCCAGGCCGCCAGAAACAAAGCAGCTATCGTATTAAACCAATAAGGAGGCTGGGATTGTAGTCCCAGCCTCCTTATTTCTTAGAAATACGGTAATTTTATTCAACCGCCGTGATCTTAACCGTCATTTCACCGCCCGGCGTTGTCAGCGTAACTTCTTCGTTCAGTTTGTGACCAATCAACCCCTTGGCAATCGGTGATTCGTTTGAAATTTTGCCGTTAAACGGATCTGCTTCTGCCGCCCCAACAATCTTGTAGGTTTCCGGTTCTTCGTCCGGTAATTCCTGGAACGTGACGGTCTTCCCCACAGCCACTTCGTTCTTATCGATGCTTTCGCTGTCAATAATTACGGCATGGTGCAGCATGTTTTCCAGTTCTTTAATCCGGCTTTCGTTGAAGGACTGCTCGTCCTTCGCTGCCTCGTATTCGGAGTTTTCCGAAAGATCCCCGAATGACCGGGCAATCTTAATGCGCTTAACAATTTCCGGCCGCCGGTTTGTAATCAGGTCGTTTAATTCATCCTCAATCTTTTTCTTTCCTTCAAAGGTCATTGGAAATGACTTTTCATCTGCCATGAATGTTTTCCTCCTGTCCAGTTAGTGCACTGTCGATTATACCACGCTAAACCTGTTCGCGGTTTTTGCGGATAACATCGCGAATCTTTGTTACCAGCAGGTCGATGGCCACGTGGTTTTGGCCCCCTTCCGGCACGATAATATCAGCGTACCGCTTCGTCGGCTCGATGAACTGGTGGTACATCGGCTTAACGGTTGCCATGTACTGGTTAATAATTGAATCAAGGGAGCGACCCCGTTCTTCCATGTCCCGCTGAATCCGGCGAATAATCCGAATATCATCGTCAGTATCAACGAAGATCTTGATGTCCATCAAATCCCGTAACCGCGGGTCATTGAGCACCAGAATTCCCTCAACGATGATGACTTCCTTCGGTTCCTGAATGATGGTTTCCTTACTCCGGGTATGGTTGACGTAGTCGTACACCGGCTTTTCAATCGTTTCCCAGTTCCGCAGTTGCTTTAACTGCTTAATAAAGAGGTCAGTATCAAAGGCATCCGGATGGTCGTAGTTCGTTTTCACCCGTTCTTCAAAGGGCTTATCATCCTGATTCTTGTAGTACGAATCCTCCTGAATCATCAGGATTGAGTGCCCGTTCAGCTGGTGAAAAATTGCCTCACTAACGGTTGTTTTGCCACTTCCGGAGCCGCCAGTCACCCCGATAATAACAGGCCGGCGCCGTGTTTCTTTTTCTGTCATCGCTTCACTTACTCCTTAGTTGTTATCACTATCTACCTTATTGACGTTCTGCTGGTGCGCGCTGTAGGTCCGCGTAAAGTAAACCTTTCCGGTCTTCATGTTGGCCACAAAGTACAGGTAGCCCTGGTCACGGTCCTTGGGGTGTAAGACGGCCTGCACGGCAATGATGCTTGGGTTGTTAACCGGTCCAGGACCGACTCCCGTATGCTGGTACAGGTTGTACGGGGAGTTCACCTGCAAGTCCTTGTAGCTGATGTTCTTATGGTGCTTATTTAAGGCGTACTGGATTGAAACGTCCGACTGAATCTTCATGTTCTTATCCAACCGGTTCTCAAAAACCCCCGCGATCTTTGCCTGAACATCTGCGCTCCCGCCTTCACCCTGAACCAGGGCAGCAAGGGCTAAGGTTTCCTGCACAGTCCATCCCCGGTGCTTAATCTCGTCGTAGTACGGGTTCATTTCCTGGTTTTCCTTAGCAACCATCTGTTCAACCAGCTGCTTTAGCGTCGTGTGCTTTCCTGCATAGTACGTTGCCGGGTACAAGTAACCCTCAAGCCGGTAGCGCACGTGCTTGGCGCTCATTGCTGAACCAAGCAGTTGCGGATACTTCTTTGCAAGGGACTTGATGAAGGCCTTATTTTGCATCAGGTTCAAGAAGTCCTGCTTCGAATAGTGCGTACGGGCTTGAATGACGTTTCCAATTTCGTCAATCGTGGCTCCTTCCCGAACAAGCACGCGGCCGGCAAGCGGATGGCTGTTCCCGCCCCGCTCAAGGCTTTTAGCAATCTGGTTAAGCGTCATTGCGGGAGTAAACTCATAGTAGCCCGCCTTGAAGTTTCCCATATTATGCTTCCGGGTGTACCGGTTAAAGACAAACCCACTCTTAATGACGTGCTTCTTCTCAAGTAACGCCCCAATCTGTTTTGGTGAACTTCCCACGGGGACCTTCACCTCAATCTGCTGGTGCGAATTTGGATTGAGCGGTTGCTCAGCACTCCGAATATAGTGCATCCCAAAGACAACAACTAAAAGAACCAGGACGACAATGCCCCCAACGGTTCCCCAAACGACTTTCCGGCCGTCCTTCTTCATCCGCTGGTGTTGGTGCCGCCGGGTTACCCGTTCGGTATTCCGGTTTTGATTAGCCACAATACCCCTCCTAACAAACTTTATCCTTGCCATTATACAATAGATTTGCCTGAATACCACGCTGAATTCCAGCAAACGCCCCAAAAAACGAGCAATAAAGCAAAAAGAGGAGGTCATCTGACACCTCGTCAAATGACCAGTCCTCTTCTAAAGCATGTTCATTATTCGCTTAAAAGGCCTTTTCCAACGGTGGAACCACCTGCTTCTTCCGGGAGACAACCCCCGGCAAATCCATCTTCCCATCCGTAATCTTCTTACCAAAGGCCTTTTCAACGACGTCCTGTGGTTCACCAACCACCATCAGCCGCGTATCAGAGTTAAGAATGTCCGTTACCATCAGTAAGAACAGGTCGTAACCTTCCGCTGCATTTTGCTTTTCGATGGCAGCCCGGAAAGCATCTTCGCGCTTGAAGACGTCGTTTAAATCAACCGTGTTAATCTGGTCGATCCGGATGGTCTTGCCACCCATGCTAAATGACTTCGCGTCGGCACTAATCAACTGTTCCTCACTCTTGTCATCGAGGTTTGTCCCGGCCTTTAACATTGCCAGTCCGTATTCCTCATAGTCGACCCCCGCAATGGCAGCCAATTCCTTTACCGCCTGCCGGTCTTCATCGGTTGTTGTTGGGGACTTCAGTAACAGCGTATCGGAGATAATTCCGGAAAGCATTAAGCCCGCAATGTTCTTTGGCACGTCAATCCCGTGCTGCTTGTATTCTTTGTAGATAATCGTACTGCAACAGCCAAGCGGTTCTGCGTGGAAGTACAGTGGCCCCTGCGTTTCAAAGTTGGCGATCCGGTGGTGGTCAACCACGTGCGTGACCGTCACGTCTGCCAGGTCATCAACACTCTGCTGGGCCTCGTTGTGGTCAACCAGCATAACCGCGTCAACCTCCGGCGCAGCCTTAGTGATTACCCGCAGGGCTGGTTCGTTAAAGTAGTCCAATACAAACTTGGTCTCATCGTTGGGTTCGCCAAGCGCAACGGCTTCAACGTCGCCCCCAAGCTTGTTTTGTAAGTATGCGTATTCCTTAGCGCATGCAATCGTGTCGGTATCTGGGTTCTTGTGTCCAAAAACTAATTCTTTCATGCCACTGTCTCCTCTTAATTATTCTTCCTTAAAACTACCGCGCCTGGTGAATTGCTGTCAAGCGTTCGGTGTAATCCTTCTCATCAAGGTACTCCTTGAACTTATCCATAAAAAACGCAATCCGCGGAATTGAGCCCTTATCCTTGCGATAGATACAGTCCATGTCAAAGTGAATGGCCGGCGTAAAGCGCTGCACCGTTAAGGGGTTTTCTTGGTCGTGCGCTAACAAGAACGACTTTGGCAGCACCGTGCTAACGCGGTTACTAATCGCAAACCGAAAAATCTGGGATGGTCGGGTAAAGGACGCAACGTAGTTTGGCTCGGTTGCCATCCGCTGTTCGGATGCCGTATTAATCACCTGATGAATATAGTAGTTTCCTGGGTATGAAACCCAATCCATCGTGGTTGCCGTTGCCAACTTGATTGACGCCGCCGTTGCGTGCGGATCCGCGTTTAAAAACATCAACTCATCGGTAATAATCCGCCATTTCTCGTATGCCCGCCAGTCCTTAATCCGGTTATCTGGCAAGTAAAGAATGGCAATGTCTAGGGTATTGTCATCCAAGCCCGCCCAGATTTCCTTCCGCGACATCATGTAACACTGAATCCGAACGTCCGGGTGTTCGTGGGCATACCGCGTTACAAAGTCCGTAATCACGGTATCCTCAATTGAGGACAAAATTCCAACGTTGATTACCCCGTACGTCGCCGAACTAATCTGCTGGATTTCATTTTGTGCCCGGTTCAGGATATCCTTTACCTGCCTGGTTGCATCCAGCATTGTATATCCAGCATCGGATAAGTGAAGTGTTTTTCCCGTCGAATAAAATAGCGGTGCGCCAATCGCCTTTTCCAGCCGCTTAATTTGCTGGGTAAGAGCAGGTTGGGAAATTCCAAGAATTTTCGCCGCCCGGGTATAGCTCATGGTTTCCACTAATTGCAAAAAATACGACAGTGCTTTTGCTGAAAAAATATTCTTCTTCCTCTTCATCGTTGTCCTCACTATTCGTACTTAACGCAGTAACGTTATCTCCCGGTGGTTTCCCACCAACCGTAGATTAACATTATATTAAGGCCCCCGCTGGTAATCAAGTTAAATTTATCCGGTTGCTTAGCTTACTTAAACCGGGCGCCCCACGCCTGCGGGTCCTGCCGCCAATCAGCAAGAACGGCCCGATCTTCAGCGGTAACGTAGTTTTCTTCAACCGCAGCATCTAACAATTCAGTGTAGTTGGTAATGGTTGTATACGGAATCCCAGCTTCTTGGAAGTTAGCGTCCAACTGTGGCAGCTGGTAACTAAAGATTCCGGCCACCCCGATGACCTGAGCACCTTCGTTTTGAGCAGCCGTAACCGCCTTAAGGACACTGCCTCCAGTTGACAGTAAGTCATCAACTACCACTGTCTTTGCTCCGTTTGGCAGGACCCCTTCAACCTGCCGGCCCTGCCCGTGGTCCTTTGGTTTAGAACGAACATAAACGAGCGGGAGGTTTAATTCCGCCGCAACCCACGCCGCGTGGGGAATCCCTGCCGTTGCGGTCCCGGCAATTACCTCGGCATCCGGGTAACGGTCCTTAATCTGCGCAGCAATCCCCTGCGCAATCCGGGTCCGGATTTCCGGGTAACTAATCGTTAACCGGTTATCACAGTAAATCGGGCTCTTTAACCCACTCGCCCACGTAAACGGTTTGGCCGGTGACAATTCAACGGCCTTAATTGACAAAAGGTCCTTTGCAATTTGTTTCATTCGTTATTCCTCCCATAGCTTCTTTACTAACCGGTATGCGGCGACCGGATCATCCGCCTGAGTAATTGCCCGGCCGACCACGATTGCACTCGACTGGTTGGCCGCCGCCTGATCAGGGGTCATGACCCGCTTCTGGTCACCAACGGCACCGCCTGCTAGTCGAATTCCCGGGGTTACCCGCATAAAGTCTGGTGCGGTAGCCGCCGCAATCGCTGCGGCTTCGTGGGCGGAGCATACGACGCCGTCCATGCCGGCCTGCTGGGCAACACGCGCATAGTTAAGTACGCTCTCTTGCAAACTAGCTTGAATCAACTGCTCGCGGTGCATCTGCTCCTCGCTCGTTGACGTCAACTGGGTGATTGCGAGCACCTGAGGAATCCGCTGCCCGGCAGCTCCATCCAGCAGCCCTTCCTTGGCCGCGGCCATCATCTCCTGACCCCCCGCAGCGTGCACGGTCGTCAGTTGCACTCCGAGTTTACCCAGCACCCGGGCGGCCGCGTGGACGGTATGGGGAATATCATGAAGCTTCAGGTCAAGAAAGACATCATGCCCGCGGGCAATGACTTCACGGACAAAATCCTGCCCTTCACCGTAGTACATTTCCATCCCAATTTTTACGAAAAGGTGTTCGTCCTGGGGAAAGCGGTCCAAAAAACGGACTGCGTGTTCCCGGTCAGGAAAATCCAGTGCAATAATTGGCCGGTTAATCTTCATTCGTAAATTTCCTCCTTACATCAGCATACAACTGGGTGAGGCTCTCAATGTGAAGCTCATCCATTAAGGCCGGCAGTGCCGCCGCAATGTGTTCAATGGCATGGGCGTCTTCAAAGTGAGCGCTCCCGACAGCAACGGCACTTGCACCCGCCATCATCATTTCAATCACGTCTTCAGCCGTCGCAACGCCGCCCATCCCGATGATTGGCAGGGTTGTTGCGTGGGCGACCTGATAAATCATCCGCACCGCAACCGGTTTGACCGGCTGACCGGAGTATCCGCCCGTGACGTTGGCGACAACGGGTTGCCCCGTATGCACGTCAATGTGCATTCCCAGTAGCGTGTTAATTAGGCTTAACCCGTCAGCCCCTCCGCATTCGGCGGCAAGGGCAATTGCCACGATATCCGTGACGTTCGGGGTCAGTTTAACGTAAACGGGAAGTGCCCCCACCCGGTCCTTCACGGCGCGGGTAATGGCTTCAACCTGTACAGGATCCGTTCCAAACAACATTCCTTCATCCTTGACATTCGGGCACGAAACGTTGATTTCCAAAGCATTCACCGGCGCAGCCGCCAATTTCGCAGCCACCATGGCGTATTCTTCCACCGATCCCCCCGAAACACTCGCAATAATTGGTAATTCCGGGTACTTTTGCCGGACTGCGGGAATCTTCTCATTAGCGACTGCATCTACGCCGGGTCCCGCTAACCCAACGGCGTTTAGCACACCGTTCTCCAGAACCGCAATCCGGGGTTCGGGATTTCCCACCCGGGGTCGGGGCGTTGCGGTCTTAATAACCATCGCCCCGAACTTGTTAAGGTCGACCTGCTGGGCTAAGGGGGTGTCCCCAAAGCCAAACGTTCCGCTTGCAGGCATCAGCGGGTTTTTCAGTGCTAGTCCCGGAAGTTTAACGGCTAACCGGTTAGTCGTTTCCATCAATCCTTCACCTCATCTTATAGTGCGTCCGTCGCAAACGACCGGTTCTCAAGCGCCTTTAGGAGGGCGTCCGCCGTGTTCAGCGACGTTACCAGCGGAATATTATGCTCGATCGCCGTTTGCCGGATTACGAACCCGTCGGAGGCAACGTCCTGGTCATCACCCATCGTGTTAATGACCAGCTGAACGGCATTCCGCTGGAGCATGCTCAAAATACCCTGGTGCTCCTGGTCGTCCTCACCAATCTTGTTGACCTGGGTAACGTGGAGCCCGTTATTCTCAAGGAAGTGGGCCGTCCCCTTCGTCGCAAAAATCCGGTAACCAATCCGGCTAAAGCGCTTAGCCAGTGGCAGCACGGCTTCCTTGTCCCGTTCGTCAATGGTTAACAGCACGCGGCCAGCTTCTGGCAGTTCCATCTTGGCCCCAACAAAGGCCTTGTAGAGGGCCTTCTCAAACGTCTTGTCGCTTCCCATAACTTCTCCAGTAGACTTCATCTCCGGCCCGAGGTAACTGTCAACGTCGGCCAGTTTACTGAACGAGAAGACCGGCGCCTTGACGTTTACGCGGTCGCTTTCCGGGAAGAGACCGGACTCGTATCCCAGATCTTTCAGTGTGGCGCCAAGAATAACCTTTGTCGCCACCTGTGTCATTTTGATCCCCGTGATCTTACTTAAGAACGGCACTGTCCGGCTGGCCCGCGGGTTGACTTCCAGGACGTACACTTGGTTGTTGTGCACGATAAACTGGATGTTCATAATCCCGATACACTTGAGGGCCACGGCCAGTTTCTTAGTGGCCGCAACGATCTGGTCCTTGATGTCCTGACTAAACGTTTGCGGCGGGTACACGGCCATCGAGTCACCGGAGTGAACGCCGGCATGCTCGATGTGTTCCATGATTCCTGGCAGCAGCACGTCGGTCCCATCACAGATGGCGTCCACTTCACACTCACGACCTTCCAGGTAGGCGTCAATCAAAATCGGGTGGCCAATTGCCGCCGTGGCGTTATCTTTCAGGTAGGCCAGAAGTTCCTCTTCGTCGTTTACGATGGCCATGGCCTTCCCGCCCAGAACATAACTCGGCCGCACCAGAACCGGGTAACCGATTTCCCGGGCACACTTGAGAACGGCCTCCTGGGTCGTCGCCGTCTTCCCAACCGGCTGCTTCAAACCAAGATCGTTAATCACTTCATCAAACAGCTCACGGTCTTCCGCCCGGTCAAGGTCCTTCACCGTAGTCCCGAGAACCTTAACCCCGTGGGCCTCCAGCCCAGCCGCAAGGTTAATGGCGGTTTGGCCCCCGAACTGAACAATCACGCCCTTTGGTTGTTCGAGGTCAACGACATTGAGAACGTCTTCTAGCGTGAGGGGTTCGAAGTACAGTTTGTCTGAAACGGAGAAGTCGGTGGACACCGTTTCTGGGTTAGAGTTCATAATAATGGCTTCGTACCCGGCATCTTGGATGGCCTTTACGGCGTGGACGGTGGCATAGTCAAACTCAACCCCCTGCCCAATCCGGATTGGACCAGACCCAATTACCATCACGGATTCCTTCTTTGAACGAATGCTTTCGTTTTCCTGGTCGTAAGCACTGTAGAAGTACGGTGTGTGGGATTCAAATTCAGCCGCACACGTATCCACCATCTTGTAAACCGGCATAATTTGGTTATCAATCCGGAGCTTGCGGACATCATCTTCTTCAACGTCCCACAACCGCGCAATCGTGTAATCGCTGAAGCCGTAGTACTTTGCCCGCCGTAAAACATCGACGTCGCGCCGGTTGGCCGCTAACTCCTGCTCCAACTCGGTAATGTGCTTAACGATATCCAAGAAGTACGGGCTAATCTTAGTAAACTCGTGAACCTCTTCTAAGGTGTAACCCCGCCGAAAAGCCTCTGCCAGGTAGAACAGCCGGTCATCCTGCGGGTGGACCAGTTTGGCTTCTAATTGATCATCCGTGGCTTCCTGCGCAGCCTGTGAAATCAAGTCTTTTTCGTCAATTTCCAGCGACCGGACAGCCTTTTGGAGCGCTTCTTCAACGTTCCGGCCAATCGCCATTACTTCCCCCGTCGCCTTCATCTGCGTCCCGAGGTTCCGGTCCGCCTTAGTGAACTTATCAAACGGCCACCGCGGAATCTTGGCCACCACGTAGTCGAGGGCTGGTTCAAATTCAGCGTAGGTCGTCCCCGTTACCGGATTAATGATTTCATCAAGCGTCAGCCCGACCGCAATCTTCGCCGCCATCTTGGCAATCGGGTACCCCGTTGCCTTGGAAGCCAGGGCCGATGACCGCGATACCCGCGGGTTGACTTCAATCACGCTGTAGTTAAAGCTGTTCGGGTCAATGGCCAGCTGAACGTTACAACCCCCCTCAATCTTGAGGGCCCGAATCAACTTGAGGGCGCAGTCCCGTAGCATTTGGTATTCGCGGTCCGTTAGCGTTTGCGTTGGCGCCATTACGATTGAGTCTCCGGTGTGAATCCCGACCGGATCGAAGTTTTCCATCGAGCAAACCACCATTGCGTTGTTGGCGGAGTCGCGCATTACTTCAAACTCAATTTCCTTGTATCCCTTAATACTCTTTTCAATCAAACACTGGGTCGCTGGCGAGAGGTCCAACCCGTTGGCAACGATTTCCTCGAGTTCTTCCTTGGTGTCACACATTCCACCACCGGTGCCCCCCATAGTGAAGGCCGGCCGGACAATCACCGGGTACCCAATTTCAGCGGCAAAGTCCGTGGCTTCTTCCACGGTATTAACCGTCTTAGAAGGCGGGACTGGTTCGTCTAAGTCCTTCATCAACTGCTTAAAGCGTTCCCGATCCTCCGCCTGGTCAATCGCATCCAGCTTAGTCCCAAGCAGTTCAATTCCGAGTTCGTCCAGAATCCCTGAATCGTGCAGGGCCACGGCCAGGTTTAACCCAATCTGTCCCCCGATTGTTGGTAAGAGGGCATCCGGGTATTCCTGCCGAAGAATCCGCGAAACGGAATCAACCGTGAGGGGTTCGATGTACACCTTATCGGCGATTTCCGTGTCGGTCATAATCGTGGCCGGGTTGGAATTAACCAAAACTACCTCGTACCCCTCTTCCCGTAATGCCATGCAGGCCTGGGTTCCGGAGTAGTCAAATTCAGCAGCCTGGCCGATAATAATTGGGCCGGAGCCGATTACCATGATCTTGTGAATATCTGTTCGCTTAGGCATTACGGTGCGCTTCCTTTCGTTCGTCAATGAGTTGCATAAAGTCGTCAAACAGGTCAACCGCATCGTGCGGGCCTGGGGCTGCGTCCGGGTGGAACTGGACGGAGAAGGCCGGGTACTTCCGGTGCCGGAGTCCTTCAACGGTGTGGTCGTTGATTTCCTGGTGCGTAATGATCAGTTCGTCCGGGTCAACCGAATCCGGATCAACTGCATACCCGTGGTTCTGAGAGGTAAACATGATCCGGCCCGTTGCGATTTCCCGTACCGGATGGTTAAAGCCCCGGTGACCGAACTTCATCTTGAAGGTCTTCGCCCCATTAGCCAGCGCAAAGACCTGGTGTCCCATACAAATTCCCATCAGCGGAATGTGCTTTTCAACCTCCCGAACCATGGCAGCGGCTGCCGGAATATCCTCCGGGTCACCAGGACCGTTTGACAGCAAGACCCCGTCCGGATTAAGCCGTAAAATCTCCTCGGCAGTGGCGGTTGCGGGCAGCACAATCGTGTTGCACCCGCGCTTGCCCAGTTCGCGTAACATACTGTGCTTGAGGCCGTAGTCTACCAGGACCACGTTGCGCTTGCTTCCCGGGTTCGGGTACGGTTTGCTGGTCGTGACCTGTTCAATGATGCCAGCATTAATCACCGTGGCCTTCAGCTGATCTAAGGTGTGCTTATCCGGCGCAACGTTTGTAATCCGGCCCTTCATCGTTCCGTGGGAGCGGATAATCTTGGTCAGCATCCGCGTATCAATGCCCTTAATCCCCGGAATATCCATCTGCTTTAAGAAGTGGTCGAAGGTGTCCTGCTTTCGCCAGCTACTAGAAACGCGGGCTAACTCCCGGCAAACCACCCCACAACAGCTGGGTTCAATTGATTCGTAGTCATCCAGGTTGACACCGTAATTTCCAATCAAAGGGTTCGTAAACGTCAGAATCTGGTTGGCGTACGACTGGTCCGTGACGGATTCCTGGTATCCCGTCATCCCGGTATTAAACACAACTTCACCGGTACATTCACCGGCCGCCCCAAAGGCTTCGCCGGTAAAGACGGTGCCATCTTCAAGTACTAAGTAACGCTTCACGGTTTAGTCCTCCTTTTGCTCGTAAACAACCTGACCGGCAACCATGGTTAAAACGGTGGTCCCGTATACCCGGTGACCGGTAAACGGCGTGTTGGTTCCCTTGGAGTAGTATTCCCCTGCGCTCAACACGTGCGGGTGTTCCAGGTCAAAAATGGCGATGTCCGCCGGTTGCCCTGGCATCAACGTCCCCGCCTGATCCAAGTGGAACAGTTCTGCTGGCCGGCGACTCAGCCAATTCAGCAACTGCGCCAGTGTAAAGACACCCGTCCGGACATAGCGCGTATACAGTGTGCTAAACGCCGTCTCACTTCCGGTAATTCCAAACGCAGCGTGCCGTAAGTCACCCGTTTTTTCTTCCTTACTATGCGGAGCGTGGTCGGTAGCAATCATGTCAATTGTTCCGTCTAACAAGCCATCGATAACGGCCTGCCGGTCAGCTTCACTCCGCAGCGGCGGGTTCATCTTGAAGTTGGGATTGTCTGCCGTTACGTCGTCTTCCGTAAGCAGCATGTGATGTGGCGCCGCCTCACACGTCACGGGAATACCCTGCTGCTTAGCCCACCGGACCAGTGCCACGCTTTCCTTCGTTGAAACGTGGCAGATGTGGTAGTGAACACCCGTTGCCTGCGCTAGTAATAGGTCGCGGGCAACCTGGGAAGATTCGGCCACTCCTGGAATCCCGGGAAGACCGAGTTTAGCAGCGCGGTCTCCGGCGTTCATCACCCCGTCAAGTTTGAGGGATTCGTCCTCAACGTGCGCTGCCAACGGTAGTCCCGTTGCAGCGATGCCTTCCATGGCCGTCATCATTGCCCCAGCCGTTTGAATTCCGGAACCATCGTTACTAAACCCGATCGCGCCCGCATCCTTCAACGCCTGATAGTCAACCGGTTCCTCACTCGTCCGGTTCTTGGTAATCGTGGCGTACTGGTAAATGTGAACAACCCCGTCCTGGGCATTGAGCTTTTCCATGTTCCGTAATTTCTCCGGTGTATCCGGAGCGGGGTCGACGTTGGGCATCGCACACACGGTCGTAAATCCACCGTGGGCAGCTGCCTGACTCCCCGTTTTAATGGTTTCCTTGTACGTTTGTCCTGGTTCCCGGTAGTGGACGTGAACGTCAACAAGTCCCGGCGCAACCAGCTTACCGGCCGCGTTAATGGTGCGGTCCACCTTTTCCCCTAAAGCGTCCAAATCCCGGCCGATGGCACGAATCCGGCCATCACTTACAAGAATATCCTGCTGGGTAATCTGATTATTATGAAAAACATTGCCGTCCTTAATTAAGATGTTCATTATTCTAGTCCCCCTAACTGCCGGCCCCGTAAGACCGCTTCAAGCATCGCCATCCGGGCAAAGACCCCGTTTTGCATCTGGTTCACAAAGCGTGATTTCGGCGCTTCAACCAGCGCACTTGTAAATTCCACGTCCCGGTTAATCGGACCCGGATGCATGATGATCGTCTGGTCCTTCATCCGGTCATACCGCTCCTGGTTAATCCCGTACTGTTTGTGGTAGGCAGCCGCATCAAACTGGTCATCCTCCCCGGCGGTATGCCGTTCGTGCTGGACCCGCAGGAGCATCACAACGTCAACCATGTCCACAAGGTCGTCAACGTCACAGTATTCGCCGTACGCCTTAAACTCATCACTAAACCAGTTTTCCGGTCCGGCAAAGTACAGCGTTGCACCGAGCGTCTTCAACATCTGCATGTCACTGCGGGCCACCCGGGAATTGGTCAGGTCACCGATAATGGCCACCTTCAACCCGTCGAAATGACCGAACTGCTCGTAAATTGTCAGCATGTCCAGCATGCACTGGGATGGGTGTTGCCCACTTCCGTCACCGGCGTTCAGGATCCCAACGTTCAGGTGCTGATCAGGGCGAAGATTAATCAGCTGGTTGTAGTATTCATTTTCGGAGTGCCGGATGACTGCCAGGTTGCACCCCACTGCTCCTAAGGTGAGCAGGGTATCGTACAACGTCTCCCCCTTTTTCATCGAACTAGCCTGCGGGAAAAACGGAATCGTTTGAATTCCGAGCCGCCGTTCCGCCATTTCAAAACTAGAACGGGTCCGCGTGGAGTTTTCAAAGAACATGTTGACCGCGTATACCGGCTGCCGCAGGTAAAAATCAGCGGTTCCGCGCTTAAAAGCCTGAGCCCGGTGGATAATTTTCATTACCTGATCAACTGTCAGGTCCTTAACGGATACAAAATGTGGTAAACGAACAAATTCGTCAGTCATTTCTGACTCCTTTCTGCCTTCTCGGCTTCCATCCCCGCAAAAATAAAAACCCGGACCGTTTTCCGCCGGTCCGGGCAAAAGAGAGTTTTCGCAAAGAAAACCCAACCGTTTTGCCCTCACGGGGGTCAATTAAATGGTTGAATTAAATCACTTATTTTCAATTGTAACGGCGTCATGGTCATCAACCTCAGTGACGGCCACCTTAACGTCTTCGTCCTGCGCCGTCGGGATGTTTTTCCCGACAAAGTCAGCGCGCAGCGGTAATTCCCGGTGTCCCCGGTCAATTAAGACCGCAAGTGAAATACGGGCAGGACGGCCCTGGTCCATTAGGGCATCTAACGCCGCCCGGATTGTCCGCCCGGTAAACAGCACGTCATCAACCAGAACAACGTTTTGCCCAGTCAGGTCAAGGTCATCGGCCTCCGCTGCGGCTTGCCGCTTAATCGATGATGGCTGATCATCCCGGTACTGGGACACATCCAGTTCCTTAACCGGAACAACCGCGCCTTCAAGCTGTTTTAACCGCGCCGCAATCCGGCGAGCAAGGAAAATCCCCCGGGTCTTAATCCCAACAAGCACTAAGCCCGAAACCCCCTTGTTTTTTTCGATGATCTCGTAGGTCATCCGGGTCAACGCCCGCTTCATCGCCATCGCATCTAAGACTTGTTTGGTCATAAAGCTTCCTCCTGTTCACAAAAAGAACCACTTAGCCGTACAGTAAGGCTAAGTGGTTCTTCCGGCCATAGTAGCCGAACCGTACCCCCTTATTAGCCTCACGGGACTAAATTAAAAGGACAATTGTTATTCTTAATTTACTGAATCCGTCCCCGTTTGTCAAGCCGAGCAAGCGTTTTTTCAAACACCGGCGGAAGCGGGGCCGTAAAAATAAGCTGTTTGCCCGTTACCGGATGAGTAAAGCCCAACTTTCCCGCATGAAGAAACTGGCCGTTGCCCGCCAGCGTTTTCCGGGGGCCATATAGGGGGTCACCCGCCAACGGATGCCCGATGGATTTCATGTGAACCCGAATCTGGTGCGTCCGGCCAGTTTCAAGCTGGCACTTGATTAGCGTGTAATCGCCATACCGGTGCACCACCGTAAAGTGTGTTACCGCCGGGCGTCCGCCAGGAACAACCGCCTGTTGTTTCCGGTTCTTCGGGTTCCGGCCAAGTGGGGCGTTGATTGTCCCGTGGTCCTCCCGGATGTTGCCGTGAACAAGCGCCGTGTATTCGCGGATGTTGGTTTTAGCTTTGAGTTGGGCGGCCAAGGCCCGGTGCGCGCGGTCGGTTTTAGCCACCATCAATAGCCCGGACGTATCCTTATCAATCCGGTGAACAATTCCCGGCCGGTACGTCCCGTTAATGGTTGAAAGTGGGCAATGGTATAACAGAGCGTTGACCAACGTATGGTCGGGGTGGCCCGGTGCGGGATGAACCACCATTCCCTGCGGTTTATTCACCACCAGCACATCGTCGTCCTCATACACAATATCAAGCGGAATGTCCTCCGGCTGCAAATCCAGGTGCACTGGCGCAGGTTCCGTCACCTGAATCAGGTCGCCCTGCCGAACCTGATCCTTAGCGCGGGGAACGTTTCCGTTAACCGTGACCGCACCGGACTTAATCAACCGGTGAAACTGCGACCGGGAATACTGCGGAAACAGCTGGGGCAATACCTTATCAATCCGGCCCTGTTGGGTTGTAATCGTCGCCGTTAGCATGGGTCTACAGGGCATCGTCCTGCATCACGGTCAGCAGAACGATGATTACGCCAAACGTCAGGGCAATGTCAGCAATGTTAAAGATGGGAAACTGGATAAACTTAAACTTAAACATATCGACCACGTAGCCCACCACGAGCCGGTCGATGAAGTTCCCCAGCGTTCCCCCAATCATCAGGGAAATTCCCAAAGCATACCCCCAGTTATGCCACAGGTCACGGAAGAAGTAGATCATGATTGATAACGCGATCACGGTAAAAATCAGGAAGAAAATGCGGTGCCCGAGAAGAAGGCTCCACGCTGCCCCGTAGTTTTGAACGTGCGTCACTGATAAGATGTGCGGAACCAACGTGTAACTAACGTTTACCGGGATCTGGGTCCGCACAAAAAACTTAACGAGCTGGTCTAGTAATACGACCGCAAAAATAATTAACAAGTACATTGGCATAACTGATCACTCCGTGTCTAGCTATTCTTAATAGCCTAAAATAACCGTTCAATATCCTTTTTATTGTACTCTTTTTGCCTATAAGCGCCAACTATTAGCAAAACAAAGAGCCGGATGAGGAATCGCAAGCGATTCATCGTCCGACTTTTCACGTACACGTAAAATCAACGTTTTACAGAGTTCCGCAACATTCAAAGGAGAGTACAGGATTTGAACCTGCGCGCCGGTACTACCGGTTCGCCGGATTTCGAGTCCGGTGCATTACCACTCTGCCAACTCTCCATAACGTCATTTATTATAAAATGTTCGTGAGAAAGTTGCAACAATCATTTGGTTGGTGGTTATTTGTAATTACCTAGACAGAATTCCAAAAAAGACCGAGAAACTAGTTTTTCCCCAATTTCCTTTAATATTTACTTTGACGAACACCTAAAACGACGCATTAATCATCGTCATTATCGTCCTGATCAGCCGGCTGCTGCGAAGAACTACTCTGGGCCGCGGCCTGCTTGGCTAAACTCTGACTCTGCTGCTACTAACATACATGATTTCGTAAATCGATACGGGATGTTCCCCGTTGAATATAAAATTGAGCATGGTTGTCTACAAAAATAATACACTGTATAGTCTAGTTATACAGGAAGGAATATATCTAACATGGAGGTGGCTACTATGCTCACAGGAACAACACGTAAAATAGGCAATTCAGTTGTTGTTTCTATTCCCAGTGAATTCAAAGTACCTGTAGGACAACAGTATATCTTTCATCAAAGTCCCGATGGTTTCATTACAATGGTGCCTAAGGTAAAGAACCCATACACTTCAGATGATCCGTTCGTTCCTGCAGACGACAATAATAGTTTTGAACGAGCATCCATGGAGGAACAAGCGCATAACTAAAAATTACCGTCAGAGCGATATTGTTTGGATCAACTTTTCACCATCACTTGGTGAAGAAATGCGAAGGCCGCACCCCGCTGTTATTATTTTTTCTAACTAGTTACAATCGCAAGACCAACTATATTGTGGTATGTCCGATTACATCGTACGGTAATAATTTTCGTGGTTATCTCCCGCTAACTGATTATGACGTTCATGGACGAATCAACACTACTCAGTTACACAGCTATTCATTAAAACGATTAACCTCAGTTGAACCGGTTGATCATTTACGAATGACCGATTTATTGATGGTTATGCAAATGCTGCATTTCATCTTTAAGATCGAGGAATAAACGTTTGACAGAAGAATGTCAGCAGAAAGGAGTCTTCCCTTTAGATATTGTTACGTACCCGATTATCGTTGAAGAATTTCATGACGACGGTCACTACTACGTTGCTACATCACCAAACATTAAAGGTATGGTCACGCAGGGAAACACAATGTTGGAACTGGCGCAAAACGCACAGGACGCCATTGCCGGGTGGATCAACGCCCAGCACCCCTACCCGCCAGTCCAGGATCCCAGCAACTGGCAGCTAACCGCCCACCAGCAAATCATGTGGATTATGATGGACATGGATGCATGGTGCAAAACGATTGCAAAGAACAACACGCCCCAAGCAATGGATGACGCCGTAAAAGCGATGATTAACACCATCGGAAAAGAAAATGTCCGTGATGCAACAACCGACGAAGAGCTGGCTAAATTCATTGCAGAAGGAGAAGACTAGGAAAAATAAGTATAAACTTGTCCCTATCCAGAGAACTTTTTGCATTTTTACAACAACGTGCTAGAATAAACTCCAACTGGAACACCGAAACACTTAGAAAGGAGTAACGACAATGGATGCATTTAATAACTTTATCAATCAGTTTCCTGAATATAACCCTGCTGATCTCGCTGCCCTTTCTACAAATCCCAGCGAGAATCGTGATACCGAAAAACTCGAAAAAGAAAGCCTTAAAGAAGTTCTGAACAATCCCGCCGTGCAAGGAGCACTCAAGCTACTTGCTGATAAATAACGCGGGTTATTCGAATCGTTTTAAAGCGTCTCTTCTTCGGAAAGGGGCGCTTTTATAAACTATCGTTCTTTCTCTGTGTCCACCGTCACCGCAATAACCTGATCGCCAGAACTAGCGGTGATTTGTCCCCACGGCTTCTTCGGCTCAGAAATTGGACTGTGTGTATCCTCCTGCACCAACAAGTAACCTGCGAGGGCATCGTGCGCTTCCTTCTGCGCATCTGTCATATTCTCACCGTACGTGGCAATGCCTAATTCTGGGAAAGTAACCTCAACCTGACCTTCGGCGTTAGGGTGGAAAACAGCGTAGTACGTGTATTTCATTGCAAATTTCCCTCCTCGTAATACGGATTACTCTTTACTCAAGGAAAAAATCATCTAACTCATAAGTAGTTACAGGATGAACATAAAGCCTATACTTAGCTACTAAATCAACTAATTGCTCCCCATCAATTAACGTAATCACATGCGTCCCCCGTCGCGCCGCTTCGACTGCACTCCGTGTAAACGAAGAAGTGGTTATAAAAATTCCGTACTCTGCCCGGAATTTGTCCATTGCCCCACGGAACTTATCAATCTCAGGAGAAGAAACAGAGTTATTCTTTCCCCATTTCTTGGCTTGTAAAGCAACCCTTGTTGTCCTTAAATCATCACTTGTTAAATAACCATAGCCGTCAATTCCGCCATCCCCAACTGGTGACATTCCTAATTTTTCATCAATCTCAATATTCAGTTGTTGCATCAACGCCCGACAAAAAAGTTCAAATTTCTGTGGGGATAAATTATTTAAAGCATTTAACAGACGTAACCGCCACGATTCCTCCTCTGATGAATTTTCTTCAAACTCATCACTTGAATTATGTTTTTCCTTTTTATCCCAATATGGTCGTGAAACTTCGTAAACTTTCTCAGCAAACCCATTCTTTTCGCCTTGAAAAGTACGCCCTTTTTCCGCAAGCTGAATAAAACCGCGCTGAGGCCGTGTAATATATCCAGCAAGCTCAAGATTCTTGAGTGCAAAATTAAACGGAAAATTAAATGGACAGTATAGATTCCCCTTCTTGGAAACCTTTCTCTCATTCAAAACATCTTCATCAATTGAATCCGTTCGTATTACAACTGCCCGACGTAATGCTTGAGTCGAGGATTTGCCACCTAACTGTTGGAGTACTTTAACAATAGGATACATTAAAAATGCTTCCTGGTCGCTTCGCCTCATTTCGGAAAAATTAATCATTGCTTATCTCCTTGATTACCTTCAATTTAAACCAACTACCATACCTAGTATCATCAATTAAAATCGTTTTTTCAATTCAATCATTCAAGATTACACAAGATATCTTACACTCTCCTTCTACGCTTGGGAGCAGCGTAAGTTAGGAAAGGTAATTGAAAGAAAGACACAAAAGAGAGAATCTAGTGATTTACCTTACATCGAATATGCAGACATTATTCCAAATATAGGAAGATTAAATAAAGATATTTTTTCTAGAAAAAATACTAAACAAGGTATATATTTTCAAAAAAATGATATTCTTTTTGGAAAATTACGTCCATATTTAAATAATTGGTTAAAACCTCAATTTAAAGGGATAGCTGTTGGCGATTTTTGGGTTTTTAATGGTATTAAACTGAATAATGATTTTCTATATTATTATATTCAAACCAAGAAATTTAGTGATGTAGCTAATGCAACTACTGGGACCAAAATGCCTAGATCTGATTGGAAATTAGTATCTAACTTGAAAATTAAATTTCCAAGTTTTGAAGAACAACAAAATATCGGAAAGTTACTTTATTCTTTAGAAAAGCTAATCACTTTATATGAACGAAAATTTAAGCTACTTTCACAAGTAAAAAAGTATTTTTTAAACAATCTATTTACAAAAAAAGAATATCCTAACTTGAGATTCAAAGGATATGAAGATACATGGTTGAAAAGTAAATTTTCTAAATTCCTTAGTATTCCAGAGAAAGTAAAAGTGACTATTGATTCCCCTTCAAGAATTTTGACTGTAAAGTTAAATTTAGGTGGCGTTCAAAAAGGAGCTAATAGAACTACTTTAAAACTAAATTCAACAACCTACTATTTAAGAAAAGCGGGTCAATTAATATATGGAAAGCAAAATTTATTTAATGGTTCTCTAGCAATTATTCCTTCACAATTTGAAGGATATGTTACTTCCGGAGATGTTCCTAGCTTGAATATAAATAACATTAACAAGCAATTTTTATATTATTATATTGCTCGTAGATCCTTTTATAAGAAGACAGAGGCTTATTCTTCAGGAACAGGATCAAAACGGATACATGAAAAAACTTTTTTAAGTTTCAATATTGTTTATCCAGAAAATTTAAAAGAACAAGAAAAGATAAGTAGGCTTATTAGTTCAATTAATAGCAATATTAAATTGTATTGCAGCAAGAAGAATAAATTGACGGCAATCAAAAAGAAGCTCCTAAACACCATGTTCATCTAACAACCTAACCTCCTCATAATAAAAATTGGCTTTTGCCAAAAATTTATTATGGGAGGTTTTTCTTATGCCAAGAAGAACAAAATCACAATACTTACATGAATACTTTAAGTCATGGGTAAAACTTTATAAGGTCGGTGCGATTCGCGATGTAACCCTTCAAAAATATTGGGTAACCTATCGTAAAATCAAAGGACTTGCGCCTACTTTGATGATGAAAGATTTAAATCGTCAAACATATCAAAAACTGCTTAATGACTATGCTGTTAATCATGAACGCCAAACAGTAATGGATTTTCATCATCAGGTTAAAGCTGCAATCTTAGATGCTTATGATGATGGAATTATCAAACATGATCCTACCCGACGTGCAATCATTAAGGGGAAAGATCCAAAGAAAAAGAAAACCAAATTTTTAAGTGAATTTGAATTGAAATTGCTAATCAAAGAGCTTGATTTAGGAGATAAACCATCAATTGATTGGTTGGTTCTGCTGATTGCAAAAACAGGTCTTCGATTTGCCGAAGCCCTTGGCGTAACTCCAAATGACTTTGATTTTGAAGAACAAAACTTATCAGTAACTAAGACTTGGAATTACAAGGATAAGAACGGTGGGTTTCAACCAACTAAAAATAAATCTTCAGTCCGAAAAATTCAACTGGACTGGAAATTATGTATGCAATTTAGTGGTTTGATTAGAAACCTACCTGCGGATAAGCCAATTTTTGTAACTAAAAGAATATACAATTCAACAGTCAACTTCTTTCTTGAAAAGAAATGCAAACATGCGGGAATTCCTGTAATTTCAGTTCATGGATTGCGGCACACGCATGCTTCACTTCTTTTGTATGCCGGAGTTTCAACTGCAAGTGTTGCTAAGCGATTAGGTCATGCAGATATGACAACTACTCAAAGCACATACATTCACATCATTGAGGAGCTTGAAAATCAAGATAACGATAAAATTATGCGTCATTTAGCTGCATTGTAAAAAATAACACCTCGCCATTTTGACGAGGTGTTTGTTAGATGAACATGGTGTTTAGAAGAGTCTTTTTAATTTCAGTAAGGTGTTGTTGTTTGTTTTCATATAAGGTGAGAAGATTATTTAATATATTAAATAATTTTTCAATCTTCTCTTGTTCATTTTCCTCAGGCATTTTAATTTTTTGATTACCAATAATTGAACTGTTTAAATTTATTTGCGCTCCAGGTTGTCCATATTTTAACCATATATTTTGATTCTTATTAAACCATTCGAACATAAAATCTAAATTAAATTTATAATCCAAAAACGCTACGAAACCATCATGGATTGCCGTTGGAATATAGTTTATACAAGGCTTACCAACGGTTGCAGCAATACTAATTATTAAATGAGGACTGGAAATTAAAACTGTCTTTTCTTCGCCAATAGAAGACAAATGCTGATCTATTTGAAAAACTTGTCCGTTTTGAGAAGTAACATCTGAAATTCTTAACCATCCATATTTTCCATTTTCATCAAACCACTTAGGATCAGAAATAGGACGAGGGCTCGCACCTCTCTTAATATTTCCTAATTCCTTTAACTTTCGCTGCTCCCACGCATCAGTGAATCCTTTAAATCTCAGGTTAGGATATTCTTTTTCTGCAAATAAATTGTCTAAAAAATACTTTTTTATCTGTGAAAGTAGTTTAAGTTTTCGTTCATATAAGGCGAGAAGATTTGAAACAAGATTTAGAATAATACCTACTTTATTTTGCTCAGTATTAGTAGGAACTAAAATACTTTGCTTAAAAAAATCAGAATAGACAAGTTCATTCATCATTGTTCCACGCTTGGTAGAATGAATAAGTATATTTCTCATCACTTTTTCTGAATGTATATAATATTTCCAAAAAAATATATTTATTTTATCAATTGGTCTTATCGCAGCGAATCTAGGAGAAATAATACCGTCGTCCAAATCATTTAGTACAAATCTTCCAAATTTAAATTTTTTATTGGAATGTCCTTCAAAAGCAACATCACCTTTTCTTAATACTTTATATCCATCTAATTTCTTTGCACCATTGCCTTGGGGATTATATTTCATTGTGGCAATAGATATAGTTTTAGAATCATTAAATTCAAGATTTTTATTTCTTTCATTTAGTTTTTCAAATATATTTCCTAACTTACGCTGCTCCCAATCATCAGTAAATCCCTTAAAACGAAGGATTGGCGTCTTTCTTTGCCCTTCTTTATCGGCTTTTGTCATTATTTAAACGCCTCCTTAATCGCCTCAATGATGTCTTTTGACTCATCAGTTACTTGCAATTCGTCAACCATTGATAAGAACTCACTTTCAGTTTCTTTAATCTTTTTGTTAATATCTTGAAGTTCTTGAGACACTTTCTTAATATCAACGGGAGGTTCTTCTTCAAACGTATCTACATAACGTGGAATGTTGAGGTTAAAGTCATTTTCCTGAATTTCATCAAAATCTGCATCATGAGCATACTTCTCAGCATCCTTTCGCTCAGAATACGTTTTGACAATCTTATCGATATTTTCGTCTGTTAAGATGTTTTGGTTCTTACCCTTTTCAAATTCTTTTGAAGCGTCAATGAAGAAAATATCCTTATTCGTCCGGTTCTTCTTAAAGACTAAGACAACCGTTGGAATTGATGTTCCATAGAATAAGTTAGCTGGCAACCCAATAACCGCATCCAAAACATTATCTTGCTCAATCATGTACTTCCGGATTACACCTTCTGCTGCTCCCCGGAATAAAACCCCATGAGGCAATACGACTGCCATTGTTCCATCATCTTTTAAGTGATAAAGCATGTGTTCGACAAAGGCAAAATCCGCCTTTGACTTTGGTGATGTCTTTCCGTACTTCTTAAAACGCGGATCGTCTAATTTATCAGTTGTATCCCATTTAGCAGAATATGGTGGGTTAGCAACTACTGCATCTGCCTTTAAATCAGGTAACATATCATGTTCTAACGTGTCGCCTAATCTAAAATCAAAGTTACGATAATTGATTCCGTGCATGATCATGTTCATTCGTGCCAAGTTGTATGTCGTACGGTTTAATTCTTGACCGAAAAAATTCCCAACGTGTTCCTTTCCAACGGCATTCCCAACTTGAAGCAATAATGATCCTGACCCCATTGTTGGGTCGTAAACTTTAGGTAATTCATTCTTCCCAAGAGTAACAATTCGAGCTAACAACTTTGAAACTTGTTGCGGAGTATAGAATTCACCCGCTTTTTTACCAGCGTTAGCAGCGAATTGGCCAATTAAGTATTCGTAGGCATCCCCTAAAACATCAATTTCAAGATCTTCTTGTTCAAACGGAATATCAGAAAGTTGAAGCAAAATCTTTGAGACAAGATTTCCGCGATCTGCAACGGTTAATCCTAAACTTGGTGATTGTAGGTTCAAATCCGCAAATAAACCTACAAAGTCTCCTTCTGATTCCGCACCAACCGTTGAATTTTCAACCGCATTAATTGCCTTTTGAAGCTCTTCAATATCAAATTCACCAGCATTGATTTTCTTAATAAAGTTCGAGAAAAGATATTCGGGTTCAATCAAATATCCAATATCCTTAATTAATGCGTCCTTTAATTCACCTTGAAATTCTTCATCTTCCCAAGCTTCTTCGTATGAGATCCCATCATTTTTCAAAAGTTTATTTACGTAATTTTCAACTTTATTTGAAAGGAAACGATAAAAGATGAATCCTAAAATATAGTTTTTAAATTCGCTTGGATCCATATTTCCCCGAAGGTCATTCGCGATTGCCCATAACCGCTTTTGAATTTCGGCTTGTTGTTGCTTTTGAATATCATGTATTTCTTCCGTCATTTATTGAGTATCCTCTCTAATCTACTTTAAATTTTAAATCGTATACTTTTTACTTGTTTCCTTAACAAAATTAATCGTCCTCCTTACGACTTTTCGGCTCTGTAAAAAGCCATATCCTAAGTCGTTTAATTCAGTCGTTAATTTTTCTGAATCGATTCCGCCACTACGCTTGTACTCGTTAAACATTTCGTCAATCTGGCTCTCGGATAATTTTGTCTCCTTAGAGAAACCATCAACCGCTTTTTCGCGTTCTTTAGCAAGAAACTCATTTAACGAATTGCCAATATTATCATTCGGTCCCAAAATTGGAATAACATCTTCAAGGAACTTCCGGATTAAAGCTGCTTTCAAGCGTAAACCATCCGTATTAGCAGTGTTTTCCATCGCTTTTTTTATCACTTCAACATCTTTGGCTTGTTGCTCTTTTGAAGTTAAGTCAATTGACTGAATAAGATTCAAAATATAGCGAACATCAATTTGATCCACAGCTAACAAAGAAAGTTCAAAGTCGATATCATCGATAATTGATTCTTTATCCCCTTGTTCCCTTTTAAACTCATCTTTTACATCGAGATACTTGCCTTGGAAGCGTTGGAACGTCCCTTCATCAATTACATCGCTAATCTTATTCCAATCAAACTCTTCATAAAACCGCAGTTGATTTTGCTTTCGAAAGACATCCCGTGCTAATTCAATAAACTTCTTGACTGCTTCGTCGCCCTGATCATATAAGCCATCAACATCTTCAGGTTTAGCAACATAGTTCTTCAATGCTAATACCGCCTGCTTAAATCGTTCCAAAACATTTTCGTAAGGTTCAACTAAGAAACTGCCCATATCTCCTGCTGAGAATAATTGAACAGCATTATCCGTTGCCTTCTTCAGATTACGATATGAAATAATGTTTCCGAAAGGTTTAGTATCTTTTTCAACCCGGTTAGTCCGTGAATATGCTTGAACCAAACCATGCCACTGAAGCTTCTTATCAACGTAAAGCATTGAAAGACGCTTTGAGTCAAATCCAGTTAAGAACATGTTAACAACGATCAAAATATCAATATTTTGTTTTGGGGTGTCTTTTTGGTGGTTAACCATCCGATTAGTAACATCGGCAAAATAATCATCAAAATTACTCGTATCAAAATTCGTACCAAATAGTCCATTATAATCTTTAATTACGTTGTCTAAACCATGACGTGAAGTTGAATTTTCAGAATTTTGATTGGCTTCATTTGAGTCTTCGTTTGCTTGCCACGTAAAGATTGTCGTCACGTTAATTGGATCATCCATCTTATCAATATATTCTTTAAATAATGCATAATACTTCAGCGCCATTTCAGTACTCGAAACCGTGAAAATTGCATTATACATTCCATTTCCAGAAAGCTTTCGATGATTCAATAAAATGTGTTCGACAACTCTCCGCATCCGCTCTTCGGTCTCAAAGACTTCTTGGGTGTCAATACCTTCAACCTTTTCATCTCCATAATCAATACCCTTATCCTTAAACGTCGCTATATATTGGACATTAAAAGGCAAAACATTCTTATCTCGAATTGCATCTTTGATTAGATACTTATGCAAACATTCGTCATAAAGATTTTCAGTCGTCCGTTTATTCTGACCCATATTTTCTTCAAAAATCGGGGTCCCCGTAAATCCGAAGTGTTGTGCATTTTTAAACCACTTGTTAACCGCGATCCGCATTTCTCCAAACTGTGTACGGTGACATTCATCTTCAATAAAGACCACATGTTTGTCATGGAATTGCTCAAGTTCCCGACTGTGTTGTTCGTTTTTGATTGCATTGCTCATTTTTTGAATCGTCGTAACAATTAATTTACTATCATTTGAGTTCAACTGCTTAACTAATTTAAATGAGCTATCCGTCATATCAATCTGGTTAGCGTCTGATAAATATGAGTTAAAGTTCTTGATACTTTGGGTATCTAAATCACGCCGATCGATCATAAAGATAACCTTTTCAATGCTTTCCTGTTGTGACATTAATTGGGCAGCCTTAAATGAAGTGATTGTCTTTCCTGAACCAGTCGTATGCCAAACAAACCCGTTCTTTTCTGGGTGATTAAGGGCCTGTTCAAGAATGGCTTCAGTTGCATAAACCTGATATGGCCGCATAACTAACATGCTTTTGTGGGCATTATCAAAGATTGTGTAACGTGCAATCATGCTATGTAAACGCTGCGGATTCAAAAATGACGCTGAAAACTCATCAATCTCATTAATCCATTTATTCTTTTCATTAGTCCAAACAAACATAAAATTCGAGTTAAAATTTCCCACTTCCTGATTTGAGAAGTAACGGGTGTCAACTCCATTTGAAATCACAAAAAGTTGGACATACTTAAATAAATTATTCTTCATCGCCTCTTCACGATAGCGAATAATTTGGTTAAAAGCCTGACTCAATTCAACATTACGCCGCTTCAATTCAATTTGAACTAGCGGTAATCCATTAATTAACAGCGTGACGTCGTATCGATTTTTATATCTCGATTCGTTTTTAATCTGATGAGCAACTTCGAAATCATTATTTTGATAATTTTTAGCGTCAAAAAACGTCAAGTAAACATTTTCACCATTATCACGAGTAATATTGATTTTCCCATAAGGTTGCAATTCAGAGCCACGCAATAGTTTTCCAGTCTCAAAAATAGAACGTGTCCCAATCATTTCATTCTTAACCCGCTCAAATTCCTTATTCGAAAGTTTTTGATCCTTTAGGTTATCTGCGTTAATCTGGTTTAATTTTTGCCGAAAGTGATCTTCTAATGAATCAATATCATCAATTTTAACCTGTTCATAGCCTAACCCAACTAACTGTTGAATCAAATTCTCCTCAAGTTGTGCCTCTGATTCGTAATCCATATTCTCAACCCCGATATAATCGCTTACTATAAACGAAAAGACTTAACTGTTGTCATTGTATCAGAGTTAATAGAGTCAATGAAATACGAAATATTTTATGATTATGGAGTTTGTTATAAAAAATCCTGAAGAAATAGTTCGCATAATTCAGATCTACCATTGGTCTTGTCGATATGAAATATCGAGCCACGTTAACGACGAATAATAACCTTTGAAATTATGATCAACTCATTTACTGAATTATGTTAATTGAGAGTGCTAAAATACAAAAAACGCCGCCTAAAAATAGGCGACGCATTCTCTTCATCAACAGAACAGGACTTGACAAAAAACCGTTTATTTATCAATGAAAAGGTTCTTCCGCTCTTGTTTTAGCCGATATGCTAAATCGTAAAAATCTAATTCCTTTTTTAGTTTATAAAGACATGGAGCAACAAAAAGAGCCATCAAAAATATGAATATAAGTGTTATTAGCGAGTGTTTAGTTATTTGAGTACCTAAACACGCTATAGTCGCGACTATAGCTTCCAACATAAGAACATTAAATCTCCATTTCATACAAACTAATCTAAAATATTGATTTGATGAATCCACATTATTTTTGTTGCTACAACCACAAATTAAATTAAAAAATAAGGATAAGAATGCTGCACAATAAAAAATGTTCATCAATGAAATAGGATTAAATAACCCAGTAGTAATATACCCAATAGCTCCATCGTAACTTGTTACAGGTTTACCATCTAATATGGATATAAGAATAGCGAATGCAACAATAGACAACAACATATTCTTTATAGTTTTAACTAAGCCGATAGAACCCTCACCGCATACAAAATATTCTGGTTTACATATGAGAAAAAAGTCAACAAAACAAAGAAGAAAAATGCTACTCCTACTATATTCCTATTGAAAAAGCGCCAATAGTCAAACAAAACGAACAACGTCAATATGCCTTGGATAATAAATAGCTTATTAATATATTTCTTTTCGCTTTTCATAAGATTACTTCTTTTGAACAATTAAAACCTACACCGGCATCACATGAATCATAATCAAACCGATTACCATCGATACCAGCAACGTAAAGATTCCCGGCACAATAAAGCCGTACTTGGTGGTGCCGCCCGTTTCGTCGATGTCCGCCGCAAACAGCATCGGTGGCTGGGCCGGAATGACGAACACGAAGTTCAGCGCCTGGACCGTTGCCAGCAAGAACAGCGGCGTGATTCCGAGGCTCAGCGCAATCGGGAAGATGACTGCGACCGTGGCCGACTGCGACATGATGAGCATCGATGCCAACATAATCAGCGGCACCACAATCCACGTGTTGTGCGTGACGATTGAGCCGACCAGCTGCTTTAACAGCACCAGGTTGTGCGGATTATCAAAGAGCGTGGAGCCCAACCAGCCTGGTCCAAGGACTGCAAGCAAGCCGCCGAACGCGGAGGACCCGATCTTTGTAGCGAAGACCTTGCCCGGGTTAATCTTGCAGAAGGCCATGTTGATGCCCGCCGTAGCAAACAGCAGCAACATTACCATCAGGTCGTTTGGGACGGCCGTCATCTTGCCGTGCAGGAGCATCCGCGGGGCAATCTCCGGGAAGATCCCAAACAGTAAGACGAGCGCGATTCCCAGAATGAACACCAGCGTTGCCAGCTTGGTCGTCACAGAGAAGTGCTGCTCCCCTTGTTCGGCATCCTTAGCCTGGTACTGCCGCATGAACTTCTTATCGCTTGTCTTGAACTTCTTAAGCGTCATGAACGTGCTCAGTAACAGCGTTGTTAATATGGCCGTTGGGAGCACGATCAGTAAGTATTTCCGCATCGTAATCGCGTGGTTGGCGAACAACGACAGCATGTACGCCACCGCCGCTGCGGCCGGGGAACACAGCAGTGCCGTATTGGCCGTTAGCGCCGTCGCCTTCAAAGGCCGCTCTGGCCGAATGCCAGCCTTTACCGCCGTGTCCGCAATAATTGGTTCCAGTGACAGGGCGATGTTGGACGTCCCCACCCCGAACACGAACAGGAACGTGACGAGCGGAGCCACGTATGTAATCAACTTCGGGTACTTCCGGATTACCCGTGCTGCCAGTGATACGAGGTAATCAATCCCACCGGCGAGCTCCAGTACCCCACCAGCGATCCCGATGGCGAGGATAATGTAGACCGCCGCCAGCGGAACCTTACCTGGTGCCAGGTGAAACAGGAAGACCATTACTAATTCACCGAGTAAGGCGAAGACCCCACAACCGACGGCGCCGCCAACCTTTAACCCGATTACCAGCAGCAGAACCATGATAAAGACCTGCAGCAAAAAGACAACCATTGTTCAAATTCACTCCTATGGGTTAAGCTAAGCAACCCGTTTTTATTTGCACGGAAAATTATACCGCTAAATTCGCCGGGTGACGATCATTTTTGTGAAGCTTTTTCACATGAACGGGCAGCGCGCATTATTTTATCCGAATGTTCGGGCAATGACACCCACCTCCCTCCAAGAATATTTGCCAATGAGAGGTATTTCCCTATTCACCCTAATCTTTCTGCATACCACCCGTTTTCATTTTTGTTGACAAGCAACAAAAATCATTGTATGCTTGCCACAACGCAGATAATTAATTGGAGGAGTTTAATATGACTAAGTTACTTGTTGTTAAGGCCCACCCCCACGTGGAGCCGAGTTTATCATTGAGCGTCGGGGATGCCTTTATTGAAGCCTACCGGGAAAGTCACCCAGATGATGACGTCGTTATTCGCGACCTGTACGACACAACCGTTCCGCCACTCAACGACACCACAATGAGTGCCTGGAAGCACCAGAAGGCCGGACAGGAATTAACCGCTGAGGAAGCCACCCTCCTCTCCCGCCACAATGAATGGCTTGCCGAATTCATGGCGGCTGATAAGTACGTCTTCATCAACCCGATGTACAACCTTTTCCTGCCAGCTGAGTTAAAGCAGTACATTGACGTGATGGCCGTTCCGCACAAGACGTTTAAGTACACGGACCACGGTCCCGTCGGCTTGATTGGCGACCGCAAAGTAGTCCACATTCAAGCAGCTGGGAGCGTATACCACGGACCAGAAGCAAACCCCATGATGACTAAATTAGACTTTGGGGACGCTTACCTCCGGGGAATCTTCATGCTCTTTGGCGTGAAGGATTTCCAGAGCATCTTTGTCGAGGGGGCTGACCAGGACCCAACCAAGCGCGAAGCAATCATTACGGCAGCAAAGGAACAGGCAGCTCAGCTTGCCCGGAAGTTTTAACCATGGCAAATCAAATTGACCGGTTATCGCTGCTGATTGCCCAACTACGGCACACCCCGCATAACGAGCAGTCCACCGCTAAAAAGTGGATGCAAGCCCACGTCACGGATGATGCCCTTAAAGCCCTCATCCCCAAAATTTCGGTGGTGGCCTACCACTTACTGGATGCCCTGCTCCACCACGGGGAAATGCCGGGGAGTGCCATTGCAACCGAATTGGGAGTAACCCGCGGAGCCGTGACCCGCGCGGCCCGCACGCTCAAACAGCTTGCGTTAATCACGGGAACTAAGCACCCTGATAACCAAAAAAACATTTACTACCAGTTGACGGCATCCGGAAGGCAGCTCGCTGCGCTGCACAATACGATGCGGGAGGAACTCTACCAGCAGTTAGCGGATCACATTCAGGCAACGTATACCCCGGACGAAATTAAACTCATTATCCGCTTTCTGGCTGACATTAAGGACAGTAACCTTTAATGCAAACATAGAGGCCGTGACAAAAATCACAGCCTCTATTGTTGTCTCTATTTCATTAGGTAGTTTTTCCTAGCGGACCCGCAACCGCAACAGTGTTCCTAAAATCATCCGGGCGTTTTCCTGGAGCCAGGCAAGCGTTAACGTCCCTCCTGCCAGCGCCCCCGCAATGCTGTCGTAGTCGTCCGGCGTTCCGGGCATAATCAGGTTTGTTCCGGCAGCCACACACGCCGCGGCGTTCGCAGCCGGATGCTGGTGTACCTGACCATCACTAGCCGTACTAAACCAGTCGGTCATCACCATGCCGTCAAAGCCCCATTCGGCCCGCAAAACGGTGGTGACTAGACTGGATGAGGCGGCCGCATGCTGGCCGTTAACGAGGTTATAGGCCGTCATTACCGCTGCGGGTTTCCCCGCTTTAACGGCAACCTCAAACCCCCGCAGGTAAATCTCCCGGAGCGTCCGTTCACTCATGTTGCTGCTGGAGTACATCCGGTTCGTTTCTTGGTTATTCGCCACAAAGTGCTTAAGGGTAACCCCACAGCCCGGATGATCCTGCACACCCGCAGTAATCCCGGCCGCAATCAACCCGCTCAACAGCGGATCCTCCGAATAGTACTCGAAGTTGCGGCCATCCAGTGGCGACCGCTGGATGTTTAAAGCGGGCGCCAGCCATAAATGAACCCCAAGCCGGGTCATTTCATCCCCAACAATATCGCCGTACTGCCGGGCAATTGCCGGGTTCCACGTTTGCGCCACTGCTGTTCCGATTGGCAAAGCGGTCGTCCACTGGTAATACTTTTTCCCCCGACTGGCCGAATGGTGCCGGTGGTCGCCACCAAACGATGGGGTCACCGCCTGGGCATTGCCCTTATTATCAAGCGTATACACCGTGCTCAAACGGAGACCGGCCGGGCCATCCGCCATTACCAACGACGGCACTCCACTGCCACGAAGCTGACTGGTCGTTTGTCCAGCGGCCCCCGCAACCGTTGTCGCTGCGTTCCCCACAAAACCGCTTCCGGCTGGCGAATCATCGTAATTTCCTACTGCTAACTGGCACAGCTGGTCGGCCGATAACCCCGCAATAAAGTCGTCGAGGGTGTGGTTTCCCACCACCACGTCCTCCCAGAACGATTGGGGGGCTGCGGGAAGCTCTTCGGGAGCGACCGGTGGTTCTACCGTTCTGGTCGTAAAGTCCTCCGCCCGCAGGTAGTATTTAGGCAGCCGAATATCATCATGGCGCATGTCGTACTCAAAGGTTTGGTCGGTAACCGTTGCCTGGTGCGCACTACTCAGTGGATGGAGCTGTTCGAGCACCACCATCCGGTCCAGGTAGATGCGGGCGACCGGGTTTGCCGCCGCTGAATTGCCCACGGCCAAAACGTACGGGCCGTTCACCAGCACCTTGGCTGCGCGGGCGCTATCGTACATTGCCAACCGCTCAATCGGCAGGAACAGCGTCACGATGGTCACTTCCCCCGGCGCTAGTTCCGGGGTTTTCATGAAGCCAATGAGGTCTTCGGCCGCCATCTTGTACTCCGTTTCTGGTTTGGTAACGTACGCCTGGATAACCTCTTTTCCGGGGTAAATGCCAATGTTTTTTACGGTCGCCTCCACGGTAATCCCGGCGGGCGCAACGTCCGTTACACGAGCATTAATTTCAAAGTCGGTATAACTTCTTCCATACCCGAACTGGTAGGCCGCTTCTTCCGGGTGCGCCGCAAAGTACCGGTACCCAACGTTAATCCCCTCGGTGTAGTCCGTGTTATCCTGTTCACCAAAATGCTTAACCGGATAGTTCTCCAACGGCGCCCACGTCATTGTCAATTTCCCTGACGGATAACTCTTTCCTAAAAGAACGTCCACTAACGCCGTTCCCGTTGCCATCCCCAACTGACTTGCAAGCAAAATCGTGTGGACATATCCCTGAATCGGGGTCAAATCAACGAACCCCCCAACGTTTAACACCAGGACAAACCGCCGGCTCTGCGCGCTCAGGGTGATAATGTCCCGCACCTCTTCCGGAGTCAGCTGAATGTCCCCCGCAACGTTTTGCCGGTCGTTTGCCTCCCCTGAATTCCGGGTTAAAACGTACACGGTCAAGTCCGCCTCTTCCGGGTAATCCAGCGGAATGTCGTAGTCCTGCGGGGTCGGCATCAACCGCAGCATCACCCCTAAATCGTGCGGTGCCTTCTTTAACGCTGCCTGTTTTTCCGTGCGGAAGGCCGCCTGCCGTTTCCGGTAAACGCGATCATACCGGTCCAACCACTTCTTTGTCAGAACCGTTAGCCCGACCTGCTCACACGCCTCTTCAACGTTCAAAAAATGCCGGACATTCACGTCACCCGAACCGGCACCACCCTTCACGGGATGCCGAACCCCCGCACCGTACAGGGCAATCTTCTTCATAAACTTGACCGGAAGCGTCCCGTCGTGTTCCAACAGCACCATGCTTTCCGGGGCTGCTTGGCGGATCATCGCCGCGTGTTCCCGTTCGTAGTCCTGTTCAACTATGGTCTCGTACCGTTCCATTCCTATTCCCCCGCATTACTCGTAGTTGTACCCAAAGTAAATCTTAAACAGTTTATATCCCAGGGTTTCCATGTGGACAAACGACACGTTAGTGGTAAAAAGCATGAGCGTTTTGTGGTGACGGTAATCGCAATAAAACGTGCAGTCATACCCGTTATTTGCGCCATCTGCGTGAATCAACCCCGGATGGTTGTACACCCCGTCAAAGTACCACGGGCCTCCCTCAATTGCGACCCTCTTGGTAATCATCTTTAAGGGCACCAGCTTGTTGTGTGTCAGGGCCTGAATAAACTGCCAGTAACCCCGGGGCGTACAGTATAATTCCCCCGCTCCAGGGGCTCCTGCCATGGTGCGCTGCAGCCGATTAAAGTTGGCCACCTGGTCAAACCCGTTTAAGCCCGTCGTTGACACGGGAATCGTCGTAACCCGGTGCACGTGGTTATAAAAGGCAAACTGGGTAGATGATAGCCCCGCCCGTTTCAGAACGTTCCGGGTTAAATACTGCTGGTATGGCGTTTTACTAACCTGACTAATAATGCCAGAAAGTAAGCCGTACTCGGCGTTTGAATAGTGCCAAAAGTGGTGCCCGGTAGAATGCAAGTTCCGGAGGGTGAACGCTAACTGCTGATTCTGCGTCGGGAGGACCGCTGCCGGAGCAGGCAGCCGGTCACGAATCCCCGAACTATGGGTGATTAACTGCTGCACCGTAATCTGGTGGGCATACCGCACGTGGGGATAATACCGGCTTAACCGGTCATTGAGGGTAAGTTTGTTTTGCCGAATAAGCTGGGCCAGGGACACCCCCGTCATTACCTTCTGTAAAGAAGCGATCGGGAATAACCGGTCAGCCGTGGCCGCATTCCGCCCCGTCGTGGTTTGAATAACCTTGGGCGCCTGGCCGCGCCCGTTTACAATAACGATTGCCTGCGCATGGCTCTGCTTAAGGGCTCGCCGGATTGACCGAACCTGCGTAGCCGTGGTCTGGGCCTGAATGGCGTTGCTACTCGTCACGATTAACCCAAGGACGAGTAACCCGCCCAGTATCCGTAATCCCCAGTGTCGCCGTGTATGCTGCATTTCATCACCCCGCTACTTTTGATCCGTCCAGTGGTACATCGGAATGGCCGGCTTGGCATGCTTGCCCTGCTTCTTGGCCGGCTGATTTGCTACCTGGTGTGCCCGGCGCTCAGCCCGGTCGCGCTCAACGGCAGCAGGCGTCGTGAGGTTGCGCTTCTCCCAGGCAATCAAAATCCGGTCAATGTATTTCAGGTTGTATACCTGACTCAGGACCGCTTCCTTTAAGGCCAACTCCACCATTGCTGGTGAATAGTGGTCGTTTGTCAGCCACCCGTCAATCATTTCCCCCTCAATCGGCGACAGGGTCCGCCCAAATTCCTTTTCAATCATAGCAAATAAGTCTGCCTTAGTTTGGGTATGGGTAGCCTTGTTTACGGCCTGTTCCTTGTGGGCAAGTAACGTGCTTAACTTCGCGTACAGTGGCGTCATGTCGTACCGCTGCTGACTCCGCCCATCCGCTGCCGGCGCCTCGTCAACCTGGAGAAGCTTCTTTTGAAGGAGCTGGTGCATCAACTCGTACACACGGGAAGATGGTTTGCCCATAATCGTGGCCACCGCATCAATCGACGGAAAATCGTCCCCCTCCTGGTGGTAGCTTAACAACTGGAGAATCAAGACCAGCTCCTCTTCCGTCAGTCCCACTTCATGGTAATGCCGCAAAAGGAGGTTTGAAACACTCATCGTGCCGGCCTGCATGTATTTGACAAAGTTCTGCGTCATCCTGCGCCTCCTGAACGGAACGGGGAGGTCGTGACCAACGTCGCAACCTCCCTCATTCCAATTAATCACGTTCTTAGTTAATTTTACGGGTAAATCCGGTTGAGCATCCGCGGGAACGGAATTGATTCCCGGATGTGACTTTCACCGGTAATCCACGTAATCATCCGCTCTAAGCCGAGCCCAAACCCAGAGTGCGGCACACTCCCGTACCGCCGTAGGTCAAGGTACCACTGGTAATCATCCATGTTTAAGCCCGCCTGCTTAATCTGTTCTTCCAGGTAGTGAACGTCCGTGGCCCGCTCAGACCCCCCGATGATTTCACCGTAACCTTCCGGTGCCAACAGGTCCGCACAAATGACCACGTCATCGCGGGTCGGGTGCGGCTTCATGTAAAACGGCTTGATGGCCTTCGGGTAGTTCAGCACAAAAACCGGCTTGTTGAAGTGCTCTGCCAGGTAGGTTTCTTCCGGTGAACCGAAGTCCACGCCCCACTCTAAGCCGTCAAACTCACCTGATTCCTGCAGTAACTTAATGGCATCGTCGTAGGTGACCCGCGGGTACGGTAACTCGGTGTACCGGCGAAGAACATCCTTGTCCCGCCCAAGAATGGTTAGTGGGTAGTCACAGTGATCAAGCACACTCTGGACCAGGAAGGCAATGTAGCGTTCCTGTAACTCCAGGCTTTCTTCCTGGTGCATAAAGGCCATTTCTGGTTCAACCATCCAGAATTCAATTAGGTGCCGCCGGGTCTTTGATTTCTCGGCCCGGAAAACAGGGCCAAAGGTAAAGACTTTACCGTAAGCCATTGCCCCTGCTTCGGCGTACAGCTGCCCGGACTGGGACAGGTAGGCGTCCCGCCCAAAGTACTCCGTGTGGAACAAATCAGTCGTTCCTTCCGGCGCACTCCCCGTCAGAATTGGGGAGTCCAGCTTCGTAAAGCCTTCCTTGTTAAAGAACTCGTACGTTGCCCGGATAATTTCGTTCCGAATCTTCATGATGGCAAACTGCTTCTGGGACCGCAGCCACAGGTGACGGTGATCCATCAAAAAGTCCGTCCCGTGCTCCTTGGGCGTAATCGGGTAATCCTCACTTTCACCGACAACCTCAATGTCATCGACCGCAATTTCGTAACCAAAGTGGGACCGCTCATCAGCGTGAATTGTCCCCGTAACGTACAGGCTCGTTTCCTGCTTCAAGCCCTTGGCCAGTGCAAACACTTCGGGTGAAACGTTATTCTTCAGCACAACCCCCTGGAAGTATGCTGAACCATCCCGCAACTGCAGGAAGGCAATCTTTCCGCTTGACCGCTTATTAGTTAGCCATGCCCCGATTCGAACCTGTTCATCAACGTGGTCCTTGGCATCAATAATACTAATTGTTTGCACGTAAACTCCTCCATTCTCCGGTTGCTGGCTTGCACCTGCAACCATGTTACTTGTTCCTTAAATTATAGCGTAGACTAGGCACCTTGTCAGTAGCTAAATGCCCTTGTTTTGCTGAATAACCTTTCCCGTCTTAAAGCTTAACAGGACGTAGCACTGCTCGTTCTGTTTATTAAGGTAGGCCACTTCCCACGCTGGTTTGCCCGCGTGCATTCCCAACGTTGTCGCCTGCACCTTCCGCACAGTGTCGTTATTCCGGGCAACCTGGGCAGCCTGCTGAGCAGAAATTCCCGCCCGCTGGGAATAAACGTTCACACTCGCCCCGTTCTTCGGGATAATGACGTACACGTTTTGCCCCTTGTCATTCTGGCCGGCAATGGTGAAGTACGTCTGGTTACGGTTATACCAGTAAAAATGGCTCACCTTATCAACGTGCACGTACTTTTCAGCCATCTGGGTGGCCTCATGCCGCGCCTGAAAATAAGGAAACTGGGCTTTAACAAGGAGCCCAATCCCAGTCAGGCAAACCGCAATGGCCAAGACAACCACCCCGGTGACTAACCGGCGCCAAATAATGTGGTTCTTCCGCGTTAGGTTTCGTTTCATTTTCGTCGTTCCAATCGTTCAAATTCCCTTCGATTATAGCACGCCGTCCGAGCGCCCACCAACCTCATTTTGCTGAGTGTTGCGCATAAAATGATGCCAGTTGGTCGGTAAGTTGCCGCACCGAACACGTTTTAACGGGGAGCGAATCCGGCCAAGCCTTCACGAAGGCCTTCCCGTACCGCTGCGTAACAATCCGACTATCCAGGACAACCAGCGCCCCAATATCGGCCGGTGTCCGGATCAGCCGCCCCAACCCCTGGTTCATCCGCTGTACCGCACGGGGCAGGGATAACGTGACAAACGGGTTATGATGGTTGGCTTGCTCCCGGGCATACCGCACCTGGTTTAACAGGGTGGTCGGTGATTCAAACGGGAGCTGGGCAATAATCAACAGCTCAAGCTGGTCCTTCGGGAGATCAACGCCCTCCCAGAACGTCCCGGTTCCCAGCAGGATCGCCCCTTCGTTTTTCGCCAGTACGAAGCGTTTCTTAAGTTTGGCAACGGTGCCCGTTACGCCCTGCGCCATCACCGGCCGCTCGCTGGTAATCCCCACGACCCCAAGCTGGGCGTACACCGCTTCGATTACGGCCAGTGAGTTAAAGAGAATCAGGGTTTGCCGGTGTTCCTGCCGTAAAACCGGCGCCAGGCTCGCCACCAGTTGCTTGGCATACTCCGCCCGGCCGACATCCCGGACAGCCGGCATATCCTTCACCAGGAACGCAGCCGCCTGGTGGGCGTAATCAAACGGCGCCTTGTAGTGGTAGAACGTCACGGCACCCGGCAGGTCATACGTCTCCTTAGTTTGTTCGCGGTTGCGGAGCGTCAGGTTTGCTCCTATCAGGAGAACCTGCTGGAAAAAGCGGTAGACTTGCTCATTCAGGTAGCCCGTCGTTGACGCAATCCCGACCACGAGCCGCAGGTGGGCGTTCGGATTATCGGCCGCCTGTTGAAGCGAAACCATCGCGGTCGCCTGCAGGTCTTCCAGGTACGTAAGGTCAAACACCCGCCACGGAAGAAGCGCCGTAATCAGGGCGCCCCCGGTTTCAAAAAGCGTATTCAAAAACTGTTGTTCTTCGGGCGTAAACTGGTGCTGCTGGTCAACCACGTTTAACCGGTGGCGTAGCCGGGCCAACCCCGTGTGCACCCGCACCGCCGCTTTGGTAATTTTACTAATCGGCCCAAGGTGCCCCTTTACAAACCCGGTAAAGCGCCCAAAGTTTAGGGTCATTGCCGGGAGTTGCGTGCCGTCATCCCGCAGGGTGAAGTTATCAAGCAGGGCCTCCCGGATTTCTGGCACCTGATGGTCAATCACCCGCACGTCCGCCCGTAAGGCCACGTATTCCGCCCGGCTAATTCCGTTTTCCCCGATAAAATCACGCAGGGCTAACGACTCGTGCGATTCCATCAGGGTCAGGGCGGTGTCCGCCGCAATCTTGATTGCATCAAAGTCCAGCTGGACCGCCGGCTGATTCAGTACCGTATCAGGAAGGTGTTGGGCTTCATCCACGATTAAACGCCGGTCCATCGCGGCAAACTCCGCCGCGTGCTGAACAAGGTACGCGTGGTTGGTGATAATCACCGGAACGTGCTGTTGTTCCTCAGTCTGGCGCACGAGGAAGTCCTCGTTATAGAACGGATCATCCGCCGATAGGCTATCAATTCCGTGGTGGCGGATCTGAGCAAACAGCGGATCCTGCTGCTGCGTTAGGTGCAGCTCGTCAAGGTCCCCGGTCGTTGTTTCACTCAGCCACACCAAAATCTTCATTTGAAGAAGCTGGCTGTGCTCGGAAACGGGCTGACGCAATGTCCGGGCAAACCGGGCAATGTCAATGTAGTGGCTATTTCCCTTCAGCAGCATTACCGGAAGGGGTTGTTCTGTTAGCCGCGCCACCACCGGAAGAGCTTCCTGAAGTAGTTGTCCCTGTAAGGTTGTCGTGGCGGTGCTAATCACAAACTTGGCCCCGGTACTGGCAGCGTACGTCACCGGCAACAGGTACCCCAACGTCTTTCCGACTCCAGTGGGCGCCTCAAAAAGAGCCGTTGTGTCCTGCGTTAACGTCCGAAAAACATCGTTCATCATCCGCGCCTGTTCGTGCCGGTAGTCAAGCTCCCCCTTGAACAAACGCTCCTTCTTCCGTTTTGTTTTGGGGTACTCCAGTGCCGTTAATGCGGCCGGTTGCGGGTGCCGCCGTAAAATTAAGCCTCCCACCGCCTTTTGGTTCCGATGGGGCCTAGTTCCCGCATGCTGCTGATAGTGGGCAGCGGCGGTAAAGCACCGCCCGGTTTCATAAAGCAAACACCGACTCAGGGCCGCTAACCGTTGTACGACGCCCCGGTCAAGGGAGCGCAGCCGCCGTTGCAGTTTAATGAACAGCCGGGCAGTTACGGCCGCATCGCTATCAGCCTGGTGGGGATGCCGGTGCGTAATTCCGAGTGCCCGGGTCAGGTCGCTTAGCCGGTACGACGGCTGGGTCGGAAACAGAATCTGTGCTAGCTGAACCGTATCAATTCCCGACAACGTGAGTGGCGGGTACCCGACACGTTCAAACTCCTGACTCAGGAAGCGGTAGTCAAACTGGATGTTGTGGGCCACGAAGGTTGTCCCCGCCAGTAACTCATAAATCGTCCCCGCAACGTCATCAAACAATGGGGCGTTGTCCAGGTCCCGCTGCTTGAGGTGGGTTAACCGCAGCACCTCCTGGTCAACCCGCTGTTCGGGATTGACTAGCGTGGTAAACGCCCCCGCCAGCCGGTTACCCTTCACAAAGGTACAGCTAAACTGAATAATCCGGTGGTGCCCGTTAAGCTTTGTTCCTGTTGTTTCTAAGTCCACGACCGCGTACGTCGTCATTCCAGCCACTTCCAGTTAAAAGTTCATCTAAATCCGATAATTATTCTGGTGATGATTATACCATGCTCCTTCCCGATTCAGGGAATGGAGGAAAATGTTGTCGTTCCCCGACGGCTCGGGTATAATTTATCTGTATGTCGCTAATTGCGACCAATCAGGAACGTTTAATGAAAGGAAGGGGTACGGTGACACCACAGACGGGCACAAGCAACGCGAAAATTATCCTCGCGGGTGAACACGCAGTTGTGTACGGGGAACCAGCAATTGCCCTTCCCCTGACAACCGTTCAGGCAAAGGCCACCTTCCGGCCACAGACAGGACAAACCACCATTCACAGCTCGTACTACGATGGTCCGGTGGCAACGATGCCCCCGGCAATGAATGGGATTCGCACCCTCCTGGACCAGCTAATGGAAGCGGAAAATTACCGGGACGGGTATGACCTTACCATTGAAAGTGCCCTCCCCGCTGAACGGGGAATGGGCTCGTCCGCTGCCGTTGCGGTCGCCATTGTGCGGGCGGCTTTCCGGTTCTTTGACCGGCCCCTTAACCACCAGCAGCTCCTTACCTGGGCTGCGGTGGCCGAAAAGATTACCCATAAGAATCCGAGCGGACTGGATGCGGCGACCACTGCTAGCACCAACCCGGTGTGGTTAATTCGGGGACATGCTCCCCACCCGCTTCCAATTAACGTCAATGCTACACTACTCATTTGCGATAGTGGTATTAAGGGAAAAACCAGTGCTGCCATCATGCGGGTCAAGGACCACCTTACGAACGATCCCCACACGACCCACCAGCACATCCATGCGATTGGCGCCATCGTGCGAAAAATGAAGGATGCCCTGGCAGCCAACGCCGTCCCGAAACTGGGCCAGCTGATGAACGCCAACCAGGCTGAACTACGCGCACTGGGGGTTAGCACCCCGCAACTTGATAAACTAATCACCCTCGCCCGCCAAAACGGCGCCCTGGGAAGTAAGTTGACTGGCGGCGGGTGTGGCGGCTGTTTCATTAACCTTGTCCCGGATCCGGCGACCGCCCAGCGCCTGGCTACGGTACTTACCGCACACGGCGTTACGGCAACGTGGATTGAACCACTCACCCTCACACAAAAGGAGAATGAAGAATGAAAACGCCCCGGGTAACTGCACGGGCCCACACAAACATCGCCCTTGTAAAGTACTGGGGGAAACGGGACGAAGACCTCATCATCCCGATGAACGGTTCCCTGTCCCTCACCCTCGATGAATTTTATACGGAGACAACCGTCCAGTTTGATTCAAAGCAACAAACGGACCACCTGATTCTTGACGGGGTTACCCAACCAACAACGCGGGTCACCCCCTTCCTTGATATTATCCGGAATCAGGCTGGGATAACGGCGGGAGCAGTGGTAACCTCAACGAATCACGTGCCGACCGCAGCGGGGTTAGCATCATCCGCCTCCGCCTACGCCGCCCTCGCTGCTGCTGCCAGCAAAGCAGCCGGATTAACCTTAAACCGGCAAGATCTTTCGCGGCTAGCACGACGGGGCTCTGGGTCTGCGACGCGGTCAGTTTTTGGCGGCTTTGTCGAATGGCAGGCGGGGACTAACGATGCAACATCGTATGCCGTGCCAATTGACGAGCATCCAACGTGGCCTATCCGCATGGTTACCGTGGTGGTTGACCGGGCTGAAAAAAAGATTGGCTCCCGCGCGGGCATGCAAACCGTGGTCAAGACGTCCCCGTTCTACCAGGAATGGGTGAAAAAAGCGCAGGCAGACCTTGCCGCCATTAAGTCGGCTATTGCCGCACATGATATTCAGCAAACGGGCGCAATTGCCGAAAGCAACGCCATGGCAATGCACGCCCTGAACCTGACGGCCACGCCCCACTTTACATACTTCACGGCGGGCAGCTTGACGGCCATGCACTGCGTGGAGGAACTCCGGGCCAAGGGCATTCCGTGCTACTACACGATGGATGCCGGTCCCAACGTGAAGGTCCTGTGCGAGGAACAACACGTTGCTGCTATTTTGACGGCCCTGCAGGCTCATTTTGATAAAAACGACCTCCTTGTCGCCCATCCGGGACCAGGAGTACAAATTATTCGTGAGAATTAACTATTGGGAGGAGGAACGCCCATGATTACGGCAACTGCGCCGGGAAAACTTTATATTGCCGGTGAATATGCGGTGGTAACGCCAGGTTACCCCGCTATTTTGGTAGCCGTTGATCGCACCGTCACCGTCACGCTGACCCCGCCACAAGCAACGACTGGTACCATCACTTCCGACCAGAACAAACGTGCGCGGGTCACCTGGCAAACTACTCCCAACGGAACAATAACCACAACGCCGGCGGCCCACCCGTTTCCGTACGTCACCGCGGCCCTCGAAATGGTGCTGCGGCTTGCGCAAGAGCGGGGACTGGAAATCCGGCCGGCAAACCTCCACGTGACGAGCACCCTGGACGATGCCGCAGGAAAAAAGTACGGTCTTGGATCATCCGCAGCCGTTACCGTCGCGACCGTTAAGGCGGCGGCCCGCTACTACCACCTTGCGCTCACTAAAACCGCGCTGTTTAAGCTGGCAGCCGTCGCGGCCTACCGGGTTCAGGGCAACGGCTCCCTCGGCGACGTTGCTGCCAGTACCTTCGGCAGCTGGCTTGCCTACCAGACGTGCGACCGGGAATGGTTAATGAAAACGGCCAACCGCGTTTCGGTTAGCCAGTTAATTACGATGGAGTGGCCCCAGCTTAAAATCACGCCTTTGACACCCCCTCCTGCCCTCCAACTCCTCGTTGGCTGGACGGGAACCCCGGCATCGACCGCCAACCTCGTTGCCCAGATGGACCACCACCGGGTAAAGGCGGCGTACCAGCAGTTCCTAACTGCCAGCCGCCAGTGCGTTAATGCGATGATTCGGGCTTTTCAGTCGGGTGACTTACCAGCCATCCAGCACCAGTTAGCGGTGAACCGCACCCTGTTAACTAAACTAGCAGCGGTCAGCGGGATTAACATCGAAACCCCTACCCTCACCCGGTTGGTTGAAATTGCTTGCCGGTTGGGTGCACAGGCCAAGTCGTCGGGGGCTGGCGGCGGGGACTGTGGTATCGCCCTTGCCGACCGCCACGCCCCGGAGACTTCCCGGATTGCTGCGGCATGGCAAGCAACTGGCATCACCCCACTTGCACTACACGTTTACGCCGAGGAGGAGCACCAATGAACCAGCAGGAACACCGCAAAAACGAACACGTGAGCCTCGCTACCAAGCAGTTTCAGGAGGAGACGGCCACCACAACCCGCCTTGCGGAGGTGCGGTTAGTTCCCCAGACCATGCCGGAAATTGGCCTGGACGATGTTGATTTGACCACGACCATTGCGGGACAACCGACCACTGCCCCGTTCTTCATCAACGCAATGACCGGCGGGACACCGGAAACCGGTAAACTAAACCAGCAACTCGCCACTGCCGCTAAGGAAACGGGGATTGCCATGGCAACCGGTTCGGAAAGCGTCGCCCTGCGAAGTGCGGCCGCCCAGCCATCGTTTGCGATTGTGCGCCAAACAAATCCGGGCGGTGTCGTTCTCGGCAACATCAGCGCGACCACTTCCCCGGAGACTGCCCAGAAAGCCGTGGATCTTATTAAGGCCAATGCCCTGGAAATCCACGTAAATGCCGCCCAGGAACTTACCATGCCGGAGGGCGAAACGGATTTCCGGTGGCGGAAAAACATTACGGCCATTGCCCAGCGGGTGAACGTCCCCGTCATCGTCAAGGAAGTCGGCCAGGGCATTGATCCGCGGACACTGCGCATCCTAAACACACTTCCGGTTGCGGGCGTTGATTTAGGCGGCCGCGGTGGGACCAACTTCATTACCATCGAAAACGGACGACGGTCCCACCACGACATGGCCTACCTGGAAGACTGGGGACTGACCACCGCAGAAAGTCTCCTGGTTGCCCGGGAGTTTGCTTCTGGGTTGACCGTTACTGCCACTGGCGGAATCCGGACACCCTTCGACGTTGCGAAGTGCCTGGCCCTCGGCGCGGACAACGTTGGGATTGCTGGCTTCTTCCTGCACGTTCTTATCAAGCACGACCTCACCACCCTGATTCAGACCATCGAGTGGTTTAAGGACCAGCTCAAACGGATTATGGTCCTGTGCGGATGCAAGACAATCGCGGAACTCCAACAGGCGCCGTACTTACTGAGTCCGGCACTGCAACAAACAGTGGAACAACTACTAACAATTAAGTAAGCAAAAAGGTTGGGATTTTACGATCCCAACCTTTTGTAGTCTTTCAATCCAACTATAAATCCTTAAACAAAAAACAGGACGACGGTTCTCCGTCATCCTGTTTACACCACTATTCTACTTATTCACCGTAAACCGGAGGGCCTTCGGGAAGAAGTTCTTCACCGTTCGGCTCACAACCTTGCCAAAAGCGAATGGTTTGCCTTCACACGTCAACAGCGTCCACCCGGCAGGATGCTCCTCATCCAGCGCCAGCACCTGGCCACTGACATAGGCTGCCCACTGATCCGCAGGAACCTCAAGGGTGTGGGCCACTTCCTCCGGACGAATTGCTAGGGCTAACGCGTAGCTTGGCTCAAAGCGGTTCTTCTTAAACGTTCCCAACAGCAGGCCCGGTCGCTGGTACGTTAATCCGCTCAGAACCGGCCACTCGTGCCGGTACAAGTACAGGTACGTTCCGGACACGTACAGGTCAGCGGGAGTAACATTAAAGTCCGGCAGTGTCTCCTGCTGAAATGCCGTCCATAGCCGGAGTTGCTCCTTATTCGGCTGGCCGGAAACCTTGCGCCCCTTCTTTTTCTTCACTCGCCGGGGGCGCTTGGCAACAACCGGTTCAACCGGGCGCGGATCCTGGAGTTTGGCTACAAACTGTCCTTCTCCCGCAAAATGGTGGGTCATCATCCGCACGGTTCCGGTCAGCGCTGCTTCACCACCCGCAAAATCCGGCCGGCCCGCGTCCATTCCCGGATAACGCTTCAACGGTACCACCGTCAGGCCGTATTCATGCATCAGCCACGCAACCACCTGCTCGTCTTCCTCCGGCGCAAAGGTGCACGTTGAATACACGAGCTGGCCGCCCGGGCGTAGGAGTGTCATGGCCGAGCGTAAAATTTCGTGCTGCCGCCGGGCACATTCTGCCGGATAGTCGGCGTGCCAGTACCTTACCGCTGCGGGATCCTTCCGAAACATTCCCTCCCCGGAACACGGGGCGTCAACAACAATTTTATCGAAGTATCCTGGTAACTCCTTCGCCAGGTGGTCCGGCCGTTCATTCAGCACCACCACGTTCCGGGCACCGGTCCGTTCCACGTTTTCCGCCAACACGCGTGCCCGCTTGGCGTTAATTTCGTTACTGACCAGGACTCCCTGGTTGGCCATCATCCCAGCCAACTGGGTTGTCTTGCCCCCCGGAGCAGCACATAAGTCCAGCACCCGCTCACCGGGCTGCGGAGTCGTTGCCGCCGCCACGTACATTGCGCTTGGATCCTGACTATATACGTAGCCGGCCTGGTGTTCCAGGGTGTGGCCGTGCACCTGCCCCGCATACCCGTCAGTAACGTGGTCCAACGGATGCGCTAATGAAACCGCCACGTCCTTGTAATCAGGTTTTAGCGAGTTTAACCGAAAGCCCTTCACCGGCGGGGTGTCAAAGCTTGCAAAGAGGGCGTCCGCCTCGTTTTCCCCGAGTAACCGGCGGTACTTTTCCTTAAAGGCAACTGGTAAATCCATTCCATTCCTCCACTACATCCGCTGCCGGTCCAGCACAAGTGCTCCCAAGGACCGGAAGAAGACCAGGTTAATGCAGTACACCAGGACAATGAAGATCAAAATTCCCGTGTACGTGGTAAACGTGTAGCTCATCGTTCCAATCAACGTTCCGACCAGCGTTCCAATCCCTGAAACCAGAGCAAAGCGGTTGGTTTCATGGAACAATAACCGCGAATGGCTTTCCTTGAGAGCCGTTTTCAGCGTAAGCATCTGCTGCTCGGACCGGAAAATCCGCACAAAGGTGGCGCCAAAGTACGCTACCAGGACTAACATTAACCCCAACAACTGGGCCCAGTGCTGTCCAATCCACGTCGGGCCCGCAACCGTTAGCCGCTTAGAAACAATTGTCCGCACCTTCGTCGCATGCAGGGCCGTTTTCAGGTTGTGCGGATCCAGCTTCTTGCGCCCATCCAAAACAATCCGGTAGTTGCCCGCCTTCATCTTACCGACTGCCCGCTGGGATTCAGAGATAAAAATCTGGTTATCCAACCGGGAATGGTACTTATCCCCCATCACCCCGATAACCGGCATGTACTGGCCGTTAATAAACAGGTACGACTGGTCCTTCGGCGTATACAGCTTCTTCGCTACGTTTTTGCCGACCACGGCCACGCTCACTTCCGACTGCATGTCATTGGGAGAAAAGAACTGGCCGGAAATCATCGGCGGCACGGCGTAGTGCCCCTTCCCGTAGAAGTACGTCACGTTCTTGTGCTGCTTATCCTGGCAGTGAACCTGCACGCTCTTAATGGCGTCATCATCATCTAGCCACTTATTAAACTGCTTCAAGGTCGTCTGCGGCGCCACCGTCACTTCGTACGCATTCTGCGAAAGGTTATGGTTATTTAGCCGAATAATCAAATCCCGTTCCTGAATCTTGTAAAAACAAAAGACCGCCAGGAAAGCAAAAACGGCAAAATACACAATTGAAAGAAAATTCTTTTTAAACACGTCTGTCTCCTCCGCCTACTTTGTTAGGGACGCCGCCACCTGCTTGGCAATTGTTACCGTTGCCTCATACGGTACTTCGTGGCCCACATCCGGCGTTGTTTCCACGGTCACGTTCTTGCCGGCCGAAGTCCGTTGCACCTGTTTGATAAAGTCGAGCGTTGGCTGGGGCGGCACGGTCTCGTCCGCCAGCCCGTGCCAAAAGTGAACGGGCCGGCCCGCTAACCGCTCCGGGTGCTGGGAAAGATCCATTTTTTCAAGCGCCGCCACCTGCGCATTCACGTACTTCTGCGGAACCTGATCCATCCCAGGAACGTGGGCAAGCAGGTAGTGCAGGAACTCCACCGCACGCGGCGTCCCCATGAAGCACCCGGCCGTGGTAATCCAATCGTAGGTTGCTAACAACGCACAGGTCGTAATCCCTCCCATTGACAGGCCGCTCACCGCAATTCGATCATTCTGAATGAGTCCGGCATCCCGGTAAAAGGCAACGACCTGCGGAAACTCCTTGACGGACTGCATGATAATCTGCCAAAACTCCGCCTCGTGAGCGCGGGTTCCCTTTTCATCGGCCCGTTCTCCGTGATAAAGAGCATCGGGCATCACTACCCGCACCCCCTGCCGGGCAAATTCATACCCCTGCGTCAGGTTGTTTTCCTTCCGGCCAGTCCAGCCGTGATAAAACACCACGAGTGGCAGGGCCTTATCCTGTTCATTTGTCCTAGTAAGTTCTAGAACCGGGATTTTCCCGATCCGGCGCCGTTTGATTTCAATCATGGCCGTCGCTTCCTTTGTCATTATTTTTCTCATTGTTAAGCGTACTCCCATTATAGCATTTTCCGGTTTTATCCAGAAAAACGAACGGTTAAGCAAAAACACCACCGCAGTTTCGCTGCGATGGTGTTTTTAATCATCCGGTCCCTTTTAGTAAGTCGTCACCTCAGAAGCCGTCATGTTTGCTTCCGTCAGCTGCGCCGACTTAATCGTAAAGTCGTTTTCGGTGTTGTAGTAGTACGTCTTCGTTGCCTGGGAGTAGCAGCCGGTGTAAACCGTGTACTCGTCCTTGCCGTTCTGGTTCGTAACGGATCCGCGCACCATGGCCACGTTCTTGAGGATGTTGAAGAACTTTGCCACGTTTGCTTTTTCACCAGAAACCGTCGGGTAGTTTGCGTTCAGGTATGCGACCTTAACAAACCGGGAAGCCGGTAAGCTATCGCCCGGTAAGCCGTAACTCCCGGTTCCCACACCCCACGAAGCGATGGCCTGCTTACTCCACGTGCCATCAGCAGCGTCGTTCGGCGTTAAGCCAGCGTAGTTCATCAGGTTCTTAACGTGCCACTCAAAGTCCGGGCTGTTCGTTAAAACCCCAACCTGGTTGTCGTAAACTTGCAATCCCTTATCAGCAGACATTTCCACCGTAATTGCCGCCCTAGCATCACTGATTAACCAGTGCAGCGGAGCAACCGGCATCTGCGGGGCAAACGGCTTATTGACCAGGTTAACGTCCTTTAGTGCATCCTTGACTGCCGCCACCGAATCAAATTCATCGCACACCCACAGCATGAGTTCGTACGGCGTCAGGTTAAGCTTGCCGTCCACCGGTTCGTCACTGAAGTGGGCCAGTTTCGGGAAGTTTAACCCGGCAATGCACAACCCGTCTTCGTTGCAGGCGTCAAAGTACATCGGGTACTTCCCAGCCATAATTCCCATTCCGATGATGGCCCGTTGGGATTGCCGGTCATCCCGGAACTTATACGGTAACGCGTAGTTCCGCGGCGTTACCAGCACCTTTTCACCGTATGATGATTCGACGTCCAGGTTCCGGCCGTAAAACAAGTTTCCCTGATCATCAGTAAAGCGTAATCCTGTACACATAGTAAGTCCTCCTTTAACGGAAAAACCACGTTGGTCTTTCTCCCCGTGGTTTTTCCAATTATTCTATTCCTCTGACTGTGTCTGGGCAGCAATAACCTTCTTCTGTATTGCCTTAATCCGAATAACCGCAATGATTAACAGGATAAAGCCAATCACAACGCAGGCCATCATGACGTACCATGCCATCTTGAAGTTGGCGATGTCCTTGATTGCCCCGAAGAGCGGTGCTCCAATGGCAAACCCGATGGCGTACGCTAACCCAACAAGTCCAAGCATCACTCCCTGTTCCTTCTTCCCAAAGAGGTCCTTGGACATGAAGGCTGGACCGGACATGTAACTGAAGACGGCCAGGCCACAGAAGATGGCATAGGCAAACCCACACAACCGACCAATTCCGGAGTTGTACGGCTGGAAGGCCACGATAATCATCATGGCAATCGAAATGACGTACATTACCCCGGCAAACGTCATGGCCTTGGCAGTCCCGAGTTTGTCAAACAGCACACCCCCGCAGACGTTTCCGATTAAACAGCCGACCCCGTACAGGGAACCAACTAACCCAACCGTGGTAAACGGTAACTGCGTCTTTAGGAAGGCCGCGTAGTCTTCGTTTAATGATGCTAATCCTAATCCAATAATCAGGAAACCGATGCTGAAGACCCAGAACCACTTCATCTTCAGGACTTCCTTCATGGTCCATCCTTCGAAATCGTTGGCTTCCTTCTGGGCAGCGGCGGCCTTCGCCTCGTTTGCTTCGGCAGCAGTCTCAACAATTTCGTTCTGACGAGGCGTCCGGATAAACAGTGTAATGATAAACCCGACGATTAACAGCGTTGCCGCAAAGATAAAGAATGGCTTTTGCGGCGTGCCAAAGAACTTCAGGACCTTCGCCGTAATCGGCTGCAGGAAGATGTTTCCGATTGAACCCCCACAAAAGGCAATCCCAAGGGCCGTTCCCCGTCCCTTGTTCGGGAACCAGTGGTTAATAACCCACGGAACACCCTGGCCAGAGAAGAACGTTGACCCGGCCATGCAGACGATGGCAGCAGCATAAAATTCTGGTAACTTTGAACTCAACCCGAAACACAGGTATGCAAGGGCGGAAAGAACAATCCCAATAAAGTACATTACCTTAAAGTTGAACTTTGCCAACCCCTTCCCGATAAACGGGGAAGCAATGGAAGCGGCAACCGCCCCAAACGTAAAGATCAACGTGTATGACGCCAGCGTAAAGTGGAACGTCTTAACCACGTACGGTACGAATAATGGCTGAATATTCTGCGCAATTCCGTACGGCACAGCCTGGGTGAACATACAAAGGAACACCATGAAGTACTTGAAGCCGTTGCTAACTGGCTTTTGCTCCAAAGTTGTATCCATAATCATCACTCTCTCTTACTAATAATAGTCATGGATTATTACAAGGCCTTTTCAATCCACCCTTAGCGTATAATGCTGCTCCCTAACTGTACAAAATAAACGCCTCCTTCCCAGTAATCTTACGGTTACCGCAACCATCTTTGCGCTTTCGTAATTATCATGACATTTCCTTAACTATTTTCATTCACTGGACATTTACCGACTCCGCCTTGAGTCTTACCCTAATTAACGCTAAACTGAAAACGGTTAAATATAACGAAGGAGTTTATGATGGTTATTTTGAATTTTATGATTATTGCCCTGATTACGTTTGCTGCCGCCCTCGTCCAGTGTACGAGTGGGTTTGGTTTTGGCATGGTCTTTATGGCGGTAATTCCCGCCATTGGGCTGATTGATTACAAGGAATGCGCCGTGATTTCCATTATTGCCAGCATGGTGCTGCAATTTTTTGCGATTATTCGGCTGTGGCGCCACATTAACTGGAAACAGGTGCTGCTCCCAGTGATTCCCGCCTTTATTTGCGGTGCCATCGGCGTTCACGTCATGGTGGGCCTTCCCCAGCACACAATTGATCTGATTTTGGGAATTTTCCTGTGGGTCTTGGCGGCGTACATGATTTTTATTGCCCCCCGAATTGTCCTTCCCCGCAACGCCGCAACGGGCCTGACAGCCGGTGCGGTCAGTGGGATTATGGGCGGTCTCTTCGCCATCAGTGGGGCGCCGATTGCCGCCTACTACGACGCTGTGGTTGATGAACCGCTCGAGTATCAGGGAACCATCCAGACGTTCTTCTTTATCACGTCCATCAACCTGATTGTTAACGACTTTTTGAACGGAAACCTCACGGTCGCAATGGGAACCCCAACCATCATCGCGATTATCGCGTGCCTTTTAGGAACATGGGTGGGATTAAAAATCATGCAGCGGCTTTCCATGACCGGGGTGCGGCGAATCACTTACTGCGTGATGTTAGTTGCGGGATTGTACTACCTTGCAAAGGGCTGGCTTTAATTAATTCTTTCCAAGAAAAGCCGGACGTTCTTCGCTTTTACAATGCGACGAACGTTTTTTATTGCCTATTTTGTGCGATTTGTTCGTATATAACGAACATTAAGCTTGCATCGTTCGCCAAACGGTTCTATAATCATAACCGAACAAATGATATGGAGGTTTCATTATTTATGGATAATAATGCGAACAGTTCTGCTACTTGGCGAACAATCGACCGGATATTCCACCTTACCGATAACAAAACGACGGTTAAGCGGGAAGTTCTTGCCGGGATCACAACGTTCGTCTCGATGGCATACATTCTCTTCGTTAACCCGAGCATTCTTGGCCAGGCAGGCATGAACAAGGGTGCCGTGTTTACGGCAACCGCCCTTTCTGCCATTATTGGCTGCCTTTTAATGGGGGTTCTTGCAAACTACCCGATTGCCATTGCTCCGGGATTAGGTGACAACGCCTTCTTCACCTTCTCCGTGGTTTTAGCAATGGGGATTCCGTGGCAAAAGGCCATGGCCGGCGTCTTCGTGGCGTCAATCATCTTCGTGGTTCTTTCCCTCATGAAAATCCGGGAATTCGTCATTGACGCCATTCCGCGGGACCTCAAATTAGCGATGGCCGCCGGAATCGGAATTTTCATCGCGTTTATTGGCCTGCAGGAAGGTGGCCTGGTGGGCGCTGACAAATCTAACCTCGTCAGCCTTGGATCACTGACCCACCCAGCGGTATGGTTAACCATCTTCGGCATTTTCGTTATTGGGATTCTGATGGCCCGTAAGGTTCCGGGATCAATCTTCATCGGAATGGTTCTGACCACCATCGTGGGACTCTTTACCGGGTTAATTAAGGCCCCGCACCACTTCATTTCAATGGCACCGAGCCTGAAGCCAACCTTTGGCGTAGGGGTAACCCATATCGGCGCCCTGATAACTGATCCCCAGCTATGGGCCGTCGTGATTGTCTTCTTACTGGTGGCCTTCTTTGATACCGCTGGAACGTTAATCGGGCTTGCCCAGCAGGCCGGGATTATGAAGGGCGACAAGATGCCGCGGATGAACCGGGCCCTGATGGCCGACTCCGTTTCAATGTTAGCCGGCTCAATTATGGGGACCACCCCGACGTCCGCTTACGTTGAATCTTCTGCCGGGATTGCCGTCGGTGGGAAGACCGGGTTAACGACCGTTGTTGTTGCCATCCTCTTCGTTGTCAGCATGCTGTTCTCGCCACTTTTGACAATGATTACGGATAACGTAACGGCGCCAGCCCTTATCATTGTTGGGGTGCTCATGGCCTCATCACTGCGGGAAATCAACTGGGATAAGTTTGAAGTTGCCTTCCCGTCCTTCTTGACGTTAATCGGAATTCCGCTGACGTACAACATTTCATACGGGATTGCCTTTGGGTTCTTAACATACCCAGTCATGATGACGGCTGCCGGAAAGATGAAGCAGGTGCGGCCAATCGTCTGGATCCTGATGGTGACGTTCATTGTACTTCTCACTATCATGAACGTTCTTCCGCACTAACGAGTTTAAAAAACGAGCGCAAAGTAAATGAGCTGCGACTTAACCGTCACAGCTCATTTGTTTTTTCAAATTTATTCCCGGGTTAACTGCTGGCGCCGGGCAATTATAACCAGCGCAACTAACAGCCCCAGAATTAACGCTGCCACCGAAATAAAGAGAACCGCGTAATTTCCGTGGTCAACCAGCACGCCCCCATACAAAGGCCCGACAGACCGGCCCACTGACATTGCAATGCTTGGTAGGCCCTGATACTTCCCCCGCTGACTGGCTGGGGTAAGTTGATCAATCCACGCTGGAACGGCTGGCAAACTCAACATATCGCCGACAGTTGCGATAATAAACGCCAAAAGAATCATCCAGAAGTTGTGGGCCCCCACGAGCATTAAAAACGAGACCCCGAAGAGAAGAACCCCGCTCTCAATCTGGTGGTCAATCCGGATTCGCGCCCCCAACACGTTGACGAGTGGCTGACAGCAAATAATCATTAGCCCGTTAAAGGTCCACAAGAAACTGTAAAATACAAAGGGAATCCCAAGGTGCGTCATGTGCGCTGGCATAATGCTTTCCCAGAGCGCATAACCAAGGTAAACACTTGCCAGGCACGCACATGCGACCAACACGACAGATTGGTTCCGCCGATGCTGCGGCGCTGATAACTTCACGCCCCGCTGGTGCCGGGGACGCCGTTGCCGCCGTAAAATAATCGGTCCCCGAAAAGCCACGATACATACCAGCAATAGCAAACCATACGCCCCGGTCGCCACCGCAAATACAAGCGGCGCACTAATCGGTAACAAAACGCCCACTAGGAGGGTTCCAAAAACAATTCCCAGGTTAACCGCAATGTACAGGGTGTTAAACGCGGCCCGCGCTCCCTGCCGGGCGGTTGCTGCAGCGTAGGCATTCACCACCGTTGCGATGATCCCATCAGCAAACGCGTTAACAATTAGTAAAACCGCAAACCACGGCCACGAGTGGTCCCAGATCAAAACTGCCGTTGAAAGCACCGCCAAAATCGCCGCTCCAATTAGAGTCGGGTACGGCTTCCAGTGGTCAAACAGCCGCCCTCCTAACAGGTTACCGGCAACCATCGCAATCGAAACAAGTAACAGGACAATTCCCGCTACCGTAAGCGACCGGTGGAGGTATTCGTTAATGTAGATTGTGATTAACGGCCATAAAAAGGCAGCCCCGAGCTGATCAAGCAGCGTTGCCATAAAGACCGCCCGGAATGATAACTGATGATGATCGTGATCCTGATCTGATGTATCCATTTTTAATCCTCCTAAAACTAATCCTTCCTAATGCGCCTGTTGATCGTAACCCCGCTCGTGATTAATCCGAGCTAACAATTCCTGGTCGTGCGTATGAACGCGGCCCTCAAAGAGTTGTTCCCGGTAAAGGTCGGCGTATGGCACCGCGCACTTTTCAGCCCGTTGTGCCTCAGCCTCATGGTCATAATCAACCCGGCGAAAATCAACGGCCGGCCTGCCCTGCTCATCAACCGTTAAGATAACGTACTGTGCACGTAAATCCCGCTGTAACCGCGGCCAGGCATCAAAGGGTTCACCGACCGACCCCGGATTCACTACAAGTTGTTCGTGATTTGTATAACGGAGGGTGGCGTGATGAACGTGCGCGTACACTGCCATGTCAGCCTGGTCGTCCGGAACGAGTTCGTCAAAATTATCCTGCGGGGCAGTGGGATACAACTTTTGCCCAAAATTATGGTACGGCAGGTTGTGGCTAATATTAACGGTTAACCCGTTAACTTTCTTGGTGGTTGCGAGTGGCCACCCCGCAATTGTATCCAAAATTGCGGGGGTTAACCGGGCCGCCGTATAGTGCGCTAAGACGCTAAAAAAACGCCGGCTCGGTTTATCAATGACGAGCTGATCGCGGGCGCCATTGACCAACAAGTCATCCCAGTTTCCTCGCACCATTACCGTCGGGTGCATAGCCATCACCTGCGCCCACATTTTCTGAGCGCCAGGTCCGGGCATAAACAAGTCCCCCACAAACCAGTACTCGTCGACTCGCTGTGTTTGACTGTCCGCATACATTGCCTGGAAAGCCCCAACGTTACCGTGAACGTCGGAAAACACCGCAATTCGTGTCATTACACCCGTTCCCCCTTAAAAAATTCGTTACTCTTATTATACCAGATTTCGTGAATTCATCAGGCAACCAGCGCCTTTATAAAAAACAACGCCTCACCCCTTGGTAAGTCGTTGTACTAAATTCCTGTTTGTTCTTTATCTTAAGCGCGTAAGTGGTGAATCACCCGGTAAAGGATTATCCCAAACAGCGGAACGGTAATCATCATCGCAATTCCCGTGGCCACGCTGGCTGGCACGGCCGCAACCCCCATTGCCAGGGCAGTATTAAAGTGACTCCCCACCATTAGGGCTTCGATTACGTACCGAAGATAACCACTAATCATCTTAGTGATTCCCGTGGTAATTCCCAAAACAATTAACCGGGAACCCTTCATTGAACGTCCCAGGGCATTAAACGTAAGCGTTGCAACGCCGCCAACCATTAAGACCTCCATCACGGTGAGGTACGCGTGAGCCGCGTACCCGTTGAGGAAATCGAACAATACCAGCCCAATTAAGCCGGCGATTATCCCGTACTTAAATCCCAGGAAAATCATTCCGATAACGACAAAAGTAAACCCTAAATCAATAAAAGGATGTCCCACCGGCGAAGGAATATGAATTTGCATCATCGCCAAAACATAATCAATCGCCGCAAACACCGCCGCAAGCGTAATGTTCCGAACCTGATTAGTACTCCTGAGCATCGTTAAGTGCCTCCCTTTTCATATTTTCTTTCTACATGTTGCTACCACGTGTAGCATACCACGATTTACCGAAAGTCCGCTACGGAGATCACTTAATTTCACCAATAGTTCACAAAAAATACTTTCCAACACTACTCCCGGCAAGTTGAGCTGCCAAATCATCGCGGAAAACAACGCCAGCCCGTTCCTCGTACGCTAACCGTAACCGGTCCTGGTTAGTGTATAACAGGACTTCATCCGCCACCTGCTGGACTGTTTGGAGGTTAGCAATTCCCCGGGTAAACCGGGCCTCAACGTCTACCTGGCTGCCCCCAAAGCCACCCTGTTGAAACCTTGCGGTAACCCGCTGTAAGGCCGTGGTCGCATCCGGAACCAAGACGCCGATTAACCGCACTGTCATTTTATACTTATGGGCCTGCGCAACAAGGCGAAGGGCCGTCCGCGCCGTTCCGCCGAGGGGCGTTTCCCAGGTGACTGCCTGGTGGGCCGCCAGTTGTTCCCCCACCGCACGCCGGGCTGCCATGACCGCGGTCATCCGGTCATTCCCCCGCCGCCAGTTACCATGCGCGTGCCGTAAATAATCATCTGCATCAACAATCACGTCACCCGCAAACAATTGCGCCTGCCGTTGTCGCAGCGTCGTTTTGCCCGCACCATTCACGCCTGCTAAAACCGTTAACCGCACATTCTTCATTCGTTCCTCCAAATAGCAAACAAGCAGTTCCCCGAAGGTCACTGCTCGTTTAAAGCTCTAATTACTGCGCCTCATGCGCAAGCCGCTGCACGTCCCGCGCAATCATTAACTCTTCGTTGGTCTTAACCCGCAGAGCCGTAACCGCTGAATCCGGCGTTGAAATCACGCAATCGCCGTTCGGGTGCTCGTTGGCGGCAGAATCAAGTTTAATACCCATGTAAGCCAACCGGTCAAGCACCAGTTTCCGGATTGGGGCTGAATTTTCCCCGATACCGGCGGTGAAGATAATCGCATCCACCCCGCCCATTTCGGCAACGTACTGGCCAATGTAGCGCACAATGTTCCGCACGAAAATGTCCAGGGCAAGCTGGGCCCGGTCGTTTCCGGCCGCAGCCTGTGCAAGAATATCACGCATATCCGATGAAATTCCGGAAATTCCCTTTAATCCAGCTTCGTGGTTCAGGAGGGTCACCATTTCGTTTCCGGTGGTAATCCCCAGCTTGTCCATGACAAACCCAACCAACGATGGGTCAACATCTCCGGAACGAGTTCCCATCGTCAGCCCAGCCAAGGGGGTAAAGCCCATTGACGTATCAAACGACTGCCCGTTTTGAACGGCACAAATGGATGAACCGTTTCCTAGGTGGCAACTAATCAGCTTTAACTGCTCGTACGGCTTTTCTAAGATTTCCGCCGCCCGCTGGGTAACGTACCGGTGGCTCGTTCCGTGGGCTCCGTACCGCCGCACACCCCATTTTTCGTACCACTCGTACGGTACGCTATAAATGTAGTTCTCTGGTGGCAGGGTCTGGTGGAATGACGTATCAAACACCGCAACGGAAACTGCATGCGGAAGCAATTCCCTAAAGGCCTGAATTCCCGCCCCGTTTGCCGGATTATGCAACGGTGCGTATTCGGCCAGTGCCTTAATCTGCGCCACGTCGTCATCGCCAACAATTACCGATTGCTTATACGCTTCCCCACCAGCAACAACCCGGTGGCCGACCCCGGTAATTTCTTCGGGGTCCGTTACAATTGATAACTGCCGAAGGAGCTTCATCAACAGACCCACCGCCGCCTTATGGTCCGGCACCGGCGTTTCCTCTGTGTACTTTTCACCAGCCTGATTCTTAATCGTCACCCGCGAACCGTCAATCCCAATCCGCTCAATCTGCCCCGCTGCTAATTCTTCTTCGGCGGGCATTGCAAAGAGTTTGAATTTCAGACTTGAACTCCCCGAATTAATTGCCATAATCTTCTCCACGCTAAGTCCTCCTTTTTTGTAACCGTTATCATCACGATACTATGGTATCGCAAAAAACGTTCGCTGAAAACCCACCTTTAGCTTCCACGGGCAATCAGCTTTGCTTCCTGAATATTGGATTGCCGAACAACGATGCTGGCAACCGTATAAAGATCCAGGAAGAAACACAGTTCCGTAAAGGAACCACTAAAAATCATCACCACCGCAATTACAAAAAGCACCTGACTTAACAGAATCCACTTCCGGCGATCATGGCGCAGCTGACTAATAGCAACTTGTTGGCCCGCTGTTAACTCAACGGGGCCCCGCTGACCAAGCTGTTGACGCCAGCTGATTAATTGCCGGTTGAGGCGAAAACTAATTACCCCTAAAACCAGCAATGCCACCACAACAATGGCTGTTCCCATGCAATCCTCCCCTTTAATAAAGCAAGGGTCGTGACTCCTCATCACGACCATCGCTTAACTAATTACATCAAATTAGCCGGTTCTCGTCCTTCTAATGAACGATAATCACATCACAGTTGGCCAACCGGATAACGTAGTCCGTCACCGCTCCGACTAAAACGCGTTCCACGGCATTTAACCCAGTCGGTCCCATTACAATCAAGTCCGTGTTATGGTCCGCCGGAAATTCCTTTGAAATCACCGACCGGGGAGAACCATACCGAATATGTGGCTCAATATCCTCAAAGCCCGCTTCCTTAACCTTTTTGACTAGTCCATTAACGTAGTCCTCAGCATCCTGAAATGTCTGGTAAACAACATCGCCACTAGTATCCACGACCCCACCAAAGTTAACCGTAAACTGCTTTAAATCAATGACGTTCAAAATATCAAGGTGGGCGTTATTCCGCCGGGCAATCTCGACAGCCCGCTTCAATGAATTCTCAGCCGTAGCTGACCCATCGACCGGAACAAGAATGTTCTTGTACTCTTGCATTCTGCTCACTTCCCAATCTTTTTTATGGTTTGATTATATCATAAACACCGCCCAGACTTCCTATTATATTAACGGGAAACTGCTTCTTAAAGCACTCTTTACGTTTCTGGCCATTAAAGACAAAACTGAAAATTGTTCTTGCATTCCAGACAAAATCATGTATACTAATACAGTAAGCTTTTGAGCGATGCCACTGTGGCGGAATTGGCAGACGCGCAGCGTTCAGGTCGCTGTTCGGGTTACCCGAGTACAGGTTCGACTCCTGCCAGTGGCATATTAACGTATTGATATATCAACGTTTATGACGGTTTTGACCGTTATTTGGCTCTATAATATTCAGCACTGATGGAGAAAAATCCACCAGTGCTGTTTTTGCTATCATGGTTTATAAAAAAAGAGATGAAAAAAGGTAGCTCGCTTGGAGCTACCCCACTAAAACCACGGACAGTTTTATCAGAGATTTAGTTGGAATTAAAGACCTAACGCTCAAATTTGATCCACGTTTTTCTAACCCAACGGCGCCAACCGCAGATGGAACCTTGATTATTCATCTAATGCAAACCTATCCCATGACTTGTCCCCTTTGTGGGCGGCCAATGTTGAAAAACGGGTTTCAGACGGTCGATATTAAGGGCTATCCGCAGTGTGGGACGCCGGCGATTCTGCGCATTCGTAAACAAAAATATCTTTGTCGTCCTGATTCGCTATGCCCGCGTACGGTGACTAAGATTGCTGCTGTGATGGGAATTAATCATCGTTACCGCATCGCCAATGCAGTTCGGTATCGCGTCGTTCAAGAATTCCATACCAACCAGTCATGCGGCGCAATCGCGCAGCGTTTATCGATTTCAACGACCACGGTTCTTAGAGTCTTACGCTTAACGCAATCAGATCTGCAGGTTAACCATAATTGGTTACCCCGGGCGATTGCCCCGGATGATTTTAAGGGCGGACCATGGAGTGCCAATGAAATGAGTATGATCTTAGTTAATCCTGAAAATGGTCGCTTGTTAGACGTGCTTCGCTCCCGCAAAAATGATTATTTAACGCATTACTTTAATCAATATCCGTTAGCCGTCCGGCAGCGAGTTCAGGCGGTTGTCGTTGATTTATATGATCCGTACCGGCCACTAATTAAACAATTATTTCCGCACGCCGTTGTGATTGCGGATTGCTTCCATATTGTGGGCGAATGTAACCGCGCTCTCCAAAATGTTCGTCGCCAAGTAATTAAAGCCCGTGGGGCGAAAAGCCATGTTGGGCGGGCGTTAAAACGTTATTGGAAACTGTTGAGTCAAGATTAAACTAAGGTTGATTACCAACACTTCCGGCGCCGCCGGAACTTCCGTTACGCCGCTTTGACTGATAGTGAAGTAATCAATCGGTTATTAAAAATGGATCCAACGCTGGCCGCTACCTACGCTTATTATCAGGAACTTTTATTCTGCGTGCATCATCGTGATGCTGAGCGTTTTAACCAGCTGATTGCGGTGCCACTTCAGCGCCTTCCGGAGGCATTAAAACGGGTTCAGCGTACCTTTCGCAAACATGCCGCTGAGATTATCGCTAGCTTTAAGTGTCAGCTTTCAAACGGCCCGGTTGAAGGCATTAACAATAAAATCAAAGTGATTAAACTGGTTGCGTATGGTTACCGGAACTTTGATCATTTCCGGAGCCGGATCCTCTTATCCTGTCGGAACGAATACATTGATTTTGACCACCTGAATACACAAAAAATAGCGGCTCTACACTAAATCCTGTTGATATGGTTAAATGTTAAACTATATCAACAGGATTTTTGAGTACTATGACCAATAAAAAAGAGCCATAGTACCCAAAATCCACCAATACCCAAACAAAGGACTTGATACTATGAACTCCATTAACGATTATATCCACTTTGCGCTCGATATTGAAGACAATAATATTGTTTTTACTGGTTATAAAACAGAACTACGACATAGCCGACGAGTGAAAGTCTATTATGGCACCCTTAAAGCGACAGCTAAACGTTGTTCATCATGTGGCTTTTCAACGCTCGTTCACAACGGAAGTGCTCGCGTGTCAATGCCATACCTGACGGTGGACGCTTCGCGGCCAGTTTATCTTGATTTACGCAAAGAACGATTACGTTGCCAACAATGTCACGCCACGATGATGGCCACGACACCGCTTGTTGATCGTCATTGTCATATCAGTAATGTCGTTAAACAGAAGGTGCGGATTAAGTTAACCCGTCAATTGGCAATGACAGAGATTGCGGCAGATACAGGGGTCTCCCCCAGTACAGTGGCCCGTGAATTAGCGACCGTCACTGACTTTCCGCAAGTTAAACAAGCCGGTTTACCAGTAAACTTAGCCTTCGATGAGCTTCGCGGCGTTGGCCACCAGCTACATTTTATCTGTTTAGATAACGATACCCATCGGATTTATCAAATTCTGGGTCAACGCGACCAACGGTCACTCTTGAATTACTTTAACGGCTTCTCAGCGGCTGAACGCGCTCGGGTTCAAACGATTACGCTCGACCTCAACTACCATTATCAAACGATTATTAAGCGTCTTTTCCCACATGCGATGATTGTTCTGGATCGTTTTCATCTCTGCCAAATGGTTAACCGGGCTTTTAATCAACTACGTGCGCAGATTACTAAAGACTTTGACCCGCATTCGCAGGCCTACAAGTACCTCAAGTTTGGCTGGAAACAGTATTTGATTGCCAGTGATCAGTTAAGTACGCACAATTACTATGATGTTCATCTTCAACAATGGATGTCGCCCGTAGAACACGTTAATAATGGCCTTCAACTTAATGAACAGCTAAGTAATACTTACGATGTTATGCAGGAGATTAACCATGCTTTACGACAGCGTGACCACCAGCGCCTCGCGGCGTGCTTAAACCAAACGCACCACGTCGGCCCCCAAATGCAGGGTGTTTTACGAAGTCTAAAACATAATTACCAGTATGTCATTAATGGCGCATGTTCGCCGTACTCAAATGGTGCTTTGGAGGGCACGATTCGGAAAATTAAACAGCTCCAACGGGTGGCATACGGTTTCCGCAATTACGATCAGCTTATCCGCCGAATTATGTTGCTTGAGAATGCGAAGATACCAAAAAGAGGCTGGGAAAAAACTCCCAGTTCATTAAAAAGAGCCGGACGAGGAATCAAAAGCGATTCATCGTCCGGCTTTTCATATACACGTAAAAGTGATTCTATAATGGCGGTATCAGTAGGTTTCTTCATCAATACTTCATATTATAGAGCCAAAAAAACGAGCTAAATTTTTTGAAAAGTCATGGAATTTAGCTCGTTTTTCTTTATTCAAAGCTGAGAAAAATTAGTTTTTTCCCAGCCTCAATCTCTTCATCAACAGGATTTGACAAAGAGCCAAAATAGCTTAACGGAAATCCGTTAAACTATTTCGAAAATCACTCATCAGTGTTTGTTGACAAAGAGCCTTGATTTAATATCCTTCTGAAACCCGTGACTGGAGTTTTGCAACGTCTGCATTGTACTCAACCTTATTGATTTAACATCCTTCTGAAACTGTATTCCGGTCAACGCCGGCCATGAGGTTGTACTCAACCTTATTGATTTAACATCCTTCTGAAACAGAAAGAACCACGTATGCTAATAATGGTGCGTACTCAACTTTATTGATTTAACATCCTTCTGAAACGCAAAAGTCGCAATACACCGTTGGGATACCGTACTCAACCTTATTGATTTAACATCCTTCTGAAACTGAGATGTTTGTTAATCTCGTCAATCTCTTGTACTCAACCTTATTGATTTAACATCCTTCTGAAACTGGTCGGCGGTATCATCGGAACAATCGGGAGTACTCAACCTTATTGATTTAACATCCTTCTGAAACGTTCGATCAGCTCGATGCAACGGTGTCGTTGTACTCAACCTTATTGATTTAACATCCTTCTGAAACATTCTATCCGTTGACCTAACTCCGGTCGCGGTACTCAACCTTATTGATTTAACATCCTTCTGAAACATCGTGGCGGGGTTTGTCGCGTTGGCGTTGGTACTCAACCTTATTGATTTAACATCCTTCTGAAACGTGTTTAAATATCTACCCACGACTGATACAGTACTCAACCTTATTGATTTAACATCCTTCTGAAACCTCAACTTTGACACCTTTCTCTGCCCAGGTTGTACTCAACCTTATTGATTTAACATCCTTCTGAAACCGTCATTTTACCACACAAAACCCCAAAATCGTACTCAACCTTATTGATTTAACATCCTTCTGAAACGATAAGAACGGGCAGCCGACTGAGTTAGCGGTACTCAACCTTATTGATTTAACATCCTTCTGAAACAGTAGTGCGCGTGCACTTTAGTAAACTGCAGTACTCAACCTTATTGATTTAACATCCTTCTGAAACAAACAAATCGAAATAAATACCGTTGGTAAAGTACTCAACCTTATTGATTTAACATCCTTCTGAAACTGTTGCCGATGGAATACTTACGCCGCCCGAGTACTCAACCTTATTGATTTAACATCCTTCTGAAACGTGATGAAGTGCGGAAGTTGTTTAATTCCCGTACTCAACCTTATTGATTTAACATCCTTCTGAAACCAAGAATAGCACCGTTTACCAGCTGTGCCGGTACTCAACCTTATTGATTTAACATCCTTCTGAAACGTTAATATTAATGTTAAAACACAACCGGGAGTACTCAACCTTATTGATTTAACATCCTTCTGAAACGGTGATTAATCACGTCCAACGGCACTCCGTGTACTCAACCTTATTGATTTAACATCCTTCTGAAACACTTAATGGCGTCCTCTTCGGACTTACCCGGTACTCAACCTTATTGATTTAACATCCTTCTGAAACCTCATTTTGCGGCGTGTCCGCTGTTCCGGCGGTACTCAACCTTATTGATTTAACATCCTTCTGAAACTATTGAGTTGAACGTTGGTGACAACCGGATGTACTCAACCTTATTGATTTAACATCCTTCTGAAACATTGTCGACACGCAGGATACCATGTACTTTGTACTCAACCTTATTGATTTAACATCCTTCTGAAACTAACCCCATCGAATAACGCAAGGAACCCTTGTACTCAACCTTATTGATTTAACATCCTTCTGAAACAAACAACTGGCATGTTTATGTGTACCGGCAGTACTCAACCTTATTGATTTAACATCCTTCTGAAACCGGCATTTTATAATTATGCTCTCATAATTTCAGGGCCGCCAATCAACAAAGTCCTCGTCAATATAGTAACAAATACAGTTTTTATAGAAATTAAGATCTTCTAATTCTATAAATTCAATAATCAAGGCCGAAGTTTTAAGCTCTGCATTCAATCTAACAATTTCTTGTAGTTGATTCCGAGATAAATAATTAGCAACATTACTTAATCCAATACAAGAAGTGTCATTACATTCTCTATGCAGTTTAAAATCCGCCTCAATTATAACATATGGATTCATACAGATTGAAGGTGACAAATGAATTTTACTGTTTTTGAATACCCTCTTTAAATTTCCGTCATAAGAAACTTCCAGGGGTAAATCCATATAAAGCATCGCATCTTGAATAGCAGTATATAAATCATTCTCACATTTATTGATCTGATTTCGTTGTTCATCAGTTATAGAAGAAACAAGCGCATTTACTAATTCAGTGTTATATTTACTCATTAGGTTTTGACTATCAATGATATCTCCATCCCAATCCATCGCCTTACTTATATCGATTCGTTGATAATCATCATCAAAAAAATTAACTTTGTCGTTAAATCCCTGCAGGCCTAAAATAACATCTGAGTATACCGAACGATTATTTGTTCCCAAAACTGTAATCTCTCCTGATAATAGATCGAATGGCTTATGACCCATATAATTCATTTTCATAATATGATCGTCCTTTCCGATGAATTTCGAACATCATCCCTCTCCTTCCCAACTAAGAAGTGCATATCATTATATTGCTTCTCCGTTAACATTAAAGTCTGAATAATCCCTTCTTTCGGTAAAAATGTACTTATTCTCTTTTCCAAAAAATTAGCAGCCTTTCGATTAACACATACTCTAACATAAACCGAATATTGAATCATCAAGAATCCTTCATTTATCAGCTTCTTTCTAAAAATCCGATACGCTTTACGTTGTTTCCCCGTTTCCATTGGCAAATCAAACATAACCATTAATCGCATTACTCGGTACCTCATTCTTAAATTCCACCTCGATTTGCATTGAGTCACTTTCTTTGTTTAGATAGTTCATACACTTTCTCACATAGACAGGAATAATATTTCTTAATAACATTGTTTTTCCGTTATAGTTTAATTCAATGTTCAGCATATCAACTAGTCCATACTTAATATCGGGGGTTAGTTCATTAAATTTTTGTCCTGACACCCAATAATCAACAATTGGTCGAAAACATTCCATTAAGTCAGAGCCCAAGTTAAATTGATTTTCATTACTATGATGATGAATACCTAACTGGGTTAAATATCCTACCGAAACAATTTCTTTATTGATTATTGACAATAAAATTGAATAACCATAGTCCAACGCTGCATTGATTGCTGATGAATTACGGCGACTAAAATTTTGTTTATTGAATAATCTTGGAAAATATTTCTGAGCAACAACCGCTTCGCGATTAGTCGGATCACCAATCTCTAATTTGTCAATTTCTTGCTCTAAATCTTCGTATTCAATCCCCCTTAATTTTAATATATTTAACTGATTAGTCATTTTTGATCTAATAATCTTCGTCCAAAGTTTTTGCTTTTGATTATCTTCCCAAGAAATCTGTTTTTCTAAAAGACCTAAAGAACGATTATTAGGATAATATCCTACTGTTTCACAAATTGGTTGATTTTTCAAATCCGTAAATATGATTTTTGCATTTTGATGTGTAAGCTCACTTATTAAGGCGCTACTGATAACCGCTTGCGTAGTGGAAATTAATAATAAATCAATATCTTCAATTGGGATTTGGTTAATTCCATCTTTTGTTTGAACTCTCATCATATGTGCAGAATAAGATAACTTAGCATGTTGCGTTATAATTACCGATCGCCAACCCATAAAAACTCCTCCTTGACAAATTAGTTATTCACTTTATACAATTAAGTTGTCGGGTGATTCCCGAGTATTTAAACTTATTGATTTAACATCCTGAGTTGAAATCAAACAAGGCTTTTTGCCAAGTTTAAATTTGTGAGCTGTTCTATGACAGCCATTTAAAAACCGCTCTTTTTAGAGCGGTTTTTCTATGTTCAATTTTATAAATCTTTTAGTTTCACTCTTCTTTCAATTAAACCTGTTGGTGATTGATAAATTAATTCAGCATTGGAAGAAAGTTTAATTCCAGTTGGGATCTGTAGTTTACCAAATGGAGTTAAAATTTTTATTTTCTTTAGGTCACCCAAAGTTGCATTTGCATGAAGACCATCTAACATGTTATCTAAGACATTCTCTTTTTCTCCAATACTCAATTTCTTAAACAAATCAAGCCCACTATTCAATCGCTCTCTAAATTTATTAATATCATACAGTGCGTAATACTTATTCACTTTATCAAGAATATCTACATATACATTCTCTAATTCTTCATCTGTATTTTCTTTTTTCCCAATTCGAGCAAGAATATTAACCGACTTCCTAGAAAGTGTTAACTGACTCGCATTATACTTGTATGTTGAACTTCCTAATGTAAATTTCTGATCGCCATCAACTATTAATTGACCAAAAGAAACTTTTCCAAGTATAATTTCAAATTTATTAATCTTCTTAGTTACCTCACCTGTTTTTCTATCTTTCTTTATTTGAATAAATTGAGGAGTCAATTCTTCCTTCAGTGCTTTAAGATACTCCTGATGTCCTTCTCTTTCTGCTTGCTGTAGTTTGCTTAATGAACGCATCGGAACTCCGACAACCTGATATTTATCTTTCTGCTTTACAATTGCTAAATAAGCATCATTATTTGAAGTGTATCCGCCATAAATATCAACTGGCTTATTATTTTTAATTCGTATTAATTTTTTAGATGATGCTGTCGAAGCTGGAAAAATAGTCTGCTTAAACATGTTATTTTCATTCGTATAAACTTCCCTTGAAACTGGTAAAACTTTAGACATGTAAGCCCGTTCAAGATGCTCAAATACGTCTTGCTTATTCATTACGATTTGTCCATCATACTCAATTACATCTTTGTTCTCAATGTCACTCAGGAAATTAAATGTTTTTAAATTCTTAACCGCATTATCACTTAATTTCTTGAAATCGTTATATACAAAATAACTTCTTAATTTTGGATAACGCTTATATAAATAGAGCCCAATTATATTTACAATATACGCATCAAATCCATGATGGAAATCATTTAAATTACGTAGCTTAGTAAATCTAAATTTATCTCTAAGTTGATGCGTCAATGCTGCTTTGATTTCAATGATTTCAGTATCTTCATTCTGGTACTTTTCAGTTAAAATTGATGAAACTAATTTAACAACTTGTGAAGTTTCAACCAATTGTCGCTTTATAAATCCCTTCTTAGTATATTTCCTGATTTTTTCAGGATCCGTCGTTAAGTTCAGATATTCTTTCCTAGAAATCAAGTTATTTTCACTCAATTTTTGCCAAAATCCACGAATCGTTTTTGCTCCTAATACCTGATCCGGCATTGAATTATTTCCAAATAACTTCAAAGGTACTCTGCTCGACTTATCGTTATTGACTGCACGTGAAACAAGAACTCGATTATCCAATGAATCATCTTTAATAAACGCTTGCGGAAGAATATGATCAATATCGTAATTACTTAAATTATCAATGTCTAACTTTTTACCTGTATAAGCGTCCCGACCTAATTGAGTAAAGTACAAATACAATCGATCTGAATAATCTTTATTGTTATTTTTACTCTTTAATTCTGTTAATAATGAATCATCCGTAATCTCTTTGGCAATATTCTTATATACATTTTGAATATACTGCATCCTTGATTTTGTTCGTTCTGATTTTTCATTACTTCGCGTAAATTCAATTGAAATCGCAGTTGGTGCATAACCCATTACGTTTTCAATATCGTTAACTACCTTAACAACTTTCCAAATTGCCTTTTTATTTTGCGGTGAAGTATATGCATCTTCTAAAACAGCTTTAACATCATTCTTACCTACAAATTTTTCATTATATTTAGCAATTTGCTCTGAAATATTATCGGATGTAACAATTTGCATTAGGTTATCGTTGGTATTCCACATTCGATCGATAATCCGTTGACCATTCTCATCAAAAATTCCAGTTAACAGTTTCTTTGATAACCGGCCCCATCCTTGCAATCTCAATCCTTTTAATCTACGGTATTCATCTTCAGACAACCATGAAATTTTCTGAAGCTTATCCATAAAAATATCGTTATCTTCGAACACAGTTGCCCATTCAATGATTTTTTCTAAATCATCTGTGTAATCAGGATTATCCACCTTTTCTCCAAAAATGTCTTTAAATTTCAAGTACGTAGCTAAATTTGAATTGAATTTAGTCTCATCAGACAATCCTGAAATTCGAGGCGTTGTTAAATATTCCCCAGTACTTTCCAAGTAATCTTGCAACTTCGTTACCGACACTGTTTTATTCCGAGTAAATAAGTTTTCAAAAATTCCTTGTTTTTCAGAAACCGTCAACTTTTTATCGTTAATTCGAAGATTATTTAATTCATCGAGAACTTTGAATTTTTGATATAATAAACTATTATCAGGTAAAACATCTTCTCCTAACAAATACGTATCCTTAGTTGTCATTCGCTTAATGAAATTTTCTGCTGATTGTTTTCGATCAACTTTTTCATCAAAATTCCATGGGGTAATTCTTCCCTGCTCTTTTCTGATCATCCATGCAAATTTAGCATTATTATCCTTGTTGGTATCATTTCTTTCAATCATTGGTCCAACATAATATGGAACACGAAATGCAACTAATTCATCCAATTTATATTTGGCTTCATTGCGTCGCTTTTCATTTGGATTTAGTTCAGCTAACCAAGGATAATATTTTGCTTGGTTTTCAATAATTTTATCAAGTTCTTTTTGATGAAGTTGCCGCGGAATTACACCATTTGCGGACGTCCTTTGCTTGGGCATAAAATTATCTAGTTCAATCGCTCCTTGTAAAGTCGCAGCTTCTTCAAATTCATCATGTTTCTTTAAGATTTTAGAAACTTCACCTACAAAATCATCCTTAGAATATGATCTCAATTTTTCATCTTTACGATTAATATAATTTGAATAAGCCTGCTTCAGTAACCTAGCATCTTTTTTATCAACTCTTTGAATTAGCTTTTTATATAATTTAAGTTGATCTTGATGTGTTTTATATTTTTCAATCATTGATTGCGATAAACTTTGACCATTAGGAACAATCTCATTCAATGTTACCCAATCATGAATTTCCTTAACTAAATTTGTTATTTCAATTTCATTCTTATCCATACTTGCTTCCAAGCTGGCTAACTTATCATCAATTCCTTCATCGTCAAAAGAAAATGTCCAATCACTTTGGTTATCAACGTCTTTTTGTAAGAGAACATTTAGCTTGATTTTATAGCCAATAATTGCTTTCGCAAATTGATCGGTAACCTGTTTATTTACCTTTAATAAAACTTTATTTGAAGTCTTTTCAAGTAATAACTCTTTAACCTGTTTTTGCTTATCAAGTTTACGTAGATCAAAATTTAAAAGTAATTTTTCGACTTCATCAATATTTTCATTATTAATTACTACTTTGTTTTCATCCAAAAGCTGATTAATAGCATCAATATCCGACTTCAAATTAATTTTTGAAATGTTAAAAGAATTAACTGATGTTGATTTAAGGAAATTACCACGATATTTTACAATGTGATGAATTGCAATATAAATCTCACGTAAATCAAATTTCTTGTCTTCGTTCATCAACTTATCTCTTAAATGATAAATTGTTGGATATTCATCGTAAAAATTCGTATCTCTCTTCTCGGGAAACAATAATGAACCTTGAAACTTTTTATTTGAATCTAAAGGTGAAATATTTGAATCCTTTAAACGTGCAAAAAAGGTTGGGTCAACTTCTGCCATATAAGGATCAAAAAATTCCTCCAACAATTTTAACCGCCATTTCCGCCGTGACAGTCTTCTTCGAGTTGTTCTAAATCCCCGTCGATCAGCCGCCGTTTGTCCTTCTTTGAACAAAGTAACGCCCATCGTCTTCTTATGTTTTTTCTTTAACAAATGATAATTTTCATCCATGATTGACCAACCAACCGATGAAGTTCCAATATCTAAACCAACATAATATTTTTTCATACAATATAACCTCTCAAATCAACTTATGATTATTACCAATAACTATTAAAAGAAAGTCACTAAATATGTCTTTCTCGTGAATATATCATTCCAAAATGTCCGTATTATTTACTCTACATCCTATATTGAATCTAAGCATCTACCCCATAAACTGTTATTTATTAAATACCAACTTATCAATAATCCATTTTACTAATAAAGTGGTTATACCATCACATGTACAAGACGTAAATCCCTATTTACTGTATTCCAAATCTCCTTTTCACTCCATTAAGGCTATCTTCATTTTAACCAATACATTATCATAGTAAAGCGTTTTCTCATCATTCTAGTAATATAAACATATCTCTCAAACAGTCCATATTTCCTCATTCTTACTTCGCATCGCACAAGCCTGAACTACACACCTAAAACGGTCCGCTTTAGCCTCACCGCCGTTCCTTCCGCGGCTGATAGCTCAGCCCCATCACCGCCACGATAATAAGGAACGATCCCACTACCAGCGCCGGGGTCAGGTGCAATCCCATGAAGAGGACCGAGCCTGCCGTGGCTGCTAGCGGTTCAAACGCATCCAGCAACCCCGTTACGGTTGGGGACACGTGCCGCAGCGTGGTGGTGTACGCCACAAACGGGAAAATGGTCCCCACAACCACAATTAACGTAAACCAGCCCACGACCGCCCCGGTTACGTGCACGGGTGGAAAATGGGGATGAATGACGGTTAGGACGATTCCCCCAATGAGAAGGCCCCAGCCCGTAATTTCGAGCGAGCCAAAGCGGTCCATCAGTGGCCGCGGGGTGAGCGTATCAGTCATCGCCCCCACCGCGGATAAAAGGCCAAATACCAGCACTGGCACCGTGAGTGCGAGATGGGTAAACCGGCCGTTGGTAGCAACCACCACCACCCCGAAAAAGGCGACCACCGCACTAATCAGCTCCAGCCGACTAGGCCGTTCGTGGTGCACCACTGCCATGTACAGCATGATGAAAAACGGCCCGACAAACTGCAGGATTGTCGCAATCGCCGCGTTGCCGTACTGGACTGCCAGGAAGTAGAAGAGCTGGTTGGGCACCAATCCCACAAGCCCGTACACGAGTGCCTGTCTGATACTCCGGCCGGTCGCCAGCATCCGCAAAAGGTGATGGCCGGTGAATTGTGTCAAAAGAAGCGTCATCACACCACTGGTAACCATTCGCATCTGCGTTAGGGCAAACGCCGTCATTCCGGGAGCGGCCGCAAAGAGCGCCTTCGCAAAGATCCCCGAAATTCCCCAGCACGCGCATGCCACTGCGCCCACCAGAATCCACCCAAGATGCTGTTTTTGTTGCACAATCATTCCTCCTTACCGTTCCCCATTATACCCCTGGTGGTACCGGTTTAGCGGGTTGTATGGTACATTTAGGGTAGATGAAATCAAAGGAGGCCTTTATATGGCAATTAACATTTATGATACGGTCAACCAGCTCGCCAAGGAGCTTCCGCAAACCGAGCAGTACAACAACGTTAAGCTCGCCTTTGCCGCCTTAAAGAACGACCTGATGGCCTACAGCACCTACAAGAAGTTCATGGACTTACAGGCCAAGATGCGGACGAACCAGATGACTGGCCAACAGCCGAGTGAAGACGACCTTAAGCAACTGGAGGACCTCGCCAAGCAGATGCAGGACATGAAGCCAGTTCAAAACTTAATGGAAGCTGAACAGGCCCTCAACCAGCTGTTAAACGACATTAACGGCAGCCTGATGAAGCCGATCGAGGACATCTACAAAGAGCTCGGCCCGAGTGAGCCAAAGCAACCGGAATCTAAGTAAGCTGATTGCATGCATCTTTAACAACACAAAAGAGGTTGTGACATTAAGTCGCAACCTCTTTGCTATCTTTCCATAATCAGGTTTCAAAACAACCGAGCTTTGTGGAAGTACGAAAACCTCCGAATCTATGCTGGCGCGATTCGTTCGCTTTTCTGCTTCCACCACGCTCGGTTTTCTCCGTTTTGGAACCCTTTCTTTTTTAATACATCTGGAAGTACTGCTTCCGCTCCCAGTCACTTACTTGCTGACGGTAAGCGTCCCATTCGATCTTCTTACCTTCCACAAAGTTGTTGTACAGGTGACTGCCAAGCGCGTCCTTGATGACGTCGTCCTGCCGGAGTTCCTTCAAAGCGTTGTGTAACGTTGACGGCAGATCCACGATCCCATTGGCAGCCCGTTCTTCGTCCGTCATCGTGTAGATGTTGCGGTCAACGGCGGCTGCTGGTTCAATCTTGTTCTTTAATCCGTCAAGCCCAGCTGACAGGATAGTGGCGATTGCCAGGTACGGGTTAGCTGACGGGTCAACGCTCCGCAGTTCAAGCCGCGTTCCCACGCCCCGGGCAATCGGCACCCGGACAAGTGGTGACCGGTTTCGGCCAGACCAAGCAACGTAGACCGGAGCTTCGAAGCCTGGTACTAACCGCTTGTATGAATTAACAATCGGGTTGGTAACAGCCGTAAAGTTCCGGGCGTGCTTCAGCAACCCGCCAAGGAACCACCGCGCTTCGTCAGACAGCTGGTCGGCACCCTTTTCGTCAAAGAAGACGTTCTTGTCACCCTTGAACAGTGACATGTTGATGTGCATCCCTGAACCGTTGACCTGGGCCAGTGGCTTTGGCATAAACGTTGCGTGCAGACCGTGCTTACGGGCAACCGTCTTCACAACCAGCTTGAACGTCTGGATGTTGTCGCAGGCGTGGAGGGCGTCGGCGTACTTGAAGTCGACTTCATGCTGGCCAGGAGCGACTTCGTGGTGGGAAGCCTCAACGTCAAACCCGAGCTTTTCGAGTTCGAGCACGATTTCCCGCCGGCAGTTTTCCCCTAAGTCCACCGGAGCCAGATCGAAGTAACTCCCCTGGTCGTTGAGCTTCTTAGTCGGGTTGCCGTTTTCGTCCATCTTGAAGAGGAAAAATTCTGGTTCCGGCCCGATGTTAAAGTCGGTAAAGCCTAATTCCTTCATTTCATCAAGCACCCGCATCAGGTTGTTCCGCGGATCGCCCATGAACGGGGTCCGGTCAGCGTTGTACACCTTGCAAATTACCCGCGCAATCTTGCCGTGCTCGCTGTCCCACGGGAAAATCATCCACGTGGACAGGTCCGGGTACAGCCACATGTCACTTTCTTCAATCCGGGTGTACCCGTCGATTGAAGAACCGTCAAACATCAACTTGTTGTCCAGCAGTTTGTCTAACTGGCTCACCGGAACCTCAACGTTCTTAATCGTTCCGTACAGGTCCGTGAACATGAGGCGGAGGAACTGAACGTTTTCCTCCTTGGCAATGCGCCGAATGTCATCCTTCGTGTAGTTATGCTTTACCATGCGAATATCGCTCCTTTATTTTCAAGGCCGAAGACTGTGGTGGAGAGGTTGCTCAGCGTCGCCGTTCATCCCGCCGATGTTCATAAACTCCTGCCGGAGAATCCGCCGCATCTCATCGTCTGACAACGACTGCTGCAGCTTAGCCTGCTGTTGCTGGCGCTTCCGCTCCTGCTCAGCGTACACCCGCTTAATCCCCGCAATGTTAAACCCGTCGTGCAACAGGTCCTTAATTTCGAGGAGCCGGTCCACGTCGTTCAGCGAATACATCCGGTGGTTCCCCTCCGTTCGCTGCGGCACAACCAGCTGGTGTTCTTCGTAGTAGCGAATCTGCCGGGCAGACAAGTCCGTCAGTTTCATTACAGTTCCAATCGGTAGGACGGCAAGTGAACGCCGTAGTTCCTTCTCACGCATATCCTTCCTCCTCATATGTGCTTATCATAGCAAGCCCTAAAATATAAGTCAACGTTTCGTGTTAGCTTTTCTAACATCAATTACTGTTCTTCCGCAAAAAAGGTCTCGGCCACCGCGTGGGTCACCGCCACCTTGATGTGGGCGTACGCCAATCCGCCCTGGATGTACAGGCAGTACGGCTCCCGCAGCGGACCGTCACACGACAGCTCAATTGTCGAACCCTCGATAAAGCTCCCCGATGCCATGATGACCTTGTCCTCGTAACCGTCCATGTGGCTCGGAATCGGGTCAACAAAGGCATTCAACGCGGAGTGGTGCTGAATGGCCCCGCAGAACTTGATCATCGGCTCTGGTTTCCCAAAAATCACCTTCTGGACGATGTCCGTCCGCGGTTCGTCCCACTTCGGGCTAACATCCAGCCCCATCTTTTCAAGGAGCGCCGCCTCAAAGATGGCCCCCTTGATGGCATCACCGGTCGTGTGTGGCGCCATGAAGAAGCCCTCGAAGTAGTCGCGCATGTACGCGTACGTGGCTCCTTCGGCCTTACCGATTCCAGGGGCCATCAGCCGGGCGCCACACGCATCAATCAGGTCCTGCCGCCCCACGAGGAACGAGCCGGACTTAACAAAGCCCGCCCCCGCATTCTTGAAGAACGACCCTGCCATGAGGTCGGCCCCGTAGAACGTTGGCTCCTCCGTCTCCGAAAATTCGCCGTAACAGTTGTCCACGAAAATGATGACGTTTGGCAAAATCTGCCGGACAAACGCAATCATTTCCTTGATTTCCGCCACGGTGAAGCTGGCCCGGGTGGCGTACCCGCAGGACCGCTGGATGGCAACGACCTTGATGTGATCGTTGGCCCGCAGCTTTGCGGCCACACCGTCGTAGTCCACCTTCCCGTTCGGCAACAGTTCCGTCGTATCGAAGTCAATCCTAAAGTCCTTCATCGTTCCCGGGTTATCGCCGGCAATCCCGATGACTTCCTGGATTGTGTCGTACGGCGTGCCGGTCATGTAGTATAACGTGTCACCTGGCCGTAAGCATGCGAAGAGCCCGGTGGAAATGGCGTGCGTTCCCGTAGCCAGCTGCGGCCGGATTAACGCGTCGTCCGTTTTAAAGTAGTCAGCAAAGATTGATTCGAGCTTATCGCGGCCGATGTCATCCGTCCCGTACCCGGTCGACCCCACGAGGTCTTCTTCGGCCACGTGGTGTTCACGGTACAGGTCAAGCACGCGCTGCTGGTTGTAGAGCACCTGCTCGTCAATTTCCGCCAGCCGCGGTGCAATCTGCTGATCAACTTCCTTTACCATGTTCTGTAACTTTGCCGGTAAGCCGGCCATCCAATTCTTCATCTACTTCACCCCATCTTGTAACCACTGGTTAACGTCTGTCTCAATTTGGTGCTGCTGCTCCGGGTGGGCCACCAGGTCGTACCAGTGCACCGTCATCTGGTTGCGGAACCACGTGAGCTGCCGCTTGGCGTACCGGCGCGAGTTGCGTTTGACCAGTGCCACCGCGTCTTCCAGAGAAATTTGCCCCGCAAAGTACGGGTAAAGCTCCTTGTAGCCAATCCCCTTCCCGGCTGGCAAAGCGGCGCCGCCCTGCTCGTACAGCCACCGCGCTTCGTCTACTAGACCCGCTTCAACCATCGCGTCCACGCGGGCGTTGATCCGCGCGTACAGCACATCGCGCGCCGTCGTCAGCCCGATAATGTACGGGTCAAACGGCGCCGCATTCGCCTGCTGGGCAGAAAACCGTTTGCCGGTGCGCTCATAAACTTCCAGCGCCCGGACCACCCGCCGCTCGTTGTTGGGCGGAATCTTGGCGGCTGCCGGCGGATCCACATCGTTCAACCGGTTCCAGAGCGCCTGCCGCCCGTGCTCCTCCGCGTATGTATGCCACTTCCGCCGGAGCGTATCGTCGGTGTAGTGGTCGTTTCCCAGTGTCAGGTTATCCAACAGCGCCTGCAGGTAAAAACCCGTTCCCCCAACCAGGAGTGGCAGGTGCCCCCGCGCCGTAATTGCGGTGATTTGGCGGGTTGCCTGGTGCATAAAGCCCGCCACGGAGTACCGCTCCGTTACGTCCACGATGTCAATCAGGTGGTGGGGCACCACCTGTTGCTCTTCCGGCGTGGCCTTGGCCGTTCCAATGTCGAGGTGGCGGTACACCTGCATTGAATCGCCGGAAATGACTTCCCCGTTAAACCGCTGGGCCAATTCCAACGACAGTGCCGTTTTCCCCACCGCGGTCGGGCCCACAATTAACAGTACTTTCGGCTTCATCCGCCACCCTCCTTCCGGTTAAATCCTAAACCGCATTATACCATTTTAGGAGAAATTTTAAGCGCATTCCCTAGTATTTTTTCCGCCAATCCGCCATAATAAGGGTAACGGAACGAAGCAAAGTGAGGTGGACTTAATGAAGTCATTTGGTAAAGGTTTTGTTGTTGGTGTTGGCGCAACGCTTGGAGCATTAGCCGGGTGCGTGTACTACTTCAAGAAGACGGTTGTTGACCCAATCGAAGAGCGGGAAGCCGTTTTAGACGAGCACCGGAAGCGGGCCCTGCGGAAGAGCCGTTCAGCACACCAGGGATAAGAAGAATACGTGATTATAGCAAGAAGCGGACTGGGAGTTACCAGTCCGCTTCTTCTATGTTTAATTAAACTTGAACCTGGTACTCAAAGTACCCTAGTTCATTTTCACGGTGAGTGATACAGATGAATGTTTTTGATGGTTGATATTTTTGAAGTAGTTTGAAAAACTTACGCGTTGCCTCCTGATCAAGTCCACTAGTAATTTCATCAAAAAGGATGACATTCGCCGAAGACAAAAGTGCGCGAATAATCAAACATTTCTGCCGTTCACCATCAGATAAAGAATTAATAAGCTCCCCGCTTGTTTGCTCCTTAAATCTGCTAATGATATTGGGCGAAAAGTCAAAATATCGCATCATTTTCACTACCTGTTGCTCATCGACTTCGCTGTTCATGTACGTAATGTTATCGTAAATGCTCCGGTTAAACAGCACAGCATCTTGATTAACATACGTGACCTTTGCTTGCTGGGGGATCAAAATACTTCCTTTAATCGGCGTTAAGATTCCCGCAACTAGTTTAAGGATTGTTGACTTTCCCGCTCCATTAACGCCCACTAACACACTTGACGCATTGAGCGGAAACCGCGCGTTATATCCATCTAAAAGTAGCTCCCCTTTTTTATACTGATAAGAAACATTTTGTAAGCGAATTTCAGCCATTTTCTCCTGTTTTACTGATGAATTCTGATTAAAATCAATTACATTAAAATCCAACTGCCGTAAGGCTTCGACTAAACGGCCGAGAAGCTCCATTCCGGCAAGTAAATCACTCCCAAAATGTGATAAATTCATAATCGAATACACCATTACCAAAATGAGGGTAATTGCCTGGACTGTTCCCCTTGTTACCATACTTCCCCATCCAAATAATAAAATTACACACAATGTTAGTAGGAACTGTTGTGCCATATTTAGCCGATCAATCCGTCCTTGAACTCCACTGTATGCTTGACGTTCATTTTCAAGAACTTGTTGATAGGCATCACCCTCAAATGCAAAGGAACGGTATGAATAAACAGTATTTTTGTTTTTTAAATAATCATCCAATTGCTGATCTGCAACGATTTTACTATTAAGCGCATATTTAATTCCCTTTTTATTTTGACGGGATAATAAAATCGATCCCAACAAGTATAAGATGAAAAGAATAATATATCCGCTTCCTAAAAAAGCATTAATCGTTGCTAACGCAATGGCATAAACGACTAGCGTAATCGTCGACTTTAATAAATTGTTTAATACGTCGTGAACAATTCGTCGCAAGGATAGCGAAACTTCATTCACAATACTTTCGAGGGTTGCGTCCTTATATCCCAGAAAATATTCATACCGTTGGCGGGTTAGAAAGTAAAAAACAGTTAATTTAGAGTACTTCCGCACCATTTGTACCAGAAAACTAGTAATAAAGTTAGCAACCACCGGAAGAAGCAGCGTTACCGCAAATAATAGCAGCATCCTGTAATCAACCGTTTGGTGTCGCATAATCCGCGCTAGAATAAAGGGTTGACTGCAAATACCAATGTCACACAAAGTAATAATTAAGGCTGCTAAGGTTAGCTTTACTAATCCAATTTGATGAAAAAGATAACGGAGAAATTGAAATGCACTGTTTGCTTCTGACGTATGTGGTTTCATTATACTTTCCTCCCTTTTCGCTAACAGTTATTCGCCTAATTGATGTGAATTGTTCTCATTTGTTATTAACCTTATTATAATTATTAGTGCTAGCAATTCAATCCTTAATACAGAAAAAGGACTGATCCCTCAATTAGAATCAGTCCTTCAACCTAATATTCACATGCCCTAGTGCCCGGTCTTAACCTTACCGTCCCAGTCACTAAAGCCGTTCTTCAAAACCGCCAGGTCCGTAAAGCCCGCCTTCTTGAGCTTCTTGGCCACCTTTACGGCCAGCGTCTTCCCGTCCTCGTAGATATAGACGGGCCGGTCCTTCCGCAAAGCACTGATGAAGAGCTTAAACTGGGAATACGGCATGTTCCGTGCTCCCATGATGTGCTTCTTCTTGAAGCTCCGCTCCTCGCGCACATCAATCACCTGCGCGGTGTGAAGGCCCTTCTTAAACTCGTCGTTTTCCAATAACTTTGCGTAGCGCTTGGCGTTTAACGTGCTCAGCCACGGGCCGATAAACATCCACGCCAAGATCGCAACTAAAATAATATCAATCCAAAGCCAAATTGATGATTTCACGTCAATCCCTCTTCCTAATCAACAAACTGGAGTGCCAGTGAGGCTGCCCCAAGAACACCAGCCGTGTTTCCTAACTGGGCAAGCCGCAACTGCGTCGTCTCCCGAATCGTCGGGAAGGCGTAGTGCTCGAAGTAGTGCTCAACCTGGTCCAGCAAGAACTTCCCGGCGGCTGAAACGCCCCCACCAATCACGATGTAGGCCGGGTTGAGGATGCTTGAGATGTTTGCGCAGGCCATTCCCAGGTAGTGGCACACCTTGTCGACCACCATCTTGGCAAGCGGGTCATCCTCCTTGGCCAGATCAAAGACCAGCTTGGAAGTAATCTCTTCCCCCGCGTCACTCAGCTGCTTGAGCTCGGAGTTACCGGCGTACTCTTCGGCCATGTCGTGGGCAATGTGCACCACGCCGGTAGCGGAAGCGTACGTTTCCAAACAACCGTGATTACCGCACGTGCACAGGTAGCCTTCCGGTTCAACGTTGATGTGGCCGATTTCGCCGGCAGCCCGCATCCCGTGAAGGAGGTGACCGTCAGCGATAATTCCGCCCCCAACGCCGGTCCCGAGGGTCACGAAGACCACGTCGTTGGCGTTTTCGCCGGCGCCCATCCAGCGTTCCCCGAGGGCCGCCACGTTTGCGTCGTTATCCAGCACAAACGGAATCCGCGTGCCGGCTTCAATGCTTTCCTTCACGTTCTGGATGGTCCGCCAATTCAGGTTGTACGCACCGACCACCGTACCTGCCTCAATGTCAACCGTTCCGGGCGTCCCCATCCCAATGCCGTAAAAGTCATCCGGGGTCATGTTGTACATGTCCAGGTGGTGGTTAATTGATTCGATAATGTCCGGCACAATGTGGGACCCGTCATCTAAAATGTTGGTCTCAATGCTCCACTTCTGCTGAATCTCACCGTCCTTGGTGACGATCGCAAACTTAATCGTTGTTCCGCCCAGGTCAACCCCAATGAGCTTCTTTTCCATCTTTCGTATGCCTCCTGCCTAATTCTGCTTGGCCTGCTCGCGTTCCTCCTCAACCGCATGCTCCCGGTTTAACACGAGCTTCGCCTTCACGAAGGTCTGCTTATCGACCACGCCCGCCTCGTACAGGTGATCCAGTTCGAGGGCCATTAACTCGATGTCCCATAACCGCTTGCCCACGTAGACAAAAACGTTAAACTGTTTTAATAACTGCTGGACATCATACAGGGTTTTCATCCTGCTCGCCTCCCCACTGCGTTCAATCTGTCAAGGCAACACGATAGCATTATAGCATACCGCCGGCGTTGAATAAACCGCGGATTAGACCGCTTTCATCATTAACCCGTAACCGGCAATCAGAACAAGTCCGACCAGGGCCACGGCCGCTAGCCCGCGCTGCCACCAGGACACCCGGCCAACGCGCGGGGCAGCCAGGACGTACGCCAGCAAGAAGCCTCCGACCAAACCACCAAGGTGGCCTGCCAGATCAATCCCACTGCCAAACATGTCAAACACCACGTTCAACAAAACCAGCGTGAGGAAGGTCCGGGCCGTCTGCCGGATTCCCGGTTGTTCCCGAAACGCCACTCCTAGCATCAGGTACGCACCAAACAGCCCAAAGATGGCCGTGCTAGCCCCCGCCGAAACCGCCGGCGTGAAGAAATAGCTGGCAATGTTGCCGGCTATCCCGCTCCCCAGGTAGATTAGCAAAAAGCGCCAGTGGCCAAAGAGTGGTTCGGTGGCCACCCCCAGGAAATAGAGCGTCACCATGTTTAACACGATGTGCTGTACCCCCAAGTGCAAAAACATCGGCGTTATCAAGCGCCACCACTGGCCCACACTAATTAACTGGTTGATTTTTGCCCCAAAGGTCATCAGGACCTGCGGCTTCGTCGGTCCGCCCGCAAGCACCATCGCAATGAAAACCACCACGTTGATTGCAATCAGCAGGTCAGTCACCAGCGGTTTATTCCGCCACGTTTCGGTCAATCCCATTCACCCCAATCAAAAGTTTTATCCGGACGTCGGTCGGCTCAACGGGCCAATCCGCAACCGCAACTTGCCGGGCAGTATCCATCAACGCCACCGTTACGCCCTGGTAGTCCTGCAGGTAGCGGTCATAGTAGCCCCCGCCAAACCCTAACCGGTCATGCTGCGGGCTGAACGCCAGCCCCGGGACCACGATGAGGTCGATGGCCTCCTTGGCAAGCGCCGGTTGGGACGTATGCGGCTCCCAGATTCCCCCAAAGGGACTTTGCTGCCACGTAATGGCTGGTTGCAGGCAGTCCCAAAACGCCATCTGGCGGTGGGGTAAACAACGCGGCACCGCCACCCGTTTGCCGGCTGCCAACGCATGCTGAATAATGGGCCGGGTTGCCAGTTCCGTGCCGCTACTAATCGTGACGCCAATTGTCTGAGCGGCCTGCCACTCCGGCGATTGATACAGGTGTATCAAAATACTCTTTTCGTCGCAGTCCTGCTGGCCCGCCTGCACCGCCGCAGCGATTGCCGCCAGCTGCCGGTTCCGCGCTTCTTTTTTATCCATCGTTTTCTCCTTAAAAAACCACAAAGGGGGCCGTGATTCATCACGGTCCCCTCGCTGGTTACTTCGTTTCCTTGTGTAACGTAACCTTCCGCTGCTTTGGGCAGTACTTCTTCAGTTCAATCCGGTCCGGATTGTTCCGCTTGTTCTTACTTGAAAGGTACGTCTGTTCACCACATTCTGTGCACTCTAATGTGATATGTTCACGCATGCGTCTAACCTCCAAACTATTCGAATATATTCTACTAGCGCTAGGCTAACAGCAACCATTTTAGCATTTATTTTAGGGAAACGCTAGGGGGCCAACCATTACTTGTTGATCTTGTTCTTAATCCGTTCAAATAATGATTCGCTCGCCACGCTCTCCCCCGAAGCCACCGCAAAGTCCCGCAGTGCTTCCTTCTGCTTCTTGGAAAGCTTCTTTGGCGTTTGAATCTTGACGGTGACCTGCTCGTCACCGTTACCCGTTCCCCGCAGCCGTGGGGCGCCTTTGCCCCGCAGCCGGAAAGTCGTACCGGTCTGCGTTCCTGCTGGAATCCGCAACTCAACGTCCCCGTGAACGGTTGGCACCTTGATTTCATCACCCAGGGCAGCCTGCACGAAGCTGATCGGCTGGTCGAGATAAATTTCCGCCCCGTCCCGCTTAAACTGCTTGCTTGGGGCCACCCGGAACACGATGTACAGGTCACCGTACGGGCCACCGTTTTCACCGGCTTCACCCTGGCCCTGGAGCCGCATCTGGTTGCCGTCCTCAATCCCGGCTGGAACGGTGACTTCAATCGCGTGCTTCTCCCGCACGTGGCCAGTACCACCACACGTCGGGCACTTGTCCTTAATTTCCTTCCCGGTTCCGTGGCACACGTCACATTCCTGCTGGGAAACCATTTGGCCAAGCGGGGTTTGCCGCTGAACCTGGATGAATCCGCGCCCGCCACACCGGGAACACGTGACCGGCGAAGTTCCCGGCTTGGCACCCGTTCCGTGACAGTCCTTACACGTGTCTTCGCGGGTGTATTCGATGTCCGTCTTCTTCCCGAAGATGGCCTCCTTAAAGGTCAGGTGCATTTCATACTGCAGGTCGCGGCCCTGCCGTGGTGCGTTGGCCTGCTGGGCCGCACTCCGGCCACCGCCGAAGAACGAATTAAAGATGTCATCAAAGCCACCGCCAAACCCGCCGTTGAAGTTTGCGCCGCCAAAGCCGCCGGCACCCCCACCGTTAAACTGCTGTCCGGTTGACCCAAACTGATCGTACTGGGCCTTTTTTTGCGGGTCGCCGAGAATATCATAAGCGTCGTTGACTTCCTTAAACTTCTCTTCGGCTCCCGGCTCGTGGTTCAGGTCCGGGTGGTATTTCTTGGAAAGCCGCCGGTACGCCTTCTTAATTTCGGCGTCCGAGGCGTCCCGGTCAACGCCTAGTACCTTATACGGATCACTTTCAGCCATTTTCTTCCTCCATTAAAACCAACCAGGGGCGTGGCCACTGCCACCCCCCTGGAATGTAACCACTCAAATCAGCGTTTACTTCTTGTCGTCCGGGTCAACTTCCTTGAAGTCACCGTCAACGGTGTTGTCGTCGGCACTTCCGTTGGTATTGGTGTTCCCGGCAGCACTGCCGTCAGCTTGATCAGCGGCACCCTGGGCCTGCTGAGCCTGCTGGTACAGCTTGACTGACAGGTCCTGAATGATCTTGGTCAGGTCATCCTTCTTGCTCTTCATGGCGTCAATGTCGTTTGACTCCTGCGCCTTCTTCAGGGCTTCACGCGCATCCTTAGCCTTCTTGACCTCGTCTTCAGAAACCTTTCCGTCCAATTCCTTCAGGGTCTTTTCAGACTGGAAGAGCAGCTGGTCGACTTCGTTCCGGAGATCAACTTCTTCCTTTCGCTTCTTGTCGGCAGCTTCGTTTTCCTTAGCTTCCTTCACCATCCGGTCAATTTCATCGTCGGAAAGCCCTGATGAGCTCTTAATGGTAATCTTCTGTTCCTTGTTAGTCCCGAGGTCCTTCGCTGATACGTTCACGATTCCGTTCTTGTCGATGTCGAACTTAACTTCAATCTGCGGAACGCCACGCGGTGCCGGCGGAATGTCCGTTAACTGGAAGCGGCCAAGCGTCTTGTTGTCCGCTGCCATCGGCCGTTCACCCTGCAGCACGTGAATGTCAACGGCTGGCTGGTTGTCAGCAGCAGTTGAGAAGACCTGACTCTTGCTGGTTGGAATCGTCGTGTTCCGGTCGATTAACTTAGTGAAGACCCCACCCATGGTTTCAATTCCAAGGGACAGTGGCGTAACGTCCAGTAAAACAACGTCCTTCACGTCACCGGTAATCACACCACCCTGGATAGCGGCCCCTAAAGCAACCGCTTCGTCCGGGTTAACTGATTCGTTCGGCTTGTGGCCGGTTTCCTTTTCAACGGCTTCCTTGACGGCCGGAATCCGCGTGGAACCACCAACTAGGATAACCTCGTCAATGTCGCTGTTTGTTAAGCCGGCATCCTTCAGGGCGTTCCGGACAGGAATCTTCGTCCGGTCAATCAGGTCAGCGGTCAGTTCGTTGAACTTAGCCCGCGTTAACGTCATGTCCAGGTGCAGTGGGCCGTTTTCACCAGAAGCGATGAATGGCAGTGAAATCTGCGTCTCAGACATTCCGGATAAGTCCTTCTTGGCCTTTTCAGCGGCTTCCTTCATCCGCTGCAGCGTAACCTTATCTTGGGACAGGTCAACCCCGTGTTCTTCCTTGAAGTTGGCAACCATCCAGTCGATGATCTTGTTATCAAAATCGTCCCCACCAAGATGGGTATCCCCGTTCGTGGAGAGCACTTCAAAGACCCCGTCACCGAGTTCCAGGATGGAAACATCAAACGTTCCCCCACCAAGGTCGAACACAAGAATCTTTTCATCCTTGTCCAGCTTGTCAAGCCCGTAAGCCAAAGCAGCGGCCGTCGGTTCGTTGACAATCCGTTCAACCTTTAAGCCGGCAATCTTTCCGGCATCCTTGGTAGCCTGCCGCTGGGAGTCGTTGAAGTAGGCTGGGACCGTGATAACGGCCTGCGTCACGTCTTCACCCAGGTATGATTCTGCGTAGTCCTTGATGTACTGGAGAATCATGGCTGAGATTTCCTGTGGCGTGTACTTCTTACCATCAATGTCGACCTTGTAGTCGGTTTCGCCCATGTGCCGCTTGATTGATGAAACGGTGTTTGGGTTGGTAATGGCCTGGTTCTTCGCAACCTGACCAACCTGAGTTTCCCCGTTCTTGAAGGAAACAACGGACGGCGTTGTCCGGTTTCCTTCCGGATTGGTGATAATCTTTGCATCCTTACCTTCGAGGACGGCAACGGCTGAGTTCGTCGTCCCAAGGTCAATTCCAATAATCTTTGACATCTACCTTACCTCTTTTTCTTCTTAATTACTGTGCAACAACGACCATGGCTGGCCGCAAAACACGGTCCTTTAACATGTAACCATCCTGGAACACCTCAACGATTGTCTCGGGTTCCTGCCCATCCTCAGCCGGCACACTCTTGACGGCCTGGTGGAGCGTCGGATCGAACTTCTTGCCGAGGGATTCGATCTTGGTGATTTCGTTATCGGTAAAAGCCTTATTTAAGTCCTTAGCCACCATCTCGACCCCCTGCTTAAGGTTCTTAGAAGCTTCGTCATCCACCTCAATCTCAAGCGCCCGGTTCAGGTTATCAATTACCGGTAGCACCGCAGTTGCCAACCGCTGACTCTGATACTTCAACAGCTGCTCCTGCTCCTTCTTGTAGCGCGTTTGCATGTTAGCCATTTCCGCTTCAGCCCGCAGATACTTATCTTCCAGCTCATCCTTTTCCTTGGTAAGCTGGTCAATCTGTTCCTGCGCCGCCTTCAGCTGGTCCTTGACCGTTGGCTTCTTTTTCGCCGCAGCCTTTTTTGATTCCTGCTTCTTAGAATCCTGGGCCTTCTCCTTGGCGGCTACCGCTTCTTGGTTTGCTTTTTCCTTATCCGCTGCCACGTCAACACCCCTTTTCTACTCGTCAAAATTATGGTAGTAGTTCAGCATTTTACGCGTTAATTCCTGCCGGAGTGCCCCCAGAAGCCCAATCACCTTGGAGTACGGCATGTTGGTTGGCCCGAGAATGGCAATCATGCCCTTCCCGTAGTCATCCACGTTGTAGGTCGCTGAAACCACACTATAATTCAGCAATAATTGGTTCGCCATCTCATCACCGATCTTCACGGTAATGTCCTTGTCCTGGGGATCAACAATGTCGGATAACTCCGGTGCCCGTTCCATCAACGCATAGAGCGACTTGGCTTCATCCAAATCACCATCGTTGGCAAAGTTAAAGACGTTCATCTTCCCGCCAACGAAGTACTGCTCGTGCGCAATCTTTTGTAGAATGTCACTCACAACGGCGACCATCCCAGCGGGTTGCTTGAAGTACTTGGCAATTAAGCCAATGTTAGCGGTCAACTTAGCTGGAATTTGCCGGAGCGGCACGCCCACAAGTTGGTCGTTAATCACGCGCATCACGGGTTCAACCTGATCACCCGTCACGCCTTCAGGCAACTGGAACAGCTTACTCTCAACCGTCCCGTCACTAGCCACAAGAATAGCCATCACCTGCTGGTTTCCCAGTGGCACCATCCGGAAGCCTTCCAAGAGGACGTCCTCGACCTCCGGCTTCAGGGTAATTGTTGTGTAGTTTGTCAGGTCCGACAAAATGTTGGCGGACGTCGCCACGATTTCGTCAACCTTCGAAAAATCCCCCTGAAAAGACGAACGAATATCCGCGAGGGCCTGCTGGTCAACCTGGGTCGGCGTCAAAATGTTATCAACATAGTACCGGTAGCCCTTGATTGACGGCACCCGCCCGGAACTAGAATGTTCCTTGCGAATGAGCCCCGCCTTCTCCAACGCCGCCATTTCGTTACGGATCGTTGCTGAACTCACATGGACTGGTAATTGCTCCTGCAACGTTTTTGAACCAATTGGTTGCCCGACATCCGTGTAATCCTTAATGATCGTCTCAAGAATTAACAGTTGACGTTCCGTTAACACCACAATCACCTCTTTTAGCACTTAGCACTCATAATTGCTAAGTGCTAAGTCACCTATAATATACAAAATTGATTGGCATTCGTCAATATTCTGGCTTAATTTTTCTGTTGTTGGGCAAACCACGCTTGAATCGTTTGCCGGTCCTGCTTTAACTGGGCGACCAGCTCATCAGCAGACGCAAACTTTTGCTGCCCACGCACGAAGTCAAACCAGCGGACCTTCACGAACTGGCCGTATACCATCTGGTCAAAGTCAAACAGGTTAATTTCGAGGACCACGTCGTTGTGGTCACCAAACGTTTCGTTCCGGCCCAGCGAAGCCATTCCGTTGTACCAGGTTCCCTGCACGTTGACCTGCACGGCGTACACCCCGATTGCCGGCAAGCGCAGGTTATCCCCATCCGCGATGTTGAGCGTTGGAAAGCCCAGACGCCGCCCCCGGGCAAACCCGTGCACCACGTATCCGTTCGTTTCGTACGGATATCCCAAAAGTCGGTTGGCCAGCTGCACGTCGCCGCCATCAATGGCCTTCCGGATCCGGGTGGAGCTGATTTTATCGTTATCCTGAAGAAGGTGGGTAACCGGTAAAACATCAAACCGGCCCTTGGCGTACTGCGGGAGGGTGTGCATGTTGGCCACGCGGGGATTGCCAAACGTGAAGTCTTCCCCGGCAACCACCGCCACCGTGTTTAACCCTACAATGTAGCGGTCAACAAAGTCCTGGGGCGCCATCTCCGCTAAGGTTTCGTCAAACGTGAGAATGTACTCCACATCAGCCCCCAACGCAGCAAAGTGGGCGGCCTTTTGCGCAGGCGATGTCAGGTACCGGAAGGGTTGCCACCGCATGCCCTGAAACATTAATTTCGGGTACCGGTCAAACGTCATGACGCCTAACCGCGCGTTCCGCCGGGAAGCTTCCTCCTTGGCCGCTTCAATCACCCGCTGGTGGCCCCGATGAACGCCGTCAAAGAAGCCCACCGCGAGGACGACCGGCGCGCCGGCTGCCCGGGTGACGTCTTCCACACTCGTAATCTCCACCGTCTCCATTCCATCACCTACTCACTTAAATCGATCATCCGCTCCGGCTGATACCGGTGCTGCTTTTCATTATAACAGTAGACCGCCCGGACGCGCAGCCCGGTTTGTAAAACAACGCGCGGCACCGGCTGGCCGGCAGTCACCTGCTTTTCCGCAAGAAAGCCACCGTTTTGCACCCGCTGCCACTCACTTGCGGTCAACTGGTGGTGCGGCAACGTCCGCAGGGCGTGGTCCACGGAAACCAGCGTATTTTCGCGCTGCTGGTCGTCCATTTCCTCCAGCTGGGCGAGGGTCACCGTCTCGTCACTGGTGAACCCCCCGCTCTTAATCCGGGTTAGCCGCGCCATCACCGCGGGAACGCCGAGTGCCCGGCCAAGGTCAACCGCCAGCGTCCGGACGTAGGTCCCCTTCCCGCACGCCACCTCAAAGAAGACGTGCTGTTCCTGGGCGGCGGCATCGTAGGTCGCTGACCGGAGCTGCTTAAAGTAGTCCACGTGAATTTGCCGGGCTGGCCGGGCAACCTTTTCGCCTGCCCGGGCATACTCATACAGCCGTTTGCCGTGAACCTTGACTGCCGAATACATTGGCGGCACCTGGGTAATCGTTCCCCGAAACTGCGCCATGGCATCATCGAGTGCGGCCGCGCTAAAGGGCGTGGTAATCGGTTTTTGGGCCACCACGGCCCCCTCTAAGTCCTCGGTTTCCGTCGCCTTGCCCAAGATTAGTTCGCCCTGGTACACCTTACCGGAAGCCATCAGGTAGTTGACTGCCTTGGTCGCGTGGCCAATGCAGATGGGCAACACACCCGCCACCGCCGGATCAAGCGTGCCACTATGCCCAACTTTCCGCGTATGAAACAGATGCCGGCACCGCATTACGCAGTCGTTACTGGTCATCCCCCGGTCCTTGTAAAGGGGTAAGATTCCGTTCATAAATACACCTCATTAATCACAAAAAGAGGTTGGGACCCCCGTCTCAGCCTCTTTGTTTTTTTACTTATCCTGCTGATGAAGCTGGGTCAACAGCTGATCAATCCGGTTACCATAACGCACCGAATCGTCCTGCGCAAACTTCAACTCCGGCGTCACGTAAATGCTCAGCCGGTGCCCAAGTTCACCACGAATCAACCCGGTGGCCTTATCTAAGCCAGCCTGAACCTTCGCGGCAGTCGACGCCTTATCATCCAGAATACTGTAATAGACGGTTGCGTGTTGCAGGTCACCCGTCACGTCGACGCCCGTGACCGTCACTCCCTGAACGCGGGGATCACGCACCTTCTTTTGCAAAATATCAGTGACTTCCCGCTGAATCTCCTGGGAAAGCCGCCCAACGCGAAACTGTTGTGCCATTTTCTCACCACCGTTTTCTAACGCTGGTCAACCGGGACCTCTTCCATGACGTAGGCCTCAATCTGGTCGCCAACCTTAATGTCATTGTAGTTTTCAATCATCAGCCCGCACTCGTAGCCGGCCTTAACTTCCTTCACGTCGTCCTTAAACCGCTTAAGGCTGGACAGCTGGCCGTCGTAGATGACGATGCCGTCCCGGATCAGCCGAACACCACTGTTTCGTTTGATAACCCCGTCCGTGACGTAGGAACCCGCAATCGTTCCCAGCTTGGAAACCTTGATGGTCTTGCGGACTTCGACCTGGCCGGTAACCTTTTCCTTGTAAACCGGCTCCAGCATTCCCTTCATCGCGGTTTCGACCTCATCAATGGCCTTGTAGATGACGTTGTGTAGCCGGATGTCGACGTTGCTACTCTCCGCCTGGGCCTTGGCGAGCGGTGTTGGCCGCACGTTGAACCCAATAATGATTGCGTTGGAAGCCTCCGCCAGCGTTACGTCACTTTCATTGATGGCACCGACGGCCTGGTGAATGATGTTGACCCGTACGCCGTCCACGTCAATCTTCTGGAAACTCTGGGCGAGGGCTTCAACCGACCCCTGAACGTCGGCCTTGATGATCAGGTCGACCTTCTTCATGTCGTTTTCCTTCATCGTGTCAAACAGGTTATCAAGCGTCACGTGGTTAACCTGGCTCCGCTCCTTCATCAGAGCGCGCTTAGCCCGTTCTTCACCGGCAGCCCGCGCCGTCTTTTCGTCGTCAAACGTGATGAAGCGGTCCCCGGATTCCGGCACGTCGTTTAACCCGGTAATCTCGACTGGCATCGCCGGGGTGGCTTCCTTAACCCGCTTGCCGTAAGCGTCCGTCATCGTCCGGATCCGCCCGTAGGTGTTGCCGACAACGATCGGATCCCCGACGTGCAGGGTCCCCTGCTGAACCAGCAAGGTGGCCACTGAACCACGGCCCTTATCCAACCGCGCTTCGATTACGGAACCAGCCCCGTGCTGGTCCGGGTTGGCTTTGAGTTCAAGCATTTCGGACTCAAGCAGGATCATGTCCAGCAAGTCGTCAATGTTCTTGCCAAACTTAGCTGAGATGTTCACGAAGATCGTGTCACCACCCCAGTCTTCCGGAATCAGCTCGTACTCTGTCAGCTGTTCCATCACGTGGTCTGGGTTAGCGCCCGGCTTATCAATCTTATTGACCGCAACGATGATTGGCACCCCGGCAGCCTTGGAGTGGTTGATGGCCTCGATTGTCTGGGGCATCACCCCATCATCCGCAGCAACCACTAATACGGTAATATCCGTTACGTCCGCTCCGCGCGCCCGCATGTTCGTAAAGGCGGCGTGCCCCGGCGTATCAAGGAAGGTAATTGTCTTGCCGTTCCGCTTGATCTGGTAAGCCCCGATGTGCTGCGTAATCCCGCCGGCTTCTCCGGCAGTAATGTTTGAGTGCCGCAGCTTATCCAGCAGCGTCGTCTTCCCGTGGTCAACGTGGCCCATGATCGTGACAACCGGCGGCCGGTTTTCAAGATGGTCCGTGTTCTTCTGTTCTTCCTCAAAAAACTTGTCGATATCAGAAACATCGACCTCGACCTTTTCTTCGGCCTTAATCCCGTATTCGTCGGCCAGAATCTCAATCGTGTCCTTGTCCAGTGACTGGTTCTGGTTAACCATTACCCCGAGCATGAACAGCTTCTTGATAATTTCGGCTGGTTCCCGGTGGATCTTCTTGGCGATGTCCGCCACGTTCATTCCGACCGTGTAAACGAGTGTATCCGGTAACGGCTTATTCTTCCGTGGTGTTGCCGGCTGCTTCTTCTGCTGCTTACGGAACTTTTTGTTCTTCCGGTTCTTCTTGCTAAAACGGTTCTGGTTATTGCCAAAACGACGGTTATTATTCCCCGTCCGCTTCCCGTTCTGCTTAAACTTCCGGTCATTCTGCCGGTCCCGGTTTGAACGGCCGTAACTGCTCTCCTCTTCGCCCTGTTGCCGGCTCTTCCGCGCACTTGCGTTTGCCTGCGGCCGTTTCTTCTGGGCGGCTTGGGGTGCTGACTTGCCGCTTTTGTTACTGGGCTTAGCGGCTGGTTTCTTCTTGGCCGCTTTCGGCTGGGAGTTAGCGGGCTTTTTCGTTGCCTTCTTGGCAGCCGGCTTAACAGCTTTCTTCTTAGCAACCGGGTTAGCTTTCTTCTGCTTAGCAGCGGGCTTCATGGCCGTCCGGATCCGCTGTTCCTCATCTGGGGTCACGGCTGACATGTGGTTGCCCACCTTAATTCCCTGGGCCTTAGCTGCCTGCAAGACTTCCTTACTTGCAACGTTAAGTTCCTTCGCTAGTTCGTAAATCCGTTTCTTACTCATAACTTCACTCTCCCTTTCATCCCGCTTTCAGGTGTGGATAGTCAGATTTACCCACTGCGGTTATTCCCTGTAATTAATAGGAGTAGTCTTAATTCTGGTTTGTGGCCTGTTGGGCGAGAGCCGTAATCTTCTTCGCAAACCCCGCATCGTCAACCGCAACGACGCTACGTTGCTGGCCGATTGCTGCGCTCAGTTCTGCCTGGGTTAGCGGGGTAACCAGCGGAATCCCGAAACTGCGGCACTTATCTGCCACCGTTTTCTTCGTCCGGCTACCGCAATCACTCGCAAGCACAACCAAAAACGTTGCGTGCGCCCGGACCCGGGTTAACACCTGGTTGGTCCCCGTGGTTAACTTCCGGGCACGCCGGGCTAACCCCAAAAGGCCGCTAATCTGATTACTTAGCATCACCAAACAGTTCTTTCCGGGCAACCTGGTGGTCAACGTATGCGACCAGTTCATCGTAAAATTCCGGGGCAATTTTTACCCCAAATGCCCGGTCAAACGTCCGCTCGGCCTGCGCCTTCTTCGCCACATCAACATCCAACGCAATGTATGCTCCCCGGCCGTTTTTCTTGCCGGTCGGATCAATGCTGACCTCGCCTTCCTTGTTGCGGACCACCCGCACAAGTTCCTTCTTCGGCCACATTGTTCCGGTTACAATGTCCTTGCGCATCGGTACCTTCCGTTGTCCCATTGCTAGTCCTCCTGTTCGTCGGCATCAGTGGTGTCCGCAGCAGGTTCGTCTTCAACGGGCGCCTCGTCCTGCACACTAACCTCAGCTTCTTCGTCAAGAGATTCTTCTGGAGCTAAGGCCGCCTGGGCGTCGAGCTCTGCCATTTCTTCTTCGGACTTAATGTCGATCTTGTATCCCGTTAACTGGGCGGCAAGCCGAACGTTTTGCCCGCGCTTCCCAATCGCGAGGGATAATTCGTCTTCCGGAACCACGACCGTGCATGCACGATCATTTTCCGGATCAAACCGCACTTCTAAGACGTCCGCCGGGTTAAGGGCGTTGGCAATGAATTCCGCCGGGTCTTCACTCCACTGCACAATGTCCATGTTTTCACCGTGGAGTTCATTAACGATTCCCTGAACCCGCTGGCCCCGGGGACCAACACACGTTCCAACCGGGTCGATGTTCGGGTCGTTTGACCAAACGGCCACCTTCGCACGGTCACCGGCTTCACGGGAAACGGCCTTGATTTCAACCGTCCCGTCAAAGATTTCCGGGACTTCCTGTTCAAATAGCCGCTTCAGCAGGTCCGGGTGCGCCCGGCTGACAAATACCTGCGGCCCCCGCGTGGCGTTATCAACCTTGTAGATGTACACCTTAATCTTATCGTGGGAGTTGTACTGTTCGCCAGGAATTTGGTCGCGGCGGGACATTACCGCCTCGACGTCGCCCAGGTTAACGTAAATAAACCGGTAATCCTGCCGTTCAATCTCCCCCGTTACGATTTCGTGCTCGTACTGGATGTATTCGTTGTAAATCTTCTCCCGTTCAGCTTCCCGCACACGCTGGAGGATCACCTGCTTGGCGGTCTGTGCGGCAATCCGGCCGAAGTTCCCCGGGGTGACCTCAAACTTAATTGTGTCGCCCAGTTCGTATGCCTTGTTAATGTCTAAGGCATCCTTTAAGCTCACTTCAAGCTGGGGATCAGCCACCTCGTCAACGACCGTTTTCACGGCGTAAACGTGAACGTTCCCCTTCTTTTCGTCAAAGTCGACCGCCACGTTCTGGGCCTGACCATAGTTCCGCTTGTATGCTGAACTTAACGCCGCTTCCAGGGCGTCGATTACGATTTCTCGCTTAACGCCCTTTTCCTTTTCCAGGACGTCGAGCGCGTCTAGTAGTTCTTTACTCACTGCTACTCCTCTTTTCTCGGTATTAAAACTTAATTGCTAGGCGGGCCTGAGCAACCTGGGTCCGCGGAATAACGATTGTCTTAGTGCGCGCCTTATCGGCGTATTCCATGGTTAACTCCGTTGGGGTTACCTTGGTTAGTGTTCCTTCATAAACCTTTTTCCCGTTAAGTTGCTGGTACAAAGATACATGAACGTACTCACCAACCGCCCGTTCATAGTCCCGTTCCTTCTTTAACGGCCGTTCAGCCCCAGGAGACGAAACTTCCAGGTAATATGCCTGCGGAATCGGATCGGGATCACACTCGTCTAGCTGCTCGCTTAACTGGTCACTCACCAGGGCACATTCCTCAATGTTAATTCCCCCCGGCTTATCAATGAAAACCCGGAGATACCAGCCCTTCCCCTCCTTAACGAACTCAACGTCAACGAGTTCGAAGTGGTGGGCGTCCAGGATGGGGGTAACCAGCTCCGTGACCGTTTCAACAACACTCTTGCTCACAATGACCCTCCTTTGCCTAAGATTACTCGCCGCATTAAAAAGAGCGAGCATCGCTGCTCACTCCACTACGAGTCTTAAAAACACCACTAATATATCATAAATTCAGATTACCAGCAACCTTCATGAAACACCACCAGAAAAAAGTCCTTCCTTCTGGTGATAATTATCATTTTAGACTTGGCAGTCAAAAACGACAGGCCGTTCCATTACAATCCCACCGTTTTACTTAATTACTCATCTAATCCTACCCGGGCAAAGATTTCGTCCACGTGGCGGAGGTGCCAGTGATAATCAAACGCATCGTCCAACTCGGCGGTCGAAAGCCGGTCCGTAATCGCCGGATCCGCCTCCAACAACGGCCGGAACGGTACCTTTTCGGCCCATGCCTTCGCCGTCTTCGGTTGAATCGTGTCGTACGCTTCCTCCCGGCTCATGCCCTTTTCAACCAACTTGTTAAGCACGCGCCCACTGTAAATTAATCCCAGCGTCTGGTCCATGTTAGCCTTCATTCGCTCCGGAAAGACGTCCAGGTTAGCCAAGATCTTGCCAAACCGGTGGAGCATGTAATCCAACAGTGCGGTCGTGTCCGGTAAAATCATCCGTTCAGCGGAGGAGTGGGAAATATCACGCTCGTGCCACAAAGCAACGTCCTCGAAGGCCGTCACCATGTGCCCCCGAATGACCCGGGCACACCCACAGATGTTTTCTGACCCAATTGGATTGCGCTTATGCGGCATTGCCGACGACCCCTTCTGGCCCTTCGCAAAGTGTTCTTCCACCTCGTGAATCTCGGTCCGCTGGAGACTCCGAATTTCCGTCGCAAAGTTTTCCAGGCTCGTCGCAATCAGCGCCATGGCTGCCAGGTACTCCGCGTGTAGGTCCCGGGGAAGCACCTGACTCGAAACGTCTTGGGCCCGGATTCCGAGTTTTTCACAGACGTACTGCTCAACCCGCGGGTCAATGTTAGCAAACGTCCCAACGGCCCCGCTAATCTTACCGGCTTCCACCCCGGCAGCGGCGTGCTCGAAACGTTCGATGTCCCGGTTAATTTCCGCGTACCAGCGAGCCAGCTTCAACCCAAACGTCGTTGGTTCGGCGTGGACCCCGTGCGTCCGGCCCATCATAACCGTGTGCTTGTACTTCTTGGCCTGCTGGGCAACAATGTCCCGGAACTCCCGCAGGTCCGCCCGTAACAGGTCATTAACCTGCTTCAACTGGTACCCCTGGGCGGTATCCACAACGTCCGTACTCGTCAGTCCGTAGTGGACCCACTTCTTTTCAGGCCCCAGGGACTCGGAAAGGCACCGGGTAAACGCAATCACGTCATGCTTGGTAACGGCCTCAATCTCCTGAATCCGCTGAACGTCAAACTTAGCGTTCTTCTTCAGTTTTTCCACGTCGGCAGCTGGGATTTTGCCCAACTTAGCCCATGCTTCGTCCGCTGCTAATTCAACGGCCAACCAGCATTCGTACTTCTTTTCATCCGTCCATAACCGCCCCATTTCCGGGCGGGTGTAGCGATCAATCATCCTTGTTCTCCTTTTCTGTTATTGTTCTTCCTACCAAACGCCCGTTGCGTCAATCTCCGCTAACGTCGCCGCAACATCATCCGTCAATACCGTCACGTGCCCCATCTTCCGGTCACGTCGGGCCTCGGCCTTCCCGTAATCGTGAAAGTGCCATTGTGGTTTGGTGGCGATTAGACGCCGCACTCCTTCGACGTGCTGACCCAGCACATTAACCATCACGACCGGTTGCAGGAGGTGCACTTCTGGCATTGGCCAGTCACAGATTGCCCGGTTGTGCACGGCAAACTGTGAGAAATCACACGCCTCAATCGAGTAATGGCCCGAATTATGCGGCCGTGGGGCTAATTCGTTAACGTAGACGTGGCCGTCCTTTCCCATGAACATCTCAACCCCGAGGATGCCGCACAGATTCAACTTTGCGGCAATCTTCTGGGCAACCTGCGTCGCTTCGTCCCGGAGTTTCGGGCTAATCCGGGCAGGCACGATACTTTCGTGCAGAATGTGGTTCCGGTGGATGTTCTCACTTACCGGAAAAACGGCGACTTCCCCGGAAACACTGCGCCCCACCATCACCGAACACTCGCAGGTAAAGGCAACCATCTGTTCTAAAATACACTGCCCTGCCGCGAGGATTTCACGTACGACCGGTGAATCCAGGTCAGCGACCGTCCGCAACGTCACCTGCCCCTTCCCGTCGTAGCCCCCCTCACAAGTCTTGAGGATGGCCGGCAGCCCAATGGTCGCCACTGCTTGGCGCAACTCATCCGCCGAATTGACCGGGGCAAACGCCGCCGTCCGTAAACCGCTATCCCGCAGGAAGGTCTTTTCCCGGATCCGGTCCTTTGTAATCCGGAGCAGTTCAGTTCCCTGCGGAATGCTTACCCGGTCACTCACCGCTTCAAGGGCAGCCAAATCAACGTTTTCAAACTCGTACGTAAGAACATCAGCCTGCGTTGCCAGTCGTTCAATGGCATCCCGATCATCGTACGGGGCGACAATCTGCTCGTCAGCTGCCTGAGCTGCCGGGCAAGCGGGCGTAGGATCTAAAATAACCACCTTAAAGCCCGCCTGCTTGGCCGCAAACGTCAACATTTGCCCCAACTGGCCACCACCAATAATGCCAATTGTCTGTCCAGGGAGAATCCTAGTCAAGGTGCGCCTCACTTTCTACCGCCATGTCGTGCATCTGCTGACGGTAATCCTGCAGCTTCTGAGAAATGTCAGCGTTCGTTGCCCCGAGAATTTCTAGGGCAAGTAACGCCGCGTTCTTGGCCCCCGCCGTCCCAATCGCGGTGGTGGCAACCGGCACGCCCGCAGGCATCTGAACAATTGAAAGGAGGGAATCCATTCCACTTAATGCGTGGGTTTGAACCGGCACCCCAATGACCGGAAGAACGGTATTGGCCGCCAGCATCCCCGGTAAATGGGCAGCGCCCCCAGCCCCCGCAATAATCACCTTTAACCCTTTATCCGCCGCATTCTGCGCAAAGGCGAACATTTCTTGCGGCATCCGGTGGGCGGAAATCACGTGCTTAGTGTACGCGACCCCAAACTCATCTAAAATCGTAGCGGCCTCCTTCATTGTCGGCCAATCTGACGAACTCCCCATGACAATACTAATCTCTGCACTCATGGTAATCCCTCCTTATTTACCATAAGAATAGCAACCAGTCCTGGTAAAGTCAATCAAAAGTCGAACATTATTTGCAATAATTCGGATATTATTTGCGCTTTGTTCGGACTATTGTGAACAATCTTCGCGAATTCCAATTTTCCCTTAAAAGATACAAAAAGACCCCCATCCTAACCGGATAGAGGTCACTATGTTTTTTAAGGGCTGAATTACTTAACAGCGTCCTTAAGCGCCTTTCCTGGCTTGAATGCCGGAACCTTGCTTGCAGGGATCTGGATTTCAGCACCAGTCTGTGGGTTACGCCCCTTCCGTGCGGCCCGCTGCCGAACTTCGAAGTTCCCAAAGCCGATTAACTGAACCTTTTCGCCGTTCTTCAGGAAGTCCTGGATTGAGCTGAATACTGAGTCAACAGCAACAGTTGCATCCTTCTTCGTGAGGCCCGTCTTTTCAGCAACGCTTTCGATTAACTGTGCCTTGTTTGCCATGTGTTTCACCTCCCATGGAACCTTCGTTCCGTGCTAACCCCATGTTGGGATCTGAACTAGCAATTACAAAACCACTGTTCGGGTATAAAGATAGCATACAACCCTTTATATGACAACCTTTTAACGCAGTCTCTTAACAAATTTTACTTTCTTTTTCGTTCAATTAAGTGCAACGGCGTCCCGGTAAAGTCAAATGCTTCACGAATTTGATTTTCAAGGTACCGTTCGTACGAAAAATGCATCAAATCGGGGTCGTTCACAAAAATTACGAACGTCGGTGGTTTGATAGCGACCTGCGTTGCGTAGTACACCCGTAACCGCCGGCCGTTTTCCGTCGGCGTCGGGTTATGCGCAATCGCGTCCATCAAAACATCGTTGAGCACGGCCGACTGAATCCGTTGCGAATGGTTCTGGTCTACCTGCTTGATTAGGGCGGGCAACCGGTTTAACCGTTGGTGGGTCTTCGCGGACACAAACACAATCGGCGCATAACTCAGGTACTGGAACTCTTCGCGGATGGTCTGCTCGAACTGGTGCATCGTGTACCCGTTCTTATCAACGGTATCCCACTTGTTTACCACAATGATGATGCCGCGACCAGCCTCGTGGGCGTAACCAGCCACGTGCTTATCCTGTTCCCGAATTCCGGTTTCAGCGTCCAGAACTACCAAAACCACGTCGGAACGGTCAATCGCCTGCATTGCCCGGAGCACGGAATACTTCTCGGTGTTTTCGTACACCTTGCCCTTCTTCCGGATCCCAGCCGTATCAATCATCGTATACTCGGTTCCGTCAGGCGCAACGAACTTCGTGTCAATCGCATCCCGCGTCGTTCCTTCGACACTTGAAACAATCACCCGGTTCTCCCCGAGAATGGCGTTTACCAGGGACGATTTCCCGACATTCGGCCGCCCAATCAAACTGAACTTGATTGACTGATCGTCAACCTGTTTCTGGTCGTCCGGAAAAGCCTGACAAACCTTATCCAGCAGGTCTCCAATGCCGATGCCGTGGGTTCCAGCCACCGGAATGGGGTCCCCAAATCCCAGCGAATAAAAGTCGTAAATTTCGTTTCGCAGTTCCGGATTGTCAACCTTATTAACAGCCAGGATTACTGGTTTATCAGCCTGATAGAGAATCTTCGCAACGCGTTCGTCAGCGTCAGTGACGCCTTCTTTAATACTCGTCACGAACACAATTACGTCCGCCTCGTCAATCGCAATCTTGGCCTGCTCGGTAATCTGGGTTAAAAACGGTTCGTCGCCGATGTCAATCCCACCGGTATCAATAATATTGAATTTCCGCCCTAACCATTCGCCGTGGGCATAGATCCGGTCCCGGGTAACTCCGGGAGTATCCTCCACAATTGCAATCCGTTCACCGGCAATGCGGTTAAAAATCGTTGACTTTCCAACATTAGGCCGACCAACAATTGCGAGTGTTGGGTTTGCCATTAGAATCCCTCCTTCACTACTTGATATGGTGCAATAAAAAAGCTGGTTCAACAGCAACCGCTCCTGAACCAGCCTAAATTTACGCTGAAATGCGCTTAGTTGTTCTTCTTTAACTCGTCGCCGATTAAGTCACCAAGCGTAAAGCCAGTGCTTTCTTCTGGAAGATCAACGTGTTCGTTCCGGTATGACCGGCGGCTCCCACGGTTGTTGTTACTGTCATCTTCTTCAGAAGCAGGCTTCTCTTGAAGTGCCTTGATTGACAGGGCTAACCGGTGGTCTGCAGCGTTTACGCTGAGAACCTTCACCTTAACCTTCTCACCTGAAGTCAGCACTTCGTTTGGTGTTGCGATGTGCTTGTGAGAAATCTGGGAAATGTGAACTAACCCTTCAACTCCAGGGAAGACTTCAACGAAGGCCCCAAAGCTCGTCAGGCGCTTAACGGTTCCGTCAAGGACGTCGCCCTCAGCAACCTTCTGGTCAATGTCATCCCATGGCTGCGGCAGCGTCTGCTTGATTGACAGTGAAACCCGTTCCTTTTCTGGGTCAACTGAAAGAACCTTAACCTTAACGTCCTGACCAACCTTCAGTACGTCTGACGGCTTGTCAACCCGTTCAAAAGCAATCTCTGAAACGTGGACTAAACCGTCAACCCCACCAAGGTCAATGAAGGCCCCGAAGTTGGTTAACCGGGCAACCTTACCTTCAACGATGTCACCGGCAACTAACTTGCTGAGTGTTTCCTTCTTCTGGGCTTCCCGCTCTTCGTGAGCAATTTCCTTGTGGGAAAGGATCAGCCGGTTTTCGCTCGGCTCAATTTCGATAATCTTCAGTTCGAGTTCCTGACCTTTGAACTGGTTCAGGTCAGCAACGTAGTGGTCTGACACCATTGATGCCGGGATGAAACCACGCACACCAGCATCAACAACTAAACCACCCTTAACAACCTGTGTAACAGGAGCCTTGATGATTTCGCCAGCTTCGAACTTCTTTTCGATTTCGTCCCATACCTTCCGGGCTTCGAGACGCCGCTGTGACAGCAAGTAGCTGCCGCCTTCCTTGTCGGAACCGATCTTGGAGATGACAACGAGGTCGTAAACATCCCCTACCTTGATCTTATCCTGAATCTCATCCGGCTTAAGGTTGAATTCCTTAGCAGGAACAACGCCCTCAACACCGGTGTTTTCGATCCCAACAATTGCTTGGTTTGCATCGTCAAAGGCAAGCACTTCACCCTTAACAACTTCACCAACCTTAACTTCATGTACGCTATTCAAAGCTTCTAACAAATCCTTGTTTGCTTCTGTCTCACTCATGGACTGTGTCCTCCTTAACGACTAACTCTAGACTATATCTTATCTTATTTCACGCCACACTTCAAACATAATTTACAAATTTGTTAAGCGGTCGCTTCCTGAACAATCTCCAATATCCGGGTAACCACCTGCTCAATTCCCATGGAAGTCGTATCCACCGTAATCGCATCCGGCGCCTTGGTTAACGGGGAGATCTTGCGCGTTGAATCCTTCTTATCCCGGGCCGCAATCTCCTGTTCGAGCACTTCAAGCGGCGTATCAATTCCCTTTTCCTGGTTTTCCTTAAACCGCCGCAGCGCCCGCTCGTGAACGCTGGCTTCGAGGAAAATCTTCACCGGAGCATTCGGGAGAACCGTCGTTCCAATATCGCGCCCGTCCATGACGATGCCACCAGCAGCGGCAATGTCTTGCTGCCGCTTGGTGAGGTCGGCCCGCACACTCGGCTGAGCCGCAACCACTGATACGTTATTGGTAATTTCTGGGAGGCGAATTGTGCGCGTCACATCCGTCCCGTTAACGATTACCCGCTGCTCTGGCTCGTCCGGAACAAACTCCAACTTCATCGTAGGAAGCATCGCCTTCAGGGCAGCATCATCATCGAGCGCAATTCCCGCTTGCTGGGCCGCATAGGTCGTTGCCCGGTACATCGCTCCCGTATCACAGTACACGTACCCCAATTTACGAGCAATAATCTTGGCGACCGTACTCTTTCCGGCCGATGCCGGCCCATCAATTGCAATCTGAATCTTTTTCATTGTTTCCTCCGTTCAATAATAAAAGGTTGCGGTGTTCTGGACACCCCAGCCTCAATCCATCGTTGATTTACTTTTAGTTTCCCGGTTATTCCCGGACCCGAACCTGCTGACCAGGGCTCAGGGTCGTTAATCCCGGATTAAGCTGCCTTAACTGAGCAACCGTCAAGCCGTGGTTAACCGCCACCCGGTACAGTCCCTGCCCCGGTTGAACGGTAGCATACTCGCCACCCTGCTGGCTATTTTGCGACTGTTGCTGGGAACTAGCGGCAACTGACTGCGCACTTTCCTTCGTTGCTTTCCGGTGACGTCTTACGCTTTTAGGTTTGCTCGCCGGCTTCTTCACAACGCGAGAACTTGCTGCCACCCGCGGGGCCTGCTTCTGAGCGGCCGCCGAATGCTGCGAAACGAAGTACAGGGCAATGGTCCCGATGATAATCACAACAAAAATCACTAACAGCGACGTCGTAATCATCGTGTTATTCCGTGTATTTCGCCGGCTTGCCGTCCGGGAGTAGTTGCCTTCCTCGTCCCGGTTTTCCTCAAAGTTATTTTCCCACGGTTTTTTCTCGTGCTGGTGTTGATCATTCTGCGCCATCAACAATGCCTCCTCAGCTATGCTAAGTGCTATTTTACCATAGAATTAACGTCTGATTCCTTAAAGATTAAATAACTGTTGCAGGATTGCCGCATAACCTGATTGCGTCCCAGGATCCGTCAATGCCTGCCGGCTGGCCATTCCCAGCTGTTCCGGGGTTAGTGAAGTGTTCACCGCTGCACAACACCGCTCAGTGTGCGTAATCCTAGTTTGTTCCCCGAAATAATCCGTAATGAACTGGTGGCGGCACGCAGTGGTTTGCACGTAATCCATCATTGCCTGGAGCGCGCGCTGCTTTTCCTGCCGCCGGTGGTCAAAGTAACTCGTAATTGCCGCTGGCTTCATCCCGGCATCCACCAGCGTTTGCACCAACGCCGTTCGTTCGTCCTGGAAAAGCCGCTTCTCATGACGGTGTGCAGCTAAGAACTGCACCTCAGCCGCAGGAAGCAGGTTGGCCGTTCCCAACCGGTGCTGAATGGTTTCATCACCCGGCTGGTATAACAGCACCGCCAGGCTTTGTTTCCCATCCCGGCCAGCCCGGCCAATCTCCTGCACGTAGCTTTCAAGGTCAGCGGGCAGATGGTAGTGGATAACGTACCGGATGTCCGCCTTATTCACCCCCATCCCAAACGCACTCGTGGCACACACGACATCAAGCTGGTGGTGTAAAAACTGTTGCTGAATAACCGCCCGGTCAGCGCTCGTCCGGTCGGCATGGTACGCAGCCGCCCGCACCCCGACTTGCTGCTTCAGCATGCGGGCGACCTCGTTTGCCCGTTGCTTACTAGCAAAGTAGACCAAGCCCGGGCCCTGAAACGTCCGCACCAAATCAACCAACCGCTCGTCCTTGAGCCGTTCGTTTTCAACCGCCTCAACCGCAAGAAAAATGTTCGGCCGGTCCACGGAATGAACCTGGATGCTTGGCTGGTTTAACCGGAGGGCCTTCACAATATCCCGCTGCACCCGGGGCGAAGCGGTGGCTGTCAACGCAAGGGTAACCGGGTCTCCCAGTGCATGTCGGACCCGTCCTAACCGCCGGTAATCCGGCCGGAAGTCGGGTCCCCACTGTGAAATACAGTGGGCTTCATCCACCACAAAAAGGGCTGGCCGTAACTCCTTAAGCCGGCTGATAATTGCTGGCTGGACCGCCATTTCCGGCGCAAGATAAATAAACCGGTTCGCCGCAAGCGTCTGCAGTGCCAGCGTCCGTTCCTGGCGGGTAAGCGTCGAAGTCAGGGCCACCACCCGTTTTTCACCGGCAGCACGGAGTTGTTCGACCTGATCCTGCATCAGTGATAGAAGTGGCGAAACGATAATAACTGGCCGTCCCAGAGCCCGGCCGGCGAACTGGTAACACAGCGACTTTCCCGTCCCGGTTGGGAGGACTGCCAGGGTGTCCTTCCCCTGCAACACGGCTTGAATCACCGCTAACTGGCCCGGCCGAAACTTATCAAACCCAAACAGCTGGTGTAACTGCGTCGTTAATGCCGTCTCACTCGTGTTCACGCCGCCACCTCCTAATCTGATAAAGCCGAAACTCCGGAAAGGTAATGGTTGCATCCGCCGTCACTACGTCCCGGTAAGCCCAGTGAACGTAATCGGCGGGCGCTAACTGGTCTAACTGGGCAATCCGTGCTGGGCTTAGTAACCGCGCCACCGGAAATTCTGGTCGATACAACGCAAGCATAACGGCGTGGTCAGCCACCGTACTTAGTTTCAAATGCCGCCGCTGGGCAATTGCCGCAAGGGACATCCCGGCGGCAATCATCTTTCCCGTCGTGACCAGTGACGGGGCTAGTTCTGGCCGCCGAAACGGGGTCATTAACGCTGCTCCCGCCGGCCACCGTTGCCACTTTTGCCATACCGCAAGGGCAACGTTTTGGTCGTTCACCTGCACGTCCTGGACGGTTAACTGCCCCGTCGCCCGCTGAGCCGTCGTGTGCCCGTAGTACCCGTGGCCCACTAATCCCTGCGCATAACAGTCAGCCTGGTTGGCAGGCATGGCCTTTAAAACGGTTGCAAGGGACCCGGATAATGCATCCCGTAACTCTGCAAGGGAATGACCGGCACGGAGCCACTGCTTCAGCGTCACCTTAAACTGCAGCCGATCGGTCGCCACAACGTATTTGGCGTTATGGTAGCTTGCTTCAGAAGCCACCTGTACCAAAAAGCGCACCATCTGAACCCAGTCGGCCACCGCCACCTGACGGAATAACCGCGGCGTTGTTAAGGCAAGCCGGTGGGCAACCATTTCCTGCCGCTGCCGCGCACCTTCCGGGGTCAAGAAGAGTTCACCGTCCTGGGAGCGCACCAAGCCCTCCTGCTGGTCCTGCTGAAGGGCCGCAGTGAACTGAGGCTCATTCAGGTGGGGAATGGTATTTTGCCAGTCAAGCAGCCCGTAAACCATTGCCCAAAACAACGTTGAACTCGTTGCCTGGTTGCGCACCAGTTTTCGGATCACCGCCGGCCGTCTTCCCTGATCAGCACTAAAGAAAAACAACCATGCTGACGCCATCACTTCACCCCCATTCAATTACTGAGCGTTGCTAGTACCACCATACCACCGGTTTCTTCGGGGGAAAAGCGCAAAAAAAGAAGCTTCGATTCGTCAAAGCTTCTTTCCTGTTTATTTCTAAATTAACAATGGTGTTTAGTACTTAACGATAAAGTCAGCCTTTGCCCCGTTGCTTTCGATTAACTGCTTGTTGTTGTTTAAGGCAATCTGAACCATGTTCCGCACAGCCGTCGTTGTGTAGAAGGCGATGTGTGGTGAAACAAGAATCCGGCCGTCTTCAACCATGCCCTTCAGCACGTCGTCCGGAATAGCGTCGAAGCTACCGAAGTCGTTGTTGAACTTGCCAACTTCGTCTTCGTACGTGTCCAAAGCAGCCCCGCTCAGCTTACCGTCGTGAACGGCCTTCAGCAGTGCTTCGGTATCAACCAGCTCACCCCGAGCCGTGTTGATGATGATGGCGCTGTCCTTCATCTTAGCGATGGAGTCAGCGTTAATCATGTGATAGTTGTCCTTGGTAGCCGGAGCGTGCAGGTCGATTACGTCAGCCTGAGCGAATAATTCGTCCAGCGTGTCAACGTATAATCCCTGCTTTTCAATGTCCGGGTTGTGGAACAGATCGTAGGCAATTACCTTGCAGCCAAAGCCCTGGAAGTACTGGATTGCAAACCGCCCAATCCGGCCCGTAGCAACCACCCCAACGGTCTTTTCGTTCAGCTCACCGGCAATTTCCGGAGCCCACATAAAGTTCCCGTTACGCATCTTAGCTTCGTACTGCTTCGTGTTCCGCAGTAACCGCAGCGTCTGTGTAACTGAGAATTCAGCAATGGCTTCCGGTGAGTATCCCGGAACGTTTGTCAGCACGATGTTGTTCCGCTTAACAGCATCAAAGTCGATGTTGTCAATCCCAACGTTCCGTAATGACCAGAACTTGATGCCGTTTGCCCCCATTGCATCAATCAGTTCTGCCGTGTACGGCTTCTGCTGGTATGAAACTAACCCGTCAAAGCCCTTGCACTGGTCAACGGTGTCCATCGTTAATAACTCCTGAACAACCTTAACCTCAACGTCACTGTGTGCCTGCTTCCATTCGTCAACGTACGGCATTTCGTCGTCACGAATACCATAGGCAATAATCTTCATGTGAAATTCCTCCTTAACTTAATCACCCGTATTATACCATTGTTTACACAATCTGAACGGCAATTTTAAAAACTATCCCTTCACCTCAATGGTATAGTGCATTTGCGCTAAATCAACGGTCAGAACTGCCCGGGACGTCTGCTCCCGGTCCGTCCGCGTTACCCGCATCATGTGGTCGTTTAACGCTTCCGCCTTAATCGTCCCTTCCAAATCAAACGCCGGGCAGCTGTTTCGAAATTCCAACAGCTGGAGCACTTTCTGGACAACCGGCCGCTGTAATTCCGCATGTACCTCATCAAGCGTGTAGAAGTGGCGGTTGATGTCCCGGCCTTCGCGGGTCTGCTCAACGAGGGTCGTATCGTTCTTTCCGGCTAATAATCCCACGTAGTACACCTGCGGAATTCCCGGCGCAAACATTTGCAGGGCCCGCGCGCACAGGTACGCCGCGTCGTTGTTCCCCGTTGCCGAGTAGTACGTCGTGTTTAACTGGTAAATATCAAGGTTGTGGTACTTCGCACTCGAATAAGCCCGCTTAACGTTGGCCCCCACCTTGTACAACTGATCCACGGTATAGTCGAGTTCTTCATCAGTTAAGATGTCCTTGCCATCAACAACCCCAATGCCATCGTGCGTGTCCAGGGTCGTAAACTGGTGCATGTCCGCCTGGTTAAACCAGTCAACCATCGTTTTGACCTTGTGTGAATACAAGGCGTGGAGCGTGATGATCGGCAGGACAAAATCGTAGCTAAAGTAACCGTGCGCGTGCATCTTCTCGTTGTACGTGTAGTTCTCATGAATTTCTGGTAATAAGGTGACGTTGGTTCCGGCAAGCATTTCCTTAATCCGGTCTAATAAGTGCCACGTCTCCGGTTCCACGAAGAAGTCGCTGGTTCCCAGTTTCTTAACGGCGTACGCAAAGGCATCAAGCCGAATGATGCTGGCGCCATGCTGGGCAAGGTGCGTTAGGTTCTGCTCAATAAAGCGCATCGTTGTTTCTGTCCGAACATCCAGGTCCATCTGCTGGTCACCAAACGTGTTCCAGATTTTTTCGGTGGTTCCATCCGCAAACTGCACCGGCATAAACGGCGCCTTATCCTTCCGTTTATAAATCAGGTCCACGTCTTCCTTTGTCGGCCGACCCGCTGGCCAGAATTGATCCCAGCTCAAAAATAGGTCCGCAAACTTAGAATCGCGATGATGGGCCACAAAGTCCTGGAACTCGGGTGACTTCGGCGAAAGGTGGTTCACCATGAAATCAAACATCAGGTAGTGCGTCTTTGCTAATTGCTCGATGTCCGCCCAGGAACCGAACTGCGGATCCACTTCATATTGGTACGGCGCAAATCCCGCATCCCCACTTGAATAGTAAAACGGCAGGATATGCACGCCCCCAAACACCTTGGCGAACGGTCCCGTCATCAACTGCCTTAATTCGGCAAGGTTGGTCCCCATCCGGTTCGGATACGTAATTAGCATCGCCTTATTTTCCATTTTCACCGCAACCACTCCTTATTAAACATCTGTTTGCGTTTAGTATAACGCTTTCATTTAAATCTGCAATAACAAAAGAGGAGAACCGTCATTCGTTCCCCTCCGCTCCTTAATGAACCTATGCTTTTTTCGTTGTTTCCCGCATCCTTAACTCCCCCCGCAGCGTAATCTGCTCGGGGGTCACCTGCGCCGTTGTGAGTTGCTGGTAAAGCAGCTGAACCGCCCGCCGGCCCAACTCCTGCGTCGGAAGCTTAGCCGTCGAAAGCCGCGGAATCAGGTACTGGGCGTAATCGAGGTCATCAAAACTTAAGACCTCCAGCTCAGCGGGAATTCGCAGGTTGAGGTCCGCCACCGCCCGCAACGCCCCTAGCGCCAACGGATCAGACGCAATTAGAAGCGCTTGAATTTCAGGGTGGGCGGTCAACAGTTGCCGGGTTGCCCTGTAACCAAACGCGGGATCCCACGCCCCCAAAACGCTGTAGTCGGGCTGGTGGGTTTGCTGACAAAACCGGCGGTACTCCGCCAACCGGCCCCCCGCAACCTCCATATCCAATTTACCCGCAAGCGTCATTCCCCGCACCGTATTACCGATAAAACCGATTGGCGCCACGTTGCGGGTTGTAAACACCATGAGCGCATCCCGGGCCATTGCTGCCAGGTCGACTCCTACGACCGGATACCCCGCTGTCACTACCTGGTTATCAATCAGGACAACGTGGGCATTCCGCGCCGCAATGGATGCGACTGCTTTCGGGGTAATCGACCCAATCATGACAACCCCCGCATATTTTTCAATGTCGGGCATCGCCGGTCCTTCTGGCAAGCGGTAAATGGTCTTAACGTTTAGTCCGTTTTCCCGGGCGGCTGCGGTAATGCCAGTCATAATGACCTTAAAGTAATCATCATAAACCTCATCCTTTTCCGCCACGGCCGTAATCACGCACAGTGAATTGATCCACTTCTTTCCGGGGCCCCGTTTACCGGGGACGTAGTGGTACTGCGCGGCGAGATCCTGAATGCGCTGCCTGGTCGCCGGGGCAACCGCCAGTGTCGGGTCGTGATTCAACACCCGCGAAACAAGTCCCGGGGAAACGCCGGCTAACCGGGCAAGCTGCCGCATACTAACCATCGTTCATCCTCCTATAAGTTCGGGTCCATCTTAAACGTCAACCGCGAAAGCTCCGTTCCCCGTGCGATTAATTCCAAGATAAAGTCCAACGTCCGTTCGTTAAAGTGTGCCGCAATGGCGTGGTTCTGTTTGGTCAGGTACGTTGTTAATTCCGCCCCCGTTAATCCGGCAGCCTCCTTATCAACCTGGCGAATCTTAGCGTGCGCCCACTGCATCAGTTCGTTCTGGTAATCCAAGTCATCCTGAATAAACTCGTCGTAGTGCGCTTCAACCAGCATTGCCAGGGTTTCGTACAACCAGTACGCGCTGTTGAGGTCAATCTTTGCCGGCGTCTCCCGGTACGATGCGTCCGTATCCGCAGCATTGGTAAAGAACGGCACGTGGGGACAAAACGTTGGGATTCCGTAAGCCAGCCACTGAACCCCGTGCGCCTGCGCGGCCGGCCGTACCTGCAAAATATGCGAGTTCGCCGTCCGGGACAGGGAAATTGCCCGGTACCGCTTCCGGTCACGCGCACTGCCACTTCCTAACGGATCATACGGGGTCTCATCAAAATGGGACTTAAGGATAAACTGAACGTCCTCGACGCTAATCTTCCGCGCGGGTTTCCGGATAAACGGCATGTCCGGTGACTCTGGCTCCTGTTCCACCTCAGGATTAAAGTACCGCTGAGCAAACCAAACCCGCGGTGTATTGTAGTGGTGATCCTTAACCGTATTGGTTCCAAAAATATGGCGGAAATTCCACTGGCCATAATCCGGGTTAAGCTGATTATCAGTAACAAAGCGCTGAATCCCTTCGGACCACATAAAATTATCCGGATCGTTGAAGTCAATTTGTTCGATTGCAATCTGGTTCGCTGCCACCGCATAGCAGTCATCCGGAATCCGGACCGCAACCCAGTGGTGACCGGTGGCAATTTCCATGTACCACACCTCATCCTGGTCGTTAAACTGGACCCCGTTGCCCTCGGCCGCACCGTACTTAGCGACCAATTTTCCCAGGTACTGCACTCCCTCACGCGCCGAATGAATGTACGGGAGCACCAAAGTCGTCATGGAATCCTCCGCTAATCCGTTTGGAACGTACGGATCACACGCCAGCACCCGGTCATTGGCATACACGCTTTCGGTAGCACTTTCGCCCACGCGCGCGGCGTTAATCCCATCTTCCTCGTTAATTCCTTCTTTAAGGTCAATATTCGGGGTTGCCGTGTACCGCATTCCCGTTGCCGGAAGCGGAACAGTCAGTCCATTATACGTTGACTTATACGTTGCGTGCCGGTTCCGGACGGCAGGTTGAACCATGAACTTCTTCGGGTAAATCGCCACCAGCCGGTCTTCGTTCCGGGAAATGATTGTTGACCCGTCAAGACTTGCCTTCTTCCCTACCATTACGGAAGTACATGCTGATTTCGCAAAACGATCCATCTTAATCACTCCATCGATTACTATAATTGTTTTTATTTTAGCGCAAATTTCCTAATAACGGCACTCGTTCACAAAAACCGGTGATGGAAACACAGCCATCACCGGTCACAACCTAATATTTCACTATTTTTCTAGCCGCTGGCGTTCCCGCAAAACCCACCGGGCAGTGTAGTGGTATAAAACGACGAAGCAACCGCCCACAATTACTCCCTTAATCAGGTTAAACGGAATGATTCCGAACAACACCAGCTTAGGAAGTGGCAGGGCAAGCCGCATTCCAATCACGTTAATGTACAACGGTGTCAACACCAGCCAATTGGCTAATGACATTACGCCGGTCATTACCACTGTCCCGACTACAAGGGCCATTCCTTCGCGCATCCAGAATGGCTTCCCCCGTTGGGCACACGGCCGCATTATCCAATAAAACGGCAAGCAAAATGCTAGGGCTGCTAACACGTTACTCAAAACCCCGATTAGATGGCCAACGGATGGTCCCGTTAGAACAAAATATACGGCCGCTTGCAGGGCAATTACCCCGCATCCCCACTGCGGTCCCAAAACAAAGAACCCAAATAAAATGGGAATCAATGCCAGGTCAACCTTAAGGTACGGAACAACCGGAATAACCGCAAACGCAAAAAACAACAGCAGATAAGCGATGCACGCTAGGCACGCGGTCAGCGTGAAACGCTGCAAGTAGCGATGATGACGCACTGCGCATCCCTCCATATTAATTATTTAATATTGGAAGTGCTTATCCCCGTTGAATTCGAACTTGTGAATTCTCTCCCATCCAGACTATACTGTCGATACTGGAATTCCACCAGTCTTGTCGTCACCGTGACGGCTTGTGGACTATCACCACCGGTCGGGATTTTCACCCTGTCTCGAGAATAAACATTCTAATATTCTATTCACAATTTACCACATTAAGAAACCGCTGTCAGCACTAACTTGTGAATTACTGGACATTCTTTTTAAGGGCCTGTAATTCGCGGTGGGTTAACGGCCGGTACTGTCCCGGAGCTAATCCCTGGTCAGTAAGGGGACCGTACGCCGTCCGCCGTAGCTTGACAACCGGATGCCCCACCGCCTCAAGCATGCGCTTCACCTGGTGATACCTTCCCTCGTGAATTGTCATGCTAACGACGGCATGTTGCTGGTCGGGATCATAATTGATCACGTGGACCCGGGCCTTGGCAGGATGGCGGTCATCAATCCGGACTCCGTGCCGGAGCCGTTCTAGTTCCGCATTAGTGGGCACCCCTAAAACCTTCGCTACGTACGTTTTATTCACCCCATAACGGGGGTGCATCAACTGATTGGCGAGCGTCCCGTCATTTGTCATAATCAGAATGCCCGTCGTATCGTAATCGAGCCGTCCCACCGGGTACACCCGCTCCTTCACCGCAGTGAAATAGTCGGTCACTACCCGCCGGTTACGGTCATCCTTCGCGGCGGTAATGACCCCCCGCGGTTTATTGAACACGTAGTACACCTTTTTTTCCTGGTCAATTGCCTTCCCGTCAACCGTAATTACGTCAGCGGGGGTAACCTTTGTTCCCAACGTTGTTACCTGGTGGCCATTAACCGTTACCCGGCCCGCCTGAATTAACCGTTCACTCGCCCGCCGGGATGCGACCCCGGCAGCAGCCATTACTTTTTGTAACCGTTCAGGCATCCTGATCATCCTCCTCATCTGTTAGCGCTGCATCAAAGAGGGCCATGTACTGGTTGGAGTCCTCATCGTTCGCCACCTTCTCCTCATCGGGAAGAGGTGGTAAGTCTTTAAGGCTCGTGACCCCCACATAGTTTAAAAACGCGGGTGTTGTCCCGTACTGAGCAGGCCGTCCCGGCGCATCAAGTCGCCCGGTAACCGTGATTAGCCCCCACGCTTGAAGCTTCTGCAACATTGCGCTGGCCCGCACTCCCCGGACCTCCTCAATCTCGACCCGCGTAACGGGCTGGCGGTACGCAATAATTGCCAGGGTTTCGAGGGCTGCCGGCGAAAGGGTCGCCATCGCCGGTGCTTCAAAGTAACGCCGAACAACGCCGGCAACCCCCGGTTTAGTAACCAACCGGTAGCGTTCATCCGCATGTATCAAGGTGAAACTCCCGTTCCGGTCCGCAGCGTACTTCTGTTCCAGGCGCGTTAGCTGTTCCAAAACCGCTGGCTTTAAAATTCCAACCAGCTGGGCCAGTTCCGTGACCGTAATCCCGTCATCACCGCTCACAAAGAGCAGTGCTTCAATCTTTGCTTGGTTTGTTGCCATGCCGTCCCTCACTTATCATAATTGGCCCGTAGTTTTCCGCTTGTTCGGCCACCACGTCCTGCCGTTTCATCAACTCAAGGAGTGCCATGAACGTCGTTACGTACTGTTCCGGGGCCGCCGTTGGGGAAAAGAGCGTCATAAATTCCACTTTATGATGATGCTTAACCCGGTGCCGTAAATAGGTCATCTGGTGCTTAACGGTGTAGTGCTCCCGCTTTACCTGGCGGGGGCGCCGGCTAAGCCGCTGGTTAACCGCCCGCTGCGTCATCTTGAGCATCGCCTGTTGCATTTGAGTAAGGATATTATCCCCTGCCGGTGCCAGTTGTCCTAAGTGGGCATCCGCTGGGAGTGCGGCTTCTGGGTGGCCATACTTCCAACTCCGTTTTTCAGCCAATTCCCCTAATTCAGCCGCTGCCCGCTGAAACTGTTGGTGAACAACTAACTGGTTCACTAACTCTGCCCGCGGATCCTCTACTTCTTCTGGTTCATCCTGCGGCTGTTGCTGGGGAAGAAGCATCCGGCTTTTTATATTAACGAGGGTGGCCGCCATAACTAAATACTCCCCAGCAATATCAAGCCGCAACTCGCGCATCTGGTGCAAGTAAGCGACATACTGGGAAGTAATTTTAGCAACGGGAATATCATATATATCCACTTTATTCTTTTTAATAAGATGAAGCAGCAGGTCAAGCGGCCCCTCAAATTGCTCAAGCTTAAGGGTTAGCGCCGCTGGGGCCTGCTGCGGATTATCATTCTTCTTATTCATTCGTTTGCTTTTCCCATGCGGTAATCAATCCCGACGTTGCAAAGTTTCCCATCACCTTATACTCAGGGAACCGGTTTGCCAACGCCGTTAACATCTGAAACTGAACGCTCTGGGGCTCGTTGGGCGTAACTGCAACCCGGCGCACCATGATTGTCCGGTTATCAGGATTAGTTTCGGTACCAATTACCGCACTAAAATTACCATTGTCATTTTTCCACAAAAACAGGTTCCGGTGTTCATCAGCATCGTACCACGCCAATTCCTTTTTTAAGTGCGGAATCTCCTTTAATTCCGGAATAAATGATAACAGGCCCATCGCAACTTTCCTGTAATCATCCTTATACTTGTACAGCATCCTAGTCTCCCCCTAATCCTCCTAAACACATATGCTAGGGTAGCACACCCGCGCCCTAATCGTCAAAAGGCGCCCGGAGCCGAATCTGGCCGTTGTCCTGTTCAACAATTCCAGCCTTAAGAAGGTGGCCTAAAGCCCGTTTAAACTGGCCCTTACTAATACCAAAGTAGGAACGAATAGCTGCGGGGGAGCTCTTATCAGAGTACGGTAAGGTATGGCTTGGCGTGTGCTCTAGGGCCGCTTTCAGCATCGCCGCATCGGGCGCGATGGCTTCGTATGCCCGGGGTTTGACTGATAAATTAAGAATGCCGTCGGGCCGCACCCCAATCACCCGGGCCTGCATGGTTGCACCGAGGCGGGGTTCTTCATCCCACTCGGAAGGATGGATAAACCCGCGGACATAATCCTGCGTCAACACGTATGAGCCCACTAACTTCGGCTGGTAAACCGTCACGGTAACGTTGTGGTTCATCATCCGCTGATTTCCTAAAACACTCACCTGGCGAATCTGGTCGGCGTTTGCCAAGACCGCCCACATCCGCGCCTTTGCATCAACGCGCAGAGCCACAAGTAACCGGTCCCCCTGGCGCGGCCATAACCGCGAAACCGTTGGTAAGTCGTCAAGGGAAACCACCACGTCCTTATTCGGTAACCCCACATCCACAAAAACACCCAGGTCGTGGCGGCTAACAACCACCGTTCCCCACGCGTACCGATCAATCCCACTTTTAGGGGCCGTCTTCGTTAACTGAAGCTGGTGATCTGCATTTTCATACGCAAACCCCGTAATCAGTGCTCCCATCCGGGGAACTGAACGTAATTCATCCTTAGCAAGCCGAAACGTCTCCCCGTCTGCCTGGGTAAAAACAAAGCGGTCGTTTTCATCCGTCACCTTTGTCTGAATCGTCCGGCCAATTAAATCAGCTAACATCTCATCATCTCCCCGTTAAACTGCAAGGTGGAGCAGTGTGATAATGCAGTAGGTAATTCCACTGGCAATCACTGGTCCGGCGGCAATTCCGCGCATAAACACCACCCCAATAATCGTTCCGAATACCAACGCAACCGTAATTTCCGGTGAGGCAGCTAGTAACCCAACCCCGTGCTTAGACAGAATGGCTACCAGCGCACCACACCCTACAGCAATCCACCCCACCGGGGACTTCATTACCCGGAAGAGGTCCTCAAAGGTAATCCGCCCCGTTGCGATCGGCACCAGAATAGCAATGGAAATCACCGTGACCCCCCAGTTAATTCCCCGGGCATCAATTACCTGCATTAACCGGCCGCTCATTGGAATGGCCTTTAACGCCAAAACAACCAACGCTGCCACCGTTAACGACGTGTTTTTTCCAAAAAAGGCAACTGCCAGAATTACTAGTAAAAATAACCAACTTTCCACGTTACGCCCTCCAATTAATAAATACGTCAGGGATCGTCATATTTAACTAACAATCCCGGAATTATCGTTAATTTTCATGTCGCCTTCCATTATCCATGATTCATTCATAACCAGCAAGCACTCCCGCCGTTCTTTTAACAAACAAATGGTACAATTGATGTTTAGAGAAAACAATTAAGAAACGGAGTAACACCGCAATGGCAATCTATGTTTACCAGGATAACCGGGGAGACATCCCCTTCACTACATGGTACAAGAAAATCAGAGAAAAGGACCCCAGCATCTACCGGAAAGTAAATTCCATGCTTAAGCAAATGGACGCTCAAACACTGCCACTTACCCGGCCAACAGTAAAGCGGATGATCCTCCGGCTTCCCTACCGGCACCTCTACAAAATCCGGCTCGGAAAGTACCGGTTAATGTTTTTAGCACAGGATGGGGATTACACCCTCATGCACGCCTTCCGGAAGACCACGCAAAAAACTCCCGATAAGGAAATTCATAAGGTTGACCGGGAAATTAAGCACCTTCAAAAACTTGCGCTGACCCCTCAACTCCTTGACTAACCGTTAACACAAAAATCCCCGAAGGATGGTCGTCACCACCTCCGGGGATTTCTTTATGCCAGAAAGCGCATTTCACGCACTTTTCTGGTTAATATTCACATTAAAGTGAGCTTGAGGCACCGTCGTAAACAACACCCCGCCGTGAGTCAACCGTAATCAGCTGACCATCGTTCAGAATGTTGGTTGCGTCCTTAGCACCAACAACTACCGGAATCCCCATTGAAATTCCAACAACTGCGGCGTGAGAAGTCAACCCACCGTTTTCAACAACCAGTGCAGATGACTTTTCGATGGCCGGTAAGTAATCCTTGTCCGTGTTCTTCGTAACAAGGATTCCACCTTCAACGGCCTTCTTGTTGGCTTCGTCGGCTGACGTTGCAACAACCGCCTTGCCGATTACGGTTTCTTCACCAACACCCTGGCCGTCAACCAGTTTAGAAGCAATCAACTGAATCTTCATCAGGTTCGTTGTTCCTTCTTCACCGGCACCAGCCGTGATCAGGATCAGGTCGCCATCCTTAGCAAAGCCTTGTTTCTTGGCTTCTTCAGTTGCCAGACGGAAGATGTCATCGGTTGAAGCCGGCGTGTCAGTAACAACCGGGTAAACACCCCAGTTGATCATTAAGCCCCGCTGTGTCCGTTCGTCAAACGTCAGGGCAAGAATGTCAGCGTCCGGACGGTACTTGGAAATCATCCGGGCAGTGTGACCTGAACGAGTTGCGGCAACAATCGTCTTGATGTCCAGGTTCTTAGCAGCTTCGGCAACGGCCCGGCCGATTGTTTCCGTAACGTCCGTCTTGTCGAACTCTTCAAACGTCTGGTTGCGGTGCTGCCGCAGAGCGTTTTCAGCCTTCACGTCAATCCGCGCCATCGTTGCAACGGATTCAACCGGGTAGTCCCCGTTAGCACTTTCACCAGAAAGCATCGTTGCGTCCGTCCCATCAAACACGGCGTTAGCAACGTCAGAAGCTTCGGCCCGCGTCGGACGTGGATGCTCTTCCATGGAGTCAAGCATCTGCGTAGCCGTGATAACCGGCTTGCCCCATGCGTTACACTTCTTGATGAAGTCCTTCTGAACCAACGGCACGTTTTCTGGTGGAATTTCAACCCCCATGTCACCACGGGCAATCATCAGTCCATCAGAAACCTTCATGATGTCATCGAAGTTGTCGATTCCTTCCTGTGATTCGATCTTCGGGAAGATCTGAACGTGTTCCATGTGCTTTTCTTCAAGCAGTTCACGAATGTCCAGCACATCCTGCGGCTTCCGAACGAATGAAGCGGCGATGTAGTTGATTTCGTGTTCAAGACCGAAGCGAATATCACTTGAGTCCTTTTCAGTAATCCCTGGCAGGTTGATTGAAACACCAGGAGCGTTAACACCCTTCCGGGAACCTAAAACCCCTTCGTTGAGGACCTTGCAGACAAGTTCCTTGTTTGCTTCGTCCTTCTTTTCAATTAACATGTCAATCAGACCGTCATCGAACAGCACGTGACCACCCTCGTGAACGTCATCGTACAATCCTGGGTAGGTAACGGCGATCTTTTCCTTGGTTCCTTCAAGGGAATCATCCATTGAGATCCGAACTTCATCTCCGATGTGGAACGGAATCTTGCCGTCCTTCTGAACGGTTGTCCGAATTTCAGCCCCCTTCGTATCCAACAGGATGCCGACCGTCTTGCCGGTCTTCTTTTCAGCTTCGTGCACCAGGTTTAACCGGCCCAGGTGTTCCTCGTGGTCACCGTGAGAGAAGTTAAACCGGAAAACATTAGCACCTGCTTCAATCAGCTTAACGATCGTATCGAGATCATTGCTGGCTGGTCCAAGAGTACTTACGATCTTGGTCTTTTTCATAAGTGAAATCGCTCCTTATTGAAATAATATAACGACTTTTATGTCAGTCATTACCGTTAGTTTAGCGCGTATTATTTAGAAACGAACGCGGTCGTTTAAGTCAAGCAGTGAAACATCCGTCTCATGCTTGTGGTTTTCAAGGGTATCGATAATATCGTGGGCCTCCAACTGGTTGTTGTGAATCCCGATGGCTAAGCCACCCTTGCCCTGCATCAGTAACTGGATTGCGTAATCCCCAAGTTTGTTGGCGAGAACCCGGTCCTTTGCGGTTGGTGTGCCACCCCGCTGAACGTGGGCCAGTGTCACTGCCCGGCTATCGAAGTCGCCATGCTTGTCCAGCTCAGCCTTAAAGTCCTGAGCAGACATCACACCTTCAGCAAGAACAATCAGGAAGTGATCCTTGCCGTTCTTCTCGTTGTCCTTGATGTGCTGGGCAATCTTGGCGATGTCGTAGTCGTGTTCTGGAATGACAATCTCATCAGCACCGGCAGCATTCCCGGCCCATAATGCGATGTCCCCGGCACCCCGGCCCATCACTTCCACGACAAACGTCCGCTGGTGGGACGTTGCCGTGTCGTTGATCCGGTCGAGAGCTTCGGTTGCCACGTTCACCGCCGTGTCAAACCCAATCGTGAAGTCCGTTCCCGGGATGTCGTTATCGATTGTCCCTGGGACGCCGATTGAGTTGAACCCGTGCTTGGTCAGCTTTTCAGCCCCGTGGTAAGAACCGTCACCACCGATTACGACCAACGCATCAATCCCGAACTTCTTTAACTGCTCAATCCCCTTTAACTGGGTTTCTTCCTGAGCAAATTCCGGGAACCGGGCAGAATACAAAATCGTCCCTCCCCGGTTGATAATCCCATCAAGCTCCTTGGTTTCCAGCTTGAAAATGTTTCCTTCAACCAGGCCCTTGTAACCGTAGTTAATCCCATATGCTTCGAGGCCAGCGTTCATTGCTGAACGGGCAATGGCCCGAACTGCGGCGTTCATTCCTGATGAATCGCCACCACTCGTTAAGATCCCAATCCGTTTCATTTCTTCACCTCAAGTAAAAGTTATACATTCTCCATCTGCTATACTATCACTTTTATCCGTAAAAATCTGCCTAATTGTGAAACTTTTCAATTACTCTTTCATTAACTTTCATAATCGCTTAAGTAATTTTCGAGTAAACGTTTACTTAATAACAACGTTCGCTGGACCCAGCACCGTCCTCAGTTCCGGCGGCACCGCCCGTTCATCAAGCCAATATTTTCGTGGTAACAGTTGCCGCGAGTGCCGACTATCATCGACTAAAATCACCGGCATCTTCCCCCGCCGGGCATTCATTAACACCTGATGAAGTTCCTCCCGTGCAGCTGCTCGCGCCGCCGGTAAACGTAAGAAACACTTTTTCATGTCAACCGCTGCAACGGGGGCCAGCTGGTCAACCACAACCTGAACCTGCCCGTTGCGCTCCTCAGGCCGGCCGATAACAACGACCAACTGACCGGGCTTAAGGTGTCCCTTATTTTGGAGATATACCCGTGAAAAGACCGTTAGTTCGATACTCTTCCCCGCATCCTCGCAGGTGACAAACGCCATCGGCAACCCCTTCTTGGTCGTAATTTGGCGGACGGTTTTAACCATCACGATTAACCGGACAATGCGCAGCGCCGGGGTGACCTGCGCCACGGGTGTTGCCCCGATAATCTGGCCTAACAACCGGTACTGGTCCGTCGGATGCCCGGAAACCCGGACACCCAGGTATTCCTGCTCCTTAGCCAACTGGTCGACCAACGTCAACTGCGGGGCCGGTTGCGTTTTATTCGCCAAAACATCCTTGAGCGTTGCACTGGTTCCGCTTAGATTTTCAGCCTCTAACGTCCCCGGAAGCTCCGCCACCAACTGCGCGCGGTTGCTGCCAAACGCATCAAAGGCGCCACTGTAAATCAACGGGGTGATTAACTCGGTTTGCCGGAAACGGGGATCAAGGCGGTCAACAAAGTTCTTAAACGATGTAAACGGCCCGTTCTCCTTCCGCTCGGTTAAGACCGCATCCACTACGTCGCTTCGAAGCCCGCGAATCATCCGCAACCCGAAGACTACCCGGCCATGGTGGAGCGTAAAGAGCCGCCCTGCCCGGTTGATCAGGGGCGGGTCAACGGGGATGTGCTGGTGTTGCAGCTCACTGACATACTGCTGCATCTTCGCCCGGTTGCCCAGAGTGCTATTCAACAGCGCAACGTAAAACGCTGCCGGATAATGGCACTTCAGGTATGCGAGCTGGACCGCTAATTTAGAGTAAGCAACGGCGTGGGATTTATTGAACCCGTAATTACCAAACCGCTCAATGTACTGGAAGACCTGGGTGGCAACCTGTTTGGTCGTTCCCCGGGCCACCGCTCCCTTAATGAAGGCCGCCCGTAAGTTATCAAGCGCCTGCTGGTTCTTTTTGCTAATCGCCCGTCGAAGCAAGTCGGCCTGCGCCATCGAGAAGCCCGCAAGCGTTGCGGCGACCTGCATGACCTGTTCCTGGTAAATAATAATTCCACTGGTTCCCTCCAGAACCGGCCGAACCGCCGGCGCGGGATACGTTACCGGTTTGCGGCCATGACGCCGGGCGGCAAACTCATCGATGTTTGCCATTGGCCCCGGCCGGTAGAGGGCGTTGACCGCAACAATATCAGCAAACGTCGTCGGCGCAACCTGGCGAAGGGCCCGCCTAATTCCCGCGGACTCAAACTGAAACACCCCGGACGTTTGCCCCATGGCCATCATCTTAAGGGTAGCCGGGTCGTTTAACGGAATTGCCTCTTCCCGCAACGGCGTCTTTTTGTGCCGGTTAACGAGCCGTAACGTTGTTTGAAGCACCCCTAAATTCCGCAACCCAAGGAAGTCCATTTTTAACAATCCCACCCGCTCAACGTCTTCCTTCGCGTACTGGGACAGGAGAATTCCGTTATTTCCCATTTGGATAGGAACGACGCTGGTAAGGGGCGCTGCACTAAGGACCACCCCCGCCGCGTGCACAGTCGTTTGCCGCGGCAATCCTTCTAGGGCCCGGGCAATTTTAAAGCAGGCCCGCCCTCCTTCGTCCGCCTCAACTAAATCCCGAAACCGACTGGACTGCTGGTACGCCTCCTGAAGGGAAGAGACCCGCCGGGGAAGCGCCCGACTCCATTCGGCTTGCCGGTACTGCGGTAAACCAAGGGTACGCGTAACGTCCTGAATTACTTGCCGTGGTCCCATCGTCGACAGGGCGATAATCTGAGCAACGCGGTCCGCCCCGTATTTCTGATGTACGTATTGGACCACCTCTTCGCGCCGGGAATCAATAATATCAAGGTCAATATCCGGCATCTGCCGCCGTTCTTCATTTAAGAACCGTTCAAACAGGAGTCCGTAGGCCAGCGGATCAACCGTGGTAATTCCGAGGGCGTAGGCAACTAACGAACCAGCGGCTGACCCCCGACCCGGACCCACCATAATTCCGTGTTCGTGGGCAAACCGAACCACGTCACTAACAATCAAGAAGTAATCGTCAAACCCCATCCGGTGAATCACGGTTAATTCGTGGGTTAACCGGGCAGTGTACGGCGCCCGCTTCTCTGGTGGCACCAGGGAAACTAACCCGGCTTCACACTGCGCTTTCAGGTAGTCAGCAACATTTTGCTTTGCCGGAACCGGGAATGCTGGCAATTCTGGGTGTTTAAACGGAACCGTAACGGTCACCGTTTCCATGATATGGCGGGTATTTTGCCGGGCGATCGCTGGGAGGGCGTTCAACTGATGTTCCAGCTCCTGGGGAGAAACTAGCGCTGCGGGCCCCGTGCGGTGGGTCAACGCAACCCCATCGTCAACCGGGGTTCCCTGCTGAATGGCCCGGGCGACCTGCAAGGCACCGTAATCATGCGCATTGAGGTATTCCACCGTCCAAACGGCGGCGGGCTCAATTCCAAGCTGCCGGCCCTTCGCAATTAACCGTTTGTTTTGATCACTATCCTGTTGTGGACTAACCCCGATAAACACGTGGTCGGGTCCCGCAGCGGTGACCAGCGGCCGTAACCATTCCGGCTCCGTTGTGGGAAGCCGCAGGGAGCTATGCAGCGGGTCAGTCACCACAAAGGTATGGTTTAAGTACGGGGCAAGCTCTTCTACGGTGACCGCGTGGTTCGCGGGCTGATCGCCGTTCACCCCTAACTTTAACGAGGAAAGTTGCAGGAGGTTCTGGTAGCCGGTTGCGTCCTGAGCAAGCACGATCAGCTGGTTCCATGAAGGAGTGGTTGCCGGGTTATTTAATTCCAACGTAATGCCTAAAACAGGCTTTATCCCCGCCTGCTGACACGCCTCGTAAAAAGAAAGCGCCCCGTACATGACATTGCGGTCTGTTAGCGCCAGCGTCGTGTACCCCATCCTTTGAGCCGCTGCTACGTAGTCCTTAATCCGCAGGGTACTCTGCAAGATACTATTACAACTAATTACCTGAAGTGGGCCGTTCACCGGGCTCCCCCCTTTCCGGAAGAATTCTGCGTTTATTATACCAAATCACCAGAATTGCCCCCACCCTTCATAAAAAAGTGTGGTACGATAGTAGTGAATGTGAGGTGCTTGTAATGGCAAAGTTAATTGCAAAGGAATTAACCGTCCTCTTCTGGGGATTTATCTACGGTGAGGTGTTTGGTTACATCGTTGCGCCCTTATCCAACGCAACGTTCTCACCACTCACTAGTGGGATTATTGCGATGATTGGTGCGTTTATCATCATTAACGCCCTCCACTTTATCATTCAAGATCCTGATAAAGCGAAAAAGAACGCATAATACTTAAAAAGTGGACCGAAACGCAATGAACGGGTTGAGTGAAAGCAGCAGTCTTCAAACCGCAAAGGAATGATTTGATAGCCTGCGTACTTTCATTCAGCCCGTTTGTGTTTTGTCCTGGATTATGAAAAAGGGCCGTGAAACGTTACAGCCACCCTTTCTGGTCACCCGCAGTCGGCCCTAATTACACAATATAAATAGTGGGGATGGAATAACGCCATCCCCACTATTTATAGTTAATTACTTGTTTAACTTAATAACTTCGCGATCACCGTAGTACCCACAGTTCGGGCATACGTAGTGTGACTTCCGTAATTCGCCGCAGTTCGGGCAAGCACTCATCCCAGGAATCTGGAGCTTGTAGTGCGTCCGCCGTAACCGTTTCCGCGTCTTAGATGTTTTCCGTGGTGGGACTGCCATCAGTAAACACCTCCTTCGTTAATATCTCATTGCAAATTGCCTAACGTGTTAGATTGTACTTGTTTTTACGGCAAATTGCAACTCCTCCTTAGTTTTTATCACCATTCTCGTCAGCAAAAAAGTCCTTTAACTTCGCCAACCGGGGATCGACCGTTTCCTGCCGTTGGGAGGTAAGCTGTTCTTCACTGACGACCTGCCAGTCGTCCCCCGTCTGAAAATTACCGCCCTGCTCCTCTTCCGGGGACAGGACCTTCAACGGTAAATGCAGGACGATGTTTTCCGCCACGGCTGTTTCCAGGTCAACCACGTCGTGTTCCGGCTGGATGACAACGTCATCATTGGTAAAGCGGGAAAGATCCCGTTCGTGTTCACTAACGTAGTATTCCGCAAAGGTGAAGGCCACCGGAACAGCAACGGCGGTCAAACTTCGACTCGACGGGAGGGTCACCGTTGTTGCCACGTGAATCGTGGCAATAATTCCCCGCTGGTCCTTGGTGATGACCCCGCTAACCTTCACCGGGGCAACGTCCTGCACCTGCGCGTTTCGTTCCTTAACCGCTTTCTTAACATCCAGCACCGCATCAACCGGAAGCTCGTCAATTCCGAGCTGAGCTAGCTCATTCAGTGACCACCGTACTGCCATCGTCATCCTCCTTCATTACGCGGACGGGTGCCCGCTTTAAATCCTGCTCCTGACCACCAGCAGCGAGCCGGTAAAGCACCCCTGCCCGGTAGTCGGAAGCATAAAAACCATTCTTATCATCCTGATTAACCTTGGTTAACACCGGAAAAACATAGTGGTGTTTGGCCTGGCGCAAATACCGCTGTCCTTTGGGAGTAAATCCCAGTAAATGGGTATACGGGTGCGCAGCAAACGCCGCAACTTCATCGGTGGTAATTCCAAGGGCAACGTTCATCGCTAACCGTGCTAGCCGCGTATACGTAAACCGCTTGGATTTAACCGTCTTCAGCCACGTCGCAAACGATGCGTCTGCAGGGAGTTCCTGCGCCAACCGAATTAACCGGTACTCAATCCCCTCGGCCATTCCCACAATTGAACGGAGATGGGCCGGTGAGGTCGTGACAAGGCGTTGCCGTAGTCCCGGCCATAGTTGTTTCCACCCAACAAACCCGTGCTGCTGGAGCGCTGCGGCCGTTTCCCGCGGAACGTACCGAAAAACAGCATTCGTCTTCCCATCCTGCCATGCGCGCCGAATGGCCGTTGCGCTTGCGATGGAACCAGCGGTCAATTCCGCATCCAGGTACGCCGCGTTGTGCCGTTGAATTGGTGCCAGGTGCAGGGAACAACGGAGCTCCTGGTTGGCCTTAGCATACGCCAACCCCAACACGTCGTTGGGTTGATCGATGGGATGGCCGACCGCTGCCGCAATGGCTTGCTGGTACGTTGCGGCGTACGATTGGTCATGGACCGTAAAATCTCCCCGAACCGTCGCCGTTTGGGCAGCAAGGGCGGCGAAATCGTATTCCGCATGTTCCGCCCCGAATGCGAGGGTGGAAACCCCCATGTTAGCGAGAATCCGCACGCCCCACCGGGCAAACACGTCGGCCGGTTGGACACTTGCCCGCACCGGCAATTCGACGACTACGTCCGCTCCGTTACAAAGCGCAGCCCGGGCCCGCGTCCACTTATCCAGGCACGCCGGTTCCCCGCGTTGCAGGTAATTACCACTCATGGCAACCACCACCACACTGTTGGGAAACCGCCGTTTAACCTGGCGAAGCTGATACAGGTGGCCGTTATGAAACGGGTTATATTCCGCAATGATTCCAACTGCTTCCACTACGCTTCACCCACCGTTTCTGGTTTGCGACACGCAAAGTACCACCGTTCTGCCCGTAAACCAGCAGGACTCCCCGCAACATCGGTAACGGTAATTGCCGTAAACCCAGTTGCTTGCAGGAGGCGCTGGTACGCTGCGAACGACTCAGTCCGCTCATGGTGCAGCTCGCTGTACCGCCGGTATCCTTGAAGGGCATCGTCCCACACAAAGAAGCGCAGGTCGTGTTCAACGGTATGAGGCTCCTCCCCCGCATAACTCGTCCACATAAACGCCCGATCATCGTCTTCGTAATTGTACATGTATCCGGGAAAAACGTGGTCAACCTGGTATGGGGTAAGCACATCGAAGAGGAACACCCCACCCGGTTTTAACACCTGATACACCGCCCGCATCGTTTGTTCCAGGGTGGCGTGATCCGGCAGGTAACACAGGGAATCCGCCGCACACACAACGTTTTCTACCGGGGAAAGCCCGGCCAGATCCGCCATATCACCCTGGATTAGGTCAACTTTGACCCCCGCTGTCGCCGCGTGCCCAGCGGCAAGGGTCAGCATGTCTTCCGCTTGGTCCAACCCCGTTACGGGATAACCAGCCTGCGCCAGTGCAACGCTTAGCCGACCACTCCCACACGCCAGGTCAAGCGTGGGTGCTTGGGGAAGAAGCCGTTTACGGGCGTATGCCAACCACTGCGTATAAAAGCTGGGCTCCATAAGTTGGTCATATAACTGGGCAAAGGTGGTATAAATCATTAATCGTTAACCCACGCCGAAACGTCAACGCGCTCCGCATCAGCCCACAGTTTCTCGAGGTTATAAAACTGCCGGGTCTCCTCCTGAAAGACGTGCACTACCACATCACCGAGGTCAAGCAGAATCCAGCTGGCCCCGTTTTTCCCCTCAACGTTTTTAATTGTTCCGCCGGCTTCCGTCACGGCTTCGTCAATACTGTCAGCGATGGCCTTAACCTGCCGCTCAGAGTTCCCCTGCATAATTACAAAGTAGTCCGCCAATAAGCTGACGTTTTGTACGTCAAGCGCAACGATCTGTTCTGCCCGTTTTCCATCCGCCGCCCGAACGACGGTTGCTAATAACTGCTTACTATCCATGATTATCCCTACTTTCTATTTCCAATCCACGCGTTATACGTCGCAATTGCCGCCGGATAAATCGGCCGGTCGTTTGCCATCAAGTACGTCAAGGTATGCTTGGTCTCATACACGACCGCCTGTTCCAGCGATGTCTGCGCCACCGCCCGGGCCGTCGCAACGTCCGGAAAGTCCCGTCCCGGTTCAATAAAATCAGCAACGTACGTCAACTGTTGTAATGGGGTCATGTGCGGGGCCCCCACGGTATGAAACCGCACCGCATCAAGAATTTCCTGATTGGTAATTCCAAGTTCCTGGTTAATAATCCGGGCACCAACCTCACCGTGCCAGATAAAGTTCCCCCAGTTAAGCAGGTCCGGATCCATGTGTTCCCTCTGAATTACCACCTTAAACTGCTCATCGCTACATTCCTTAGCGTAGTCGTGGACCAACCCGGCGACGCTCGCCTTTTCCGCATCAATTCCGTAGCGGGACGCCAGCTTTACCGCAGTGTGTTCCACCCGCACAACGTGTTCAAACCGAAAATCACTCAGCTGTTCCCGCAGCCGGGCAACCAATTCATCCCGGGTCCCGGGATAATAATGCTTCTGGTATTCAACTTCACTCACGGTATAACCCCTTTTCTTCAATGTATTCGCGGACACTTTCCGGAACGAGGTACTTAATTGAACCCCCCGTCTTAACTAAACGCCGGATTAACGTTGAACTAACCGCAAATTCCGGGACGTCCACCCATGTAATCGGATAGGCACTGGTTCGTTCATATCCTGGCCGAACCACCCCGACAAAGGTAACGAGTTTAACGAGCTCGTCAATCTGATACCACTTCGGCAGGTAGGCCACCATGTCACCCCCAATAATGAAGTAGTAGTCGTTTTCCGGGTGCCGCTGGCGGAGTTCCCTAATCGTATCAATCGTGTAACTCCTTCCCCCGCGGACAAGTTCCATATCACTCACGGCAAACTGGGGATGGTTGGCAACCGCCCGCTTGAGCATTGCGAGCCGGTCAGTCCCCGCAATTGCCGTTTTCCGGTCAACGTGAGGTGGTTCGTTATCAGGAACAAAAACCACCTTGTCCAGGTCGAGTTGACTACGCACCTGTTCGGCAATCATTAAATGCCCGTTGTGCACGGGGTTAAACGTCCCCCCCATAATACCAACCCGGTGGCGGGGAGCAGAATACTCAACCTGCGAAAGAACCGCAACGGTTGGGTTATTAACTTTCTTCCGGAAGCTCACCTGATTTACCCCCATTAAATCTTTGCGACATCCTGCGAAATCCGCCGGTTCTCCTTGTGGTTCGCCCGCTTAAACAGCACTAACGTGTGCCCAATCACCTGCACCACCTGAATCTGGCTGTGTTGTTCGATGAAAGCCTGCACGTCCGCCGGCTCTTCCAGTGCATTCTGTAACACTGAAACCTTGATCAGTTCGCGCTTCTCAATCGTTTCTTCGACTTGTGACAACCACTGTTTGTCCAACCCATCCTTACCGACCTGAATTACCGGTCGCATCGGATGCGCTAGGCTCCGTAAATACCGTTTTTGCTTTCCGCGTAGTTTCATGGTTCCTCCCACTATCTTCACTAAATCATTGCCCGTCGCAGCGTTACGGCCATTCCCTTGGGGGCCCACCCCGCAACAACCGTTCCCGGCCGCACCGTTACCCAGCCCAGGCCAGCAAACACCAGGTCACTTTTAGTGGTGACCTTAAATTCGGTGCGCACAAGCGGCGGATAGTTCTTAATATTCTGCGGAAACGGGGGCTGAAGAAGTTCACCCGCATGGCGCTGGTAAAACTGCGTGGCGTTTACCAGTTTTGTCCGGTGAACCTTTAAGTTGTTTTCCAGATACAACGTTACCCCGGTTCGGGGACCCGCCACGTAATCAAACCGGGCCAATGCCCCTAAAAAGAGCGTTTGCTCCGGATTAAGCTGGTAGGTTTTCGGCTTAATTTCACGCTGTGGTAAAGCGTACCGCAGCTCCTTGCCGGTTAAATAGTGCGCCATTTGTTCCCGGTGAATAATTCCCGGGGTATCAATCAAGAAGTGCCCGTCGTCCAGCGGAATTTCAATCTGATCCAGGGTCGTCCCCGGGAAACGGGACGTAGTGATGACGTCCGCCATCCCGGTCGTTTGCTTAATAATCTGGTTAATCAGGGTCGACTTCCCAACGTTGGTCGTTCCCACCACGTAAACGTCCCGGCCGTCCCGGTACTTTTCAATAACCGCAAGTAACTCATCGACGGCGTGATTCTTCGTTGCACTGGTTAAGACCACCTGTTCAGGATGCAACCCCGCCCGGTTCGCCTGTTGCCGCAGCCAATCCTGAATCCGGGAACGGTGCAGTGATTTGGGTAACAGGTCTTCCTTATTTCCCACCAGAATAACGGGATTTTCCCCGGTAAACCGGTGTAGTCCCGGAATAAGCGAACCGTTAAAGTCAAAAATATCAACCACGTTCACAATTAGTGCGTTAGTCGCCCCGATGTGCTGTAAGATTCGGATAAAGTCCTTATCCGTTAATTCAACGTCCGCCACCTCATTGTAGTGCCGTAACCGAAAACACCGCTGACAGTACACCGCCCCGTTTGCCACGGCTTTTTCTAGGGCTGAAGCTGGCGTGTAACCTGATTGCTTGGGGGTGGTCGTTTGAATCAGAGCGCCGCACCCAATGCAGTGTAATTCTTCAGCATCAGTCTTCATCAAGTGAATGCCTCCAGTCAAACACGTATCCCTGCCGGTTAAGGAGCCGCTTAATCTGCCGTTCAACCACCCGGTTTAGCTTCGTATTCCAGTTATCAGACTCAACGAGTGGTTTTACCAGCACACTCCGGATTCCCGCCCGGTTAGCGCCCCAGATATCGGTAATTAACTGATCACCAACAAGAACGACCTCATCGTTGCCGAGCTGATACTTCCGTTGCGCCCGCCGAATCCCGCGGGTTAGTGGTTTCAGGGAGCGGGCAAAGTACGGAATTCCAAGCGGCCGAACCGCCTTTTCGACCCGCCCCGGATTGTTGTTGGAAACAACGACAACGGGAATTTCAGCCTGGTCCATCGTCCGGAGCCATGCCCGGAGTTTTTGATCGCCGTCCGCGTTATTCCACGCCATCAGCGTGTTATCCAGGTCGGTTAAAATCACCCGGATTCCCCGCCGCTTAATCTCCGCCGGGGTAATGTTGAAAATAGACTCAATCGTCCACGTCGGTTTGAACTTTGAAAGCATATTCAGCCGTACTCCTCACTTGTCATATTCTTCCTTATTCTACATTATCGCCTGCCGAAAACCAACCGTCAGCCCACTATCGGCCCTTTCACGACAAAAGATGTCCCTTAAATAGCAAAGAGGCTGCGATTTCCATCGCAGCCTCCAATTACTTTAATCAAGGTTGTTTAGTCAAGAACCTTCTTGGCTTCATCAACGATTGCCTTGAATGAGTCCATGTCGTTAACGGCAAGGTCGGCAAGCATCTTCCGGTTAATGTCAATGTTTGCTAACTTCAGACCATGCATTAACTTGCTGTAGCTGATTCCGTTCATCCGGGCAGCAGCGTTAATCCGGGCAATCCAAAGCTTCCGGAAGTTGGACTTCGTCTTCTTCCGGTCACGGTAAGCGTACTGGTAGGACTTCATAACCTGTTCCTTGGCAGTCTTGAACAGGATATGCTTTGCTCCCCGGTAACCCTTTGCTAGCTTAATCATCTTTTTACGGCGTTGGCGCGTAACTGATCCACCCTTAACACGTGGCATATAAATTCCTCCTTAAAATGTGGCCCTCAAAGCGAGCCCTCGTCTTAATTTTCGTTCTTCCTGGTGCAAAGCCTACTTCATCTGGCTGAGCATCTGCTTGATCCGCTTCATGTCAGAAGCAGAAACCATCCCTGGCTGACGTAATTGCCGCCGCTGCTTCTTTGTCTTCCCGTGGAACCGGTGGGAAGTGTAAGCGTGATGCCGCTTCAAGCCTCCATTTCCAGTCCGCTTAAAACGCTTTGTTGATGCGCGGTGTGTCTTCATCTTTGGCATAATAATCTCTCCTCTTCTAAATCTAATGTTTCCCGGGAATCCCCGGTTCGTTTACGGCTAATCCTTCTTGGGAGCAAGCATTAGGAACATGCTCCGGCCATCCATCTTGGCCTTTGATTCAACCGTTGCAACCTCACTCGTCTCATTGGCAAACCGGTTCAAAACTTCCCGACCAATATCCTTATGGGTAATTGCCCGGCCCCGGAACCGAATTGAGACCTTCACCTTACTTCCTTTTTTCAGGAAACGGAATGCCGCCTTCACCTTCGTGTTGAAGTCGTTTGTGTCAATTGTTGGACTTAACCGCACTTCCTTAACACTCACGGTCTTCTGCTTCTTCCGGGCTTCCCGCTGCTTCTTTTGTAACTCGAAGCGGTACTTCCCGTAATCCATAATCTTAGCAACGGGCGGCTTAGCCTTCGGGGCAACCAATACAAGGTCAAGGTTGGCATCTTCCGCCATTCTTAACGCGTCCTGCTTGGACTTTACCCCGAGCTGTTCACCACCAGCTGAGATTAACCGCACTTCACGAGCGCGAATGCCGCCGTTTACCATCTTATCGAATGCTATAACGTTTCACCTCCATCTATAATCGAGAGAAAACGCAGAAAAAACGGGCACGTTGCTGTTCGCAAGCGCACCCGTTCGTCCGGTTAACCGGAATTAATATCGTAATTCTGCCCGGGAACCCCTGTCCCCTAGGCGAGAAGCGAGTGCCTCTGCTTTTTTCTCAACTCCTACAGGGTACCGAAGTTTTCCCCGGCTGTCAAGGTGGAATTAATCCTCCCGGCTGTATGTTTCAATATCATGCATTAATTCGCCGACAAACTCGTCAACCGTCATGGTGGTTGTTTCCTCTTCACCGTACCGGCGCACGGTTACGTTGCCGTCACTAACTTCCTTATCCCCTAGAACAAGGGTGTACGGTACCTTATTAACCTGGGCCTGCCGGATCTTGTAACCCATCTTTTCGTTCCGGTCATCAATTTCAACCCGGATGTTGTGGGCAACCAACTTTGACCGCAGCTCGTTAGCGTAGTCCATGTGAAGATCGTTCTTCACCGGAATCAATTCAACCTGAACAGGTGACAGCCACGTTGGGAAGGCCCCCTTGTAGATTTCGGTCAGGTAAGCGGTGAACCGCTCCATCGTCCCAACAACGCCCCGGTGGATCATAATCGGCCGGTGTTCTTCGCCATCCTGCCCGACGTATGTCAGGTCAAACTTCTCTGGTAACATGAAGTCTAACTGAATCGTTGACATCGTTTCTTCGTTTCCAAGCGCCGTCTTGGTCTGGATATCCAGCTTCGGACCGTAGAAGGCGGCTTCCCCTTCAGCTTCGTAGTAATCTAAGCCAAGGTCATCCATAGCGCCCTTCAGCATTGACTGGGCCTTTTCCCACATTTCATCGTTAGCGTAGTACTTCTCGGTGTTCTTCGGGTCACGGTAACTCAGCCGGAAGCTGTAGTCCGTGATGTCAAAGTCCCTGTAAACGTCCATGATTAACCGCAAAATCTTGGCAAACTCATCCCGAATTTGGTCAAGGGCAACAAACGTGTGGCCGTCGTTTAATTCCATTTCCCGCACCCGCTGAAGACCGGAAAGAGCCCCAGACTTTTCGTACCGGTGCATCATCCCAATTTCAGCAATCCGCATCGGCAGGTCCCGGTATGACCGGATGTGGTGCTTGTAAATCTGAATATGGGACGGGCAGTTCATTGGCCGCAATTCAAGAAATTCGCCATCACCCATGTCCATTGGCGGGAACATGTCTTCCCGGTAGTGAGCCCAGTGACCAGACGTCTTGTAGGCATCCAGGTTCATCAGCACTGGCGTGTAAACGTGCTGGTAGCCATCCGCAACTTCCTTGTCGATAATGTAGCGCTCAATCGTCCGCCGGATTGTTGCGCCCTTTGGCATCCAGTACGGCAACCCAGCACCCACCTTCGGGTCAACGAAGTATAAGTCAAGCTTGTTTCCAATCACCCGGTGGTCCCGTTCACGGGCTTCCTGTTGCCGTTTCAACTCAGCTTCCAGGTCCTTTTGCTTAAAGAATGCCGTTGCGTATACCCGCTGCAACATTGGGTTACTGGACATTCCCTTCCAGTAAGCCCCGGCAACGGAGAGAATCTTGAACGCCTTGATCAGCTTCGTTGACGGCAGGCAGGCCCCGACGGAAAGGTCAATGTAGTCACCCAGCCGGTGCGCAACAACGACCCCGTCAACCGCCTTTTCAGCCACTAATTCCTTCCGGTACGGGTCGTCGGCAAACTGCGCAAGAAGGTCGTCTTTTGCCAGTTCAACCCGTTCAACCGCAACGTTTTCCTTAATGGATGCGTCCATTTCGGCACTAATTTTTTCAAAGTCCGTTTCCGCAACCTGACCCACAGCGTTATCCGTATCAACGAAGAACCCGTGTTCCGTTACCCCACTGTCACCAAAGTGCATTTCCGGGTATAACTTATTTAAGCATGCACCCAGCACAACGGCCGCCGTGTTCCAAACAACCGGGAGCGCATTTTGCTCGTCATCCTTCGTAATGATTTCAATCTTACCGTCCGTCGTGATCGGCGCGCTTAGATCAAGCGTCTCACCGTTTAACTTACCCGCAACGGCCTTCTTTCCAAGACTCATACTAATGTCCTGGGCAATTTCAAGCGGGGTAACTCCCGCATCAAACTCCTTCACGTTCCCATCTGGGAATTCAAGGTTAACTGTTGCCATAACCTTCTCCTCCTTTATAAAACCTAAGAAAACAACTAGTAGGCACAATTCGAAAATATTAATAAAAAGACGTCCCTAGGATATTAATCCTAGGGACGTCTTTTAACGTGGTTCCACCCATCTTTAAGGCCGTAGCCTCCTCATTTATCCGCATAACGTGCGACAACGTCACGGTTGACTCCGTGAAAACCAAATGGGTGGTAAGAACCATCGTTTGTGGGGCTTTCAGTCACGACCCCGCTCCCTGAATTTAATGTTTCCGTTTGTCCCATTACTAGCTTTTCAGCTAACTTACCGTCATTTTAGCACATCCTGACAAGAGCGCAAGAACTTATGAGGGATTTCGCCAATTTTTCCCCACTAAATCGTATTCAGTTGCCAGGAAGCGAATCCGCTCCATTAGCCGCTTGGCCTTCAACGGTTCAACCTCGTCCTTGGTATTGACTGCCAAATAGTTGTTCTCAAGCTCGTCCATGGTGATGTTCGCACTGAAAAACGTTGGTAGTTCCTGTTGCATCCGGTACTCCAAAATCACCCCAAAGATTTCATCGCGGAACCAACTACTCATCGCCATTGCTCCCAAATCATCGAGCATCAAGACTGGCGTGGCCTTCACCGTCGCTAATAAGTCATTTGTCGCATGCTTATCAATCGCCGCCCGCATCATGGTTGCAAGCGTCGGCACGTGCACCATGGTCGTCTTAAACCCGTGCTTAGCCAGTTCGTTAGCAATCGCCCCCAACAGGTACGTCTTGCCGACACCAAAACTGCCGGCTAAGTATAACCCCCGGTGGAACTGCGCCGGCGTAGCCTCGTAGTCCACCGTGAACTTAATGGCCGCGTTTAGGGCCTCTTCCCGGTTATCAGGCACGTAGGTTGCCAAATCGGCATTCGCAATACTCTTCGGCATTCCGTACAGCGTCACCCGCTCGCGCCGGGCACGTGCTACCCGCTGAGCTTGTAGCTGATCACTTGGAACGTACTGCACTTCAATTTGATGCTTGCTAAGAACAAGTTGCGGGAGGTATCCCGGTAAGGCAACGGGTTTCCCCGCAGCGAGCGCCTTTTTCGTTTGAACAAACTCATACAGTTTGCTCATTCCGCGATCAACCGTTTCCGGGGCAAGCTCGTCCCGGTGCGTCTCTAAGAAATGGCGCACATCCTTGTCCTTTAACGTCGTATCAATCAATTGCTGGTACCGCTGGCGGAATTCGGGATGATTTTTAAAACGCCGGTTTAGTTCATTTGTAATTGGCTCCATTTGAACCCCTCCTTACGAGCGCAACTGGTTGAGTAATTCACGCCGCTGCTTATCCAACGCCGCCTTATCCTTCTTTTTCGCCGGTTGTTTAGAAGCTTGACCGTTATCCTGGCGTGCCCATTCTGGGAGGGTCTCCTTTTGAACCAACCGCCGGGACCGCCGCTTCGGAGCTTGCTTTTTTGCCTGTTTTTGCTGGTTAAAGTGGCGGGCTTGCCAAATAGCCTTCGCCGGCGTATCAATCTGCTTGCTAGCCCAATCAGCCGCAATTGCCTCGAACAACGGGGCTGGTAACGTATCATTCCCCTGATCAACCATAATGTAGTGAATCAGAATGTTAACCACCGCTGGGGGTAATTTCTGGGACTTAACGACCTGCTCAAGGGTTTTCCGTTCTGACCGTGCAACAAAAGAATGCTTTTGTTCCTTTAACGTTGCTAAAAACTCCATCGGCGCATACATTTGAGCAACCTGCGCCAGTTGCTGGTCCGCAGCGGGGAGCTGGTGATCGGCCGTTTCCGTAGCCACTTTTTGCGAAGAAGGTGTACTTACCGGCCGGGGGCCAGCATACTGTTCAGCAGCAAGGGCCCTTACCTGTTCAAAGTTAACCTGATTCGTTTCGAGATTTGTCGCCTGTTCAAGCAACTCCTTTACCTGCAGCTCATCTAGCCCATACAACGTTACTAACGCATCGATTCGCTGTTTGTTTTGCGCAACCTGTTGCCGATCAACGTAGGACCGCGCCAACAATTGGTCAAGCTGCTGGTAATCTAGCGCTGTGGCTGAAAAGTGCGGCTGATTTTCCGTTACAGTCTCCCGGGGAGCATGTAACTGTCCCGGAGCAGGCATATCAAAGACCTCCGCCAACTGAGCGGTAACCTCCGTCCCTGCTGGCAGTGATGGGTTGGGCACCCATTTTTCTAATAACCGGTTGAATTCGTCGGCCCCAATCCAACTTAATAACAATCCGCTAAGAAGATCGTCGGCAAAAAAGTGGGTCGGCGTCACCGGCCGAAGCACCCGGTAAGTCAACACCCGCGTTCCTTGTTCCGGCGTCTGAAATGTGCGGAGCAATCCCAACGCCTCCAACCGACACCGCGCCGCAAACAGTTCTTGTGGTGCAACGTTACCGAGTGCGATCAAAAGCGCACTGTGCCGGTGAAGGACTCCTTCCTGTGCCCCGGCTAGTTGGTGGTACAAGGCACTCGCCACCGCCCCAATTAACGGCAAGTAAAGGTCTCCCACTACCGCTAAATCGTCCGGTTGCAGGCGCGCAGGAATCTGGACGCGGTACGGCGTTCCGGCCGTTACGTCACACTTCTTATTAATCATCCTTCTGCTCCTTTGCGGCCCGTTCCTTCCGCCGGGCTTCCCGCCCTAACAGATCGTTAAGTTCCGCCGCAAACGACTGCATATCCTTAAATTCGTGGTAAACACTGGCAAACCGGATGTACGCAACGTCATCCACGTCAGCGAGGATTTCCATCACGTACTCCCCAATCTGCTGACTTGAAATTTCGTTGCCGTTAACCGCGTGGGCCCGGGCTTCAACCTTATCAACAATCGCAGTAATCTGCTTACTACTAATCTGGCGTTTTTCGGTGGCCCGCATAATTCCGCGCATTACCTTGTCCCGGTTAAACTCCTGACGGGTTCCGTCCTTCTTAACCACCAACAACGGTGTTACTTCAATCCGCTCAAAGGTAGTGAACCGGTAACCACACTTTTCACATTCGCGGCGGCGCCGAATTGCCCGCCCACTATCAGCTGGCCGACTATCCACAACGCGCGAACTTTGTGATTGACAATTAGGGCACTTCATCTGCTTTCACCCCGTTTACTGGTTAGATCTCCCCAACCGTTAATTTGTAACCATTTTATCACCTGCCGCCGCGTCGCTTCAACTTCACCGTTATTGTCAATCACAACGGTCGCAAAGCGCCGCCGCTCATTGGCACTAATCTGGGCGGCAATTCGTTGCTGGGCGGCTTGCGGACTCAGGTGGTCCCGTAAAATCAGCCGCTTTAACTGCGTTGCCGGCGTCACGCTCACTACCATGATGCCGTCACATAACTTATCGTAGTGCTGCTCGATTAGCAGGGGCGCATCAAGCACCACCAGTGGCTCCTGAGACGTTTGCGCCTTACTAAGTTGAGCGGTAATTTGTTGCCGAATAAGGGGGGCCGTAATCGCATCGAGGCGCTGTCGTTCCCGCGGATGAGCAAAAACAAGGCTGCCCAACCGGGAACGGTTCAACCGGCCAGCAGTTGTCACCATTTCCGCCCCAAAGGTCGCTTTAATCCGCCTCAATCCCGGACTTCCGGGAGCCACCACGTCCCGAGCGACCTGATCGGCATCAATCACGGGCACTTCCAGTTGACGAAACAACGCACTCACCGTTGATTTCCCGCTGGCAATTCCGCCAGTTAATCCCAGCACATAGGTCATCTAGTCCACCCTCTTAACCTGGCAGTGCGGGCAGAAATGCGTTCCCCGCTGGCCGACCTTAATCTTCTCAATTGGCGTTTCACACCGGTCACACGGCGTCCCCTGCCGCCCATAAACGTGCAGTTTCAGTTGAAAACCACCCTCATGCTGGAAGGCGTCCGTATACGACCGAATCGTCGTCCCCCCTGCATCAATGGCGTGGTCAATTTCAGTAATGATGTTATCGTGAAGAACCCGGAGCTCATCATCCGTCAGCACCGCACACTGCGTTTCCGGATGAATCTTACTCAACCAGAGGCATTCATCAACGTAAATGTTGCCCAAACCGGTTACAATCGTCTGGTCTAACAACGCTGGTTTAACCATCTTTTTCTTCTTTTTCATCCGGGAAATAAACTGATCCACGGCAAACGTTGCCGGAAACGGCTCCATCCCCAGTTTCTTGATTCCGGGAAGCGTCGTTTCTTCACCGGTAGTAATCAGCTGCATCCGCCCAAACTTGCGGGAATCGTTGTACCGGAGCTGCTGCCCGTCATCCATGTGGAATAAAACGTGCGTGTGTTTCTCAACCGGCGTTCCTTCCGCCTTCACGTAGTACTTTCCTTCCATTCTGAGGTGTGAAACCACCGTTTTGTTCCCACTAAACCGCAAAAGCAGGTACTTCCCCCGCCGATCAACCGTCGTCAATTTTTTCCCTGCCAACTGGCGCTTGAATTCCTCCACGTCGCCAATAATCATCTTCGGGTAAAGCACGTCCACGTGCGTAATTGTCCGCCCGGCCGCCAAGGCATTGATTCCGCGGCGCACCGTTTCAACTTCTGGTAACTCTGGCATCCTGCTTCCTCCTACTTCTTAACGTCGTACCACGTATCGCCCGCGGCACTTTCAACCTTTAACGGCACATCCAGCGCTACGGCCGTGTCCATCACGTGAGGGACTATCTCCTTTAAGCGCGCGATTTCCTGCCCCGGCGCCTCAAACAGCAGCTCATCGTGAACCTGCATCAGCATCCGGGCCTGAAGGTGTTCGTCCTGCAACGCCCCGTGCATCTTAATCATTGCCTTCTTGATAATGTCCGCCGCACTCCCCTGAATCGGGGTGTTCATTGCTGTTCGTTCGGCAAAGGACCGCTGGTTAAAGTTCCGCGCCTTAATATCCGGCAAATACCGCCGCCGGTGCAGCAACGTTTCCACGTATCCGTGTTCCCGGGCAAAGTTCACCGCCTGCTGCATGTACTCGTGCACCCCCGGAAATTCCGCAAAGTACGTTTCGATAAACTGTTTGGCCTGCTTCCGGCTAATCCCGATATTTTGCGCTAGGCCGTAATCACTGATCCCATAGACAATTCCAAAGTTCACCGCCTTGGCCTGCCGCCGCATTTCCGGCGTTACGTCTTCAGGACTATCCAGACCAAAAATCCGCACCGCCGTATTGGCGTGAACGTCTAAGTCCTCCTTAAACGCCTGCTGCATGTTTTTGTCCCCTGAAATGTGAGCTAAGACCCGCAGTTCAATCTGGGAATAATCCGATGAAAAAATCTGCCACCCTTGCTGACTCGGAACGAAGGCCTGCCTAATAATCCGGCCATCCCCCCGTGCCGGGATATTTTGGAGGTTCGGATCAATCGACGATAGCCGCCCAGTGGCCGTCAGGGTCTGGGTGTAAATCGTGTGGGCCTTACTGTCATCCTGAAAAAGGACCTTCAAGAGCCCATCAACGTAGGTTGTTTTCAGCTTGTTCCACTGCCGGTATTCCAAAATATTGTCAACGATGGGTGCCATTCCCCGCAGTTTCTCCAAAACACTCACCGCGGTTGAATACCCCGTCTTTGTTTTCTTGATTACTGGCAAGCCGAGCTTTTCAAACAAAATATGGCCCAGCTGCTTGGGCGAATTAATGTTAAACTCCTCGCCAGCTTCTTGATAGATCTGCTGTTCGAGCGTGGCCACCCGCTCAGTAAACGTGCTCCCCAGTTCCGTCAAGCGCTGCTGGTCAACCCGCACACCATCAATTTCCATCTGGGCCAACACCTGGGCAAGGGGTAACTCAATATCAGTGTAGAGGTTCTCCTGCTCGTGCTCGGCAAGGGCGGACATTAACGGCTCCCGCAATTCCTCAATTGCCTGCACCTTATGGGCAAGGTGCTGGAAGAACTGGTCATCATCATCTGGAACGCGCCGTTTAGTATTCCTTCCGTAAACAACTTCATCAGGTTGAACGGTGTAGTTTCCGTGCTGTTGGGCGATAATTCCCAGATCATTGCTGTTTTGACTCGAATCTAACAGGTACGATACGAGGAGCAGGTCAAACCCAATTGTTGGGAGTTGCCCGCCGAGACGGTGCAGTGCAGCAAGCGTGCGTTTGGCGTCAAAAACATCAACGGTGACCTGCTTCAAATACTCCTGAAACGCTGGACTTGCTAAAACCGTGCAATCCCGGGTGGCATAGTACTTTCCCGCAACGGCCACACAGCAGCCCTCAAAGGCCGCCCGGTGGTAATTAGGCCCATCCAATTCAACGTAAAGGGCAATTCGCTTGGCCGCCGGGAAGTGTGTCACTTCCTCAGGGATGAGGGGCGTAACCGGCACCGCCTTTTCTTGTGGATGTTCTTCTTCCTGCTTATCATCTAAGGATGCTAATTCACGCAGCGCCCGGTTAAATTCCAGCTCCTGGTAAAGTGTCCGTAATGCGACCGTATCCTGCTGGGAGCGGGCCGTCGCCGCAATTGTTACTTCAATTGGCGCATCCCGTTTGATGGTTGCAAGGTCCCGGCATAGGAAGGCCGTTTCCCGGTCTTCTTCGAGGTGCTCCTTCATCTTTGACGCCTTCATCTCGTCAAGGTGGGCGTAAATCCCTGCCACCGAGTCGTACTGCTTTAACAGTTTGATTGCGGTCTTTTCTCCGACCTTAGTTACTCCCGGATAATTATCCGAACTGTCCCCCGCTAACGCCTTCATGTCAATGATTTGCTCCGGGGTGAGCCCGTATTTTTCCGCAACGTGCGCCGGCGTGTAATATTCCACGTCGGTGACGCCCCGCTTGGTAACGGCAACCGTTGTTTGGGCGGTCACCAGCTGGGTTAAATCACGATCGCCGGTTACGATTGTAGTGGTGAACCCCGCAGCGTCCGCCTGCTGAGCAAGGGTGCCGATAATGTCGTCGGCCTCGTAGTTCGCAAGCTCGTAATGGTGGAGCCCATACCCTTCTACCAGCCGCTTAACGTACGGGAACTGTTCGAGGAGTTCCGGCGGGGTCTTTGAACGGCCCCCCTTATATGCTTGATACATCTTCGTCCGAAAGGTTTTTTTGCCGGCATCAAACGCAACCAAAACATGCGTTGGCTGTGTTGCCGCCAACATATGGTCAAGCATGTTCTTAAATCCCAGAACAGCGGCCGTGTTTAACCCACTCTTAGTTGAAAAGCCGTGACCAGAGTGACTCAGCGCAAAAAACGCCCGGAAAGTAATGCTGTTTCCATCAATCAATAAAAGTTTTTTAACTGGTGCCGCCATGCTAATCCCCCGTTTCATAAACTTGTCAGTCCCATTTTAGCAAAGTTTTAAATTACAATAAAACCCGTTGCTACACCGCAACGGGTTTGATGCTTCTTCAGCAGATTAATCACGATTGTTATTAAACAACGTAAAGATGTTAAGCAACTCCAAGAAGAGGTTTAAGAAGTCAAGATACAACTGCAACGCCGCGCTCGTGATAATCCCGCTCGTCTGCGCAACCTCATCACCAAGCTGATAGTAGATCTGCTTAATTCGCTGGGCATCCCATGCCGATAAAACGCCAAAAACCACAACTCCGACAAGCGACAAAATAATCACAATTATCGAGCTGTGTAAGAACAGGTTAACAAGCGAGATAATTACCATCGCAATTAACGCGGCAAACGCCTGGCGTCCCCATCCTGCAAGGTTCTTGGAGGTTGTAGTTCCCAGAAAAGCAAGCGTGCCAAACATCACCGCTGCGGCCACAAACGCCATGGTGACGTTGGTTGCCGCATAAACGGTGAGCAACGAACTGAAGAACAGTCCTTCAAGCGCCGCGAAAATAAACAAACAGCTCACGCTTACAACCGGCGACCGCCGCGGGTTAAACGACAGGGCAAACACCATTCCAAACTGGAGGGCCAGCAATCCAAAGTAAATTACCGGGTGGGCTCCCAGGTACTCGTTTACCCCGCTCCCCCACCGCGTGGCAACCACCCCGGCAACGATGGCGGATACTGCTAGTGCAGCAGCCATGTACGAGTACACCCGGACTAAAAAGCGGTTTAATCCCTGCTGGGTTTGCGTATCAATTATTGGTTCGTTCATTTTTCATACTCCCTTCACTTAAATTCATCTTCGTAGAAAGGAACATAGCACATTTTCCAAATAACCACCTACCAGAAACGCCCCGCATTAGAGAAAATTATGGTTTTAGTTGTTATTTAAGCTTAACGTGCTAAGAAGCTTTTCGTAGGCCAGCTCGTACTTCTGGATGTCACCCGCCCCCATAAAAATCACCACGTCGTTGTGATAATCAAGCAACGGTGACATGTTATCAAGCTGCAGGAGACTGCCGCCCTTAGTAATCTTCTTTCCAAGGTCAACGGCAGAAACGTCCCCGCTCTTTTCCCGAATCGACCCAAAGATTTCGGTCAGGTAGACCTGATCAGCTAAGTTCAAACTAGTTGCAAAGTCGTCGAGCAGCGCAATTGTCCGGCTGAACGTGTGCGGTTGAAAGACCGCAATGATTTTCTTATCAGGGTACTGCTGCCGCGCTGCGTCGATTGTCGCCTTAATCTCAGCGGGATGGTGGGCGTAATCGTCAATGATGACCATGTCCGCCACCTTCTTTTCGGTAAACCGCCGCTTAACCCCCTTAAAGGTCATGAGTTCCTTTTCAATTTCATCGTGCCCGATCTTTTCCATGTATGCCACGGCGATTACGGCCAGACTATTAAGAACGTTGTGTTCACCAAACAGCGGAATGGTGTACGTTCCTAGGAATTCATCCTCCCGGTAAACGTCAAAGGTTGACCCCTTCACCGTCCGCTTAATGTTCTTGGCGTGGAACTCATCCGTGTCGTTTAACCCGTAGTAATGAATTGGAGTAGTCGTCTTCAGTTGCCGGAGGTTCTGGTCATCCCCCCACGCAAAAATGCATTTCTTTGTTTGGTTTGCCAATGTTTCAAAGGCATCCCGCACATCCGCAATTCCCGTAAAGTAATCCGGATGGTCAAAATCAATGTTGGTCATAATCGTGTAATCCGGGTGGTAAGCCACGAAATGCCGCCGGTACTCGTCAGCTTCCACAACAAAGAACCGTGGATCAGGCGTTCCCTTCCCGGTTCCATCACCGATTAAGTAACTGGTTGGGGAAACCCCGCTTAAAACGTGGGCAAGGAGCCCAGTGGTACTGGTTTTCCCGTGTGCCCCAGCAACGGCAATACTCGTTGTTTCAGCAATCACGTCCTGCACCATCTCCGGGTACGTTTTAATTGGAAGCCCCATTTCCTGAGCCCGCGCAATTTCACACTGGTCGTCCCCAAAGGCGTTCCCCCGGATGACCGTCATTCCCGGTTGAATATTCGCAGCATCAAAACTCCGAATTTCAATACCCGCCTGTTCAAGCCCCCGCTGGGTAAAGGTGTACTTATCAATATCCGATCCGAGAACCTTGCACCCCTTATCGTGCAGAATCAATGCAAGGGAGCTCATTCCGGTTCCCTTAATTCCCACAAAAAAATACGTTGTATCCATTTCCATAACTTAGTTGTCCCTCTCTTACTACTTAACTAATCATTGGCCCGTTCGGCCACCGTTTCTTCGGTTACGTACACGTCCCGCGGCTTCGAGCCGTGTGCGGGTGAAACGTACCGTTCCTTTTCAAGGTCATCAACGATGTTCGCAGCCCGATTATACCCAATTGAAAAGACCCGCTGCAACTTCGATGTTGAAATCGTATCTTCATTGACAAGGTACTCAAGCACCCGCGGGAACAGTTCATCGTGCACCGCCGATTCGGTAGCCGCTGACTTCAATCCTTCAGGATCAAACGCATACTGCGGCTTCCCCTGTTGGCGCACAAAGTCCGTAATGGCGTCAATTTCATTCTCCACGAACGTTCCTTGAAGCCGCATTGACTGACTCGCACCGTTTCCAAGGTAGAGCATATCGCCCCGACCAAGAAGCCGTTCAGCCCCGGCAGAATCAAGGATTGTCCGGGAATCAACCTGGCTTGATACCATGAACGCAATCCGGGTCGGAATGTTGTTTTTAATCGTTCCGGTGACCACATCAACACTCGGTCGTTGCGTGGCGATAATTAGATGAATCCCAGCTGCCCGCGCCTTCTGCGTAATCCGGGCAATGTAGTCCTGAACCTCAGATGAAGCGACCATCATCAGGTCGGCTAACTCGTCAATCACAATTACGATGTACGGCATTTTCAGCCCATATTCTCCCTGAGCCTCCGCCTTTGCATTAAAGGCTTCGATGTTCCGCGTCCCGCTTGCAGCTAGGCGCTGATACCGCTCTTCCATTTCATTAACCGCCCACTGCAGCGCCGCAGCAGCCGCCTGCGGGTCAGAAATAACGGGCGCTAACAAGTGCGGAATATCGTGGTATGGTGCCATTTCAACCGCCTTAGGGTCAATGAGAAGAAGCTTAACCTCCGCCGGATTAGCTTTATACAACAGCGAAATCAGCATACTGTTGATGAAAACTGATTTTCCTGAGCCGGTGGCCCCGGCGATTAAGCCGTGGGGCATCTTTTTAAGGTCCGTAATTTGCGGCTGTCCAAACAAGTCCACCCCTAACGCAACCGTTAACGGCGAGTCCGCCTCCTGGAATTTCCGGGAACGAAGAACTTCCGATAAAAGAACCGGCCGGGAATGCTTATTCGGGATTTCCACCCCAACGCTACTCTTTCCCGGAATCGGCGCTTCTATCCGGATATCCTTTGCGGCTAACGCTAACTTCAGGTCATCGGCAAGGTTAGCAATCTTATTAACCCGGACCCCCCGCCCGAGGGTAACCTCAAACTGGGTGACCGTCGGGCCAACCGTCCAGTCGTTTACGTTTGCATCAACGTGAAAGGCCTGGAAAGTTTCATTTAGCACGTCAATCTGGTGCATAACCCATTCATCCATCGAAGGGTCCCCTTCAAGCACTGGATCCGGAAGCAGTTCTGGCCGGGGAAATTCGTATCCCTGAACGGGAACCGTTGTCTTGGCTTGAACAGCGCCATCACTCGCCGAACCGGGCTGGACTTTCGCCGCACTAGTAGAAGGTTCAAACGCCACCGTAGTTTCAGCCGCATCAGCCTTTTCCGCAGCCGGAGCCGGTTCATCTGGGGCCGGCTTAAAGTACGGAATATCATCTGATTCTTCAATGGGCGCTGAATCCTCCTGCAAGCAGGGCCCTTCAACATCTTCCCTTACGTTCTGAGCAGTTGCTTGATCCGCTAACCCGTCACCGAACGACTCCTCCCCATGCTTTTGAACTGGTTCCGGTGAACCATCCGACACGAATTGTTCGTTTTCTGGACTGACTGGTGGCATTTCACTAACAACCTTGGGTGTTGTCTTTTCCACTGGAACTGGCGTTTCATTCCGTTCTTTTTGGCGGGTAATTGCCGGGCCGTCATAATTGTCGTTCATTGACGATGCCTGAGTGGCTTCCTTCCGTTCGATTGCAGGACCATCGTAGTCCACATCACTTGCCGCTCCCCCAATGGTTTGGCTTAACCGCCGCACCTGCTGGGGATGAAGCCGTCCGTGAGCACGGTGCTGTGGCCGCACTTCTTCTGCTTGTGGAGAATGAGCTTCAACGGGCGTCGGTTCTGCCTGCCGGGTTTGCTGGCGAAGATGCTGGTGGGTTAACCGGGCCTGCTCCTGAACTGGTGGCAGTGTTTCCTGCTTCCCTGATTCAGGATGAGCTGGTGTTTCGCTTCCAGTTGACCGGGTTGATTTTCCCGTCAATAACGGTAGCCGGTCATCAGCAGCCTCCCGCTCACCAAATAGGAAGTAATCTTCCTTCTCCGCCATTATCCGTTGGGTAACCTGTTCAGGAGACTCCTCTGCCATTTTTGTTCGTGACTGGGCCGGTGGAATGTACTTCGGCCGGAAAGCATGTTGGTGGTATCCCCGCTCCTGAAGCTGTGTCCGGGACGCCCGACTAAGCTGGCCTGGCCGGGATGTTGACCGGCGTTTCCGCGAATGCGACTGCTTTTCTTGCTTTAAAAAAGCAGGACCATCATAGTGTTCCATCCTCATCGTTTCCTTCCTTAAAAACTAAGCCTGTACCTTTAAAACCGCTGCACCCTTTTCAAAATCAAACGGCTCTCCTGCAGTGAACTGCTCCGCAGGAAGTTCCATAATTCCGCGTTTTTGGGGCGCATTCGGAAGTGCTAGTTCCCGGGCAGAACAAATCATCCCGTCACTGGCAACCCCCCGCAGTTTACCCGGCCAAATAATCGCGCCACTTGGCATCATCGCTCCTACCTTAGCCACCACAACAGTTTGCCCGGCAGCGATGTTAGGCGCACCACAGACAATCTGTAACACGTTTCCGTCATCAACCCGGGTCTTCGTAACGTGTAGGTGGTCAGAATCAGGATGTGCTTCCATTTCTTCAACGTAGCCCACCACAAACTTCGGGGTATCATCATCAACAAGGTCCGCGTCAAATTTAGCTGCCTTCAACGCTTGATTTAACCCCTCCACTTGAGAAGCCGTCAGTTGAACCTGCCCCTGACCGTTTAGTTCCGGAATAATGTTCTTGGCATGCCAAAAATTGTATCCGAGGGTCTTATCGGTTTCCGCATCGCTAATCCGGACAACATCACCGTGCTGGGTCACCCGCTGCTTTCCACGGGTCTGCCCCGTAACCACCATCAAAACGTCCCCTAATTCCTGGGGGTTATAACAAGAAATCAACAATTTAATCGTTCCCTTCGTTCAACCAATTTTGCGTAAAAAACGTTCAACCTGTTCCTTTGTCTTCCGGTTCTTATCGACGAACCGGTCAATCTCAGTTCCATCACGGTAAACTACGAAGCTCGGAATTCCCATAATTCCAAGTTCGGCACACAGATCAATGTTTTCATCCCGGTCAACTAAAATAAACCGGTACTGGGAGAATTCCTGCTCAATTTCCGGCATTGCAGGCTTGATAAACCGGCAATCCGGGCACCAGTCAGCCGTGAAAAAAAGAACGGTTGTCCCGGTTGTTAACTGCTGTTCCAACGTTTGTAAATTCATCTGGGCAAGCTTTTCCATGAGCCTTCCTCCTAAAACTAATTATCTTCCCTTACTCTACCCTGTTCTCCCCTAAATTACAATTTCTCTTTCCGTCCATGATACAATGGAAACAGGTTAATAACATTCCTTTAGGGGGGACTAACATGAAAAAAAGAACATTCTTAATCAGCTGCGGAATTTTAGCGGTTACGGGTTACGGAATCATTAAACATATTCAGCAAAAGCACCACTCTGCCGCTAACCAAGTCTTAGAAACCGTTAAGGCCCAATTAGGAAAAAAAGCGCCAATTGTGGGATCGTGGATTGAGGAAGAAACGGTTGCTTCACCCGCAGCTGCTCCCCGGCACCGCTTTTACGGCGGCATTACCCGTGATGAGCATGGTCAGCTAAAAACCTATTCGTTCGTTGCTGATGCAACTAACGGTCACGTTCTCACCCTCACCCCACTTGATTAATCATCCCAGCCGGCGTCATCACGATGGTGCGCCGGCTGAATTGTAACCACGTACACGTCATTCGTATCACTAATTAAGTCTTCCAATACCTGGAAAAATAAAAGCAGCCATCCCAGGACCATCAAGAATTCAATGATTTCAAACGCAGTAAGGGAAAGGTAGTGAATTCCCTGAAATAAAAACGCCGTTCCAAATAGTCCCACTCCCAAGCCATACGAAAGTAACTGGAAATTCCGGGGACTCTCAGGAAGTAAGACGTGAATCAGGACAATCGCTAACAGTAACGTATAGATGGCGTCAGCCGCGACCCGAATGTGGAGTGCATGCATCACACCACCATTATTCGCAAAAATTCCGATTGCTCCTAAGAAGAGCGCAAAGGCCGTAAGCAGGCAGTGTAAAACCACCGTGCGCCACCGGAACCCTAGTTTTGACTGCAGTGCTGAAAAGAGGTAGTCAAACAAACACACCATCAGCAATGCCACCACAACCAACGTGATGTTAAACTGCCAACTGTCACTCGCGCGGTTAGAACCCAAAAAACTAATGTTATACTGCCACCAGCGTTTATCACTATTCGACACAATCGAGAGGGACGCTCCCGCAAAAAGGACGAGCACTAATAACCGGAAGATCACGGCCGGTGCAATGCCCGCAGCCGCCCGAATCATCAGGTAGTTCACCACCGCTGTCACCAAAAAAACAATGAACGTGGCGGTCCCTACTCCAAAATGAAGCCCCCTAAAAAAGGTGGCTGCAAGCCAAAAGGCGGCCACTAATCCAATTCCTAACAGCATAATAAACGAGGCCATAATTGTAATGATGCTTCGCCAGTAAAGCCCCTTCCCGAGCCACTGCTGGATTTCATGCCGCCGCCGAAGATACGTCCACCCAAAAACCAGGGTTCCGCTTATAACTCCTAACAAAATCGTTCCGCTTGCAATCGACCATTGCCCCGCAAGCGGAACCTGATAAATGTGCCGGTACCCGCCGAAGTACCCCAAAAAGAACAATGCACAAAGCACCGCCGGAATTAAGTAGTACAGCGGCGCTAACCGACTTTCAGCGGAGCGAAGGGGGCGAACCCGCAGTTCAGGCTGCCGGTTCCCATCCACCGTCACCATCACCCGGTCCCCCGGTGAGACACCAATTCGTGATAACACCGTTGCCGGTAAACTAATTGTTCCCCGTTTTTCCTTCATCTGTTATCTGCTCCGTTTCTTCAGCTGGAAACCTAACGATTAATTTATAAATCGGTTGTCCCTTACTGCTAAACCGCTCTTCATACTCCGTCATAACGTTATCCGTTACTTCCGGATCGGCGTGAAGATCGAGCCACACCCGTTCAAAATGCAGGCCAAAATTATTCATGCTGGTAAGTGAGTACTCAAATAACCCCTGATTATCCGTTTTGAACTCAAGGTATCCGCCCGGAACAACAACCTGCTGATACTGTGCTAAAAACGTTTTATACGTTAACCGCCGCTTTTCATGCCGGTTCTTAGGCCACGGGTCAGAAAAATTGAGGTACATTCCCGCTAATTCCGCTGGTGCAAAGATACTTGTCAGGGCAGCCCCGTCGGCAACAACTAGCTGCAGGTTCGGTAACTGAGCTTCCAGCTGCTTTTTTAAGGCAATTCCAACCGCAACCGGCTGCAGGTCAATTCCGATGTAGTTATTTTCTGGATGCCGTTTTGCCGTTTCGATAATAAAGCGGCCCTTTCCCATCCCCAATTCGAGGTAAAGGGGCGCTTGCCGCTCGAAGCGGGTTTGCCAAGCACCACGTAATTTTGCTGGTTCCGTTACAACGTACTGGGGATTGGCCGCGATTAACGGCCGGGCCCAAGGCTTATTTTTTAACCGCATAATTTCTCCTTAAATCTAGTTGTTAAAACACGGAAAGCTCCGGTCCAAACGATATGGAGGGAGCTTTCATTATTCCACTAAACAATCCATTTAACTAACATCCGGTGTGTGATATCCGGAACCCTGCTCCGCTAACAGCGGTGCGACCCGTTTAAGCAGGAGAAGCGCTTGGTTCATTTCGTGATACCGCCCCGCATGGTGAGACGTTGCAATCCGCTGGACAAGCGTTCCGGTAGCGTACCAGAAAACCGCTTGCCGGCAGACCCGATCCGGAAAATGCCCATAATACTTGGTCAGCCAGTCATCCCACTGGCCAAGCGGAACGTAATCAGCCAGGAGCATTCCCAAGTCAATCGCGGGGTCCGCAATAATTGCGTGATCCCAATCAACCAGGTAAAGCTGCCCCACCGCTGATAACAACAGATTCCGGTGATTCAAATCGGTGTGACAGACCCGGTAATCCTGTTTAACCGTCCGCGGAATTTCCGTCTGAAGAAGCGTAACCGTCTGCTGAATCAACGGGTGTTCCTGAAGATCAACCGTTAACTGCGCAAGCACCCTTCTTAAAAAGGCACTTGGCGTCAGTACCTGACCGCCAACCTGGCGGAGCATACTACGCAAAATATCAGAATGATGAACCCGGTATAATAGCCGCCGAACCCGCGAGGTTTTCATTTCTTCTTTGGTAAGGCACCGGCCGTTCAACCACTTCTGGGCAATTAACGTATCCCCGGAAGTCGTTCGCCGGGTCCAAATCAACCGGGGCGTAATTCCTTCAATTGAAAGAGCCGCAAGAAACGGTGACGGATTCCGTTTTAAGAAAATCCGCTGGTCCTGTTTAACTCCCATGTAGGCCGTCCCAGTGTCACCCTCAATCGGAAGGACCTGCCAGCCGTCATCCAATTCAAAGTCCATCCGGCACCGCTCCTTATCAACGTCAAATAACCACAATTAGTCTACAAACTTGTTATGTCCATGTCAAGCGTTTCTTCTGCCATGAAACCGTTGAAACACCGCGCTTAACAGGTAATTCTCGACCGCAATTAACACCCCGCTCAATCCGGCCAATTCTAAACTTCGCGTACCGCACAATACCGCTCCTGTAAAACAGATTACGGGAGCCCATGATAACCGGGAAAGGACACGCCGAACCGCCACTTTTCGCTGGGTCCACAACGACGGCGTGATGCGCACAAAGATTGCATCATCAAAGTGGTGTTCCAGCGGGAATAACTGAAAAATAATCAGGTAATCAATAATGACTGCAAGCGCCACCGCCAGCCATCCGTTATGGACGACCAGTACACCAACCGTTCCAACCAGTAGTAACCGGACAAACATCCCCAAATAATCACCACTCCGAACAAACGCCCTGGCAACTAAACCCTGCATTGCATCCTGCCCCGCAAGTAGCCGAACCATCCCGTCAGCCCACCGCCGGCGATGAGCCCGCACTGTTACCGTTGGCACGGTCACAAACAGATTAATAATGCGATAGAGCCGTTGCATGCGGTGTTGCTCGGTTGTAATGCTCCGCTGCCACTGGACCGTCCCCTGGTGGTGCGCCAGAACCAAGCCCCCAACTAACCAAGCAAAAATTACTACGAGTGCCAGCCACGGACTAACCAACATCACCAAGCCGCTTATTACGGGAAGCACGCCCCTAAAAATAAGCTGCTTTTGCCATCCGGCTTCATCAGGGCGCATACTCTGACAGTATCCCGCAGTAATTACCACTCCACGCATAATGATCAATCCCATAACAAAGAGCAGCACAATTCCCCGGGAAATTGCCAAAACATGGTGTAACAGCGGAATAACAATAATACCGCCAACTAACGGAACGCCCCAACCAACTGCCAGGTTATAGCGCCATGCCGTCTGCAGGTACCGGGTCATCCGGACGGTTTCTGGCCGCAAGAAGACCCAATCTGCGGGTTTCATCAACGTCATCCAGTGACCGAGGTTGGTAGTAATCACTACACAACACACGGTAATCAGGAGCGCTCCCCACTGAAGTTGACGGGTTACGGGTGTTCGGAGTAACTGGGCGTATTCGTAACCGATTCCCCCCAGTAAAAAAAGCACCGCAATGATGAAGTGATCGTTAAAAATATACTTGGCGTACCGCAGTAATTCTTTATGGTAGGCGGTTAAGCGCTGGTGCCATACCTCATTCATGATGAACCGCCTCCTGGTTAAGGTGCAGGTAAATATCCTCTAGACTTGCATCCGGCATCGCAAGCTGCGTTTGAATTTCCGCGAGCGTTCCCGTTACCTGCATGTGCCCCTTTTGAATGAAGACAAACCGATCACACACCTGCTGGGCCGTCGGCAACACGTGCGTTGTCATCAGCACGGCCGTCCCATGCTGCTGCTTTTCCTTAATTAACGCGAGAAAATCGTGAATTGCAACGGGATCAAGCCCCAAAAACGGTTCATCGACGATTAGTAACTTAGCATCAGTAATGAACGCACAAATAATCATTACCTTTTGCCGCATTCCCTTTGAAAAATTAACCGGCAACCAGTCAAGCCGATCAGTTAACCGGAACATCGTCAGTAACCGGTGGGCCCGCTCCCATGCTTGCTTTTCATCAAGACCATACGCCTTGATAGTTGTTTCAATGTGTTCCCGTAACGTTAATTCCGGGTACAATACCGGCGTTTCAGGAAGGTATGCAATCTGCCGGTGGTACGTGGTTGGATCCGCCGTCGCCGTAGTCCCTGAGACCTTAATCGTTCCCGAATGTGGTTGGAGGAGCCCAATAATGTGTTTAATGGTTGTCGATTTACCGGCACCGTTCAATCCAATCAGTCCTACCAGTTCACCAGCAGCCACCTTAAAACTAATCCCGTTAAGCACCGGGATACGGGAATATCCCCCTACAAGATTGTCTACTTCAAGCACCATACCGTCCGACTCCTTCCAATATTGTCGATTGAATTATATCACAGCAGCCCGAGCCACTAGTGTATAATAGGAACAAAACTAATAAGGTGGCGATTAAAATGGCCGATTGCATTTTCTGTCAAATTATTAACGGTGATATCCCAAGCGTAACGATCTATGAAGACGATCAGGTTAAGGCATTCCTTGACATTTCACAGGGGACACCCGGACACACCCTCCTTGTTCCTAAGAAGCATGTTCGCGATATTTTTGAGTATGACGACCAGCTTGCCCAGGACGTCTTTCGGCACGTTCCCCTGATTGCCCGGGCAATCAAGGCTTCAAACCCTGCCATTCAAGGATTAAACATCGTCAACAATAACGGTGAGGTAGCCTACCAATCGGTGTTCCACTCTCACATTCACTTTGTTCCCCGGTATACCGACCATGATGATTTTGCAATGACGTTTAAGGATAATTCAGACAAGTACACAAACGCTGATTTACAGCAAATTGCTGATAACATCAAAGCACACCTGGAGGATTAACCATGAAACATCCCCTTACAACCGGATTAGTTTGGGGCGCCCTATTGTTGGGTAGCTATCACTACCGGAACGAAATCAACCGCGCAGTTACTAAAAACGCCGTTCGCCTCCGTATTATCGGTCGTGATTTTCAACAATTACTGGCTGCCGGCAAGGATGTCATTAACAACGGGCAGGCAGTAAAACAGGCCTGGGACCAACTTAATTCCTCGTCGTCTTTGACGAACGATTGGCAGCCAGAAAACAATCCTAAATATTAATCAAATTTTTCAATCCGTTTGGGTTAACCATACTCAACAGCGAATGATTATGGTACGATAGTGGCGTTACTTATTAACCAAGTTAGGATGTGAATAGTAGGATGACGAAAAAGAAATGGCTGGTCGGCGCAGCGGCTGTCCTCATGTCACTCGGCCTTGCATCGTGTTCAAAGACGGTTGCAACTACTTCCGGCGGAAAGATTACCGAGCAACAGTACTATGACAAAATGAAGCAGACCCCTGCTGGAAAACAGGTGCTTCAACAGATGATTCTTACCAAGGTGCTTGAAAAGGACTACGGCAAGCAGGTTACCCAAAAACAGGTAAACTCCGAGTTCAATGCCTATCAGAAACGCTACGGAAAGAACTTTGACACCGTTTTACAGCGACAAAACCTAACGGAAGCAACCTTCAAGCAGCAAATTCGGTCCAACCTGCTTCTTCGGGCGGCAGTGAAGGCTAACACGACAATTACGCCAAAGATGCTCCGGCAACAATGGAAGGAATACCAACCGAACATTACGGTTGCCCGGATTGTGGTTAAAAACGAAGGCGATGCCAACAACATCATCGACCAGTTAAAGCAAAACGGGACCTACGCTAACTTCTCAAAACTGGCAAAGAAGAATTCCATCGACAATCAAACAAAGAATGACGGTGGAAAGCTACCACCGTTTAATAACGAAACGTCTGGGTTAGACAATACGTTTAAGGATGCCGCCTTCAAGTTAAAACCGGGTAAGTTCACCGACAAACCGGTTAAAACGGACTACGGCTACGTCGTAATTTACTGCATTAAGCACCCAGCAAAGGGAAAGATGGCTAACCACAAGCAGGAATTACGCAACCAAATTATTAACGAACAAATGAATAACCAGGCCACCCTGCAACGGGTTGCCCAGAAGGTTCTCAAGAACGGAAACGTTCAGATTAAGGACAAAGACCTTAAGAATATTCTTTCTAATTACATTAGTGGACAACAAAATCCCCAGTAATCCACTAAGAACATTGGTTAGAAAAGCTCCCCGGTAACATTGTGTTACCGGAGAGCTTTTCTTCATATACCGCTACTTACCATCCGGGGTGGCGTCCTGTTGCGGCCGGTAAAAACGCCGGTTATCTAAGCCAAAGATGCGGGCACTAAACTGCCCCTGCTCTGTTTGGGAAAGCGCCCCGTTCACCATCTGAATGGTTGCATCCAGATCATCAAGGTGGTGAAGAATTTCCGCTTCAAGCAAAGCCGGGCGTTCAGGAGAACCGTATTCCAATAAGCCGTGGTGCGCAATCACCATGTGCCGTAAAAGAAGCGCGTCCTCACTATACTGATCAATTCCAAGGGCGGCACACGTTTCAACAATCCGTTCATCAATCAAAACAATGTGCCCGAGCAGGTTCCCCGCAACCGTGTACTGCGTTGCAACCGGTCCGGTTAGTTCAACCGTTTTTCCCAAATCATGTAAAATCGCCCCTGCATAAAGCAGATCACGGCGAACATCCGGGTACTGTTCCCCAACCGCCTCGGCAAGCCGCAAAATCGACACCGTGTGGTATGCAAGTCCACCTAAAAAGGCATGATGGTTTGTCTTCGCCGCAGGATAGGTGAAGAAGGCATCATGAAACTGCCGTAACATAAACTCCACAATCCGCTGCCAGGTTGGGTTAGTAATCGCCTTAACGTACTGGTTGATTTCCCCTTCAAGCTGCTCTTGCGAACACGGTGCGGCAGGAATGAATGCCGCCGGATCATGGGGTTCATTTGCAGTGGTTAGCCGAAGATGATGCAACTTAATTTGCGGTTTGCCCTGGTACACGTCCCTTTTCCCCGTAACCAGCACAACTTTTCCTGGTTGAAAACGACTAATTTCATCGGGCTGAGCGTCCCAGTACTTTGCCGTAATGTCTCCTGACGGATCACTGAAGGTGAACGCAATGTACTTATTCCCATTTTTAGCAACCCGCACATCAGCTGCCTTAATTACCATAAAAAGGTTAACCTCATCCCCGTCAGCGTAATCGTAAATTTTTCGTTGCATGACCTTACTCTTCCTTCCTTAATCAACAATTCGTTACGGAATATACCGTTGAATATAGCTTTTAGCAGTATTACCCCAGTTGCCAAGTTGCGTCTTTACGTGATCCCACCCGTTTTGGAGTTGGGTTTTAAAATGACTCCAGCCACCTGCTCTGTCAGTTGACTGGGCATGATTACCGGCATCAAGCCGCTGCATCTTCGTTGCCGCATCCGTCACGGTAAACTTGGTGCCAGCAGTGTACGGGAGAATATCCTCCATTGATTGTTTAAAGAGACTCGTCCCGTTACGCATCCCAGTAATTGGGAATGGCGTTCCATTATCAAAACCAACCCACGTCGCGAGTACAACGTCTGGCGTATAACCAATGTACCAACTATCTTTTTGACTCATTGGGGGCGCATCCTTAGTCGTTGCCTGCGCCGTCCCATCCTTCCCGGCAATTTCGTATCCGGTAGGCTTAGCGTCTTTCCCCACACCAACCTTATAGGTATCAATCATCATGCTGGTCATTACGTTGGCATCATGACGGGACATCAGCCGCTTTGCCCGCAGCGGTTTTTTTCGGCGAACAACGTGGCCGTCCGCATCCACAATCTTGGTAATAAAGTGCGGTTGCTCCTTTACCCCACCGTTATCAAACGCACAGTATGCCGCCGCCATCTGGTACGGCGAGACACCCTTTGATAAACCACCAAGGGGTAAGGTGAGGTTTTCGTCCCGCTTAGTGACCGGAATCCCAAACCGTTTGGCCATCGCGTATCCCTTCTGAACACCAATCCTGTTGAGCAGCCATACCGCACTGGTATTTTTACTTTGCGCTAAAGCTGAGTACAGCGGCAACTTCCCAACACACACATTATTCCAGTTATGTGGCGTGTAATGGTTAGATCCATACGATTCGATTCGGTCAGGAATCATCGAATCATAGTGATACCCGCTCTGAATTGCCGGCAAGTAAACAGCAATGGGTTTCATTGTTGATGCTGGTGAACGCGATAACTGCGTTGCCCGGTTATAGCCCCGGAAAACGTGGGACCCCTGCCGGCCACCAACAGCCGCCGTTACCCCACCGGTTTTGGGATTCATCGCAATTGCCGCTCCCTGCGCCCTTACCCCGTTCTGGCTGACCGGGAACAAATCAGGGTTTGCAAAATTGCGTTGCAGTTGCCGCTGGTAGTTTTGGTTCAAACTCGTATAAATCTTATATCCCCGGTTCATAATCTGCTGTTCGGATAAACCATAATCCCGGTGGGCTTCACTAATTACCGCGTCAAAGTAATACGGATAACGGTATCCCGAATGATAGTGGAACGTGTTCCGGGTAATTATCGGCGTTCTCTGGTACCGGCGCATCTGCCGCGCAGTTAGTTTATGGTTTTCATACATAAACTGTAAAACAAGGTTCCGTCGTGCCAAAGCAGCCTTCGGGTGATCAACCGGGTTAAACCCGTTAGGATTCGTTAACATTCCCGCCAATACCGCGGCTTGGGGAACGGTTAGGTCGCGGGCATGCACCCCAAAATAGCGCTTAGCCGCGTCCTCAACCCCCCAAACACCCTTTCCAAAGTAGGCGTTATTCAGGTACATCGTAAATATTTGGCGCTTACTATAATCGTTTTCAACCTGCACGGAAATAAACAGCTCCTTGGCTTTCCGGCTAAAGGTCTGTTCCTGCGATAAAAAGGCATTCTTTACCAGTTGCTGTGTAAGGGTGCTTCCCCCACCGCTGATATAATCACGCCCGAGTAAGCGGTTTTTAACATACGAAAGGGCCGCCCGCCCGATTCCCTTAACCGAAAAGCCGTACTCGTGGTAAAAATTCCGGTCCTCAGTTGATAACACGGCGTTTTGCATGTTCGGTGAAATCCGGTTAAGCGGCTCCCACGTCCCTTTCTGAGAATAGAGCGTCCCCGCCTTATTCCCGTTTTCATCATAAATAACAGTATTCTGCTCAAGCGCATTCTTTAATTCCCGCACGTGCGCCGTTTTCGCAATATATACAAGCCGGACACTCGTAATCAAAAAACAGCTTAAAAAAACAATTAACAGCCACTTTCCTAATTGAAACCGGTGCCACTTCTCCTTGAACCATCGCCAAAATTGCGCACCAAACTGGTCATCATTTTCCCGTTCAGTTTGCCTTTTCATTAATTCTCATCGTCCTCCAACCATCATTAACTAGCCGGCTGTAAGCGTTGAATAAGGTGTGTTGCGGCAGTTCGCGATTGACTAATCACCACAACAGTATCATAACCAGCAAGCGTGCCGATTACCTCTGGAAATGAACTCTCGTCCAGTAAAACACCTAATAAATCAGCATCTTGGGGTGCGGTTTTAATAACGCACAGGAACTCGACCTGCGTAATGGTTAAAATTAAATCCATTATATCCGCACGGGGCTGCCCCTGGCGTCCCTTGGCAGAAACATAGGTACTCGTTCCGTCGGCCAATTTTTCCTTGACTACCCCCATTTCACGTAGGTCGTTTGAGATCGTTCCCTGGGTAACGATTACCCCACGCTTCGTCATTAATTGAAGAAGCTGCTTTTGGGTTCGAACGTGATTTTGCTCAATGAGGTGCCTAATCAATTCTTGCCGCTGATTCTTCTTCATATGATCTCCCCCGCACTAAATATAGGCACATTATAACAATTTTCGGGGTAATTAGCGAAAAAGTTCATCATCATCCATTGCTAAAAAACGAGCGGTCAATACAATTCCATCGCTGGTTCGTTCAACTAAACGTAAGTCCTCTAAGAGCTTAATGTTCTTCGTCAATGTTGCCCGTGAAATACACGCTAACCGGGATAAAACCCCGCCCGTTACCGTCACTGGTAAAACACAGCTTCCATCGGAATTCTGGCCTAGGTGCTTTCCTAAATACTGCAACACTTTTCGAACCCGAAGCCGCACCACGGGGCTTTCCTCGTATTCTACCAGTTGCCGAAACATCCGAAATTGATGGTACAAGTCCCGCGCCAATTCGCGCTGAAAAGCAGAACTATTCTCAAGAAGAACCCTCACAATCTTCTGGGGAAAAACAATCACCTGAACGACCGGTGAATATACCTGAACCTCAACCGGATAATGGGAATGATTCGGTTGATAAACATCGTGTGGAAAGTAATGGTGGGCTGACAAAAGGGTGGTCAGCCGGTTGCCTGCAATGTCAGTCGTTGCCATCCCGACAATTCCCCGAGCAATATAGTATAGGTTATGGTGCTGGGGATGTTCATGACAAATAATTTCACGTCGTCCGTATTCAATAACCTGAACCTCAGGACTGTAAAAAAGAAACGACTGTTCGGTCGGGGTAAAGATTGCTACCCGTTTAAAATATTCGTCCAGGATTTCCCGGCGTTTTGTACTATTAATTATTTTCGCCACCTCCAGTGGGATTTAATACCATTACTGGCACTCGCTAAGAAACAGCTATGTTATGAGCATACAACAGTCCGTCCATTTCGCCCAATATTATTTTTGACGCAAATTGTGAATTTTTTGTGGAAATGATTCATAAGCACTAATTCTTTTCACCCCCGCATTGCAACTTTATTAACCGACCAGTAGAATTAATTAGGAATACTAGTTAATTTGGGAGGTACCTTATGATCACCCTTGCTGGCGTAATTGGGTCGGGGAAATCATCCCTCACCCGCATTCTCGCCGATGAATTACACACAACCCCGTTCTTTGAGCCCGTTGCGGACAACCCCGTCCTCCCCCTCTTTTATAAGGGAAATGAACAGGCCGCTAAGGCGCGGGCAAATGGCAATCCAAATGCATCGAACCCGTACACATACCTACTTCAAACCTTTTTTATCAATCGCCGATTTGCAATGATAAAAAAGGCAATCCAGGGGCGAAATAATATCCTTGACCGGTCGATTCTTGAAGACGAAATGTTCATGAAAATGAATACGGATATGGGAAACGCAACGCACCTTGAGTTCTCGGTGTACGAAGAACTCCTGCACAACATGTTGGCCGAGCTTGATGCTATGAAACCCACTAATACGCATGATCTACTAATTTATATCCGGGTTTCATACGATACCATGATTCACCGGATTGAAAAACGGGGGCGGGATTACGAGCAAATCAGTACGGATCCGTCCCTCGTTGAGTACTACCACACCCTCCTGCAATACTATGCAGACTGGGAAAAGAATTATAACCGGAGTGCAATGATGGTAATCGACGGTGACCAGTATGATTTTGTTGAACGCCCCGCAGACCGCAACCTGTTACTTGACCAAATTGAGCAGCAGCTGGTCGATCTCGGGACTCTGTCCTCACAAGAATCCGCTGACCTTCACCAGCACCGGCAAATTTAAGGGAGTAATTGATTATTATGGCACTTATCATTGGAACGTTTCTTGTCCTGGGATGTATCTATTTCTGGACGCTTTTTCTCGCTGATATCCGCCACCACTGGCACAGCGTCAACCAACCCGGCAAATGGATTACGGCGGGAATCGGTTTTATCGCCAATTTTTTAGATTCTCTCGGGATTGGTAGCTTTGCAGTCGCAACGCTGGGATTAAAGATGACGCGTTCTCTCAAAAATGACCGGCTTCTTCCTGGAACATTAAACGTTAGCTGTACGGCTGCCGTTTTATTGGAAGCGACCCTTTTCGCTAAAACCATCAAGGTCGATGGACTAACCTTAATTAGCATGGTGCTCGCCGCCGTGATTGGTGCGTCAATTGGTTCCCGGATAATCGCCCGCTTTAACGAACGGCACATCCGGATTATTATGGGAATTGCGCTGTTAGCAACTGCAGGCCTAATGACACTCCAAATTACTGGTGTGATGGCAACGCTTGGTCAAGGAAACACCGCTACCGGATTGACTGGGGGGCGTCTCTTACTGGGCATCGGCGGAAACTTTATTCTGGGAGCGTTAATGACTGCGGGAATTGGCTTATACGCTCCGTGCATGGCCCTGACCTACCTCCTTGGGCTGACACCGGCGTGCGCCTTTCCAATTATGATGACGTCCTGTGCCCTGCTTCAACCGGTCGCCAGCCGGGAGTTTATCAAGAACGAAGACTACGACCGAAAGGCCTCTTTCTGGATTGCTCTTGGCGCAATCCCCGGGGTAATCATCGCCGTTACCCTCTTCAAGAATTTAAATACCCGGCTGTTAACCTGGTTAGTTATTGGCATTTTAATCTACACTGCAGGGATGATGCTTTACCGGGGAATACGGCCCGCACCATCACACTAATAATTAGAAAAAAACTAGTTAATAAGCGGTTCATAAAACCTAGAATGATTTTATGAACCGCTTTTACTATCAGGTTTTCAATTAATAGTAACAGAGGCTTCACCTCCCGTGACAGCCTCCGTTTACCCTATTCAACTATTTATTGCGCACCAATTTGATAACCGTTCCGTAGCCGTGTAACATCATATACTTTGGCCCCACTGATACGCGCACAATCTGGGGTTCAAAGCGAACATTGATGACACCGTCACCTTCCTTGGTAACCGCCCGTTCAATTAACTTGGACTTAACTTCGGTATATAGCTCGTCGTACTGGTCCACCGCATCAATTTCTTCTGCAGTAAGCGTTCGTTTAACGGTTGCATTCACAATTCCCTTAATTGCGTACGCATTGTTAATTCCACCAGTTGTTAAAAACATCACAGTTCACCTCACAGATTGATAGCTCTAACTATACGGCTAAATGATTCGGGTGGGACTCGAACCCACGACAACCCGCTTAGAAGGCGGATGCTCTATCCAGCTGAGCTACCGAACCATAAAACTACCGGAACATTATACTTAATCATTCCCGGTAGTGTCAATTAACCAAACATCGTCACATACTTCATTTCAACCGTTACCGGATCTAGCCGCAAGCGGGAAAACCCAAACTTTAAGAAAACGTGCCACGCCCGTACAAACGGTTGATGACGGTGTTCAAAATAACTTTTATTAAGCTGCTGTTGCATAATCAGGTACACTGCGTTATCCGAATCATTTGTCCACTTTCCCTGAAAAGCCGCTAACTGTTGCTCGTCAATAAACAAAAATGACGTCCACTGCTTATCATTAGCAACTGCTAAAAAAGCCCGCAACGCTTTGCAATAGGCAGCCACCAGTTGATCCGCTAATTCTTCTTGCCGACGCACTAGCGGCATAAGGTCTGCTAACGCAACGTTTAGCGCAACCATTCCACTTGCCCACCGTTCATTTTCTGAGGGGTGCTTAACCGGCAGAATAGACTGGACTCCCTTTTGATATGCTAACCGCGCCATCCGTGCAATATCCACCTAAACCACTCCTAATCGCCGAAATAACGAGAATCCGCTGCAATTTCAAGGGTTTCAATGTTCTCCATGTACCAGTCCCGTAAAAACTCGTACTTAAAGAGCAGGTCGAACCACGAAACCTGCTGCTGATCATCCGTGACAATTAACCCCCACTGGACGGCCTCTCTATTAGGATCGACGGTAATCTGGACGCTCGTTCCCATTCCTAAATCCAAAACGGCATCGTTTGCCCCGCTGGTCGTTAGCATTCGGCCTGCATTTGAAGCTAAGATGAAGAGCTTATCAAGCGCCTGTTCCGGCCGTCCGACCTGACGGAAGGGGTGGAAATGGCCGTTTGCCGGGTCAAGAACGCTGAAGTCAACGTCGAAGTTAAAGTCCTGCTGAAGGTACTGGCCAATCGCTAACAGGTACTTTTCAAACCGGTGAATAACTTCGAAGTGATAACGCTTGGTATAGTCTAAAACCATCAGATTCGTTACGGCATGACTATTAATTCGCATCACTTTTTCTTGGAAGTTTAAGTAAAACAAGGCGTTCCCTGTCGTGCGTTCAGTGTAATACGCCCCCTGCTCAGCTTCATCAGCAAAGGTAAATGCAAAGTGCCCATCCGCCGTAATTTCAGGGAATTCATGGTAAAGCTCATCAGCATCCTCGTCAGCCCGAAGCGTAACGGTCTCATTCTGGTGCTGTTGCAGTAACCGATTAAGAAAAATTAGGTAGTAGTCAGCCTTGCTAAACTGCTGAGGATAGACAAGGTAGGCTGAATTCAGCTGAAATGCTGTCAACTTATCAGCAGCCGCAAGTAATTCATGCGGATCCGTGGTTGTAATTAACTGATCCAACTGCCGGGTAAAATCTAATCCCTTATTCAGTTCCCGCTTGAGCTGCTCATTATAATTCATCAGCCGCCCAGTTGTACTGAGTTCATCGCCCTGTTCGCGCGGATTAATTACCCGTTTTTCCTGTTCGTCACTCATTTTGATCACCTACACCCTAGTCCTGAGCCGCAATTAACTGAGCAATGTAGTCCCGGTACAGCGAATTATTCCGCTGTTCAAAACTCTTGAAGCTCCCAAACTGATCAACAATACTCTGCTTTTCGTAGCCGATTAGTGTATCCTCTTTTGATAACGCCAACACTTTCTCATTATTCTGCTTAATCTTGTCATAAGCATTATCAGCTTCTTCATCCAATGCGGTTAGGTGCGATAACTCCGCATTCAGTTGCTGTTTTTCATCGCGTTGCTTAGCTCCGCCAAAAAACATGCCCTTCTCCTGCGAAAGCTGCCGAATCTGTGTCCGAATTTCAGCCTTCCGCTGATCACGCTTATCTTGCTCGTCAATCAGCTGTTGTAAGCGGTCGTTTTCCTGGGAAAGATCATCAATTTGGTCGCTATTATAGCGTTTATGCTCCGCCTCAAGGGCAAAAGCCGTGGCTACCTTTTCATATTCTTCATCATTGAAAACCAACTTAACGTTAAGCACGTCAAGCGTTCCAAATAAACGCCGCCCCCACCAGTTACCAAAGTAGAACTGGTACTGTCCTTCCTGGGTCTCTTCAAAATAGAAGAACGGGTAAACCTTGTGTAAATATTCAACCAGTCTGGTACTTAGGAAAGAGCTTAATTCGGGAAATACGTCGCTGATTAACGTCGTATTATCCGGTTGCCCCTCGTCATCCTTCTTCTGGATTTCGTGGTCATACCGTTGCTGGTCAATCAGCGCATACACCTGCCGGTCGTCATGCGCTTCAATTGCCTGTTGGAGTTGCTGTAAAAAGTCAATTTTGCTTGTTACTTTATTTACTAACGGTTGCGTTTCCGTTGAGTTGATGTCCGCATTACTCATCGAACTTCTCCTTTAAACCTTTGATTTCTCAAAGTTACTACAATCTTTATTTTACAAGATCTAACGCCGTTATCAAACCCGTCATTTCTCAAAAACCTTAATTTTCCCGGTGTTCATATTGTCGAATGTGATTATGAACACCAGTAAAGACAAAGTCAGCCGGATCATCATCCGCATTAAGGACACACTCTGCCGGGCCATGAACGGCAGCATCATATAATTTTTCATATTCCGGAACACTAACCTGTTTCCGACTAGCAAGCGCCTGCCCCGTTGGTTTAGTTGTAAACTGGGCAGCAAATCCCGGCTGAAGAATTCCAGAATAAAATTCACCTTCTGCCCCAGAGCCATAGCTGTACAACCCGATGCGGTCGCCCGCCCGCAGCGTTGTACTATTTTCCAATAATGAAATTAAGCTTAAGTATAATGAACCAGTATACAGATTACCAACCTGGCTTCCGTACTCCCGGGCGGCTTCAAATTGTTGGGCTAGCCGGGCGCCAACCTTTGGATCAGCATCGGCAATTAGCTGACGTAATCCCTTTAATCCCAGTTTGGTAAACGGAAGGTGGAATAGTAACGCGGCAAAATCGTCCAGGGTCCGGCCATTCATTTTCTGATAGTGCGCAAACGTGTCGGCCAAGAAGTCTAAATAAACTTCGGTCGAATATTTGCCGTCTACAAACGCAGCGTCACACCCAAACGGCCGCCAAAAGTCCATAATATCCTTTGTAACCACGGCAGCATCATCCTCAAGGGCTAAAATCCGAGGATTTACCCGGACAGTCATTGCGACTGCACCGCCCCCTTGAGTTGGTTCTCCTGGAGTATCCAAACCGTACCGGGCAATGTCTGCAGCAATGACTAACACAACCTGCTCTGGATGAAGGGCGATCTGCCCCTTTGCTAACTGTAATCCAGCTGTTCCCGTATAACATGCCTGCTTTAATTCAGCAACGCGGACATGCGGATCAAGGTCAAGAAGGCGAATTAATGGTGCCGCCGCTGACTTCGAATTATCGACTGCTGATTCCGTTGCAAACATGATCATTCCTAAATGATCCCGCTCTTCGGGGCCTAACACCTTTTTAGCTGCACTGGCTGCTAACGTTACAATATCCTGTGTTGGGGGAATAACAGCCATTTTCTTTTGCCCAATCCCGATTAAATACTTATTAGGATCCTCGTGCCGTGCGTGAGCTAACTCCGCCATATCAACGAACTGATTACTCGTCGCAAACGCAATTCGATCAATACCAATCTTCATCTCTGAACCCTCCCGAAACTCATGCTGTCAATAATCATAGCACAAATTAATCCCTAACCTATAAATAACCCCTACTGTAAACTACGGTATAATGAGGGTAATCTGACAACGAAAGGACAAATTTATTATGGAAGAAGCTGTTCATCTTAACGTCAGTGGTCTTGTTCAAGGAGTCGGGTTCCGGTACAGTACTAAGGCCCTTGCCGATGAACTTGGAATTACAGGGACCGTTTGCAACCTTCCAGACGGAACGGTTGACATCATTGCACAGGGTGACGCGCAAACCGTCCACCAGTTCATTGAAAAAGTGCGGGCATGCCCGACTCCCGCAGGACACGTTACGCACCTAACAAGCAAAAAAATTGCCCCTGCTTCCTATAATGATTTCCGGGTAACGTACTATTAGCCTGGTTGAAAACCACGCCTTATTCGGAGTACAGTATTAAGCGGTATTAATTAACCCACGAAAGGATAATTTTAATCGTATGAAACACAAAAAAAAGTTGCTAACCGTAGCGACAATCAGTAGTATTGCGCTTCTTCTAGGTGGCTGTGTTCGCCGGGACGCACACGGGCACCCGGTGGGCTGGACGTATACCCACCTTGCAGTTCCAACCCAACACCTTCTGAATTGGTTGGCCCACCTCCTAGGAGGAAGCTACGGGTGGTCCATTATTTTAATCACGTTTGCCGTTCGGCTTATTTTGATGCCAATTATGGTGCAACAGTCGAAAAAAGCAACCGTGCAGCAGGTTAAAATGCAGGCAATTCAGCCATACATGCAGCAAATTCAGGAAAAGATGCAGCACGTTTCATCCCAGGATGAACAGATGGCTCTTAGTCAGCAATTAATGCAACTATACAAGCGGAATGATATTTCGATGACGGGTGGGATGGGCTGCCTGCCACTGTTAATTCAGTTGCCGATTTTCGCCGCCCTATACGCCGCCATCCAGTACTCGCCCGAGTTATCCCGGTCAACCTTTATGGGGGTCAACCTGGGACACCGGTGCTTCTGGCTTGTGATGCTGTCGTTTCTGATTTACGCCCTTCAAGGATGGCTCGCAACGATCGGCGTCCCAAAGGAACAAAAGAAAATGATGAGCGCCATGATGCTTTACTCCCCAATAATGATTGGTTTCATGACCTACATTTCACCGGCGGGATTAGGCCTGTACTTCTTTGTGGGAGGAATTTTCGCCTGCCTGCAAACACTAATCATCGTTTTAATGCGGCCTCGGATTGAAAAACGACTCGCAGCCGAGTTCGAAGTGGTTCCTCCAGAACCAATCACCCTGCCTAAGGAAGAACCGGCTGAACACGAACAACAGCCGACTGGTCCAAGTAACCGGGAACGGAATGCGGGAAAACAACACCGGCAACCATCAAGGGAAAATGAACCCCGGAAGAATGCCACGGCAAACCAACCACACCAGCTGTCAAACCGCGAACGTAATGCCGGCAAACAACACCGAAAAGAATAGTTTAACAAGACGCAAAATAACCGTGGTGGAAGTGATTAACTTCCATCACGGTTATTTAGTTAGGGGCAGATTACTCGATGGAGATAAGAACTAAACTGGTTTCTCATCTTCACCATTAGTTACCCGTTATTCGGTTTAGCAAGTGGAAGGGTAATCCTGAAAAGAGAACCATGGCCTGGAGCACTTTCAACGGTAATTTCGCCGTGATACCCTTCAACAAGCCGCTGAGCAATTGCCAAGCCCAGACCGTTACCGCCCTTATCGCGACTCCGCGCCTTATCCACCCGGTAAAACCGGTTAAATATCTTTTTAATGTTTTCGGGAGCAATTCCTTCCCCAAAATCCTGAACAACAACCTGCACACTTCGTTCGTCTCGGTCCATGGAAACATGAACCTCCTTGCGCTTTTGGGAGTACTTCACGGCGTTATCCAGTAAGATGATTAAAATCTGTTCAAAATGATTCCGGTAAATGTTAACCATCGTTGGCCCGGTTAGCTCGTTGTCCAGCACGAAATCAAAGTCCGGGTGAATCATTTGAATGTTATTAAACGTTTGAATTCCAACTTCCCGGACATCCGTTAGCTCATCCCCAAAGTGAACCTCAATCTGTTCAGCCCGGGTTAGATCAAGCATCTCCTGGACGAGGCTCTTCATCCGGTTGATTTCCTGTAACGACGCGCTAATTGACTCCGTGAGAATCTCAGGGTCGTCTTTTCCCCACCTGTTTAACATGTCCAAGTGGCCTTGAATAATGGCTACCGGTGTTCGGAGCTCATGGGAAACATCCTCAACGAACTGTTGCTGCTGTTCAACGTACCGGTTCATCCTGTTCAGCATATCATTAAACAGCACGGCAAGCTCCGTGAGTTCATCATTTGCTGGCATTACCGGAACGCGAACGTTGGCCAAAGCCTGGCCCTCATCATCAGCGTTAATCTTACCAATTGTCGTATTAATCGCATCGATGGGGCGAATAAACCACGCCGCTAGTCCGTAAGCCAATAAGGCACTCGCAAACGCAGCGGTCACCCCTAAGATTAAAAACGTAATTGCTAGCCGAATGCGCGTTTGATCATACGCCTGTAACTGCCGTTCAACCTGCACGTATCCCCGCAACCGACCGTCCTTTCCCCGAATGGACCGTTTTAACGTCAATACAGTATGGTGTCGAATCATGCTAACCCGTTCTTCGGGAGCCTGCTTGTAAAACGATACTGCCGGTTTATGCGTTGTAAACAATTGCCGCCCCGTTGGCGCGTACACCGTCGCACAAAGATTCCGCTGGGCAAGGGTTGAGTACACATCATGACGATAATTACCCGTTTGGTGTTGGCGCCCAAGAGCCGTCCGCACAGCTGCTGGGGTCATTTCAGTGGTTGTGTCTAGCCGACTGGTGACCGTCTGCATTACGGCCTGCGTTTCTTGGCGCTGTTCCCGCAGCAGTAAACTTGAGAAGCTTTGGAAGAGGAGCAGGGCAAAGACGGCAAAAATCACCAGTACGCCGAGCCCGGTTCCGACCGCCCACTTCGCCTTGATTGATATAAAGCGCCGTTGCGGGGTTTGCTGATTTTCAACGTGTGCCATCATTACGACCGCATTACGTATCCGGTTCCCCGAACAGTCTGAATATAGCTATCCTCTCCCGGGCGGTCAATCTTATTGCGGAGATACCGAATATAAACATCGACAACGTTCGTTTCAATCTGACTTTCGTAGCCCCATACCTTCCGTAGGAGTACATCCCGTGCCAGAACAACGTTGACGTTTTCCATCAAAACGAGCAGCAGTTCGTATTCCCGCTTAGTTAATTCGATGACCTCATCCCCGCGACGCACAATCCGGTTCTCCTTTTCAATCGTGAGGTCCTTAAACTTAACTAACGTCTGCTGGTTTTCGTTTTGAGCACTTTCCAGCTTGACCCGCCGAAGAACCGCCCGCAACCGTGCTAACAGCTCTTCAATCGCAAACGGCTTGACAATGTAGTCATCCGCACCATGGTCCAACCCTGAAACGCGGTCAATGACTGAATCCCGGGCCGTCATCATAATAATCGGGGTCGTCTTTACCTGGCGAATCCGCCGGCAGACTTCCAATCCGTTTAATTCTGGGAGCATTAAGTCAAGTAAAATAGCGTCCCAGTCCTCATTTAGGGCCATCTCCAGTCCTTCCCGCCCGTTCTTACATGCGGCCGTTTCATAACCTTCATGTTGTAGTTCCAGTTCAACAAACCGGGCAAGGTTTTTTTCATCCTCAATAATTAAAATCCGGCTCATTCTATCACTCCTATTAGGTTCTAATGAACCCGTATTATCCATTGTCATCGCCTATTTTACCATTGTTATTAGTAAATTCATAACATCATTAATAAGCAAATCCCCCGCCCGCTATCTCCTATAAGACAGATGAGATAACAAAGCGGAGGATCCTGTATTAGTCTAAGAAAATACCATTACTCTTCGTGGTACCACTTATAATGGAACGTCCCTTCCCGATCGTTCCGCTCGTACGTGTGTGCCCCGAAGTAGTCCCGTTGCGCCTGAATCATGTTGGCTGGGAGAACTGCTGACCGGTACTGGTCATAGTACGTAATTGCAGCTGTGTATCCCGGACACGGCACTCCCGCTTGAACAGCCAGTGTCGCAATCTTCCGGGCCGCCTGCTGGTAATCAGCAGCGATCTTCGTAAAGTACGGATCAAGCAACAGGTTTTTCAACTGAGCATCGCGGGCAAACGCATCGGTAATCTTCTGGAGGAACTGAGCCCGAATAATGCAACCGTTCCGCCAAATCTTCGCTAAATTACCGTAATTAATATTCCAGTCATAGTGCTCCGAAGCAACCCGAATTTGTTCAAAGCCCTGCGCGTAACTCATAATCTTGCTGAAGTAGAGCGCCTGCCGCAACTGATCAATGACCTGCTTCTTATCTAGGCCACTCACATCAAACTTGGCTGGAGCCGCAAGCTGCTTACTTGCCGTTACCCGTTCGTCCTTCATTGCAGAAATGTACCGGGCGTAAACTGATTCAGTGATTAAGGACTGCGGTACCCCTAATTCCAGCGCACTCTGGGAACTCCACTTGCCGGTTCCCTTGTTTCCTGCTCGGTCTAGGATAACGTCAATCACCGGCTTGCCAGTATCTAAGTCATCCGGACAAGTCAAAATCTTTGCCGTAATATCAATCAGGTAACTATTAAGCTCTGAGTCCCGCCAGTCATTAAAGACGTCAGCAATTTCCGCAACACTCATCCCTAACAGGTTCCGCATGATATTGTAGCTTTCAGCGATTAATTCCATATCGCCGTACTCAATTCCGTTGTGCACCATCTTAACATAGTGCCCTGCCCCGTTAGGTCCAATATACGTAACACATGGTTCCCCATCATCCGCCTTAGCAGCAATCTGCTTAAGAATTGGCGCAACCAAGTCGTAGGCTTCCCGCTGCCCACCAGGCATCAGGGAAGGGCCATGAAGGGCGCCCTTTTGGCCACCAGAAGTTCCCATTCCGATAAAATTGATGCCAGAATTGTCCAGTTCCTTGTTCCGCCGGATCGTATCCTTAAAGAAGGTGTTCCCCCCATCAATTAAAATGTCCCCCTTATCCAGGTAAGGTAACAGGTTATGAATGGTGGAATCCGTTGGCGCACCCGCCTTAACCATCATCAAAATCTTGCGTGGCCGTTCGAGTGAGTTAACAAAATCCTCGATTGAGTAACTTGGAACAAACCGTTTATCCGGATGATCCGCCATTGCCTTCTTTGTGTAATTTGAGTCCCAATCATATACGGCAACGGTGTACCCCTTATCTTCAATGTTAAGCGCGAGGTTCTTCCCCATCACTGCCATTCCTACAACACCAATTTGTGGTTTATCCATTAAAACGGCCTCCTAGTCCTTCGTTGTGGTTTTACTTGTTGTTTTTTCTTTCTTCCGCTTAATTGCGGGGCCTTTTTTACCAAGCACAGTGTCCCGCGTAATTGTAACCTGCGTAATGTCATCATGGCTTGGAATATCGTACATCACGTCCCGCATCGTCGCTTCAATGATTGCCCGCAATCCCCGGGCACCGGTATTCCGCTCAATTGCCTGGTGGGCCATCTCCTGCAATGCGTCATCATCAAACTTCAACTTAACCCCGTCAAGTTCAAGCAACCGTTGGTACTGCTTGACTAGCGCATTCTTTGGCTCCTTAAGGATCCGCACTAAGTCATCCTGCGTTAACTTTTCAAGGGCCGTTAAAATTGGCAACCGCCCAATAAATTCAGGAATCAACCCAAATTTCAGGAGATCCTCCGGAATCACCTGCTGCATGATACTCTTGGAATCATCCAGCTGATTCTTAGAGTCCGTTCCAAACCCAATTGTCTTATCTCCTAGCCGGTTTTTGACAATTGTTTCAATGCCATCAAACGCCCCCCCAACAATAAAGAGGATGTTGGTTGTATCTACCTGGATAAATTCCTGCTGCGGGTGTTTCCGGCCTCCCTGCGGCGGAACGTTAGCGATGGTTCCTTCCAGAATTTTTAACAGGGCCTGTTGGACCCCTTCACCCGATACATCCCGCGTAATCGAAACGTTCTCGCTCTTCTTCGCAATCTTATCAATTTCGTCAATGTAGATAATGCCGTGTTGGGCGCGCTCAACGTCGTAATCGGCGTTCTGGAGAAGCTTCAGTAGAATATTTTCAACGTCTTCCCCAACATACCCCGCCTCAGTTAGCGTCGTTGCATCAGCAATTGCAAACGGAACGTTTAACATTCGCGCTAAGTTTTGAGCCATAAAGGTTTTTCCTGAACCCGTTGGTCCTACTAAACAAATATTACTTTTTTGGAGTTCAGTGTCATTATCATCAGCATCCAGAGCCGCATTAATCCGCTTATAGTGATTATAAACAGCAACTGCAAGGGTCTTTTTCGTTTCAGTTTGACCAATGACGTACTGATCAAGGAAAGCAACGATCTCCCGGGGCGTTGGAATCCGCCCTAACTCTTCCTTCGTCTGGGCCTTTCGCTCATCCGTAATAATTGCCTGTGCAAGCGCAACGCATTCATTACAAATGAAAACCCCCGGGCCAGAGATCATGCTTTCAACCTGATCTTCGGTCTTACCACAGAAAGAACAGGTCGCAACTGTCTTTGTATTCTCCTTATCTTCTTGCATCAACAAACCTCTCCCCTGGTTAAACTTCCCTTTTATTCTAGCAAAAAAGGCCTTCAGGTGCTATCCGAACAACCCATCATTCACTGGATTTCTTCGTTCATACACAAAACCCCGTAAAGGCTTAATTCCTCTACGGGGTCAATCGTCAAAGTTCCTCGTAAAGAGTTACTTTGACTTCTTGTCGTCCTTTGATTCCTTCTTGGTCTGCTTAGCAGAGTCCGTGATTTCATCAACAACCTTCCGGATGGCAATATCATGCTTTAACATGTCATCTGAAAGCGCAGAACGAACGGCCTTAACATCCATGTCGTACTGATCTGCAAGGTTCTTCAACTCATCATTGATTTCGTCTTCTGACGGGTCAATCTTTTCTTCAGCAACGATTGCTTCCAGAACAAGGTTGGTCTTAACCCGCTTTTCGGCACCTTCCCGCAGGTTCTTGCGCATTTCTTCTTCGGAAGTGCCCGTCAGCTTGAAGTACATGTCCGGAGTAACACCCTGCTGCTGCATTCCAGCGAAGTACTGGTCCATTTGCCGCTGAACGTCATCCTCAATCATCTGTTCTGGGATGTCACCAATTTTGGCGTTTGCAACTGCTTCATCAATTGCCTCGTCCTGGATAGCTTCCCGTGCAGCCTGAACCTTCTGCTCCTTGAGCTCGTCCTTGATCTTTGCCTTTAATTCTTCAAGAGAATCAACGTCTTCATCAACGTCCTTGGCAAACTCATCGTCAAGTTCTGGTAATTCCTTCTCCTTAACTTCGTGGATTTCCGTTTCAAAGACGGCGTCCTTGCCTTGGAGATCCTTAGCCTGGTAATCGTCCGGGAACGTTACCTTAACTTCAACCTTGTCGCCGGCCTTGTGACCAATTAACTGGTCTTCAAAGCCAGGGATAAAGGTGTTTGAACCTAATTCAAGGGAGTAGTTGTCTGCCTTGCCGCCTTCAAACGATTCGCCGTCAACCTTACCGTCAAAATCAATCACAACGGTGTCACCCTTTTCAGCAGGCTGGTCTTCCTTTAAAACGAGCTCCGCCTGCTGTTGACGCCGCCGCTCTAATTCGGCTTCAACATCTGCTTTAAGAACACGGGTTGGGTGCGGGGTAACTTCCAGGTTCTTGTACTGGCCAAGTTCAACCTCTGGTTCAACGGTCACCTTAGCGCTCAGAACCCACGCTGCGTCCTTTTCCATTGATTCAATGTTTACTTCTGGCTGAGCAACCGGCTTAATTCCGGCTTCCTGAACAGCATCAGCATATGCATTTGGAAGTAAAGCATTGAGCGCATCCTGGTAAAGTGCTTCTTCACCGTACATCCGGTTAAAGATCTGCCGTGGTACCCGGCCCTTCCGGAAACCTGGCACATTCAGATTCTTCTTTACGCGGTTGAACGCGATGTCCAACCCTTCCTTTATTTTTTCCGGTGCAATTTCGAAAGTTAACTTCCCGTTATTTGTACCGTCTTCTTTTTCCCATTTAACAGACATTGTCCTACCTCCGAGCAATTAATTCGCAAATAATAAGCTACTTGCATACTTAATCAGTTTACCGTACCCACGAAAAAAAGTAAATGATTCCTACAATAAAAAAGAGGTCGTAACCGTAGTCACAACCCCTTTTCATAGCCGTTAAGCCAATATTATTCAACGATTTCTGAAACCACACCGGCACCAACAGTCCGGCCACCTTCACGAACCGTGAACTTCGTTCCTTTTTCAAGAGCAACAGGCTTGATCAGTTCAACACTGAACGTAACGTTATCCCCAGGCATAACCATTTCTACCCCTTCTGGCAGTTCGATAACACCCGTAACGTCCGTCGTGTGGAAGTAGAACTGAGGACGGTAGTTTGAGAAGAACGGCGTGTGCCGACCTCCTTCTTCCTTCGTCAGCACGTAAACTTCACCCTTGAACTTGGTGTGCGTCTGGATTGAACCAGGAGCTGCAAGCACCTGTCCACGTTCAACCTGGTCGTGGTCAATCCCACGAAGAAGGGCACCAATGTTGTCTCCGGCTTCCCCAACATCAAGGGTCTTCCGGAACATTTCAACACCCGTAATCGTCGTCTTAAGAACCTTGTCCGTTAAACCGATGATTTCAACCTCGTCACCGACCTTAACGGTCCCACGGTCGATACGGCCTGAAGCAACCGTCCCACGACCAGTAATCGTGAAGACATCTTCAACAGGCATTAAGAATGGCTTGTCCGTTGGACGTTCCGGTGTTGGAATGTACTCGTCAATGGTATCCATTAACTTCATGATCGTTTCCTGTTCCTTCTCGTCACCCTCAAGGGCCTTCAGAGCTGAACCACGGATAACCGGAATGTCGTCACCAGGGAAGTCATATTCGCTAAGAAGGTCACGAACTTCCATTTCAACTAAGTCTAACAGTTCGTCGTCGTCGACTAAGTCAGTCTTGTTGAGGTAAACAACGATGTATTCAACACCAACCTGACGAGCAAGCAGGATGTGTTCACGCGTCTGCGGCATTGGACCATCAGTAGCAGCAACAACCAGGATGGCGCCATCCATCTGAGCGGCACCAGTGATCATGTTCTTAACGTAGTCAGCGTGCCCTGGGGCATCGATGTGGGCGTAGTGCCGCTTTTCCGTCTCGTATTCAACGTGGGCGGTGTTGATCGTGATACCACGTTCCTTTTCTTCAGGAGCTGCATCGATGTCAGCGTAGTCTTCAGCCTGAGCCAGACCCTTTTCTGACAGCACCTTCGTGATCGCAGCCGTCAAAGTCGTCTTCCCATGGTCAACGTGGCCAATCGTACCGATGTTTACATGGGGTTTTGTTCTTTCGTAATGTTCTTTAGCCATTATACGAACCTCCTGTAATTTTACAAGAATTACCCGCGCAAAAGCCGATAATTACTTTAGTATTTATTATACTACTTCCTACTTAGAATGCAACGAAAACTCCGCTCCACTCCTCCGCAAGAAGAATTCCGTAGTTGATTATATAGAGGCATCCTTTATTTGTAAATACTTCCTCACGAATTTTCTATACCCGCCACTGTTGAATGGTTTTTTCCAAGAGGTGGGCCTTCTCCTGTTCTAACGCTGAAAGTTTGTCCTGCTGATTCAGGAGAATTAATTGCCACCGTTCTACGTCGTCAATTACATCATCCTGAAAGGGATATAAAACCATTAGCTTCAACCGCACCTCGGCATACCGTTGTAACCGAAGAGCGAGTGGTTCTTCACTCCTACACTCAACGATTTCTTTCCGATAATGGCGGACAACTGATATATCGTCAAGTGCTTTAAGCTCCCCAGGAACAACTTCCTGAGGGGGACCCATTAACGGTTGCATCATCACTGGATGAGAAACAGCTAACCGCCGTAAATCATCCATTAAGGTTGCCCGCACAAGCGGATGAACCGCCGGATCAATTAACGGAAGCCGGCTAGCCTCCACGAACTGTTGGGGAACAAGCGCGGCGGACGCCTTGACCCGTTGCCGTTGGGTTAGCACCCCTTCTCCACCACAGTGAGCTAATTGATTCATCACCTGGGTTGCCGTCGCAGATTGATCCTTCCAATACTGCGCCGTCGTCTGCTTGATTACACCGCGAAACCGTTCTTTTTCGGTGACAGACAAATATCGGCTAATTCCCGTAAGTAGCATTGCAATTTCAAGCACCGCCCCTGCCCGGCAACCACACTCAATGTACTGGACGAAGTAATCGTCATTTTCCAAGTATTCCTGCGGATAATCCTTAGCAGTTGCATAGGCTGCCACATAATCGTCTGCTTTAGCGAGTGCCTGTGTCAGAAGATAATTCACCCGAAAAGTAGCATTTTTTTGATAACAAGCCGTTAACAGTTCTACCGCCTTTCGGTACCGCCCTTCGGTTAGCGCTTGAATTCCCGCCTTCATGTCATCCACTGGCATTAGTAATCCCCCCATAAAAAAAGGCTCTACACTAAATCCTGTTGATATGGTTAAATGTTAAACTATATCAACAGGATTTTTGAGTATTATGACCAATAAAAAAGAGCCATAGTACCCAAAATCCACCAATACCCAAACAAAGGACTTGATACTATGAACTCCATTAACGATTATATCCACTTTGCGCTCGATATTGAAGACAATAATATTGTTTTTACTGGTTATAAAACAGAACTACGACATAGCCGACGAGTGAAAGTCTATTATGGCACCCTTAAAGCGACAGCTAAACGTTGTTCATCATGTGGCTTTTCAACGCTCGTTCACAACGGAAGTGCTCGCGTGTCAATACCATACCTGACGGTGGACGCTTCGCGGCCAGTTTATCTTGATTTACGCAAAGAACGATTACGTTGCCAACAATGTCACGCCACGATGATGGCCACGACACCGCTTGTTGATCGTCATTGTCATATCAGTAATGTCGTTAAACAGAAGGTGCGGATTAAGTTAACCCGTCAATTGGCAATGACAGAGATTGCGGCAGATACAGGGGTCTCCCCCAGTACAGTGGCCCGTGAATTAGCGACCGTCACTGCCTTTCCGCAAGTCAAACAAGCCGGTTTACCAGTAAACTTAGCCTTCGATGAGTTTCGCGGCGTTGGCCACCAGCTACATTTTATCTGTTTAGATAACGATACCCATCGGATTTATCAAATTCTGGGTCAACGCGACCAACGGTCACTCTTGAATTACTTTAACGGCTTCTCAGCGGCTGAACGCGCTCGGGTTCAAACGATTACGCTCGACCTCAACTACCATTATCAAACGATTATTAAGCGTCTTTTTCCACATGCGATGATTGTTCTGGATCGTTTTCATCTCTGCCAAATGGTTAACCGGGCTTTTAATCAACTACGTGCGCAGATTACTAAAGACTTTGACCCGCATTCGCAGGCCTACAAGTACCTCAAGTTTGGCTGGAAACAGTATTTGATTGCCAGTGATCAGTTAAGTACGCACAATTACTATGATGTCCATCTTCAACAATGGATGTCGCCCGTAGAACACGTTAATAATGGCCTTCAACTTAACGAACAGCTAAGTAATACTTACGATGTTATGCAGGAGATTAACCATGCTTTACGGCAGCGTGACCACCAGCGCCTCGCGGCGTGCTTAAACCAAACGCACCACGTCGGCCCCCAAATGCAGGGTGTTTTACGAAGTCTAAAACATAATTACCAGTATGTCATTAATGGCGCATGTTCGCCGTACTCAAATGGTGCTTTGGAGGGCACGATTCGGAAAATTAAACAGCTCCAACGGGTGGCATACGGTTTCCGCAATTACGATCAGCTTATCCGCCGAATTATGTTGCTTGAGAATGCGAAGATACCAAAAAACGTCGCCTAAAAATAGGCGACGTAATCTCTTCATCAACAGGATTTGACAAAGAGCCTAAAAAAACAGGATAGCCGTTGTCATTTTTCACATCATGGCCTAGCTAACCTGCTAATTGCTTTGTTAATTTTCCTTCTCTGAACGGGAATCTTTCCGTCGACGCCGTCCATGGTGCTGGTTGATCTCCATAATAACCGGTAAAATCACCGGATGACGGTGGGTCTGCTCGTAAAGATAATGCCCTAATTTTTCACGAATATCCTGTTTAAGGTGACTCCAATCAAGGTTCTTATTATCTAAGTTAGCTTGAACAACCTGCCGGACAAGCGCAACGCTCTTATTAATCAACTCTTTGCTTGCCTTAACATAAACGAATCCCCGTGACGTAATCTGGGGAGAATCGATGATTCGCCGGTGTTTTTGATCGATTGTAACCACCGCAATAAAGATTCCGTCCTCCGACAAAACTTTCCGGTCCCGCAAAACAATGTTTCCAATGTCGCCAACGCCACTGCCATCAATCATGGTGTCACCTGCTTCAACCGATGATGCCACCACAAACTTCCCGCGTTCATACTCAGCTACATCGCCGCGAGAAAGAATTGCCACGTGATCCTCTGGAATCCCGATTTCAACCGCACTCCGCGCGTTTTCAGCCAATAACCGGTATTCTCCCTGAACGGGGAAAACATACTTAGGCTTTAACAGGTTCATTAACAACTGTAAATCAGCACGGGTTGCGTGCCCCGCAGTGTTATACTCGTCCGCTAATGCCAACACATCGGCGCCCGCCCGGTAAATCATATCCTTGGTACGGGCCAGCATTGTTTCTACGGCATGTGCCGGGGTTGTTGTAATAAAAACAAGGTCCCCTTCGTGTAACCCAATGCGTTTATTTCTGCCCTGAGCCATTCGTTGAAGCGACTTCAGTGGTTCCCCTGACAAACCAGTTTCTAAAATAACAAGTTGCTGATCATCGTACTTATCGATTTCATTAACATTAATTAATAGGTCATCGTCCGGTAACCGTAACTTACCACACTTAATTACTGTTCGAATAATTTCCTCAACCCGGTGGCCGGTCAACACAACCTTCCGCTCGCTCGCAGCTGCCGCATTAAAAATCTGCTGGATCCGCAGAATATTTGATGAAATTGAGGCAACAATAATCCGCCCCTTATGGTACTCGAACGGTTCCCGTAGACGCTCATAAACCTCCTGCTCATTCAGCGTTGGTTTAGTATTCTCGGCATTTGCTGAATCACTTAAGAGTGCAAGGACCCCCTCGCCCCCGATTTCCGCAATCCGGGCAAAATTTGTCTTGTATCCCGTTCCAGCTGCTTGGTCAAAGCGAAAATCACCAGTGTAAACCACGTTCCCCTGGTCAGTTTTAATGGCAATTCCTAACGACTCTGGAATTGAATGTGTTGTTTGAAAGAACGACACCGTCGCGTTCTTAAAATCAATCTCAGTTTGATCATCAATGACATGAAAATCGTTAAATTTCTTCGCCTTAGCCACGCCCTTGCAGTACAGTTTAGCGAGGGCAATCGTTAACTCTGATCCAAAAACAGGAACGTTAAACTCACTCACAAAGTACGGTAACGCCCCAATTGCGTCAGCATGACCGTGCGTCAAAAAGACCCCTACAATCCGCTGAGCGTTTTCGCGCAAATAACTGAAGTCAGGAATAACACTGTCAATTCCCAACAAATCCCCTTCAGGATACTTTAACCCACAGTCGCAAATGAAGAGCTCATTTCCGACCTCAACAACGTACATGTTTTTAGCGTTTTCGCGAACACCGCCAAGTGGAATGATCTTAACCTTACTCATGGTTCCACCTCATTTTATATCTTACTTTATTTCGTTCATCCAATATCTAATTACCGATTATACCACGTGAATTCTGAAACACGAAGCCTCCAAAAAGCCCGTTCTCACAATCTGCGGCGTTCTCCTTAATAAAAAATGGACCACGACAATTGTCATGGTCCATTCTAACCAGAAAAACTGATTAATTACCGCCGTAAACCAAGGCTCTTGATTAATTCACGGTACCGCTGAATATCAGTCTTCCGCAGGTATGCTAATAAGTTCCGCCGGTGACCAATCTTCTTCATCAGTCCCCGCTGAGAAGCATAATCCTTCTTGTGGTTCCGAATGTGTTCGTTCAGTTCGTTGATGTCTGCAGTTAAGACAGCAATCTGAACCTCAGCAGAACCAGTATCACCCTCATGCCGGGCGTACTTCTTCATAATTTCGTTTTTCTTTTCCTGTGAAATAGCCATAAAGCTGTTCCCACCTTTCTATGTTAATGAAACCCTTAACCGAGTAAAGCGTCGGTGAGTTAGCGGTAAACTAAGTCAGGGTCTGTGCTATCGCACCTCATTAGTCTATCGAAAAAAGCTGGTAATTGCAAATGGTTTTATTAATCCTCGCCGAACAATATCTTCTCGGAATAAACATTGCATTACCATGACGCCTCTTGTATAATAGTTCCTGTTGAATTTTCATGATATTTATTATCGTAATTATCGCGTAAGCGGAGGTGACACCATGCCAATCATTAAGTCAGCTATTAAGCGGGTTAAGGTAAACGAACAGGCGAATGCTCGGAACGCACAGCAGTTAAGCGCTATGCGGACGGCTGTTAAGAAGTTCGACAAGGCCGTTGTAGCAAATGCAGATAACAAAGAGGAACTCTTTAAGGCTGCTGTTTCAGCGGTTGATTCTGCCAAGGCTAAGGGCCTGATTAAGGCTAACAAGGCTGCCCGTGACAAGTCACGGATGGCTGCTCGCCTTGCAAAGTAATGACCATAACTTAAACGGAGATGGTTCGCACGAATCATCTCCGTTGTTTATATGACGTAAGAAAGGCTGGGACACGAGTTCCAGCCTTTCTTACTGTTCTTAAATACCCCATTTTCAAACAATGAGCGCGATAAAAGTACAGAAACCTTCGAATTACGTTATCCAATTCAACGGTTATTACTTTCGTCACGCTCATCTTTTATATCATACTTACTTTGATTGAACAGGAATTACCCGCATTAAAAACATTTGAAATAATAATTCTGGATCCTGTTGTGTTGTTTTAAGACGCTCATCGATTGTTAAGAGTTCATGGTATCCCCGAATCAATCCCTTAAAGGGCAGATGACTAACATGCTGAAGGGCAAGTTTAACCCTGTACGGGTGAACCTTGAGCGTCTTAACGATACTTCCCTGGTCATATCCATTCCGTTTAAGAATTGCAACCTGCAGAAGCAACCGAAACTGTCCGAGTAAAACCGCATTGATGCGCACAGGTTCTTCCCGCTGAGCAATTAGATTTTGGTAAATTTGGAGTGCATTCCCCCCCTGTCCCCGAAGAACCGCATCGGTTAAATCGAAAACGTTCTCTTCGAGGTTGGCTGGAATCATCCCCGTTACGGCGTTTTGGGTAATTACCCCATCATTACTTCGCGCAAGCAAAACCAACTTAGTAAGGCCAGCCATTACCGTTGTTAGCTCATTTCCAACCCGATTCATAAATAACTGTCTAACTTGTTGGTCGGCAAATGTCGCATTGTTTTGCTTGAGAAAACTATCGATTCTCTGACGGAGAGCTCCCGCATTTAACTGCTCAGTTTCCACAACAACAGCCGCCTTCTTCAAAGCCTTAACGACCTTCTTACGCCCATCAAGCTTAGGCGCTGGAACAAAAATGACGAGCACCGATGTTGGTTCGGGGTTAGTAACGTATTCCTTTAATTCAGTTACGTTATGCTCAATCTTTAATTTCGTTCCATTAGCGGCTAGAAAATCTGCCCGGTTAGCAATAATTACCCGCCGTTCACCCATAAAAGGTAAATCCCGGGCAGCGGCAACCGCCTCCTCAATTGGCGTTGTCGCCATATCATACTGTGCAAGGTTAAACCCCTGCTCTTCAGGAGGAATTAGGGAAGCAAACAGCTGATGCAGCTCATCAATCTGATATTGCTCGTTACCAGTAATGAGATACACCGGCGCTACGGTTCCACTTTTAATATTTTTTTGTAATTGTTCGCTATCCACAAATTCCCCTCCTTCGAGTAACTACCGTTTTAAATTCTACCCTGTTTAACCATCGCCATTCAAGCTTTACCATGCCGTCATGACTCGTCATAAAGACTGGCACCCGATACTGCGCTAACGTTTTAAGGGTTGCTGGTGCGGGATGACCGTACCGGTTATTTTTACCAACTGAGATGATTGCTAAGCGCGGATGGGTTTTGGCAACCAATTTAGGACTGGTTGCCGTTTTACTTCCGTGGTGCCCACACTTTAAAACATCAATCCGCAGGGTTGGATAGGTTTGAATGATTTTCCGCTCCTGCGACTGTCCCAAATCACCACTAAACCAACACTTTATTCCATGAAAATCAGTCACTACCGTAATTGATGCTGAATTATCCCCACTACCCTGCGTAGGAGGCCATAAAACCGTCATCCCCCGTAACTGTGTAGCATTATGCGTTGTTAGTGGAATCAAGCGGGTAGAATCAAGCATTGCCTGCCGTTCTTCTGCCCTAAAACGGGATTGGCGTTCCATCCCCGCAGGAACAAAAAGCTTGCGAATTTTAATTCGGTGACTTAGTGCCGGAAAATTACCAATATGATCCGTATCCTTATGCGTTAAAATTAACTGGTCAATCTGATCAATTCCCCGACTTAATAGGTAGTCACCCACCGCCTGAATTTCTGGCGTTCCTTGCCAGTGATGGGATCTAAAAAGCCGGCCGCCAGTATCAATCAGCGTAATGGTATGACTAGTTTCATTCCTGATTAGGCTACAGTCTCCCTGACCAACATCGAAATAAACGATTTCGTCTGATAAGGGCGCTCGGATAACTAACCACTGAATTAATAGGCAACTTCCGAGAAGCACGTACCGTCTCCACCGTTCAGGGGGCCACCGCAAACAACTAACTATCCACCCCACACAAAATATTACTGCTGGCCGTCCAACCGTAATAATGGTCGGGAGCGTGCTGAGAAAACTAATTCCAGCGGCAATCAGTTTCAGGATTGCGTTAAGATCCCCCTGAAAACCAGGAAATACTACCCCGAGGACAGTTACTGGAACAATTATCAGATTAAAAACCACCGTTCCAATAACAGCAAGCGGGACCGTTAATAGGTTGAACTGGAAAGTGTGCCACAGGATTAACGGCAATCCCAAAGCATTAAGAGCCATATTTAGGCGAAAGATCCTCAAATGCGACTCAGCGAAAATAATTAGTCCCAACGTTAACAGGTAACTTAACTGAACTCCCATCTGAAAAATAATCGCTGGTGACCAGAGAATATTTCCGGCTAAAACCACCGCCCAGCTTGTGACTCCATTGAACACCCGTCGTCCTTTCCAATAAACAATGTCCGTCAGAAAAACCATCAGGGCCGCCCGCACTAATCCAGGACTACTACCACCAATTACTACCCAGAGGGGTAATCCGCCAAGAAAAAGCCACCTTTCCCACTGCGGTGTTCCTCCTAATATCCGTACTAACCTGCTAACTAACCACCGAATCAAAAAAACATGGTATCCCGACAAGCAGAACAAATACAGCATTCCTAATTGCCGAACCTGATCCGTTAATTCGGTGTTTTCAAGCTTTCCTGTTAATAACGCTAATGCAAACCATCTAAGTGGTTCATTAAGGTGGCGACAACGCCTAATTAACGTCCCCCGAAACGCCTTAACATAATCTATCCCTGCCTTTAAGGAAGTAGGAATGAAACGGCACCGCTCAATTTTAATGTCGTTCACAATCCCCTGTGCTTGCGCTTCAAGACGCCAGTCCCGTTGGACTTCGTTTGTTGGAGCGGCAACTGCCTGAGCCGTCCCATCAAAAACAACAGTATATTTCTTATCGGAGGCTATATTATGGCCTTGTTGACTAATCCTTCCCTTGATGCGCTGATGTCCTTCCTGCCACCATCCCGTGAAAGTAATCATTTTTCCTCTCTGGGTAATCTCATCGCCTGATACGACGACATGATTTTGCGTTATCCTATGTGGATTCGCTAACCGCATCAGCTGTTGCTGGTGCGTCCGCTGGTTAATGGTAAACCCTCCAATAAGAAGCCATCCCACTGACCAAACTAATATGCTTAACCGCCGCATAAATAGAATCCGGACTTGCCATAATCCCAGAAGAATTAACCCTAACCAGGACCACCGAATTAATATCCAAGCAAGAAGGATAACATCAACACAACCAACAATTATCAGCTGCTGCGCACGATAATTAATCGGTTAATCCCTTATCCGCTAATACAGTTTCTAAATAGTGCATATCTACTTGAACCTGATTAACGGCAACTTTCTTTAAGGATAAAAGCCGCATTGCGTACGGATCGTTATGGTAGTTCCGCAGGTAAAAAATTCGGTTAATTCCCGCCTGCAACAGCATCTTTGTACACTGAAGACACGGAAAATCAGTTACATAAATGTCAGCCCCGTCAGTCCGTACACCGAACTTAGCGCACTGAAGGACAGCGTTCATTTCCGCGTGAATAGTCCGTTGACAGTGCCCATCAACAAGGTAGCAATCGTCATCAATGCAGTGGGTATCCCCCACAACCGAACCATTATAACCACCCGCAATAATCCGATGATCACGGACTAAAATTGCTCCAACTGACAGTCGTTTACACGTGCTTCTAGAAGATAACAAGACAGCCTGCAACATAAAATATTGATCCCACGGAATTCGTTCCGCCATCATTAATCGCCCCTTCATAATCTTCTTGGTGCTAGTATACACCTCATTGAAATTATTTAACCCTCCACCGTAAGGCGCGGCGTTAATGCACTGATTGATTTAGGGCCAAATCCTCCAACCCGCTGAAGATCGCCCACCTTAGTAAACGGGCCGTGTTCTTCCCTGAATTGGATAATTTTTTGGGCCTTTTTCGCCCCGATTCCATCGACTGTCATTAACTGTTCAGCGGTTGCGCTATTCAGGTTAACTGGCGGTGCTTCGCTAGCGGAATTTGCCGTCGTTAAGTCACCAGTAGCCGGACTATTCTTTTCGCCCTTTCGGGGAACGTACACCATCATTTGATCACTAATTTTCTTTGCGAGGTTCACCCGAACGCTATCTGCTTGGTCGTTCATCCCACCAGCACGGGCAATCGCATTGACCACCCGTTGCCCACTCATAAGACGAACAACCCCCGGAGAATTAACCGCCCCCTCAACATCAACTACACAATCCACTCGTTTTTTTAATGCGTGGGAACGACCGGGCGTCTCCTTAGTCGAAACCTGGGTTGTTGCTAATGGTTCGGGGACTGCCTTCTTTGTTTCACTGTTCCATTTAACCACCCCAAACACAACTACCCCAATAACAAGGAAAAGAGTGTAAATAACTAAGCGAAAACGCTCAAAAAAATCAATAAGTCGTTCCCATAATTCCGTCATTGATCATCACCCCCTCACCTTATAACTAGGGATAAAAAGACGGAATCTCATCAACAAAGATGAAATTCCGTCTTTTTTTAATGATGATCCAAATACCGGATCGCATCCCGAACATTTCTAACGGGAACAATCTTCATCGGCGTCCGAATCTTACGCGCCATCGCCCGTGCTTCCTGGTAGTTATTCTGAACATGGGGGTCAAGCCGTTTTACCACTGCTGGTGTTGGGTTATCAGGAACAAAGAAAATCTGTGCCCCTGCACGACTTGCTGCGACAACCTTTTTATCAACGCCACCAATGTCGCCAACTGCACCACTCGCACTAATCGTTCCGGTTCCAGCAATTCGCCGACCCCGCGTGAGGTCTTTCCCCGTTAATTGCTGATACATTTCAAGGGTTAACATCATGCCCGCTGACGGTCCCCCAATACGGCCCATATCGGCCTTAATCTTAATGGGCGTTTGAACCGTTGACCGGTTAGCCAGCTCAATTCCCAGCCCTGTCCTAGAAGTCCCCGGGAGCTTAATGACCGGCCCAGTTACCTGGTGCTTTTTCCCGTTACGCAGGTATGTAATCGTCACCCTCTGGCCAACCCGCTGGTCGCCCAGAGCCCGCTGAAAGGCCGTTGCGTTAGAATAGTGGTGGCCGTTCACAGCGGTAACCGTATCCCCAACGCGCAGCTTACCGTTAAACTTCGACTGCTTCATCACCTGCATGACGTAAATTCCAATGTACCGTTGTCGCACCGGAAGATGGGCAAGCCGCAACGATACGTATTTGGCTTCATTCACCGCATCGCTCATGTAATACTGCTGTACCCGGTTAAACTGCGCATTATTGTTTCCCGCAAGGACACTCTGACTCGTCTCCCGCTCGGTAAACGGTGAAAGGTAACTCAACGTATAGGTCATCGGTGTCGCCCGGAGCATGCTGACGTACACCAGCATTAGCGAACCGTGGGGGTGTTTCTTATGACTATCAACGTGAACGTACTGCGCAACGTTTTGCGCTGCTCCCGGAAACTCAACATACCGGGGAACCGGAACTACTAGAAAAATAATTACCATTACAACGGCACATATCCACGTAAAGATACTGCGCCGTTGTTTAATCTTTTCACTCATTATCCCGCATCCTCTCTAAGGCCGCCGCAACAACCGGTGGAACTAGCTCTTTTGGATCGCCCCCGAACCGAACAATTTCACGCACCGTACTTGACGAAACGAACGCTAATTCTGGTTTACTTGGAAGAAGAACCGTTTCAATTGTGGGATCGAGGTGATAATTAACCGCTGCTAGGTTTCGTTCAAACTCGTCGTCCTGCGTATTCCGGGTCCCCCGTACAATTACCTGTGCACCATTCTCCCGGGCAAACGTCACCGTTAACGCATCCGTTGCGGTCACCGTAACGTTAGGCAGTGCCGCGGTCGCTTTTTTTACCAATGCAATCCGCTGGGTAACGGGCAGCCATCCCGGCTTAGCGGGGTTATCGGCTACCACTACCATTACCGAAGAAAAGAGACGGCTTGCGCGCGTAATCAAATCAACATGTCCCACCGTAATGGGATCAAAGCTCCCTGGAAAAAGCGCCCGCATGACTATCCCTCCTCAAACTGGTAAATCGTCACCTGTGTTATGCCGTAGTTCGCCCGTTTAACACCAGTAAACCCGGCAAACTGAAGCGGTAAATTTGCTTCCTGGTTCGTTTCACATACAACCGTTGCCGCTTGCGAGAGAAGGTGTTCCTCCTGGAGCTGCGTCATCATCTTAACAATCTGTTGTTGCTTGTAGGGCGGGTCAAAAAAGACTAAATCAAACTGCGCCCCTTTCCGCGCCAACACCTGAATTGCACGAGAAGCATCGTTTTTATACACATTAAATCGTTCCGGGTGCTTCGTCACGGCAATGTTGTCCTTAATCGTTTTGATTGCCTGGTACTGGTGATCAATCAACGTTGCCGTCGTTATCCCCCGGGAAACAGCCTCAATACTTAGTCCCCCGCTGCCAGCAAACAAATCCAACGATTGCCCCCCGTCAAAGTACGGGCCAATCATATTAAACATTGCTTCCTTTACCTTATCGGTCGTCGGCCGGGTCTTCATTCCGGGAACAGCCTTCAACCGCCGACCGCCGTATTCGCCCGCAATAATTCGCACTACTGGTTCCTCCCCCGTTGCCCTGTTGGCCAAAACGTTACCGGAACAAGGGGATCTTTTTCCCCATCAACCAACGCAGCACGGAGCTCGTGCTGAACGGATAATTGAATTCGCCGCACAAAGCGCTGCTTTTTTAACCGGTTAACGGTCTGATTAACCTGATCCTGATTGACATACAAAACCGCATAGTGCATTCGCGAAGAAACATAGTGTACGGTTCCAAAGCGCCGTAATTGCCGCACTTGCCGCATATTCCGAAAATACACAATTATCCCCTGTCGTTGTGGAACCGAAAGTGTCATGCAATCGTCCCCTCCATTAACCTTAAATCCTATTTGATATACCGAGCGAGATCGACTTCGTTATCCCGCCGTTCATTTGCAGAAATGTTCATTACCATTCCCAGGGCCATCGACAGAACCAACATACTCGATCCCCCGTACGAAACAAACGGTAACGTCACCCCCGTAATTGGAAGGAGACCGTTTACCGCCCCAACGTTGAACAGAGTTTCGACGAGCATAAACATTCCAACGCCATAGCAGAACAGCGTGTTGTACCTGGTTTTCGAACGAATCCCAATTAAGAAGATCCGGGCAATAATCCATGCAAGTAACCCTAAAACAATCAGCACGCCGACCGCTCCAAGTTCCTCTGCAATTACCGCAAGGATGAAATCAGTGTGCGGTTCAGGAAGGTATCCCCGTTTCTGGATCCCATTTCCGAGCCCCAACCCAAACATTCCACCGTTACTGATCGCATACAGGGAATTAACCAACTGTTTCCCACTACTCTGAATCAGCTTAAACGGCGTAAACTGTGCCTGAAAACGAGCCGCAACGTACCCAATTTTAGGAATCGCCTTAATAATCCGAACAAACCAATCGAACCGGAAGAGCTGCATTCCAACAAACATTAACGCTAACACACTACCTAGCACCTTTAGTCCCTGTTTGGAGTCACTTAAACTGGCACTATAAATTGCGATTACAATCATAAAGTTAATGATTGTTCCCCCGAAATCGGGTTCAATCAAGATGACAAATAAAAGTAACCCAACTTTGAGATACAGCCGCCTCATATTAACTGGTTCTAACCCAAGCTGTAACTTCTTCTGTCGCTTGGTAAACCAATAAGATAGATACATGATGAGGTAGAGCTTACATAACTCTGACGGCTGAATATTAATGATTCCCAGATTAATCCAGCCATTCGCCCCGTTGACCGCCCGTGATAAAAGCTTTGCAAACACCAGCAACCCAAGCACAACCCAGTACCCAATGTTAATCATCTTCTGGTTAACCCAGAAGCGGGGATTGAGGTGCACCATTAATGCAAGTAATAGAACCCCCATTACAACGTAAATTAGCTGCTTATCCATATACGCCGTCGTTGCCATCCCCATATAAGTCAGGTCAACCGAGCTGGCTGAATACACCATGATGACCCCAATCAAACACAAAATGATATAGGGAATAAACAAATAATAATCAAAATACTGAAATTTGGCCCGGATATTGGCCCGCATCGTTTCAAAGTTGTTCATCGATTATTTCAACTCTCTTTGTTGTCCTAGTCCAGCAGTCAAACGACCGCTACTTCTGCTAATTATAGCATACGGAATCGTTAGGAGTAGCACCGGATTATGTTGAAAGAAGAAGGAGGCTGCGACTTTTGTCACAGCCTCCTCTTCCCAGCAAACATGCCGGTTACTTCTTATCGCTCGTCGCTTTTTTAGCCTGCTTAGCGGCCTTTTCCCGCATGTTTGTCTGCAGAATCTTCTTCCGTAACCGAATGCTTTCCGGCGTAATTTCAAGCAACTCATCTTCGTTCAGGAATTCAAGAGATTCTTCCAGTGAAAGGTGGGTCGGCTTCTTAATCGTAGCCGTCTGATCCTTAGCGGCCGCCCGGACATTTGTCAGGTTCTTCCCCTTAGTAATGTTGACGGAAATGTCCCGTTCACGGGAAGACTCGCCCACGATCATCCCTTCGTAAACTTCCGTTCCTGGATCAACAAAGATCGTTCCGCGGCCTTCAACCCCCATAATTGCGTAGGTTGTGGCCTTTCCCTGATTAATTGAAACCAGGGCACCGTTCCGCCGCCCAGGTTCCCAGTTGCGGATAACCGGCTTGTATTCGGAGAATGTATGGTTGTAAATTCCGTAGCCCCGTGTCATTGACAAGAACTGGGAATCGTACCCGATTAATCCCCGAGTTGGTGCAGTAAACTCAATCCGCGTTGTTCCGTTTGCCCCGGTTTCCATGTTGGTCATTTCACCCTTCCGCTGGGCCATTGAATCAATCACGGAACCAGAGTACTCATCCGGCGTGTCAATCGTCACACTTTCGAACGGTTCACATAGCTGGCCATCGATTTCCCGGTAAATAACCTTTGGCCGGGAAACAGCAAGTTCAAATCCTTCACGCCGAAGAGTTTCAATTAAAATTGACAGGTGGAGTTCACCACGTCCAGAAACAACCCATTCGTCAGGTTGCTCCGTATCCTCAACCCGCAAGGAAACGTCCGTTTGCAGTTGCAGCTTTAGCCGGTCTTCCAGCTTCCGGCCCGTCACGTTTTCCCCTTCACGGCCAACAAACGGCGAATCGTTTGTCTTGAAGGTCATCTGCAGTGTTGGCGGGTCAATCCGCAAAACCGGAAGTGCCTCGGGGTGATCAACCGGACAGACCGTTTCCCCAACGAAAATGTCATCCATTCCAGAAACAGCAATTAAGTCGCCGGCCTTTGCTTCGTTAATTTCCAGCCGCTTTAACCCGAAGAACCCGAATAACTTCGTTACCCGGAAGTTCTGCTGGGTACCGTCTAACTTCATAACGGTAACCTGGTCGCCGACCTTAATCTTACCGCGGAAGACCCGGCCAATGCCGACCCGCCCCACGAAGTCGTTGTAGTCCAACATTGCGACCTGGAACTGCAACGGTTCGTCCGAATTATCAACTGGCGCCGGAATCGTGTCCAGAATCGTGTCGAAAATCGGATCCATGGTGTGCTTCTGCGTTGACGGATCCGGATCCATTGAGGTTGTCCCATTAACAGCTGAGGCGTAGATTACCGGGAACTCTAACTGGTCTTCGTCCGCACCCAGTTCAATGAACAAGTCAAGGACTTCATCCACAACCTCTTCTGGCCGGGCACCTTCCCGGTCAATCTTATTAATCACCACAATTGGCGTTAAGTGCTGTTCAAGCGCCTTCTTCAACACAAACCGGGTCTGCGGCATCGTTCCTTCAAAGGCATCAACAACCAGCAAAACCCCATCAACCATCTTCATGATTCGCTCAACTTCACCACCAAAGTCAGCGTGCCCTGGGGTATCAAGGATGTTAATCTGCTTGTCCTTGTACTTAACGGCCGTGTTCTTGGAAAGGATCGTAATCCCCCGCTCCTTTTCAAGGGCGTTCGAATCAAGGGCCCGATCACCGATTTCCGTATGCTCGTCCAAGGTATCGGACTGCTTCAACATTTCATTAACAAGCGTCGTCTTCCCGTGGTCAACGTGGGCAATAATGGCGACGTTCCGAATATCATCACGTAACTTCAAGCTTGCTCTTCCTTTCGTTATTTAATGACGATTGACGTCATAACATCTCAGTATAATTCTACATTGTTCGTTCGCCGGACTCAATACACCGTGAACGTTTTCATCAAAAAACGGGGATTATTCCCCGTCCATTATTTGTTGAATTTCCGGCCATGCTGCTGGTGTCGTTACTGCCAACGAAGTGGCTTCTAGCTTTGTTGGACGGTTAGCGAGCACCCCTACCTGAAGGCCGGCACCCATTGCCAACGCTACTCCCGGCAAAAAGTCCCACGGTTTAAGCTTAGCCATATATAAAACGCACCGCCCCGTTAACAGGTGAATAAAACTAACTCCCGCACTGCCAAACACCCGTAGCCCGGAACTAGCATTAATTATCGCCTTACTGTGTGCATAGTCGTTCAGAATGAACCGATTACTTACCTGCACCAACCCGTCTTTAAGCGCAACGTTTGCTGGGGAAGCAAGCTGCTGTTTATTCCGGTGGACGGCTTCTCCTGGACCACCCCAAAACAATTCATTACGGGGAACATCAAGGATATACCCCCGAACAAGCTGTCCATTAATGAAAAGTGCAATCATCGTTGCAAAGTCCGTTTGTTGCCGGACAAAGTTCATCGTTCCGTCAATGGGGTCAACCACCCACAGCATCCCCTGCTCCGGAACTCGTACTGGGTGGTGCTTGGCCTCCTCGCCGAGAATCACGGATGCCGGAAAGGCCTCTTTAATTTGCTGGTGATAAAACTGCTCCACCTGTCGGTCCATGTTAGTCACCAGGTCGTTGCGGTTTGTCTTAGTCGTAACGGTCAACGTGCACTGCATCCCCGTGAGAATGATCTCCCGTACCCGCTGCATCCACGAACAAACAAGTTTGTCAATTTTTGCCAATTCCATTCTTCGTCAACCCCGATACCTAATCCTTTTTGCTGTTTGCTGCTGGGCGTCCTTAACCGCCCGGTAGATGCTGTACCCCGTTTCCTGTTGAAACGCCCGGTCAAGCTGCTTTTGCGCCATAATCGTTGGCTCAACCCTCCGAAAGGCAGCGTAAGCAACCAAAAAGTCCTCCCGGTTTACTCCCCGTTCATAGTACTGTTCCACTAAGGCGTAGAAATTGGTTACCGTAATTACTTCGGCAGTCGTCCATTCCGGAAAGAGTGGGTAATTTACAACCATTCGCTTACTCATCCGTTCCACCTACCTTTGCGTATATGCCACGATTGCCTGGGTAACCACCGCCTTAATTTGTGCCAACTGCTGTTCCTCGGCAGTCGTCATTGCTGGAATCGTAAACGCCGTAATCCCGTTGTTTCCTAGTAAAACCGGCGTACTGATTGCACTCGGGGTGGGGGTAATCTCTTCAATGTGAGTCACCGGCGCAATAATGGCACGACCAAGCACGAGTGCGTTGAGCATAAGTTGCAATCCCCGAATTTCAGCAATCACGTGGGCAGACTGGGCCAAGCTTTGGGATTGTTGGCTAATTGCCGTTAACTGGTCCGCGTTAAAAACCGCATTATCATCGTCCACAAAGGACTGGAGCGGCACGCCCGAAATCTGGGCTTGGCTCCAGCAAATAAACGGATTAGACGTTATCCCGTACACGTTAACCGTGATACTCCGCGGCTCAATCCGGAACCGCTTGCTAAGAAGCTGCTTAACAATCAGCGACTCCGGGAGGGTCCCAATCCCGATAATGTTTTCCGGCCGTAATCCTGAAAAATGCTGTGCCAAGTAGACGGGGAGGTAGTCGTTATTAAACGCCAGGCACACCTTTCCCTTAAACCCCGCCGCCATCGCCGCGTTAAGAATCTGCTGTAACCAGGCAATGTTGGTTGCATCATCAGCATCATCCGCGGGCGGCGCGATTAATAAGACCTCATAGTCGGCATACGTTGGTGCCGCACTCTTATCAAGCACAAACCGGTTTGCAAAAAGCGTGTCGCTTAACAACGCGTCAACGGTGGCCGCATTAATGGACCCGTCTTCGGGGAGAAACCACGTACAATTGTACCGGAGGTCACTCTGGATACACGACCGAACAAACGCTGTCGTTACCGCATCGCCACCACAAATTAGCACTTTATTTACCATCGCTGTTCCTCCTCCCGTTTAAACTCTCCGCTTCATTATAACATAGCCCGTTTTTCGCTCTTAGGTCCCCGTTTATGGTAAAATGCACGTGAAGAACACTGGAGGGATTACCATGATTACAATGGATACCATTATTCGGGAAGGTAACCCAATACTCCGCGCCCGCGCGGCCCAGCTTACCTTCCCGCTTAAGGATGACGAGCGACAACTCGCTCACGACCTGATGGAATTTTTGGAAAATAGCCAAGATGAAGAGATTGCAAAGAAGTACCGACTTCGTGCCGGAGTCGGACTTGCTGCCCCACAGGTAGCCGTTTCAAAGCGAATGACCGCTGTCCTTGTCCCGGGTGAAGAACCAGATAAACCCATTTTCAAACACGTTCTTATTAACCCCACCATTCTCAGCGAATCCGTTCAGCTCGCGGCCCTTGCCGAAGGGGAAGGATGCCTTTCGGTTGACCGCGACGTCCCGGGCTATGTTCCCCGACATGCACGGATCAAGCTTCGCTGGTTTGATCTTGACGGCGAAGAACACGTTGCCCGTCTCCAGAATTACCCGGCGATTGTTGTGCAACACGAAATTGACCACCTGAACGGAATTTTGTTTTTTGACCATATCAACAAGGATAATCCGTTTACCGCTCCTGAAGGAACCTTATTACTTGAATAGCACACGCCCCCAAATCCTGGACAGCAAGTCTAAGATTTGGGGGTGTTTCACTATTAATACCAATTTCATCTTCACAACCTAATGTTCAACCCGGTTAACGTCATCGAGGTATTCCTTCGTCTGGCGGTTAACCACGTACGCCACATCAAAATGCAGCTGTTTTTCAAGTAACCACATATCAGAAATAACAAACACGGGCATTCCCTGAAAACCTTCAAGTTGCTGCTGTTTAGCATACGAAGCTAAGGCAGAGGTGAGCTGACGCCGCAGTTCCGGAAGAGCGATAGCATCTCCTTCTCGCCATTCAAAAATAAATTCAAATAACATTACGGCACTCCCCCACACCGCAGTCTTTTGGGAGTCAACCTCCTGTAATCCCTGCAGCTGCGGAAAACGAACGCCGACGTTCATAAGTGCTTCGGTTACAATTTGTTGGCTAACGCGTCGTAAATGATGCGCCCGCTGACTCACGCGAAGTTTTTTAATTCCTTCAAGAATCACCACTCCGCCCAAAACAATCACTCCCACCAAAAACCATCCCATACGCTTCACCCCCATTTGCTTTAATTAGTTTCATTATAGTCCTTTCTATACTTATGCGTCCGGGTATGCTAGAATAGAAACCAATAATCATGTTCGGAAACACAATTTAATTACAAGGAGACGATTTGAATGGTTTTTAAGATTTATTACCAGCCAACAAAGACGCAAAATCCAAAGCGGGAAAACACCCGTTCCATGTACGTCGAAGCTGATTCAAAGGTGACCGTAATGAACGCCGTTGAACACCAAACGGATTACAACATTGAACAGGTTGAGGCGCTTGATGACGCAACCCTTGAATACGAAAAGCAGAATCCCGACTTTAAGCTGACGGAGTTTGACAAATAATGCGAAAGCTTAAGGTAAAAAGCGACGAAACCGCCGTCTTTGCGATTGGCGGGCTGGGCGAAATTGGGAAAAACATGTACGTCGTCCAGTACCAGGATGAAATTATCGTGGTTGATGCCGGGATTAAGTTTCCGGAAGATGATTTACTCGGGATCGATTACGTAATCTCAGACTACCAGTATTTAGTCGCTAATAAGGATAAGATTAAGGCCCTGGTTATTACCCACGGGCATGAAGACCACATCGGAGGGATTCCCTACCTCCTGAAGCAGGTAAACGTACCAATTTACGCTGGCCCCCTTCCCCTTGCCCTAATTAAGAGTAAACTCGAAGAGCACGGCTTAACCCGGACAACGGAACTGCACGAAATTGGTGAGGACACGGAATTAAAATTTGGTAAAACCAGCGTTACTTTTTTCCGGACAACCCACTCTATTCCCGATACCTTAGGGGTTGCGGTTCACACTCCTTCCGGAACAATCGTGGTCACGGGGGACTACAAGTTTGACCTGACCCCAATCACCAAACAGCCGCCGAACCTTCAACGGATGGCTAAGCTGGGAGAGGAAGGCGTTTTATGCCTGCTATCTGATAGTACTAACGCCGAAATTCCGAACTTCACCAAGTCAGAACGGTGGGTTGGTAAGTCCATCCGGCATATTTTCGAGACGGTAACCGGGCGGATTATCTTTGCAACGTTTGCGTCAAACATTGCCCGGATTCAACAAGCTGCGGATGCTGCGGTGAATAAGGGCCGGAAGATTGCCGTCTTCGGGCGTAGTATGGAGGCGGCCATCGTAAACGGCCGCGAACTTGGCTACCTGAACATCCCTGATGATGCGCTGGTTGAACCCCAGGAAATCAACCACCTTCCGGCAGAAAAGGTCATGATCCTTTGTACCGGATCACAGGGAGAACCAATGGCCGCACTAAGCCGGATTGCCAACGGAACCCACCGTCAGGTATCGATTCAACCAGATGATACCGTGGTCTTCTCTAGTTCGCCGATTCCAGGAAATACGCTGAGCGTGAACCGGGTAATCAACGAACTTGAAGCTGCGGGGGCAACCGTAATTCACGGTAAGGTAAACAATATCCACGCTTCCGGTCATGGCGGACAGGAAGAACAAAAGTTAATGCTTCGGTTAATGAAGCCAAAGTTCTTCATGCCCGTCCACGGCGAATACCGGATGTTAAAGATTCATACCGAACTTGCACAGCAGTGTGACGTTCCGGAAGAAAACACGTTCATTATGCGTAATGGGGATGTCTTAGCACTAACTGCTGACTCAGCTCGGCGGGCTGGCCACATCAGCGCCGGTGATGTTTACGTTGACGGCTCCGGTGTTGGCGACATCGGAAACGTTGTTTTGCGGGACCGTAAAATCCTCTCAGAAGACGGGTTGGTGGTCGTTGTTGCTACCCTGGATATGAAACACCATCGTGTTCTGGCAGGTCCCGACCTCCTTTCACGGGGCTTTATTTACATGCGCGAGTCCGGCGAACTAATCACGGCTGGGCGGCGCCGGGTCTACCGGACGATTAAGCGCTCCTTTAAGGGCGAGGACGTCACGGTTGGTGCGCTGAAAAACGCCATTACCGCTGACCTGCAGTCGTTCTTATACAACAAGACGGGCCGCCATCCGATGGTATTACCGATGCTTGTTACTATTTAATCATAAGTGAGTGATATGAGGTTGGGATGGATATCCCGGCCTCATTTGCTTTTCCTTAAACCAAACTCAAAACAATATAAGCGTGGTGAAAGTTAATGATCCTTCACCACGCTTATTCTAACTGCTAGTCTGCCCGCTTCATCATCTGGGGAGTAACCCCCTCCATTCCAATCATCGGGTCAATCGTTTCATTCGCAATCAGCGCCGCTGTGAGCGTAAACGTTTCTGTTGGTGGAACCCCCTCTGGTTGTTCTTGCTGACCTGCATCAGGTGATAAATCCTGGTGACCCGCTTCTTCTCCCTGAAGGTACGCCCGGAGCCGATCCGGAAGCGCCGTTAAGCGGTCCAATCCCGGATTAGCCACACTTTCCTGAAACGCCTGGGGTTCACCGAGTAAAATTAGTTTTTGCTTTGCCCGGGTAACTGCGGTGTACAGCAAATTACGTGCAAGCATCCGGTGGAATTGGCGAACCAGGGGAATGATCACTACCGGAAATTCACTCCCCTGCGCCTTATGAATCGACATGCAGTACGCCAGTTGGAGGTGGTACCAGTCCTCCCGGCCAAGTTCGACCTCGCGCCCATCAAAGTTAATTGTCATCGTTGCCGGTTGTTTTTTCTTTGCGTTTGCAGCCGTTAAACTAATGATGGTGCCAATATCACCGTTATAAATCTCCTTGTCCGGATTGTTAACCTGGTATAATACGCGGTCCCCAATTCTCAGCTCCTGGTCGTTTACCACCACACTCTTTTGCCCCGGATGCTGCGGGTTAAGCATTTCCTGGAGGGCATGATTAATGGCGGTAATTCCCGCAGGGCCGCGGTACATCGGCGCTAACACCTGAATATCATCCGCAGCAATTTCCTTTTGGAGGGCAATCTTCACAACCTGCGTGATTAACGGCGTGACCTGATTGGTCGAACACACGGTAAACGACCGATCCTGCTGCTTACTCAATAAATCAGCCGGAAGGTGGCCGCCCTGAATCTCATGGGCGAGCGTTACAATTGCTGAACCCGCCTGCTGCCGGAAAATCTGGTGCAATTCAGCCCGCGGAATCGCCACATTCGCGAGCAGGTCGTTAAAAACCTGCCCTGGACCTACGGACGGTAACTGATCCTTATCACCAACAAAGAGGACCTGCATGTTATTGGGAATACTCTTTACCAGTAACCGCATCAATTCCGTATCAACCATTGACGTCTCATCAATGATTAACAACGCCCCACTTAATTCTTCCACCTCTTCTGGCAGCCGGCTTCCCCGCCCGGTAATTCCCAGCAAATGGTGAATTGTGCATGCATGTAAATGCGTAGCCTCGCTTAACCGTTTCGCTGCCCGGCCGGTGGGCGCCGCAAGCAAAACGGGACTAGGTTTTCCTGGTTTCGCGTCCAACTCGTCCGGGTCAAGGTCATGAACCATTGCAAAAAGGGTGAGATAGCCGTTAATAATCGTGGTTTTCCCGGTTCCAGGACCGCCAGTCAGGATAAAACACTGGTGTTGAATTGCTTCTTTAATTGCCGCCCGCTGATCATCACTGTATTCAATTTCAAGGTGCCGCTCCACCCGGTTGAGCTTCTGGTCGATTGCGGCCACCTTTTGGGGATGCTGGTCAAGCAACCGGCTAAACTGGGCAGCAATCTCAACCTCCGCGTCGTAAAGCTGGCGGATAAAAACGCGCCCCTGCTTATCAAGAACAACGTGCTCCGCCTTAATCAGTTCCTGAAGCTGAGCCACCAACTCTGGCCCTTGAACGGCATTCCCTAACAACTGCTGGGTGGTAGTGATCAACTGCCGATCGTCAACGTAGGTATCGCCACTCGCTGCTGCCAGTCCCAACTGGTTAAATAGCGCCCCCCGCATTCGGGAAGGGTCATCCGGCGCAATCCCCAGCTGGGGCGCTAAAGCATCAATTCGCCGAAAACTAACATCGGGAACCTCAATCGCAATCCGGTACGGGTCATCATGGAGAACATCCAGAGTCGTTTCCCGAAAATGATCGTAAATTTTGCTGGCTAGACGCCCAGAGAATCCGTAGTTATTGAGTTCAATAACGGCTTGTTCGGCACCGTTATTCCGGCGAAGCGTCTTTATCAGGGTTTCCCGCTGCTTTGCTGATAAGCCTAGCCGGTCTGCTTGGTCCGGATCGTCCATTAAGACGTTAACCGCCTCTGCTCCTAAAATCTTTACAATCCGGGCGGCCGTTTTCCGCCCGATTCCCGGAAAATCTTCCCCAGCCAGGTAATCAATCACCCCCGCTTCGCTAGTAGGAGCCGCCACGGTCACCGTTTGTGCCCGAAACTGTTGTCCGTACTTCGGGTGGGCAACCAGCTCACCGCTAAACTGATACGTTGCGCCCTGCTGAACGGTGGGCATGTCCCCAACAACGGTTAACTCATCGTCATCCCAGTCAAAGTCAGTCTCCGTTACTGCCACCGCAATCACCTTATAAAACGAATCCGGGGCCGCAAAAATAACGTGGTTAACCTTACCCGTGAGGACATGTGTCCCTTGATTTTCGCTACTCATCCTTTTTCTCCCGTTGATGAACCGCCTGTTGCATGAATTTTTGCGTATCCGCTAGCCGCGCCTGCATCCGCTTATAAAACGCCGGATCATGCCGCTTGACAAAGTCAAAATCCGCTGCCGGGTCCTTCCCCTGAACCGTTAGGACAACGCCCCGTTGAAACCGTGCCCGGAGATCCTGGCCGTTAACCGTCAACGCCTTTGTATAGTACTCGTGCGCCTGCGTAAAGTTTCCCAGTGCCATAAAAGTATCGCCCATTAGCGTTAGCGGGGCACTATCCCGCTTCAGCTGTTCACTAGCCGTTAGTGCAAACACGAGCGCCTGTTGGTATTTCTTCTGGGCATAGTACGTTTGGGCAATCATCATGTACGCCTGCCCCTTTAAGCGTTTATCCTGAACCCGCTGAAACTCTCCGAGGGCTTCTTGGTATAATCCACTGGCGTAATAGACGTTTCCTAACCCGTAGTGCAATAAATTCTCAGCGTGGTTATCACCATTAAAATGGCTTAACGCCCGTTTTAACAGCTCCTCTGCTTGCGGATAACTCTGTTGTTCTGTGAGGGCTGTTCCTAATTCGTAGTAGCGCTCAACCTCATCTGGATGCGCATCCACTGCAGCCACTAATTGTTTGATTGCCTGTTGGATCTGGGCCTGCTTTTCCTTCCGTTCTCCCATAAAACGACTCCTTATACGGTATCACTTTCGTCAATTTTCCGGTGTAAATAGCTGGTTTCATTAAAGGCGCAACACTTAAAATGCGCTCCCCCATCAACCGTTTCAAAAATCGAGGTACTGGTATTCACTAACCCGCCCCGCCGGCGTAAATCCGCTAGGGAATAGCCTAACAGGTGGCCTAACTCCGCACACAGCACCCCACCATGGGTAACCACCAGAATATTTCCCGCCGGAAACTCGCGGGCAATGGCCTGTAGCCGGGGCGTTACTCGGTTAATTACGTCCGTAAACGATTCGCCCCCAATCCGATCAGTCCGGTACTGATCAGGATGATGATGGAAGGCATCACACTCCTGCGGATACTTCGCCGCTGCCGCCTCAAAAGTCATTCCTTCGAGTTTTCCTAGATTAAACTCCTTAAAGGCATCATCAACCGTCAGGGGAATCGCAGTTCCCATATCATCAATCAAAACGCGTGCAGTTGCCCTTGTCCGGGGAAGCGGACTAACGTATGCGTGGTCAAAATGAACATCCTTTAAGTAGTCTGCTAGTTCATGAATTGCCGCAATACTTTCGGGGAGTAGCGGGGAATCACCGCCCGCTCCCTGGTACCGCCGTTCTAGGTTCCACTGCGTTTTTCCGTGCCGAATAAAATAAAACTTTGTCATGCCCTCTCTTCCTTCCGCTCCCATTATCACACATTGCCGGTACTAAAAAAAGCCGGACTTAATCCGACTTCTCGCTGGCTAATCCTTCACAAACTTCGCCCAGCATTCATCCTGCGATTACCTACACGTACTGGCGTAATTCACCCTTCCAGTATGCGTGGTCAATCGTTCCGCTTCCCAGACATTCCTCGCCATCGTAAAAGACCACTTCCTGTCCGGGAGTGACCGCCCGGGTGGGGTTATCAAACAGAACGTCAACCTTCGTATGGTCCGCATTAAATCGAACGGTGACCCCATCATCTTTTTGCCGGTACCTAATTTTAGCCGTACAGTGGAACTCATCCCCCCGATCATCAATCGGCGCAATAAAGTTTAACTTCGATGCATCTAGTTTATCGGCAAATAATCCTTCGTTATTGTAGCCCTGCCCAACATACAGGATATTCTTGTTGAGGTCCTTTCCGACCACAAACCATGGCTCATTACTTGTACCGTTTCCGCCAATTCCGAGTCCCCGCCGCTGGCCAATCGTGTAATTCATTAGCCCGTGGTGTTCACCCTTTACCTCACCATCAAAGGTCATGATCTTCCCCGGTTGGGCTGGCAAAAACTCACTCAGAAACTTACCGAAGTTTCGTTCGCCAATAAAGCACACTCCGGTTGAATCCTTCTTATGGGCGGTTGCAAGGCCCGCTTCTTCCGCAATTTGCCGCACCTTACTCTTTAACATTCCACCAATTGGAAAGAGTGCCCGCTCAAGGTGGTGCTGCGTTAGCTGACTTAAGAAGTACGTTTGGTCCTTATTCGGATCAGCCCCCCGCAACAGGTGTACTGTTCCGTCCGGGTCACGGCGGGTTTGCGCATAGTGCCCCATTGCAATGTAATCGGCATCGAGTTTCAACGCATAGTCCAAAAAGGCATTAAACTTAATCTCCGGGTTGCACATTACATCCGGATTGGGCGTCCGGCCCCGCTTGTATTCGTCCAGGAAATACGTGAACACGCGGTCCCAGTATTCCTTTTCAAAGTTGACTGAATAGTACGGAATTCCGATTTTATTAGCCACCTTGGCGACGTCTTCATAGTCTTCGGTCACCGTACAGACACCGCTGTCCTTTTTCTCGTCCCAGTTTTTCATAAAGACCCCGACCACGTCGTAGCCTTCCTGCTTCAACAGGTACGCAACGACGGAGGAGTCCACCCCGCCACTCATCCCCACAACTACGCGGGTATGCTGCTTATCCTTCATTTATCATCACCATCACTTCGTTAAATTCTGAATCAACGGATTGAAGGTCACGCAATTCAGTCTTTTTAATCATAGCACGCCTGTATCGAGGTTACTAATTAAAAGTAATTATAATCTTTTTGTCGTTTTGCATAAATCAACGTCAAAACAAACGGGCTGGGCGGAAGTTTACAGCCTGAATCCATCCCACGTAATTCAGTTAGCTTGCCGCCTCCACCACGCCCGTTTTAATCATTTTGGTACACCATGCTACTTAACACTCAGCCAATGCACCCCGATCAATCAATTCCTGGAGCGTAAAGTTTAGCTGTTCAAGTTCGGTTGCATACTTGTCAGGCTGCTTAAAGATATTTACCGCCTGCATTTCATTCGCGGTCACCACCGCCATCTTAAAACCAGTTAGGTCCTGATTAACGGTAATTTTAAGTCGAACGCTCCGGTTATCCGCCTCATCCGGATTAAGTTTCCGGTCAAGTTGAAACCGGCCCGCCTTTGTTGGGATAAACCCCGTATCCCGCAGGGTATACTTTTTAATCGTCGTCGCCAACCCAAACCGGCGAGAATCACCCTTTAACTGAGCCTGTTTTTCATATGCCATTTTATTTATCCCCTTTTCATCCGGTTAATAATCTTCGCCACTTCTTGGACAACCGTGTTGATCTCTGCCTCCGTATTCAACGGGCCAAAACTAAACCGAATCGTTTCGGTTACCCGCGGCGAGTCACCGTACATTGCCCGTAACACATGGGATGGTTCCAGCGAACCTGCCGTACAAGCCGACCCCGCTGCCACCGCAATGCCCGCCAAATCCAGGTTGGTAATCAGGGCGTCGTTCGGAACCCCCTTAAACCAAATGCTTAATACGTGGGGCAAGTAGTCTTCACCGTGCCCCCCATTCACCTCAAAATCAATCCCGGCGTCCGTTAATTTGGTGATTAGCGATTCCTTTAAGGCCTGTTCGTGTTCGCGCCGGGCACGCTTGGTGTCCGGATCAAGCAGCGCAACCGCCTTCGCAAACCCCGCAATGGCAGGAATGTTCTCCGTTCCCGCACGCCGGTCTAGTTCCTGTTCACCGCCCTTAATTAACGGTGGAAAATTTAAACCGGTACGGCGGTATAAGAAGCCCATAAACTTCGGGCCGTTAAGCTTATGCGCCGAAGTTGCCAGCAAGTCAATGTGGTCGCGTTGAACATCAATATCGAGTAACCCGTACGCTTGAACCGCATCCGTGTGGAACCACGCATTAGTTGGGGCCACGAGTTCACCAATTTCATGAATTGGCATCCGGGCACCCACCTCGTTGTTCCCCGTCATCACGGAAACAAGGATCGTGTCGTCCCGCAACGCCGCCCTCAGATCAGCGAGCCGAATCATTCCGCATTCATCAACCGGTAGGTATGTCACTTCAAACCCGTGCTGTTCCAAGTACTGCATCGGCTTTAGCACCGCCTCGTGCTCAACCGCAGTTGTTATGATGTGACGTCCTTCCTGTTGCCGCGCAAGGGCCGTCTGAATAATTGCGGTGTTGTCACTTTCGGTCCCACCACTCGTAAAAACAATTTCATCATCCCGCGCAGCATTAATTGATTGGGCAATAGTATGCCGGCTTTCATCTAGAATTGCCCGAGCCTCCCGCCCAAATGAATTAACGCTGGACGCATTCCCGAAAACCGTCTTCATTACCGCCGTCATCCGGTCAATTACCGCCGGATCCATGGGCGTCGTGGCTGCGTTATCCAGATAAATCCGTTCCATTTTACTAGTCCTCCGCCTGGTCAAGGAGGTTAAGAATCATCTGGGCAGACTGCTTTCCCGCTTGGATAATAAATTCATCGAATGACTGGCTTGCTTCCTCATCACCAGTATCTGACATTGCCCGAATAACCACAAACGGCACGGCAAACTGATGCGCAACCTGGCCCACTGCAGCCCCTTCCATTTCACTACATAAAACATCGGGGTACAGTTCCTTAATGTGGTTAATCTGGGCCGTCGAACTAATAAATTGGTCGCCAGAAACAATCAAGCCACGTTTTACGGGCATCCCAACGTTCTGGGCTGCATTCACAATTTGGTCTGCTAACGCCGCATCTGCCTCAAAGAAACGGGGTTGGTTCGGTAATTGGCCGGGGGCGTAGTTAAAGGCCGTGGAGTTCACGTCATGGTATGCTACCTTGGTTGAAACCACCACGTCACCAACCTTTAAGCCATCGCCAATTCCACCGGCCGAACCAGAATTAATCACGCAATCAACCTTAAAATGGTCAATTAAAACCGCCGTCATCATCCCGGCTTGGACCTTTCCAATCCCCGATTCAACCATTGCGACGGCGTGGCCGTTTAACGTTCCCGTTGAAAACGTTGCCCCCGCAATGACCACATCATCACGGTCCGCTAGCCGCCGCCGTAACTCCTTAATTTCCTCTTCCATTGCACATAAAATTCCGTATCGCATAGTGTTCCTCCTTAAAAGTTTACAAACCGCATAAACAGGTACGTCAAGACAATTAAAATCACAAGCACGAGAATTACCTTGTTCAGCTTGCGGCCTAACCGCCGCGCTTTTTCATCAATAAGAGCTTGCCGTTCCGCCACCCGTTGTTCTTCCCTGGTAGGAAGTGGTTCCTCCTCTTCAGGTTGCTGGGCCCACCTGGGAGTTTCGCGGTGAAGATGTTCGGTTTGTTCGTCTTCGTTTGCAGCCCACTCCTGGTCAAATTCTTCGTGCTGGTGGCGCCTTAACCGTTCATCGCCCATTACTGGTATCCTCCTTCAATTGCCAGTACCACAAAGCCATAATTGTTTTGGCATCACAAATCAACCCGGTTGCGATTTGCCGGTGCATCTCCGTGGGTGTCAGGGAAACCAGTTCGAGAAACTCATCGTCATCCTGGGGAAGCTCGTTGGCCACTGGCGCTAACCCCATAGCGCAAAACAACGTCATCTTTTCATCTGCAAAGCCCGGTGACGTGTAAAATTGGGCGACCTGCTTCAAATGTGTCGCTTCCATCCGCACTTCCTCGTTTAACTCTCGTTTGGCCGTTTGGAGGGGCGCCTCGCCTGGTTCAATTTTTCCCGCCGGAATCTCTAGCGTCACCTGCCGCAGCGGTTCCCGCCACTGTTTTACTAGAATAATCTTTCCGTCATCCGTAAGCGGAATTAACCCCACCGCTCCGTGATGGTGGACAATTTCCCGGTTTGCTGGTTGGCCGTTAGGAAGACGGACCTTCTCTACTGCAAGATCAAGAATTGCCCCGTGGTAAATCGTATGCTCGCTTTCAACGTGCTCTTTGAAGTTAATTTTCACCGCCACCCCTCGATTCAAATTCTCCGTTTAATTGTAGCATACCCCGAAGAAGGGTGCGCCAGGTTGCATGACGAATAAGATCCTGTGGCCTGCCATTTATTTTGTTCACCGTCACCAACTTATCCCACAAACAGTAAGGAGGTCGGGAACTGTAACCCAACCTCCTTTTACTACTAAACTATAAGCTTTCCATGTGTTCGTTATACTTCCGGTAAGCATCTTCATCGAAAACACGATCAATCTCACCGATGTATTCGGTTACGCCGCCGGTAAATCCAGCTTTATAAACGTATAAACCATCCTTCGGATCAGCCTCAAAGATTCCACCAAAGTCATAATATGGTTTGCCGGTCTCAACGGCCCAGTTAATCATGTTCCACTGCATCAGGTAGTTTGGCATAAGATTCCGCTTAACGTTTGTCGAACCACCGTACATATGCCATACCCGATCACCGTAATTAGCCGTAATCGCACCGGCTAGAATGTCATCCTCATGCCGCGCAAGGTAAATTCGAACATGGTCACCTAACTCATCCAGCACCCGTTCAAAGTATTCCTTCGGCCGGTACGTAATATGTTGCCGCTCAGCCATTGCCTTGTGCGTTTCGTAAAACGCGTCCAAGTATTCCTGGCTCTTTCCGTAATCAACCGTTACGCCCTTCCGTTTAGCTAACCGGATATTGTACCGCGTGTTTTTCCGGAATTTCATCATTAATTCATCGACGTTGTCAGGAGTTACGCCGTTTAAATCCAGGACCATGTTCAACCGTGGCATGATTGTCCCGTGGCCAACGACATCCTTATTGCGAACGGTAAAGCCTGCTTCACGCAACGCATGGTCATACTCATCCGTGTACTCAACTTCCGGGTCGGCCCGTAAAACAAACGCACCTTGTTGCTGCAAGTAATCACTTGCTTCATCATAAAGCCGTTTTACAAGCGCTACGTTATGAACATCACACACGGGGCCCTTTGAACAGTACGCCAGCTTTTTTCCGCCAGCTTGCTTATTAGCAATCATCAAAATGGACATTGCCCCTTCAATTTGACCGGCTTCATCCGTAACATACACATAACATGGTTCCCAATTTGACTTTACCCGGCCCCATTCAACAGTTTGGGTTAGTTTTCGGTTAGGACTCGTTGCTAAAAAATCCTTGTATCGCTGAAGTTCAGCCTGGTCGTTCATATCTACAATCGGCATTTCGCTCACCTCATTAAAATTTATCCTACTAGTTGCGGTGCTTTAAAAGTTCCTGCGCTAGGTAATAATCCCCATCATACGGAACGTGTTCCCCGTTTTTATAAATGAACCGTTCCCGGCCCTTAGCTGCCAGTAACACGACGTCATCCGGATGGGCGCCATTAATCGCCGCCGTTACCGCCTGTTTCCGGTCAACAATCTGGTGAACCGTCACGTTCGGGGTAATGTGGGCAACAATCGCCTGCATGATTTCGCGAGGGTCCACGTTAGCACTATCATCTTCGGTAATATATGCGACATCGGCTTCTTCAGAAACAGCCCGGCCAATGTCCGCCCGCCGGGATTCGGCCTTTCCGCCAACCCCGCCAACAACAACCACAACCTGCCCGTGGGGATGCGTTTGGCGAAGGTACTGGAGAGCCCGCTTTAGGCTAATGTAGTTATGCGCGTAGTCAACACAAACCGTAAGGCCATCTTTAGCCTGAAGCATCTCCATTCGTCCAGAAATAGTGGTTTCCGCTATTCCCGCAACGGTCGCTGGAACATCGGCACCACACAGTCGGCTCACGATAATTGCCGGAACCGCGTTTTCGTGGTTAAACGCCCCAACCATTTTCATCCTATACTGCTCATCCACCGCCGGAACGTCAGCACTCACATTTACTAACGAGAAATCCTGTCCATTGGACGGATCGTTCCCGTACCGATAGTCTCCCTGATGTTTTCCATACGTGATTACCCGCGGACACTTTGCCCGTGCCTTAGCCAATAACAAGGAAGCATAGTCTGTTTCTGCATTGATAACCATTGTGTGGCTGTTCTTAAACAACTGGGTTTTACAATACAGGTAATCATCAAAGGACGGGTGCTCAACCGGACTAATGTGGTCAGGAGAAATATTGAGGAACACCCCAATATCAAACGTAATCCCGTATACCCGGTTGGTTTTATACGCCTGACTGGAGACCTCCATCACAAGATACTCCATCCCGTTATCAACGGCCTGCCGCATGGACCGAAACAGATCGAACGACTCCATCGTTGTCAGTCCCGATTCCGTGTAGTGAACCCCGTCAACCGAATTTTCAACGGAGGAAAACTGCGCCACTTTTCCCGGGGCCATGTGCTGAAGAATATGCCGGGTAAAGTATACTGCCGTCGTCTTCCCCTTAGTCCCGGTAAAGCCAATTAAGCGCTTAAATTCCTTATCAGGATACCCGTAAAAGGCCCGGGCAACCACCGCCATTGCCTTTTTAATGTCAGTTACGATGAGCTGCACGACTGATGCCGGGGTTTCAGAAAAAACGTTCTCCGTAACAATTACCGGCACCCCCGCCCGAATTGCCTCATCGAGGTATGCCCGCTTAAAGTTGCGGCCCTTGCAAAAGAAGAGGGTGTGGGCATCACTTTGTTTTGAATTATACGAAATGGTCGTTAATCCCGTTGCTGAATCAGGTTTTGGAAAAGAATAAGTCCACTGCTTATCCTGAACGGCCTCCTTAAAAAGGTGTGCGTGTTTTAATAGCTCAACAACTGCACTTTCCGCTAACATCTTATCCCCCACCTTCGTTATTTTTATGACAAATTCTTATTTTTCTAGCCCTTCAGTTACAGCCTCCGGAAAATCCTGCCGAACAACCGCAGCACACCGGCCACATAACGGGGCCAACTCGCTATCGGTTCCTAAGTCTTCCCGGTACATCCGGCACCGCGGGCATACCTCACCGGCTGCGTGCTCAACCACAACGGCAACACCCTCACCCTGAAGTGCGTCTGCTGGCGCTTCATCAAGGGCGTGCATTTCTAGCTGTGAAACAATCATCGTCTGGCGCACGTCTACTCCAAGCCGCGTAATTAACTCCTGTACAGAAGCATCCACGTAGAGGTTAACCCGCGCTTCAAACGACTTCCCGATTAACTTTGCATCACGGGCTTCTTCCAGCGCCTTAAGGACGGTTGACCGCACCTTCATAAACTGCTCCCAATCAGCAAGGACATGGTCCTCATGATTCCGGTGGTCCACCGCTGGCATCTCGGCTAACTGAGCAAATTCTTCCGGTTCCTTCAGGTATTCCCAAACTTCTTCGGTTGTGTGTGGAATAACTGGCGTTAATAACTTAGCCAGCCGAACCACGATATCGTACATTACCGTTTGCATCGAACGCCGTGCATGGCTGTCCTTTGCCTCAATGTAAATAACATCCTTAGCAATATCCATGTAAAAGGCCGACAGGTCAACGGTTACAAAGTTAAGAATTTGCTTGTAAATATCCATGAAATTATACGTCGCAAAATCATCTAGGATGGTCTTCGTCAGCCGGTTAACCTTCATTTCCATATACTGGTCAAGCGGAGTCAGGTCATCAAAGGCAACGTGGTTTTCCTGGGGGTCAAAGTCCGCCGTATTGGCCAACAAGAAACGGAACGTATTCCGCAACTTCCGGTAACTTTCAGCAATTTGCTGGAAACTCCCCATCGAGACCCGAACGTCTGCTGACGTATCAACACTAAGAACCCATAGCCGGATAATCTCAGCGCCCATTTGCTTAATTACCTTTTCCGGAACAATCGTGTTCCCCAGTGACTTACTCATCTTCCGGCCCTTACCGTCAAGGGTAAAGCCTTGGGAAATGACTTCCTTGTACGGCGCCTTTCCTGTCATGGCAACGCTCGTAATTAAGCTGGAGTTAAACCATCCCCGGTACTGGTCTGAACCTTCCAGAACTAAATCCTCCGGATACGTTAGGTAGTCCCGCTCGACACAAACACCCTGATGGGATGAACCAGAATCGAACCACACGTCCATGATGTCCGTTTCCTTGGTAAATTGACCATTTGGTGAGTGCGGACTCGTAAATCCTTCCGGAAGAAGGTCTTTTGCTTCGCGCTCGAACCATACATTAGAGCCGTGTTCCGCAATTAGGTCAGCAACGTGGTTAACCGTTTCGGGAGTAATGATTGCTTCGCCATCTTCCCCATAGAAAATTGGGAGAGGAACGCCCCAAACCCGTTGCCGGGAAATAACCCAGTCTCCCCGGTCCTTAATCATATTACGCAGCCGTTTCTGGCCCCATTCTGGATGGAACTGAACGTCATCAAGGGCAGTAAGAATCTCATCACGAATCTTATCAACCGATGCAAACCACTGTGGGGTTGCCCGGAAAATAATCGGCTTCTTTGTCCGCCAGTCAAACGGATAACTATGCGTGTATGGCATGGACTTTAATAAGAGACCCTGATCAGCTAACTTCTTAAGCGCAATGTCGTTAGCGTCCTCGTAAAAGACCCCGTCAAAATCGGCCCCTGCTTCGGCAGTCAGGTAACCCTGGTCATTCACCGGAGCAAAAATCGGTAGCCCGTATTTCTTTCCGACCATGTAGTCGTCTTCCCCGTAACCAGGAGCCGTATGAACCAACCCAGTCCCGTCATCAAGGGTTACAAAGTCCCCCAGCATGGTAATTAACTTGCGGGAAGCATCAAACGGGTGCGCCGCAACAACGTTTTCGAGTTCTGCCCCCCGGACCGTCTTGATTACTTTGACGTCATCCCATCCGAAGAGTTCCGCGTTCTTGTTAACTAACTCAGCAGCCATTACGAACTGGCGCTCATCATCATCGTGAGTGACCACCGCATAGTCAAAGTCCGCCGCAATGGTAATCCCCTCAGATGCCGGAATCGTCCATGGGGTCGTCGTCCATACCACCATGTACGTTTGGTCATTGGCTAAAACGCCCTTGCCATCGATAACCCGTTCCGCAAAGAACGCTGATGGTGATGTTACGTCATGATACTCGACTTCGGCTTCTGCCAGCGCAGATTCTGAGGACCATGACCACCGCACGGGCTTTAATCCCTTGTAGATTAATCCCCGCTCAGCCATCTTTCCAAAGACCCGGATTTCAGCCGCTTCGAATTCCGGTTTGAGGGTTAGGTACGGGTTGTCCCACTCAGCGTTAATTCCCAGCCGTTTAAAGTCCGCACGTTGCTTATCAACCTGCTTAAGGGCGTATTCCCGACACTTCTCCCGAAAATCATTAACTGAGAGCGTCTTCCGGTCGATCCCTTCCTTCTTCAGCTGTTGCTCAATTGGCAGTCCATGAGTATCCCATCCAGGAACATATGGGGCATAGTATCCCATCATTGACTTTGAACGAACAATGAAATCCTTGGAAATCTTATTCATGGCATGCCCCATGTGAATGTTACCGTTAGCATATGGAGGGCCATCATGAAGAACAAAACTGGGCTTTCCTTCGTTAAGCTTCAGCCGTTGTTCATAAACCTTATTGTCTCCCCACTGCTTTTGGCGCTCGACTTCCTTTACGGGAAGATTTCCCCGCATCGGGAACTTTGTCTTCCCCATGTTAAGCGTTTTTTTGATCCGCATAAGTTTCTTTCCCTTCTTCTAGAGTACAAAAAAATCCCGTCGCTCGGGACGAGATTTTCGTGGTACCACCCAACTTCAGGAGTGGTAACCACTCCCCTTAGTGTAAAGATAACGGCATTAAGCCGGCAGTTCCTAATTTATTCAGAACCACATCCCAGCAACCGATCGGTAATGAACGGAGGGAGGACTACCTCACACCACCGTAGCTCGCTGAACCTAATCACGTTCATTCCATGCTGCTGTTTGGAAATTAGTATTACTGTTCGTCGTCATCAACGACGTTACCCTGGCTGTAGTGGCGCCCAGCTGGCTCATCATTCGTGTCAGGGAAAATAACAACCGTCTGTTCCTCGTCGTCATCAGCACCGCCGTTTACTTCAGCCTGAGCTTCATCCGAAGCAGGAGTTTCTGGCTCATCATTTGTATCCGGAGCAACCTGCTGCTCTTGCGGGGCGTTTGCCGTGAAGGACTGGACCGTCATGGCATCTTCCTTGTTCATCGCATCATCTTCACGAATAGCATTCTGAATCTCTTCGTAGGTGCTTGTATCACCCTGCTTCAGAATCTCATCCCATTCGCTCCCCTTGACAACTTCAAGCTGTGATTCCAGCATTACCTGTAACTTCTGCCGGAAAATCCGCGCCTGCTTCTTCAGGTCGTCAGTTTCAATGGCAAGTTGCTTAGCCTTTGCAGCCGCTTCATCAATAATGTGACGGGCCTTTTCATTTGCCTGGTCAATAATGTCCTGACCCTGCTTTTGCGCTTCACGGTTGATGATGTCGGCTTCCCGCTGTGAGTTGGCCTTCACCTTATCAGCCGCTTCCTGGGCAACAATAATTGACTGGTTCAGTGAATCCTTTAAATCATTGAAGTACTTTAACTTCTCTTCGTACTGCCGGATTTCTTCGTTTAACCGGTCATTTTCCCGGAGTGAAGCCTCGTAATCCTTTTGAATCTGATCAAGAAAGTCAACAACTTCTTCCTGATCAAACCCACGGAACTTTGTCTGAAATTCCTTATTATGAATATCTCTTGGGGTCAATGCCATCCCCGACACCTCCATTAATTATCTTCTTGTTAATCGTATACCTTTTAGCTAGAAAAGCAAGCTCACCGCCGGCTGTGGATCACCTCACCACTAACCCGGAGTTTTCCTTTTTTAGTTCGCTCCGGGGCCACACGAGTAATACGAAACCGACCCGCTCTTCTTACAGAAATAATATCATATTCGGCCACGGAATAGTCACCCTGATCAACCACACTCCAGTTCACCCGCACATATTGGCGGCTGAGGACTTCCTTGGCCCGTTGGCGGGAAAAGTTAAAAACAGCAGCAATAACCGCATCAAGGCGAACCGAAGCAATGGTTATCTGCATTGGCTGCCAATCATTTTGGGGGCGAATTACTGCAGTTGCAGGAACTAAATTCACCTTAACTGGGCCAATGCGCTCAACCTGCGCTTGTAAGTATGCTGCAATCCCCCGCTCACACATAAACTGCCAGGTGGTTCCATCACTAATGATATCGCCCAACACGTCCCGCTCAATTCCACTATTAACCAGCGTTCCTAAAACCTGACGGTGTGCTAACGTGGCGAATTTAACTGGGTACCGAATTGTAAGCGGGGTAATCGCAAAGTCAGCGTTTTCCGGGGAAAAGTAATCCGGAAAAACAATCGCGCGACAACGTTCCGCCCCCGAATAGCCTCCAGAAAAAGCCACCTTTACGGCACTCCCCCCGACAAGCGTTTGTAAAATATACTGTGCCCGCGGATCAAGAAAGTGTGTCGTTACCGGCCGGTATTCACTTTCCGCTTGTGCAACCACCCCGCTGAGCTGGTCGATTAACGGCCGCTCGGCGGGGCGGAAATGCTGATAAATATTTGCGTTCATGCTCTACTACAATATCCGCAAAATGGCAAATACACCATACTCGATAAATTGTAAGGCAATCAACCCCACCCACGGAGCAAATGAAATCCCGAAAACCGGTGGAATAAACCGCTCAAAAATCTCAAGGTATGGCTGACAAAGACGCACCAATAATTGGCCCAGCTTTGTTTGATAAGCATTCGGGAACCAGGACATAATGCAGTACACCAAGATCAGCGTTGAATACAATTCAAAAAGAACCTGAATAATTTGGCCAATCATCCTCGCTAATTCCCTCCTCCTTCAATTACCGCTTCCGGTGACGGAAGAAAGGTGGCTTACTTAACTCGTCTTCTTCTTTTGCCTTAGCGTCAGCATTATTCTGCTGATCGTTGTAAACATTGAAGTCATCCTTTTGGATGTTCCGGAAGGCATTTTCCCGTTCATTTTGGAACGCCTGCCGGTTATTCCCGTTTTCCCGGTTTAAATTCCAGTTGTTAAACGGGTCGGACTGCTGGTTTGAACCCTGGTTCATTCCACCGTTTCCGTTCTGCCGTGGTTGGGAAATCCCCGGCTGCTGCATGCCGTTTCCGCGGTTTCCACGGTTATGCCGCCCAATCTTTTTCTTACCGTTAGCATCAATTCCGGTAGCAATTACCGTAACGATCACGGTATCCTCGTCAAGGTTCTCGTTAATTGACGTCCCGAAGATGATGTTAACGTCATCGTTAGCAGCCTGAGCAACAATATCGGAAGCCTGCTGTGCTTCGAACAGGCTCAAATCCGGACCACCGGTAATGTTTAACAACACCTGTTGAGCACCCTCAATTGAAACCTCAAGCAACGGTGAATGAATGGCTGCCTTAGTAGCTTCTTCCGTCCGGTTTTCACCGCTTGCAGTCCCGATTCCCATTAAGGCAGAACCCTGATCCTGCATAACCGTCTTAACATCAGCAAAGTCCAGGTTAACGTATCCTGGTGATGTAATCAGGTCAGAAATTCCCTGAACACCCTGCCGAAGAACATTATCAGCTTCCTGGAAAGCCTGAAGCATCGGTGTCTTCTTATCGACAATTTCAAGCAACCGGTTATTAGCAATAATTACCAGCGTGTCGACGTGCTCCTTCAGCTTTGCAATTCCGTCAGCGGCAAAGGTTGCCCGCTTGGGTCCTTCAAAACTAAATGGTCGGGTGACAACCCCCACAGTGAGGGCACCCTGTTCCTTAGCAACCTTGGCAACAACAGGAGCAGCCCCCGTTCCGGTTCCACCACCCATTCCGGCAGTAACAAAAATCATATCTGCGCCGTCAAGCTGTTGTGCAATTGCATCTTCGCTTTCTTCGGCAGCCTTCTCACCAACTTCTGGGTTTGAACCAGCTCCAAGTCCCTTCGTAAGCTTCGGCCCGATTTGAATCTTCGTCTCTGCCTTAGACTTCTTCAGTGCTTGAATATCCGTGTTAGCAACGATAAATTCAACACCCTTAACGTCATCTTCAATCATCCGGTTAACGGCGTTACCACCGGCGCCACCGACACCAATGACCTTAATCTTTGCGCCAACTTCGTTTGAATCCATTGAGAATTCCATCCCTTCATCCTCCATTTTCATTAGTCCATTGCCCGTTCAAAGAACTCAGATAATTTCTGCCACCACCGGTGGAACAGGGCGCCAATCTTTGAGGAGCCTTCTTCCCTCGGTTGCTTTGGCGTTGCCTCACGGACGGGTTTATCCTCCCGTTTCCGTGATTGGAACGGCCGAAACGACCGCGGACGCCGTTCATCAGCAGAAACATCACCTTCCGGTTCACCATCAAGGGGCTGTTCCTGGAAATTATCGCTTGCAAGGGCGTCCTTAACAATCCGGTCAACCCCCCGTTGCCGTGCGATATACTGGGTCAACCCCAGCACCCCGGTAAACTTCGGATCCCGCAGATTCATTTCCTGCGGAACGTAAACGCGCACGTTCACGTCTAAAACATCCTCCGCCAGTTCCTTAATTCCAGGTAATGCTGCCGTTCCTCCGGTTAAGACAACGCCTCCCGGAAGTGATAAAGCGTCAACCTGTTCCAACTCATCCCGAAGTTTTTCAAAGATTTGCTCTAACCGCGCCTCAATAATCTCAGCAAGATATTCCTCCGTAATTTGTTGCGGTTCTTGCTGACCGACAACCTGAACGGGGAAGACATCATCCTTAGAGGCCATTGTGGTGTCTGCATAACCATAATTTTGCTTAAGAAGCTCGGCGTTTTCAATCGAAGTATTTAATACGACCGAAATATCACGGGTAACAAAATCGCCACCTTCTTGATCGACGTATGTATACTTCAACTGATGGTCGTGAATGACAGCGGCTGTTGTTTGGCCACCGCCAATGTCAATCGTTACCGCACCAAAATCACGTTCGTCGTCAGTCAATGCAACATCCGCTACCGCTAACGGCATTACAACCGTTCCGTTAACTTCAAGGCCTGCTCGTTCAATGCACTTTTTAACGTTATGCACAATTGTCTTCGGACCAGTATACATAATACCGTCCATTTCCATCCGGACACCAAGCATCCCCCGCGGATCCTGAATTCCATCAAAGCCATCAACAATGAACTCCTCAGGAATAATATCAATGACTTCACGTTCAGGCGGTAAGTTTTGAACCAAGGCAGCCTGGGTTACACGCCACACATCATTCGAAGTGATTTCTTTTGACGCACTATCACCCGCTAAACTTACGGCAATGACGCCACGACAGCGTTCAATTTGAAGCATATTAGCGGGAATCCCAACCGTAACTTCTGAAATGGTCTTCCCGGAACGCTGCTCAGCTTCTTTAACCGCAGACTGAATAGCACCGACCACCTGATCAATGTCTACAATCACACCACGACTAAGTCCAGCAGATGGAGCATTACCGTAACCGATAATATTAATTTGATTGTTGATATATTCTGCAATTATCACCTTGACGGTTGACGTTCCGATATCAAGGCCTGCAAAAATTCCAGAATCATCCATCAAATTGCCCTCCTATCTTTATAATATCTTGCTAATTAAATGTAAAAACGGACGCTATATCCGGTCTTAAACTTGCATAATTTTAGTATACACAAATCAAGGACGCAAAACCATAGTTCCGCTAGAGTTTTACTTGTTTTTATCACTAAAAGGGTACGAATATGCGCCGACCTCAAAATCAACGACGCCCTTCGCCTTCATTTTAGCGGCAATTGCCGGATAATACTTCATTTTAGTAGCGAAAGTATCAACCCGGGCAATAACTTCATTCCCACTATTCATGTATAAGTGAACCCGTTGCGGATCAACCCTGTTTGGTTGTGCATGAATTTCTGAAATTGCTTGCCGCACCTTTACGGGCAGCCGGTTTACCTGGGCCGCCATTGCACGCAATTCACGTGGCTTAAAACCATAAAAGATGGGATAATTCCCGTTAATTCGCCGAATCTTCGTCAAACCAACGGCACCGCTCGCCAACACCTTATAGTATTGCCCACCTTTTCGCTGATAACCAACAATCGGGTATTCCTGTACCCGCAAAACAACCTGACGACCAACAAGCCGCACCGTTACCCGGCGCACAGAATTAACTTCCCGCTTAATCCGGCGATCACCCGCAAACATTCGCGGATAAACCGTTATCAATGATTGGTGCGGCCGCAGTTGGCTGGCCTGGACAACCGCTTGCCCCGTTGCATTATCAGTCCCCGTTACCCGAACCGAAGATATTCGGCTGACTGGAAGGATGCTGATAACCGTAACCACTACGGCAACCGCAAAACAAAGCACCAGCACCAGTGCCCGCCGCCGGACCCGCGACAACCGATGCGGTTCCTTTGGGGACTTCTGTGTCGTAGTTATCGGTAACTGCTCCTCCGCTTCTTTTACTGGCGCTTGTTCAATGGGCTGGAGTGGTTGTTGGGCTACTGGAGGCTCCTTTTTTGTGGGAGTATCATGCTGCGATTGCAGCTTTAGAAGGCGCTTTGTTTTCGCTTTTGCCTTTAACCACTCCAACGATCCTTTTTCACGCTTTTTTACGGACGGTGATGTTTTATGGGAGGCATCCGGGCCCCCTTCCTTAACTTGATGTTTTTCTGCCCGTTTCTTCCGTCGTTCCGCGCGTTCCCAGGGCGTCAATTCTTCCCGGTGTGGGCGGTGAAAAATGTTTGCCATGCTCATCCCCCCTACTTCTGTGCCGTGGTAATTAGCTCACGAAGGATTGCATACACGCGATCAGCAGCATCCGGCATTCCTGCCTGCCGCGCCCTCACAGTCATCTCCTGCCGTTTTGCCCCGTCAGCCATTAATTTGTTAGCACAAGCAAAGAGTTTTTTGCCGGTTAAACCCTCTTCAGGTAAAAGTTCTGCTGCACCACGGTTAACCAAACTCTTAGCATTTTTGGTTTGGTGGTCATTCGTAACGTACGGACTCGGAATTAAAATTGACGGGATTCCAATCGCCGTAATTTCAGCTAGGCTTGTTGCCCCGGCCCTGCCGACAATGCAGGCAACCTCCGGTAAAATAGCGGGCATATCCGGAATGTATGGTTTCACCACTACGTTACTCGGAACCTTATTTCCAATCCGTTCCATTACCATGTCGTAATGCACTTTCCCCGTCGCAAAAAGGACCTGATATTCCGGGTGCTGACCAAACAACGGTAACGCGTCCGCCACGGCTTCGTTCATATGAAGGGCCCCCCGTGATCCTCCAAAAATTAACAACGTTGGTTTGTCCGCAGTCAACCCATATTCGGTTGCTAAACGTCCGGTCGGGTGCATCTGACTCACCTGTTGTGCGCGTGGATTTCCCGTTAAAACAACCTTCTTCTGGGGAAAAGCTGATGCAGCATCAGGGAAGCAAATTCCAACCTTGTCAACAAAGTGCCCTAAAAACTTATTAGTAACTCCCGCAACACTGTTTTGCTCATGAATCATCGTCGGGATATGTAATCGGCTCGCAGCAAATACCACCGCACTGCAGACGTAACCCCCAGTTCCAACAACAACATCCGGTGCAAATTCCCGAATAATCTTCTTTGCCGTCTGGATACTCCGCAAAAAGAGCGCGACGGTCTTGACGTTTTCGAACGAAAGCGCCCGCTTAAATCCCTGAATTTTAATTGATTTAAAAGCAATCCCAGCATCCCGGACAATCTGGCTCTCAAGCCCCTTTTCGGTCCCAACATAAAGAATTTCCGAATCAGGTTCATGCTGTTTAACCGTTTCAATCAAGGCTAACGCAGGGTAAATATGTCCCCCTGTGCCACCGCCAGAAATAATTAACCGCACTTAGATCACCTCGTTCTTTAATTGCTCAATTGCCTCGATGTACTTATCACCACGAACTTCAAAGGTTGGCCACTGATCCCAACTTGCACACGCTGGTGATAGTAAGATGGTGCTTCCCGGTTGACTATGCTCGTATGCAACCGGAACAGCCGCCACTGCATCCTTAACGTGAATAATTTGTGGAACGTGCGCCTGTTTCCCAGCAACGGCAATCAAATCAGCTGTTTCACCAAAGACAATTAACGTATCAACCTTATTATGCATGGCGGGCGCTAACCGTTCAAACGTGAACCCACGGTCTAATCCCCCTGCAAGTAAAACAACGTGGTCCTTAAAACCGACTAAGGCTTTCAACGTCGCCTCAATATTCGTCGCCTTCGAATCATTATAAAAGACCCGCCCATTAATCGTTGTAACGTACTGCGTCCTGTGCCGAACGCCACTAAACGTAGTTAAAACGTGCTTAATAACAGAATTATCAACGTTCATTAACTTGGCAACAGCGATTGCAGCGAGCGCATTTTCAACGTTGTGACTTCCGGGAACCTTAATGTCGTCTGCCGCCATCACCCGCTCGCCGCGGAAGTATAGCTCTCCATCCTGTTCGTATGCGCCCGTTTGAATTCGGTTTTCCCTGGAAAACGGAACAACCTGTGCCTTAGTATGTGTACTAATCTCCTGCCACTCGGAATCATCCCAGTTGATTACAAGGTAGTCATCCAGCGTTTGGTTCATCATGATCCTCATTTTAGCCCGCACGTAGTTTTCTCTAGAACCATGGTAGTCTGTATGTGCCGTATAAATATTTGTAATTACCGCAATGTGCGGGTGGAGCTGTTGAATCCCCATTAACTGGAAGCTTGATAGTTCAGTTACTAAGTAGTCATTATTCGTTGCCTGCGGTGCCACCTGCGTGACCGGAACGCCAATGTTTCCAACGGCATAGGCGTGACCCGCCAGCGATTCGTCAAGCATTTTTGTAATTAACGTTGTTGTTGTCGTTTTCCCGTTTGTTCCCGTAACGCTAACAAACGGTGCCTCTGACACAACGTATCCTAGTTCCGGCTCAGTAATCACCGGAATAGCCTGCTTGACCGCAGCAGCAACAAGCGGATTATCGTAAGGAATTCCTGGGTTTTTAACCACTAAATTCGTCTCATCGAGGAGGGAAAGGGGATGACTCCCGGTCACCACAGTGGCGCCCGCCTTTTCTAACGCAGTGACCTCTTTTAGATCCTTCGGCGTTTGCCGGTCGTTCACCGTCACGTGCGCGCCGAGACGTAGCAGAAGCTTGGCCGCACTCACCCCACTCTTTCCCAATCCAAGCACCAAAACGTTTTTATCCCGATAATCGCTAACCTTTTTCATTGCTGCTACTTCCTTTATAAATTACCAAATAATAACAACTAGCGTAATTGCCCCAATAACCGCACCGACAAGCCAAAAGACCGTATCGATTTTCCATTCATTCCACCCGTCCATTTCAAACTGATGATGAATCGGCGTCATCTTAAATAGCCGCTTCCCGGTCCGGTGGTAATAGGTCACCTGAATAATGACGGTTGCCGTTTCAATAACAAAGATAATTCCGATAAATAGTAATGAAAACGGATGTTGTAAGAGGAACGCAACTGCCGCAAGCGCCCCTCCTAGTGCCAACGAGCCCATATCACCCATGAAAATTTTTGCTGGGTTATGGTTGAAAATAAGGAAGCCGACTAATGCTCCAACAACCGCAACGCAGAAAAGCATAATGCCAAACTGGTCCTGGTGGTAGGCAAGAATTGCGTACAGTGCAAAGGCAATCGCTGCCTGACCAGCAACCAGCCCGTCAATCCCGTCAGTCAGGTTGACTGCATTGGAGAACCCAACCAGCCAGAAAACAATAAACAGGATGTATAGGATTCCTAGCTGAATTTGCTGGCCAAAAATAGTAATACTTAACGGAAAGCCCGCATGCCAGTATCCGAAGGCAAAGAGAAATGCAAGAATCACTTGAAGTAACGCTTTCTGCCATGCCCACAGTCCCCGATTCTTTTTTTCAAAAAGCTTAATGGCATCATCCCAAAAACCGATAAAGCCATACAAAAGAAGCGTCCCGGCAAGCATTACTGCAGCCCCCGTTAGTTGATGAAAAATTAACGGTACAATTATTCCGGTGATGAAAATCGCAAAGTTAAAAATCAATCCCCCCATTGTGGGCGTTCCTGATTTCTTTGCGTGCCATTCCAATCCTTCTTCCCACGTAACCTGACCAAGCTTCCGTTTGCGATCGTAACGAATTAAAACAGGAACAAAGGCTACGGTTAAAAGTAAACTCACAACAAAAGATGTTATTGTCTGTAAAATCATCTAATTACCTCTTTAAAACTACCGTAATTCAACGGTTAACGATTCATTTTTGTTTAAAGTAGATCCCTTTGCAATACTCTGTTTTGTAACAAAGCCACTACCTTTACACTGAACATCAATTCCAACAAGGTTAGCAAACTTCACAACATCATTTCGTGACCAGCCACTGACATCAGGCATTTTCATTTTCCCGTTCGTTATTAAAAACACCTTCGTCCCACTCGTTGCACTCTTTCCGGCGTCACTCTGCCGAATAACCTTTGAACCAGAACCAATTTGAATAGGATGAAATCCTTTTTGATTTAATACTTGGATGGCATCGTTTACTTTCCAGTTCTTCACGCTTGGAACTTTATTTGTACTGTCGTCAACACTCTTAATTGTCGTACGCTGGGTGCTATTTAAAAGTTTCTTCATAAAGTGAGTATATATATCTGCAATCGTTAAATCACCAGCATTTTTCTTTAATGCCTGTGGTTGTTTAACAACAATATATACTAAAAAGCGGGGATGATTAACTGGCGCAATCCCAGCTACATCAAAAATGTAATCACCAGGTCCTCCGCTTATATACCCACGACCATCTGGGCTAGCAATTTGTGCCTGACCATCTTTAATCCCAGTATCAAAGCCATTTATTTTAAATGGTTTACCAATCGCTTTAGGGTTAACAATATACTGTTGCATCCAGTATCGTACCTGAGATGCTGTCTTTGAAGTTATCGGCTTTCCAACAACTTTAGTTTTCGTTTTATATACTGTTTTCCCAGTGTTAGGATCAACTATTTTCCTAATAAATCGTGGTTGAACCATTTTCCCGTTATTAGCAATTGCCGTATAGACTTGAACCATTTGCATGGAAGTAACATCTATTCCTTGCCCAAAAGCCGTATCTGCCTGCTCAATTGGTAGCTTAAATGAAATGCTCCCAGACCGTTCGATTCCCAATCCGGAATTGGTGCTCTTTAAAAATCCAAACCGTTTAATATACTTAAGCCAAACATTAGGGCCCATTTGTTGCTCCATGTGAGCCATACCAACATTTGACGATTTCAAATATGCTTCATAGTAGGGAATTGAACCCCATCCGTTCTGATCCCAATCGGTTACCAAGCTACCACCAACATCAAATTTACCCGACTGGTAATATGCATTCGGTTGGAAATGTCCACTATTGATAGAAGCAGCCAGTAACATCGTTTTCATCGTTGAACCTGGTTCATATGCTTCTTCAGTTAGTGCGTTACGCCAGATTTGGTCCAATCCAACTTTTGTTTGAGCATTAAACGTAGGACGTTGTGCTGCAGCTAGCACCTCTCCAGTGTGTGGGTTAACTAATATCCCCGCCATTTCTGCCGGCCTGTATCGCTTTTGTGCATACGTCAGCGTCTCCTCTAGGTAATTTTCATACTTAGGGTTCAACGTCGTATAAATATCATCACCATTAACCGGTTTCCGGTACTTCATCCGTGAGCTCGGAAGCTTAATTCCCAGCCGGTCGGCAGCATATTTGCGTACCCCGTTATGACCTGCAAGGTACTTGTTATACTGTTTTTCAATCCCCATCACACCGGATAAATTACCGTTCTTCTGCTGGGCAATTCCAATAATATGGGACGCAAACACACCGTTAGGATACATCCGGGCCTGAGCGGGAGTGAATTTAACCCCGCTTAAATGATATGATTGGATTTTCTTCTTCGTGGCAAGGGAAATATTCTTCCCGGCATTTCCAAATTCAACCTGATAAAGACCACTGTCCTTAGGATTTAAAATCCGGTAAACCTTTTCCGGCTTCATTCCCAGATTTTTTCCCAGAATCCGGGCCGCCCTGCGTTTCTGGTTTTGCGGAAGATACTGCTTTTTCCCGTAGGCCTGCGCCTTCTTAGAAAGCACAACGTAGACCGTATACGTCGTTGCGTTCTCCGCAATCGGCTGCCCCGTTGAATCGTAAATATTTCCACGCTTTGCCTTAATATCAATCGCATTAGAATACATCTCACGTACCCGGGCAGAGAGGTTTTGTCCGTCCGCATGATGGGTAATTCCTACATAAAAAAAGCGACCGATAAAAAGCGCAAAGAGAAGGATTACCGCCCAGAAAAGCACTTGACCGTAAAGCTTATTTGGTTTCTTTTTTACCGATTGCTTTTGATACTTATTCATTTGATTACATTCCTTACGTTCTTTTTATTCATTGTGAGGCCGTTTTGTTTAGCAACCCCCATCAAGTGTGTTCGACTCCCCAACGTGCCAATTTCTTCTTTAAGGTTAGCATTCCGGGTCTGAACCTTCGTTACTTGATCAGTGGTGGTTTGGTAATTAAACTCGGCATGCGTTTGGTTAATGTTTGTCGCCACGACCCCAAGCGTAAGTAAGAACATCCATGCTCCCGCGAGTGCAAAATTGATTTTTTCATGTCTTTGCAACGGTGTTGGCCGTCGGAACGTAATCTGATGTTGATTCGTTACCATCCGTTCCGTATTCTGCGGAGTTACTTTCCGTGCCGTGTTTGTTCGTGCCATTCTTGTCATCCTCACTTTAAATCATTTAATTCGTTCAATTACACGTAACTTAGCTGAATGTGCCCGCCGGTTAGCTGTCACTTCGTCTTCTGACGGAGTAATCGGCTTCCGCACAACTAACCGGTAATGGGGTTTATTTTTCTCCGGAATAACCGGTAATCCTGCAGGTAAATCCGGGACCGTCGTTCGTTCCCGAAACATTCGCTTCACGAGGCGATCTTCCAACGACTGAAAGGTAATCACGCTAATCCGCCCGCCTGGCGCTAGTAAATCAAGCGCCTGCGTCAGTGACTCTTCCAATGCCCCTAGCTCGTCATTGACAGCAATTCGGATTGCCTGAAACGTCCGCTTAGCGGGATGTCCCCCAGTTCGCCGGGCCTTTGCCGGAATTGCTTGCTTAATTAGTTCAACAAGCTGGCCCGTCCTTTCAATTGGGGTTTCTTCCCGTGCCCGTTCAATGTGGCGGGCAATTGACTTCGCGTACTTTTCCTCACCATACCGGAAGAAAATTCTTACCAAATCAGCATACGACCACTCGTTAACAATTGTTCGTGCCGTTAACTGCTGGTGCTGATCCATTCGCATGTCTAACGGCGCATCGTTCCGGTAACTAAACCCCCGGGCAGCGTCATCAAATTGTGGTGATGAAACTCCCAAATCATATAAAACACCATCAACCGCTGTGATTCCCCGCACTTCTAACTGTTTCTGGAGGTTGCGAAAGTTATCCTGAATAAGCGTTAACCTTCCAGTGGCAATCTCCTCCCCATACTGCTCCTCGTTAAAGGTAATTGCAGTCTGATCCTGATCAAACGCAACCACCTTCCCGGTAGCGTCCAACCGGCGTAATAGCTCGCCGGTATGCCCCCCGCCACCAAGCGTACAGTCAACGTACAGTCCTGCTGGTCGTACGTTGAGATAGTCAACCGCTTGACGTTTCAAAACAGTAATGTGGTTAAAGGCGCTCATGAAAGTCTCCTAAAAATCAATGTCCATCATATCTTCGGCAATCTCATCAAAATTCTCTTCAACATCATCTGAGAATTCGTTCCACCGTTCTTCTGACCAAATTTCAAACCGGTTAGAAACGCCGACTACCACGCACTTCTTATCAAGTGCAGCGTGCGTCCGCAACGCCTTAGGGATATTAATTCGTCCCTGTTTGTCAAACTCACACTCCGTGGCTGCCGAATAGAAGAACCGAACAAATGCCCGGGCATTCTTCTTCGTTAATGGAAGCTGACGTAACTTTTTCTCAAGGTTATTCCACTCGGTTAGCGGATACCCAAATAAGCAGCCGTCCATGCCCCGGGTAATTACAAATTCCGGACCCAGTTCGTCCCGAAATTTTGCCGGAATAATTAACCGTCCCTTTGTGTCAACGGTATGCCGGTATTCACCCATGAACATTAGACTTCACCACCCTTCATCACGCCAGTTTTAATGATACTACCACCCTCCCCCACTTTCAACCACACAGTTACCTTAATCCCCCACTTCATTTTTTTAACAAACATGTCCTGGAGCATTAAAACCGTTTTTCCCCTCCCACACTAATAAAGAAACTTTTACAAGGTGTATTTATCCCGAAAAGCGGCGATTTTAAATACAAAAAAGGGGCCACAACCCTTGTTGCAGCCTCTTCCTCAGACTTAAACTATCATTCCTATTTAAATCCACTTGCCAACCAGTACAACCAGTAGACCAACATAGGTGACCACCATCAACAAATCCAGTAGCCGCCAGATGCGGATAAAGAACGTTGTTATTCGAAATGGCTTATTCTTTATAAAAATAACCACTGCCATTAATAACCCCACTACCGCAATAATTGTTGCAATGAATGGGAGTACTGAAATCATGAAAACTTGAACGGATAAAAAGTGTGCTCCGATTAACAACAACACGCATTCCACGTCAAGCATGTGCAGCCGGGCCGGCCAAAAACGGGGGAATAAGCGGCGAATAAACTTCATTATTAGCCATAAGATTACCATTACCGTAATTTGTCCATACCAGTGTGTAATCATGAAATATCCTCCGTTTCGCGTGACCTATTCTTCACTATTATAATGCTCCCCCCTTAGAATGCAACGCTTCCCGCCGTTGACACTTTTATCATTCCCCGGTAAACTACCACGTGAAGTTTAAAATAGGGAATGGTTAGAATGGCACGAGAAAAAAAGAAAAAGTCAACATTTCAGAAAATCACGATGTTTGTTGTCTGGGTGATGTTGATTTTTACCGTTGGTGCTGTGATTATTGGTTCGGTTGGTGCCTTAATCGGGTACTAAAACCTGAAAAAGAGAGGTTGGGATATAAAAATTCCAACCTCTCTTTTCTCACGGTGGCTCCAGGCACTATTTACTTAATTTTCGGTTAGTAATCATCCGTACAGTCTGATCAAACTGCTCGCGGTACTTTTCTTCCATCAGCAGCCGCGTTGAAATGATGTCCATTACGTACATAATCGCCAGCTGCGAATTGATAAAGCGGGTATTATCGATAAATGTGCTGGACTGAACGTGAATCGCTGCATCTGCAAGCTGTGCTAACGGACTTTTCTTAAACGCGGTAATAGCATACACGGGTGTCGTGTTCGCTTGAGCAAGGGTACACGCCGTATTAACGTCGTCAGTACTTCCCGATGAACTGATTGCAATGATGATATCCTTAGCAGTCGTAATTTGACTGTTAATATACATCATATGGCTATCGTGCATTCCAAACGCCGCAATTCCCATCCGGATTAGTCGCTGAACAAATTCCTCTGCCGTGTAGCCTGAACTACCAAGGCCGTAAACGTATATCCGCCGCGCCTTCTTAATCCGTTCAACGACCTGGGTAACCACCTCTTCATCCAGCTTCTGGTACGTATCCTGCATCACCCGTTGATAAAAACGAAAAACCTGGGTTCCGACAGATTCATCCGGGCTAATCGGTTGAGAAGCCCCCTGATTAAGGGTTTCCCGTAATAACGTCATCCGAAACGCCTGGTAATCGGCACATCCCATCCGGTGGACAAACCGCGTCACCGTGGCAATGCTTACCTTTGCTTCATGTGCTAGTGCGGTGATTCCCATTTCCTGAATATCATTCGGTTTCCTAACCACAACCAATGCAACCGCTCTTTCCTGAGTGGGAAGCTGCGGATAATCTTCTTCAATTCTTTGTAATAACCCCAAGTGCCTTTTCTCCAATTCACAAATAATGACTTTACTATACCATTATCCGTCAATGGCATTAATAAACCGGGAAGCAATCTCTAACGGCCGGGTAATCGCGCCGCCAACAACAACTGCGTGTGCGCCCAGGTCCAAAACGCGCCGTGCTTTAGCAGGAGTATCCACCTTCCCCTCAGCAATTACCGGGACAGTCGCAGTGGCCAGTACTTCTTTTAAGTATGCAAAGTCGTCATCGGCAATGTTCATTCCATTGGTCGTCGGGGTATAGCCGTGCATCGTCGTCCCGATAATGTCGAATCCAAGCTCACTTGCCCGGACAACATCGTCTAAGTCCCCCGTATCTGCCATTAACAGTGTCGTTGGGTACTCCTCCCTAAACCGCGGAATAATGTTAGCCAGATCTTCTCCGTTCGGCCGGGATTGCCCGGTTACCTGACACGCAACAACCGCAACCCCGGTTGCTGCTACCTGCCGCATTTCCCGCAAAGTCGGCGTAATATACACGGGGCTATCAACGTAATCCCGTTTAATGATACCGATCACCGGCAAACTCGTCTCGTCCTGAATCGCTTGAATGTCCACGACCGAATTAGCCCGAATTCCCGCAGCACCTGCCTGGGTTGCCGCGCGGGCCATCCGTGCCATGATAAACGAGCTAAAAAGCGGTTCATCCGGAAGAGCCTGACACGAAACAATTAACTTCCCCTTCACGCGCTTTAAAAAATCGTTTTTCATTTTTCTTCACCACTATTCTGGAAGAACCGGGTGTAAATTTCATGAGCACCCGCCTTCATCTGTGGCGTTGGCGCACTCATCGGTTGCTTACAAATTCCAGCATCTACACCCAATTCCTTAAATAGTAATTTAATGGTCGGATAAAGATCGTTATCAAGAATTGCTGCAATCAAGTCATTACTTTCCCGCTGTAATACTAAGGCTTGCTCGTTATCACCTGCTTCAAAGGCAGCAATCTCCCGCTTAGCACGGGGAGCATTAACGTTAAACGTTGAACCAATTGCCCCATCAACGCCAACCGATAACGCCGGCAACAGCATTTCGTCAAATCCCGAAAGAAGAAGCTTGTCAGGGAATCGTTCCCTTACCCGCTCTAACAGGTAGAAATCAGGATTCGTGTACTTAATTCCCACAATTTTCGGGTTTTCAAAGAGTTCCGCAAACTGGTCAAGTGACAACGAAACTCCCGTTAAGGCCGGAATGGAGTACACAACCAATTTGTTATCAACGTCCGCCAAAATTTCGTTATAGTAATTTTTAATCTGCTCAAACGTAAAGTTGTAATAGAACGGCGTTACTGCAGAAATCATCGGGTAGCCCAATGCAGTAACGTAGCGCGCCAATTCCTTCGCTTCGGTAATGTTTAATGAACCCACCTGCGCAATCAGGTCAATGGCCCCATTTGCTTCCTCATAAACCGCCTTAAAAATTGCCTTCTTTTCGTCCATGTTTAGCATGAACGTTTCGCCCGTACTTCCGCCAACGTAAAGCCCATCAATATGGTTAACGTCGATGTTGTACCGAACCATTGCCCGAACACCATCTAAGTTAACACTGCCATCTTCGTTAAAAGCTGTCATTAACGCTGAATATAACTTCTTCATTTCATCCACTCCTTTATTTGACAACGCTTTCTGAATACACACCCACAGTACGCTATGATAATTTTTTTTGCAAGCATTATTCACGATAATTTTTTTCTTAGACCTATCGCTTTTATTCGCCACGTCCGCTATAATGAAATCGCTATCATTATGGAGGTGGAAACTATGAAGCACTATCTTAGCATTGATATTGGGGGGACAACAATTAAATACGCCCTCTTCGATCCCGAACTCACAACCGTTGCAAGTGGTAAATTTCCAACTAACCATAACGAAAATGACCACATTCTAACGACCGTGAGTCAAATCAGCCAACAATTTCACGACCAGGTTTCGCTCGCCGGAATCGGCATCAGCACTGCCGGGATCGTTGCTGCGGATGGATCCATTCAATATGCCGGCCCCACAATCCCCGGATACACCGGCACCCCGTTAAAACAAACGTTAACTGCGATTACCGGCGGTCCGGTTAGTGTCGCCAACGACGTAGTTGCCGCACTCAGGGGGGAAGCGCTCGCCGGAGCAGCCCGCAATTATCAGGATATCTACTATGTTGCTCTCGGCACCGGAATTGGTGGGGCTCACCTGCGGAACCAAACATTAATCACCGGCGCCCACGGTCTAGCAAATTCATTGGGTTACACCCTAACCGGAAACGCACCGACCAACTACGAAACAACCGCGGCTACCCTTGCCCTAGAACACCAGCTTGCCCCCCTCGGAATTAATGTAATTACTGCGTTCAACCAGGCAAAGGAAGAGCCAAATAGTCCAACTGCAACAGTCATTCATGAGTGGGCAGCAGCGGTTGCACAGGGGCTTGCTAACATCATCTACCTAATCGATCCCGAAGTAATTATTATCGGCGGCGCTGTAGCCCAGCAGGGAGCATTTCTCGAAAATCTTCTGACCGACGCACTCACCGCAATAATTCCGCCAACCCTAAATAAAACCCACCTGGCAATTAGTTCGTTAGCCAACAAAGCCCAACTAATCGGTGCAATTGCCCCCCTTCTTAATTAAGCAAAGGACCTCGGCTAACCACTTCAAAATAATCTAGGGAATTACCCGAATAACAACAAACTAACCGTGATGGCAGCAGCAACTTCCCACCACGGTTATTTATTTGGGGTTAAGGAGCGACACCTTCCACGCAGTACCGTAATTTCCTTCACATCAGTTGATAAATATTCCGGCATTGTTAAAACAAGCTTTCCCCCTATTTTGTGCCTCCTTAATTTCAGTTCTTCTCATTCCCTAGAACATACGTACATTGACCGCTTCGATAATTATTTTCGTCAAACGGAATTGCAATAAGTATTTTTGTTTGCTACATTATCAGTGTAGTTGAAAGCGTTTACTTTAGGTCTATTTCTCATGAAAGGATGCTGATGCTTATGAAAGTCGGGTTAAACACCGCCGTGTGTGCTTCCAAAATTGAAGCGGGATCTTCGCAGCTTGAATGTCTGAAAACATGGCAGGAATTCCCCGTTACCGCAGTTGAGGTTCGGGGTGAATACTTTAATCCAGCAACGTTTACCGCTGAGATGACAGCCATTCAGCAACTCGCACAAACGATGCACTGGCAATTATTCATCTCAATCCCTGCAGAACTATTTCCGGCTCAGGGAGTCAACTCCCACCTCCAAGAAGTGCTTACCATGGCCACGAAGTACGGAATCACCGGGGTAAAATACAGTCTCGGCACTCCTACTTCATCAGCGTTAGCGGCGATTAAGCCGGTACTCGCAGAGTTTCCGACCGTAAAGGTGACGGTCGAAAACCAACCAACAGCAGCCGGACAGTTAACCGCTGTTCAGCACGCACTTCAAACAATTAAAGAAGAGCGGGTCCCCTTAGGATTTACGTTTGATGCGGGCAACTGGTACTGGGTTGGTGAAGACCCCGTCAAAGCCTTTGATACCCTTGCCTCATCAATTACGGTGTTTCACCTAAAGGATATTCACAACCGGGAAACGCAAATGTTGGGGATGGGCGATTGCAACTGGCAACCACTGATTCAAAAGCTTTCCACTACTGTTCCTGTATTTTTAGAATACGCAATTGCTCCTAAGGATGTTAAAGCTGAAATTACCAAGGTCACTCTTCTTTCCTAGGTGATTATGAATGTCATACCTGATTCAATTATTTTTAATTTTATTACTCACTAAGATTGGCGCCCACATTGCACAGGCACTTAACCAACCAAGCGTCATCGGTGAACTTCTGGTCGGGGTTCTTGCCGGCCCTGCCGTCCTTCACATCCTTGCCCCGACGACTTTTACTCACTACTTATCAAACTTGGGGGTAATCGTTCTTATGTTCATTGCCGGACTTGAAGGCGATTTTCCCCTGTTAATGAAGTATTGGCGTCCCGCACTGACAATTGCCATCCTCGGGGTAATTTTCCCAACCGGCGCGGCAACGTTATTAGCAGCGTGGGGGTTCGGGTATTCATGGCGGACAGCCCTTTTTATTGGCCTGGTCCTGAGTGCAACTTCCGTTAGCATTACCGTGGCCGTCCTGCAGGAAATGGGGCAACTCAATTCCCGGGCTGGTGCGATGATTCTTGGTGCCGCAGTTGCCGACGATATCATCTGCGTGATTCTATTGGGGCTGTGCATTAGTCTCACTGGCGGTGGCCATACAACGAGTTTCTGGGCCATCGTTCAACTAATTGCCCCGAAGCTCCTGTTTTTCGCCGTTGCGTTTGTTCTGGCAAAGTGGGCGGTACCTCCGTTTATCAGCTTTTTTACCCGGCTAAATGCCAGCGAAAATGATACGGCCATGGCGCTAATCCTTTGCTTCGGCTTTGCTGCACTGGCGGTTTCAATGGGCATGAGTGACGTTTTGGGCGCCTACGTCGCGGGGCTTGCACTGTCAGAAACACCAATTTGTGATCAGCTGGTCGGTAAAATCGAACCCATCGGCTACGGGGTCTTCATTCCAGTTTTCTTTGTTGGAATTGGACTAAACATTAGTTTTCATGGGCTAGCACACGACTGGTTCTTTATTCTGGCACTGATTATCATCGCCATCCTTGGTAAACAAATTGGCTGTGGGCTGGGCGCCCGTTTCTTTGGCCTTCCCTGGCAAGAAGCAAGCGTTGTTGGGGCGGGAATGGTTTCCCGGGGCGAGATGGCGCTTGTCGTAGCAAACGTTGCCCTGCAAGCCCACGTTGTTAACACGAACCATTACACTGCACTAATTCTAGTTACGGTCATCACGACCCTAATCGCACCGCTACTTTTGAAAGCGCTTATCGAACATCAACAACATCAATTTAACGAGGTGAACTAACCATGACAAAAACCGGCTTTGGAGCCCTTAACTGGGTTGTTCTTATCGCCTACCTGCTTGGAATGCTTGGCGTCGGGGCCTACTTTACGAGAAAGGCCAGCAAAAACACCGACTCCTTCTTCACGGCTGAAGGAAAAATTCCGGCATGGGCGGCAGGGTTTAGTATTTACGCAACGACCCTTAGTGCCATTACCTTTATGTCAACCCCAGAAAAGTCGTTCTTAACGGACTGGGGCTATGCCGTCGGAAACATCGCAATTATTGTGCTGATTCCGATTCTTACCCGCTACTACGTTCCGTTTTTCCGGAAGCTAAAGGTTACCACGGCGTACGAATACCTTGAAAAACGGTTTAGTCCGGCAATGCGGGTCCTAGGAAGTCTCCTTTTCATGCTCTACCACATTGGGCGGGTTGCAATCGTAATTTATCTTCCAATCATTGCCATTACCGCCGTTTCTAATATTGATCCAATTCTGATTGCCCTCTTCGTTGGTGGTCTATGTATCGTTTACACGTTCCTTGGCGGAATCGAAGGAGTGATCTGGAGCGATGTTATCCAGGGAATTATTCTTCTGGGGGGCGCCATTCTGGTCAGCATCATGGGCGCTCACTACATTCATGGTGGCTGGGCAACCATCGCAAGCGACGCGGTTCAACACGGCAAACTCTTCTCTCACATGGACTGGCAAATTTCTGACCTTTCGAAGTTCATTCCGCTGATTTTTGCGGGGCAGTTCTTCAACAGCCTCTACCAGTACACCGGAAGTCAGGATGTCGTGCAACGGTACCAGACAACCTCTTCGCTGAAGGAAGCGAACAAGTCACTATGGACTAACGGGTTACTGGCATTCATTACCATTCCAATTTTCTACGGGATGGGAACGGTGCTGTACAGTTTCTACCACCACGTTGCGGTTCTTCCGCACGGCTTTAACACGAGTGCTCTGGTCCCGTACTTTATCGTTAAGGAACTGCCGGCAGGAATCGCTGGCTTAGTGATTGCCGCAATCTTCGCGGCAGCGCAGTCAACCATTGCGTCCAGCCTAAACGCAATTTCCTCGTGTGCCATTGTCGACTTTAAGCAACGGTTCTTTGCGGACAAACTTAAAAACGTTAAGGACGTTACCCTCGCCCGGTGGATCATCTGCATTGCGGGATTATTCAGTCTCGCAATCGCAATTTACCTCCTTGCGGGAAACACATCCGGAACGTGGGACCTCTTCTTAGCGGTTACCGGCCTCTTCGGGGTTCCGATTGCCGGAATCTTTGCCGCGGGGATCTTTACTACCAAGGCGAATAGTTTTAGCGCAATTCTTGGGCTGGTTATTTCTGCAGCCCTTACCTACTACGTTCAGTCCTTGATGGTCTCACCGTTCATCGTTAGTTGCGTATCGTTTATTGTCGCATTCCTGGTTTGCTACCTGGTTGGCTGGATTACCCCGAAGTTCAGCAAGAACATCCGGGGATTAACCGCCAAAACAATTGACGACGACTACGAGGAAGAATAGCCTAACTTCTTTATTACCAAGACACCGTTCTCAGACAAATTCGTCCAAGAACGGTGTCTTTTCTTATGCTCTTAAAGGATGGGTGATAATAACCGCGAGAAATACTGTTTAAACTTAAGCCATGCGGACTGCTTAGCAAAGTCCTCCGCCGTCAGCCGGGTACACTCGGCAAGGTCATCCTCAAACGTTGCCGCCAGTTCTGTCGCCAATTCCCGGTCATAACAGAACGCGTTGCATTCAAAGTTAAGCTTAAAGCTCCGAAAATCAACGTTAGCTGACCCAACCGAACAAATCTCGCCGTCGCTAACAAACGTTTTAGCATGTAAAAAACCATTATTGTACTGGTAAACTTCAACGCCATTTTCGATTAACGCCCGGGCGTAGTACTGGGTAGCCCGGTAAACAAACGCATGATCCGGCATACACGGAATCATAATCCGCACCCGCACACCCGAAGCGGCCGAAACGCACAGGGCTTCAAAGACGGAATCATCCGGAATCAGATAAGGCGTTTGAATGTTAATGTAGTGATCCGAACTGTTAATTAACTTTAAGTATCCGAGCTTAATTGCTTCCGTGTCGCTGTCCGGCCCCGAAGAAACAACCTGAATATTCGTTGCTCCGTGCCCGTAATGAACCGGAAAGTAGTGGTCCGCGTAGTCAACCTGGGCGGCCGTCCCCTTCGTTGTTGCGTTCCAATCCATTAAAAAGCGGGTTTGCATCGCAAGAACCGCAGTTCCTTCAATTCGCATATGGGTGTCCCGCCAATTGCCAAACCGCGGACTTTTCCCGAGATACTGATCACCAATATTAAACCCACCGATGTAACCAACCTTACCGTCAATGATGGCAAGCTTCCGGTGCTCCCGGTAATTTAGCCGGGGACTATGAATTGGTGCACGTTTTGATCCTAAGAACGGCTCGGCCCGACCACCGTGCCGTTCAAACTCCTTAAAGAAGGAATGCCGCTGCCCCCGCGAACCCATGCTATCATAAATTACCCGGACCTCTACTCCCCGGTCAAGGGCAGTAATGAGGGCGTCACGAACGCGGGTACCGATTTCATCACTGAAAAACGTATAGTACTCCAAATGAATGTGATCCTGTGCCCGTGCAATATCGGCCAACAACGCATCAAACTTCGCAGCCCCATCCGTGTAAAGACGAACCGCGTTGTCATGGGACATCACTGCCTGGTCAACGTCAAGAAGCAGTCGGGATAGCTGGCGGGAATCATTATTCGACAGGGCTGCTGGTAACAGCCGCCCCGCTTGCCATTCGTCCTTTTGCGCTGTAACCAGCTTGTCAGTCCCCAGTCGCTCCTGCATTTTCAAATTGAAGATCCGCTCACGCGAAATCTTCTTTCCCGCAAAGAGGTAAATGATAAACCCAAGCCCGGGTAAAAGCAACAACACAAGCAACCACGCCCACGTCGCCGCAATGTCCCGTTTTTCGCGGAAAACCGTAATGACAGCCGCGATGATATTTAGAAAAAGAATTGCAATGATAACTTGCCAGATCACTAATTCGCGCTCCTAACTTCTCACAGTATGACTGTCCTAATTTTACCATACGAATTATGCCATAAAAAAACGACGTCTAGTACGTTAACCCTACTAAACCCCGTCTTACCACACACGATACTCACTTACCAATTATCCGCGCTTAAACCACGCCCGTAATTTGCTAAAGAAGCTACCATGCTGCTTTCCCGGCTTTTTTCCGTTAATCTTCATCAGGGGAACCGTCTCCCCCTCTAGCCGCCGGGCAACGTTCCGGTATCCCTGACCAGCCTGATTTTCTTCGTCAAGAACAACCGGCTCACCCTTATTGGTTGCCGCAATGACACCATCGTCTTCAGCAATCACCCCTACCAACTTAATTGCCAGGTGGTGGGTAATTTCGTCGACATCCATGACTTCACCGTGGTCCATCATATCAGGCCGCACCCGGTTAATTACCAGCATTGGCTCCGTTTCAAGATCCTGCTGTTCTAATAAACCAACTACCCGATCAGCATCCCGAACCGATGAGTTTTCCGGGGTTGTAACGACAATCGCCTGGTCAGCACTTGAAACCGCGTTAATAAACCCCTGTTCAATTCCGGCTGGGCAATCCAGCAGGACATAATCAAAGTCCTTCTTTAGTTGGGTCACAATCTCCTTCGTTTGTTCGGGTTCCAATGCAGACTTGTCCGTGTTTTGGGCCGCTGCCAACACGTACAGCTGATCATCAAACCGCTTATCCTTAATCAGGGCCTGGTGGAGCTTGGCACGTTTCTCAGCAACGTCAACGATATTATAAATAATCCGATTCTCTAGTCCCATCACAACGTCGAGGTTCCGGAGACCAATATCAAGGTCAACGAGACATACCCGCTTCCCTTTTAAGGCGAGAGCCGTCCCGACGTTTGCGGTCGTCGTTGTTTTCCCAACGCCGCCCTTCCCCGAGGTTACAACGATTGTCGTTCCCATTTAAAACACTTCCTTTTCCGCAAAGAACTTTGGCTGCTTCTTTAAAAATTCAGTTAACGGTGTAAACTTAACCGTCTCATCTTCGGCAAAAGCAACGGTGGTTGGAGCGCTTAACTGCGTCTCGTCCTCATCAGCAATAATTGCAACGGCCGTTCCAATCCGTACCTGTTGCACCCTACTTAGATTACCAACAATAACCGCATCCGGTTGCTTGGTTCCGGCACAAATGATTCCTTCAAGTGCGCCCAGTGCGTAAATATTTCCCTCAGCACGAAGGGTGCCACCGTCATGAACCGTTCCCATGAATAACACGTCACCAGTCAACTGTTTGTCCTGCCCGCTCCGTACGATGCTCGTATCAACTCGCGTTTGAACATCCGCAACGGCCTTCGCCGCAGCTGTTCGCAAAACAACCGTTGATTTAAACTCCGCGACCGATAACAACGGATACGGTTCAAACAGCTTCTTAAGCTCATCCTCCTGCGGCGTTGTCAACTGCCGCATCCCAGTCTGAACAATCACGGCCATGTCCTTATCCTTATACTGTTTGTCCTCATGCACCTTCGCTAAAAGATCCGCGAGCTCCTTTTTTATCTGGGCAAAACCCGCCGTATCATGAATTACCAGTTCAAACCGGTCCTTATATCCCTTTAAACTAACTGCTTTCATAATTTCTCCGTTCATTTACGAATACCGCCGCAAAAACCGATCAAGCGGATAATACAATACAACAAACGCCGCTAAATTAAACGCCAGCGTTGGACCCAGCGTCTGCGCAACCATTGCGACTAACGAGCCGTTTGTCATCCAAAACGAATAAATTCCGTACGACAACACCGTCATCACGGTAACATCAATCAAATAGATCATAATCGTCACCAAAAACGATGGCGCAAAGTACTGGGCAATCCAGCGGGTGAAAATCACCATGACGGGGAGAATCAATACGTACACACCGATGATTCCCGTATAGAACATATCAAAAAACAACCCCGCAACTGCCGCCCAAAGCCCAATGTGCTTCACCTTATCACCGCAGGTACAAATCGTCATTACAAGCCACAGCAAAACAAGCCGACTTTCCACCGAAATTGTGGTTGAAAAGAACTGAGCCGAAAAAAGGTGGCTCAAGGAACCGTCCAATATTAATGCCAAAAATAACCCGATTGGGAAAAAATACCTCATCTTTGCGATTCGCATGCTTCTTCACCTACCGCTTAATAACAGTTACAACGCTGAGGTTTGTCATGTCTGCCGCCGGCTGAATGTAGATCTTAGCGGGCATCCCGTAATCTGAATTTTCAACCCGCACAACCTTTCCGACAAGGAGCCCCTTTGGCGTAATGCCGCCAAGGCCCGAGGTCGTCACCTGCGTTCCCACCTTAACGGCATCCTTATTAGTAACCTGCCCCATAATTAACTGGTTTGTTGTACTGTTGTATCCGGTAATCAGCCCGTTGACGGTTGTCCCCTTCTTGTTCTGCACTTCTACCGGGAACCGGTCAACGGCATCGTCCTTCGTCGATAAAAGCTCAACCTTACTGTTATTCTGGTTAACTTCAATAATCCGGCCGATTAATCCCCGTTGCGACATTACCGCCTGATTTTTCTTAATTCCGGCCCGAGAACCCTTATTAATGACAATGATATTCTGCCAACTTGACGGGGCCCGCGTTACCACAGCGGCCGTAATTTTATCGTACGCCGTTAAACTGTGGTTGAGGGATAATTCTTGCTGTAACTGTTTATTTTGCTGCCGGAGTGCCCGGTTTTCAGCCCGCCGCTCCCCTAGCTCCGTTACCTGCTTTTTTAATTGTTCGTTTTGCTGGTACGTATTTTCCAACGCCGCCACCGAATTTCCGATTGTCTTTACCCCGTTTAGGGGAACCGCAACAACACTATCAACAACGGCCGCCGCATCATTTCCAAACTGCTGAATAATGGGCGGGGTCTGGCGGTTATTCCGCACATTAATTGAAAACGCAATTAACAAGAAACTCCCAATAATTGCAACTAACGCCACAACCAGTTTCTTATTTAGCCCAAACTTCCGCATGAATTATCCTCCTACCTGACTACCATTCAAAAAGTTAGAGGCTGGCACAAACCACCCTCTAACTTTCCCACAAGACTACTTCTTTACTGCACCAAATCCTTTAAGGGCCTCACCGGTGCCAACCGCAACGCAGTCAAGCGGGTCTGGCGCAACGAAGACGGGAACCTTCGTTGCCTCTGCAATTACCTCGTCTAGGTTGTGCAACAACGCACCCCCACCGGTCAACACAATTCCCCGGTCAATTACGTCCGCCGAGATCTCCGGCGGTGTTTCTTCCAGAATATCCTTAATTGATGCGATAATCGCCGTTACAACCGGCTGAATGGCCTGCGCAACCGCACTTGCCGGGATATCGACCGTTCGTGGCAACCCACTTTCGAGGTCCCGCCCCCGAACAGGCTGATCATCTAGTTCATCGGCTTTTTCTATTGAGGCCGACGCGGCATCGAACTTCAACCTTTCGGCCGTCCGCATCCCGATCAACAGCTGAAAATGATCCTGTACATAGTTCGCAATTGCTTCATTTAGCTTATCACCAGCCATCCGAATCGACCGGCTGGACACGATTCCCCCTAGCGAAATCGTTGCGATATCAGTCGTTCCCCCACCAATATCGACTACCATACTTCCAGTGGGGTCATTAACTGGAAGATCCGCCCCAATCGCCGCGGCAAAGGGTTCTTCAATTACGCTTGCATCCCGGGCACCAGCAACCTTGGCAGCATCAACTACCGCCCGTTTTTCAACTTCGGTTGCCCCACTCGGAACACAGATCATAATATTCGGCCGGCCAGCGAGCCGCCCGCCAACGGCCTTTTCAATGTAATATTTCACCATCGCAACCGTTGTATCGTAGTCAGCAATCACCCCGTCCTTCATCGGCCGGGTTGCAACGATGCTTTCAGGCGTCCGCCCAATCATATCGCGCGCATCAGAACCAACCGCAATAATTTCCCCGGTCCGGGTATTCTTGGCAACAACTGAGGGTTCACGTAAAACAATCCCCTTGCCTTCAACGTACACAATGGTGTTCGCCGTCCCCAAATCAATTCCAATGTTCTTCGTCCCGAATCCAAACACGCTCTTCATCCCTTTACCTACTCCAGCTAGTAAAAACCGTTATTCGTACCGCAATTATACCACATTCGTTCTAACAATCGTTATCAGATTTAAGGTGACTTTGACCAATTACCCGAACGTTGACCGCTTGAAACCCGCGTTGTCCTTCGACCTCCTGAAAGGTCACCCGTTGGCCAACCGTCAAGCTCCGTAATCCCCGCTCCTTGATTGCGGTAAAATGGACAAAAACATCGTCGTTTCCCCCGTCCGGAGTGATAAAACCGTACCCCTTCTCGTCATTAAAAAAATGAACCGTTCCCGTCATTTCGTTCCTCCATCATTTAGTAACCGCCAACTTCATTTTTCAAAAAAAGGACGCACCGCTGCAACAAAGTACAACGAACCGGCAAAAAGGATCACGTCATCCGCCGCCGCGCTTTGAACAACTTTCATAAACGCATTCCGCCAATCCGCGACGTACTCAACGCCTAACTCCTGCGCAAATTCCTCCCCAACTAGTGGTCGTGGCGGCTGCTCAAAGCCAGTCAGTGTCACCCGCACGTTCTTAATTTGACTTAATTGCCGGACCATCGTTGCTGCATCCTTGTCAGCAAGCACCGCCATAATAACATTGATCTCCCGGCCACGATACCGCTGCTTTAACGTGTCCCCTAAGCCTGCAATTGCCGCGGGGTTATGGGCCCCGTCTAAGAGAACAAGCGGTTCGTCCACCACCCGCTCTAACCGTCCCGGCCACCGCACGTTCGCTAATGCGTGGGCGATTTCTCCCGGTTGCGTGGTAATCTGCGCTTGCTTGCAACATACTTCAAACAGGCGGAGGGCCACCGCCGTATTAATTACTTGGTATTGCCCCTTTAATGCCGTTGTTACCGTTAATGCTGGCCAGTTTTCATCGTGATACGTTAGCCGTTCTCCGGTTGACGTTTGGCGATGGTCCGTCACGGAGAAATCCTCATCATACACTGCAAGCGGTGCCTGCTGCTGGTTTGCTTGTTGCCGAATCACTGTGCGGGCCTCGTCAGGAACCTGCCCCACAACAACCGGACAGTGGGGTTTAATAATGCCGGCTTTTTGGGTGGCAATTGCCTCAATGGAATTGCCTAAAAGCTTCATGTGATCGTATGCAACCGTCACGATTGCACTCGCAACCGGGTGCGCCAGCACGTTCGTTGAATCGTACGTTCCGCCAATGCCCACTTCACAGATAACAAAGTCCACCGGATGTGTCGCAAAGAAGCAAAACATCATTGCGGTAACAACCTCAAACTCGGTTGGGCCTTCACCTGCCGCGTCCATTTGCCTAATGATTGGTTCCACCTTCGTTGCCAGGCTAACAACCTCGTCGTCCGAAATCATCTGCCCGTTAACCGCAATCCGCTCATTAAACTTAACAATGTATGGTGACGTAAACGTCCCCACAGTTAACCCCTGGCCGACTAAAAGATCCCGGAGCATGGCAACGACCGAACCCTTTCCGTTTGTTCCCGTAACATGCACAAACTGCCCGTGTTCTTGCGGATTTCCCAACAGTGCCAGGAAACGCCGCATTCGCCTTAACGTTGGTTTCTTCTTTAACCGCGGCCGGCCATGAATTAACGCCAGCGCTTCATCGTAATTCATCCTTCTTCCCCCGTTAAAAAGGAGGAACTGGTCACCCAGTTCCTCCTACATGGTGTCCGGTTTAAGTTTACACCGAAAGTCGGCCACCTTCAGTAATTAAATTTACTTTGCCGCACTCAATTCGGCAATCCGCGCCTTGGTAGCAGTCAGTTTTTCTTGATAGTCCGCTAACTTTGTCCGCTCCTTATCAACAACCTCTGCTGGTGCGTTCGCAACAAAGCGCTCGTTTCCAAGTTTCTTTTGTGCGCGGGAAACCTCCGCCTCAAGCTTATCAGCGTCCTTCTTTAACCGCGCAATCTCATCATCAAGGTTAATCAATTCGGCAAGTGGTAGTGAAACTTCCCCACCCGAAATTGCCTTGGTAACGGCTAACTGAGGTGCCTGGACGTCTGAGCCAATTGTTAATTCCTTTGCGTGACAGAACGCGGTAATGTAGTTCGCGTTCGCCGTTAAAATTGACTCAACCTGCTTGTCGGTCGTTTTAACCAGGACGTCAACGGCACTCGACATCGGCGCGTTCACCTCCGTCCGGATATTCCGCACCGCCTTAATCAAGCCAATCAGCGCATCCATTTGCCGTTCTGCATCCGCATCAAGCTGGTCTTCATGAACCGTCGGATAAGCGGCCGTCACAATGGACTTCCCGTCATGCGGCATCGTCAACCAGATTTTCTCCGTGACAAACGGCGTAATCGGGTGCATTAACCGTAAGATTTGATCCAGAACGTGGCATAAAATATGCTGCACAACCTGCTTGCGGTGGGCGTCCGTCCCGTTCAAATCCCGCTTTGTAAATTCGATGTACCAGTCACAGAAATCATTCCAAATGAAGTTGTACAGGGCCCGGTCGGCTTCCCCAAATTCATACTCATCAAAGAAATGGAGCACCCGCTTCGTTGTCTGGTTTAACCGGCTGATAATCCACCGGTCGGCTAATTGCCAGTCGGCCTTATCCGGCAGTTCGGCGGTGGTATCGTCATCCAGGTTCATGATGACGTACCGGCTGGCGTTCCAAATCTTGTTGATGAAGTTCCAGGCCGCGTCCATCTTCTGGTAGGAGAACCGGATATCCTGACCAGCAGTTGTCCCAAACGTCAGGAACCACCGCAGCGCATCAGTCCCGTACTTATCAATCACGTCCATCGGGTCGATTCCGTTCCCCAGCGACTTACTCATCTTTCGCCCCTGTTCGTCCCGAATCAGTCCGTGTAAAATAACGTCCTTAAACGGCCGCTTTCCGGTAAATTCGAGGCTTTGGAAGATCATCCGGGAGACCCAGAAGAAGATAATATCGTATCCGGTTACCAGGGTACTCGTTGGGAAGTACCGTTTGTAATCAGGACTGTCCGTATCCGGCCACCCCATCGTCGTGAACGGCCAGAGAGCACTTGAGAACCATGTATCCAAAACATCGGGATCCTGTTCCCAGTTTTCAATATCTTCTGGCGCTTCTTCCCCAACGTACACCTCACCGGTTTCCTTGTGATACCATGCTGGAATCTGATGTCCCCACCACAGCTGCCGGGAAATAACCCAGTCGTGGACGTTTTCCATCCACTGCTTAAACGTGTGCTCAAACCGTTCCGGGACGAAGTTAACCTTATCAGGCCCTTCCTGGTTCTTTAAGGCGGCTTCTGCGAGTGGCTTCATCTTTACAAACCACTGCGTTGACAGCCGCGCTTCCACCTGCACGCCGGTCCGTTCCGAGTGTCCCACGCTGTGGACGATTGGTTCGACCTTTAGGAGATAACCCTGGTCTTCCAGATCCTTCACAATCGCCTTCCGGGCCTCAAAGCGGTCCATGCCTTCATACTTTCCGGCATTGGCGTTCATCGTAGCGTCCTCGTTCATCGTGTTAATCCGCTTGAGGTTGTGCCGGTTTCCAACTTCAAAGTCGTTCGGGTCATGGGCCGGCGTAATCTTCACCATTCCGGTCCCAAACTCAGGATCAACGTACTGGTCCGCAATGATTGGGATATGCCGTCCCTGAAGTGGAAGGACAACTTCCTTACCAACAAGTTCCTTGTAGCGGTCGTCATCCGGGTTAACAGCAACGGCAACGTCCCCCATCATCGTTTCTGGCCGGGTCGTTGCGATTTCGATGTAGTTCTTGCCGTTAAACGTTGTTTCATCAACAAACGGGTACTTAACGTGGTAGAAGGCGCCCTTATCATCCTTATGGATTACTTCGATGTCTGATAACGCCGTCCGCGCCTTCGGATCCCAGTTAATAATGTACTCACCGCGGTAGATGAGCCCCTTCTTGTAAAGGGTGACAAAGACTTTCCGAACTGCCTTTGACAGCCCTTCGTCCAGGGTAAACCGTTCCCGGTCATAGTCCACGGAAATCCCCATCTTGGCCCATTGCCGGTGGATGGTTGCGGCGTACTCGTCCTTCCATTCCCAGACCTTCTTAACAAACTCTTCCCGACCAAGGTCGTACCGGGAGATCCCGTCTTCGGCTAACCGGGCTTCCACCTTCGCCTGAGTAGCAATCCCCGCGTGGTCCATTCCCGGAACCCACAGCGTATCGTACCCCTGCATCCGCTTTAACCGGATTAAAATATCTTGCAGCGTCGTGTCCCAGGCATGCCCCAAATGAAGCTTCCCGGTAACGTTCGGCGGTGGAATTACGATTGAATAAGGTTTTGCATCCGGATCGCCGCTTGGCTTAAAAACCCCGTCCTTAACCCACTGGTCGTACCGCCCTGGTTCGACGTCTTGCGGGTTATACTTGGGTGCCATGTCAATTTCCCGTGTCATTCTCATCATCCTTTCTAAAAAAACAAAGCGCAGTCATCCAACATAGGACGACTGCGCCGTGGTACCACCTAAATTGGGGAACATCCCCCACTTTAATCATTCATTAACGGTTGATTATTCCGGTTGGACCTACTAATTCAGTCCAACAGCTTCCAAGCTACACGGTTGCTTTCCGGGGAACATCACACCAGCCGTTCCTCGCTGAGCCGGAAAACCAGCAACCGCCTCTTGGTCATTGCTTTTCTTTATTACCCTAATATTCTAGCGGAATTCCCCTAATTGTCAAGCTACAATAGGTCGGCAAACTCTTCCTGCTGCTGGTTGAGGAACTGTTCGCCCACGTGAATGGTACTGATTTTTACTCCCGCAAGAGCGCGTTCAATCAGCCCATCCACGTCAAGCCGTTGTTCGTATTCCCGCGCCCGGTCAATCCGGGGCTTGGTCTTCGGGGCTGGCGGAGCAAAGATCGTGCAGCAGTCTTCAAATGGTTGAATTGAGAGGTCAAACGTCCCAATCTTCTGGGCTAATTCGATAATCTCAGTCTTATCCATTGAAACCACCGGCCGAATTACGGGCATCGTCGTTACGTCATTAATCGCCGCCATGCTTTCAAGCGTTTGGGAAGCCACCTGGCCCAGCGCTTCCCCGTTAAAAATGGCTAGCCCGTGCCGCTGTTCGGCAATCCTTTCCGTCAACCGGAGCATAAACCGCCGCTGTACGGTCATCAGGTAACCAGATGGGAGATCGTGCTTAATCGTCTCCTGAATCTCAGTAAACGGGACTTCAATAAACTTAATTGTCCCGGTATACGGCGTTAACTTCGCCGTCAGTTCCTTGGCCTTGTTGAGCGCCTGTTCGCTGGTGTACGGCGGGCTGAAGAAGTGAACCATTTCAACCTCTACGCCCCGTTTCATCGCAAGGTAGGCCGCAACCGGCGAGTCAATCCCGCCAGAAAGCATCATCATGCCCTTCCCGGCAGTCCCCACCGGCATCCCACCGGCAGCCTTCACCTTTCCTAATGAAAGGTAAATTCCGTCAATGCGGACTTCCACCCGGACAAGAATGTCCGGTTCCTTCATCCGCACCTTAATTCCGGGAACTGCTTCAAGGATGGCGCCCCCCAGCAAATCATTCATCTGGTTGGTGTCGTACTTAAACTTATGGTCGGCGCGCCGGGTATTCACCTTAAACGTCATCCCGAGTTCAAACCGTTCCTTGACTAGTTCAATCGCCGCTTTTTTGGCAGCCGCGAGTTCCTTTTCAACCCGCACGGTTGGCGAGTAATTTTGAATCCCAAAAATCCGATCAAGCCGGGCGGTTACGGCCTTTGAATCCGTCCCGTTGAGCTTAATGTGCATCCGATCCCGGTGAGCCTTGATTTCAAGCTGCGGAAAGTCCCGCAGTGCTTGCCGGGTATTATGGGCTAACCGGTCGATAAAACTCTGCCGGTTCTTCCCCTTTGTTGAAAGTTCTCCGTACCGCACCATAATTTCGGTGTACTGCATAGCATCCTCCTATGAATTAATCATCTTAAACTGCTCATAAAGCCGGTCAAAAACCGTGTTAAACTCGTGCGCTTCTTCAAGCGTATTCGCTCCGTCTAAGCTAATCCGCACAACCCCGGTTGCTAGTTCCGGCGCCACCCCCATCGCGCTCAGGGTTCCCGAACCAGCGCCGTCCTTAGAAGAACAAGCACTCGTCGTTGATAGGTAGATTCCTTCATGCTCAAAGGCGTGCACCACGGTTTCGCCGCGCACCCCTTCAATCGCAAACGTGAGGATGTGCGGGGCGAACGCCGGTCCCATCCCGGAAAAGACGTGCACCTTTTCCTTAGAACTAATGTGATCAAAAATAACCTGCCGGACCCGTTGTTCCTGTTGAACATTTTCGTCTTCGTGTTCGAGGAGCAGGCGCATTGCACGGGCCATCCCAACGATTGCCGGCAGGTTTTCGGTGCTACTCCGCTGGTTCTTTTCCTGACCGCCCCCGGTAATCAGGGGTTCCAGCTTGCGGCCACTCTTTTTGTATACAAACCCCACTCCCCGGGGAGCGTGAAACTTATGTCCCGAAAAGCTAACAAAGTCAACCCGGTCATTCATAAAGAGGGATTGGACTCCCTTGCCAAGGGCCTGCACCGCGTCCACATGAAAATGAACTTTTGGGTAAGCCCGCAAAACATCGGCCAGTTCATCAATTGGCTCGATTGCGCCCACCTCATTATTAACGGCCATTACCGAAACAAGAATTGTATCCGGCTGTAACGCCGCTTTCAGGTCGGCCGGGCGCACCCTCCCTTGGTGGTCAACCGGGAGGTACGTCACCTCAAACCCCAGTCGCTCCAGTTGCGCCATCGTACTTAACACGGCAGGATGTTCAACACTGGAAGTAATCAGGTGTTTGCCGTGCATGTATTTTGCCATGGCAGTCCCCTTAATCACCCAGTTATCGCCTTCAGAGCCCCCACTCGTAAAGAAAATCTCGTGGTCGGCAACGCCAAGCAGAGATGCAACCTGGTGCCGGGCTTGTTCGAGCAGGTTATGGGCCTGGGTCCCAAGGGCGTTGAGTGACGAGGGGTTACCCCAGACCTGCTGACTGACCTTGTCGTACGTTGCTAACACTTCCGGTGCAACCTTCGTTGTCGCACTGTTATCAAAATAAATCATGGCTACTCCTTTCGTTGAATTTATTTACGGTAAACCGCTATCTTATAACGTGGAAATCACGCTCTATTCTATCACAGCGAGCGCCGGGTTAACAAAAGAGGCCGGGAGTAATATCCCAACCTCTCTGCTAAGCTGCCATTATCTGCTATTCATGTACTTTCTTTTCGTCCGGTTCATCATCAGTAGCCATCGTTAACTGAACATCCGGGATCTGGTACTCAACCCGGTTTGTCCGCCGGTATTCGTCTAAGAGCTGTTCGTAAATCCCCGGCGCAACGTTGCCGAGCGCCGTTGCAATGGTATCCAATGCCCGTGCGTAATCATACTGCTGTTCAAACTGGGCAGTTGCCTTCTCGTACGCCTGAGCCACGGCCTCGTTTTGGTTCCGGTACCGGTTAGCGTACTGAAGCAGTTGCTCTGTCAGGATTGAACTCTCAATAATCTTCTTAGTTTTATTTCCCAGAACGGTTAAATCAGCCGCAGTGTCCTGAAGCATGTTACTAATCTGGTCCATGTTGATCTGGAGCCGGTTAAGGGAATGATCCAACTGCTCAATCTTGTCGCTTACATTAAAGAAGAAGTTCAGGTACTCGTCCTTTAGTCCCGGAAGATTAAGCCGTTCGACATCGCGCCGCATGTTGTGAATTTGCACGTCAAACGCTGAGACCGCCTGCTGCGCAACCTTCTCTTCATCCCACAGGTGCGTAACCCCGTCACGAATTGCTTTCTGGCGCCGTTCAATTACCGTTAGCTGATCCTTCATCCGTTCCTGCTTCTTTTGAACCGCACTGTATAGCACCGGACCGTTGCTGGACTGTTTCAATGATTCATCATAGTCCTTCTGGATTGCCTTGAGCTTCTTATCAAGCTCCTGGGCGTTTTCCTGCTCGCCGTGCGTTAGTTCGTAGTTTTGCCGGATCCGGTCAAGTTCAATTAACAGGTCATGCTCCTGCTTAACAGCGTGCGCAATAAACTCGCTTAAAGTCTTTTGCTGTTTTTCAACGTGCTGCCGGGCCTGGTATTCCTGTTCAAGAAGATCATAGGCATGGTCAATCGCCTTGCTGAGTTTCTTGTCATACCCCTCAACGTTCGTAATGTTGAGCTTCTTTAAATCGGTTAGACTATCCCGTCGGTTATCCCGAATTTCCTTTAACAACTGTGGAAAATCGCTACTAAACGCGTAGTTGTTTGCAGTAAAGTTACTGAAGTTTTCTTCAATTTCATCCAACTGTTCCGGAAAAGCATGCGCAAGGTTCTCCTGAAGCGGTGGGATCTTTTCCATTAGCTCCTCCAGGGAAGCCATCTTCTTCCGTAGTTCGGCCAAGGTTTTACCGGAAGTAACCAGGTCCCCACTCGTTGAAACGGCGGTAAAATCGTCAAACTCCTTTTCTGCGTCAGCCAGCCGGTCTTCAAGGGGCTTGGCGGCGTCACCATACTCGGCATTGTCAGCAAGCAATACCTTGTGCATTTCCTTAAATTTTGCCCGAAGTTGCTCAATTGCCTTCGCGTGTTCGTCAGCACTTTGCTGAATTTCCGTTAGTTGCTCCTTAATTGCACGAATTTTATTGATGGCAGTATTCGACTGTTGCTCGTAATTATGCATTTCATTCCGGGTTTTGACAAACTGGTACTGTGCATTGTACTGCTTAGCCTGCTCAATACTATCGGTTAACTCAGGAATAACTTTCGTTTTGAGTTCCCTGTAGTCCTGATCGAGCTTTTCAAACTCGGTAAGACTCTCCCCCGTTAGGTTAAGCCGATCAATTGCCGCTAATTCCTTATCGAGATTAACCTCTTCGACCTGCTGCAGGTTTCCCTTGTCCCGCGCAATTCGATCGGCGTAGGATTGCTGGAAATATAAGATTCCCAGGTAAATACCCACGGCGATAATGATAATTGCCACGAAGAATAATGCCATTACGATCCCGTCCTTTTCATCACATTTAATTAATTACCACTAATAATTACAAATTTCCGGTAAAAATCCAGCTTTAATTATACCATATTCACTTCTTTTTTTACGCATAAAGCCCCAATTAATCACCTTGATTTCATCGCCTATTCTTGGTAGACTGGAGTTTGTGTAAAATAATGCAGCAGTGGACGGTAAGCACGTCCCCAGTTCGTTGCTGGAAACAGTATTGCAAGTAACCCGGCTGCAAGGGTGAACGGTCAAAACGAACTGCACGAATACTAAGTCCACATTCGTTATTTTACTCCAAAAAATTTTTATTGGAGGAACTACCTTATGTCACGTTACACAGGTCCAAGTTGGAAAGTTTCACGGCGCCTAGGGATTTCCCTTTCAGGAACCGGGAAAGAATTATCACGGCGGCCATACGCCCCGGGGCAGCACGGTCAAAACAACCGGCGGAAGCTGTCAGAATACGGCATGCAGCTGCAGGAAAAGCAGAAGCTGCGGATGATGTACGGCTTAACCGAGCGGCAGTTCGCTAACCTCTTCAAGAAGGCTGGCAAAATCCGCGAAGGGAAGCACGGTGACAACTTCATGATCCTGCTTGAACGGCGGCTTGACAACGTTGTTTACCGGCTGGGATTAGCAACTACCCGGCGGCAGGCACGGCAGCTCGTAAACCACGGCCACATTACGGTTGATGGCAAGCGGGTTGACATCCCGTCATACGAAGTTCAGCCAGGACAGGTAATCTCCTTACGTGAGCGGTCAAAGAACCTGCAGATCGTTAAGGATGCCCTTGAAGCAGTTGTTGGCCGGGCACCGTTCGTTACGTTCGACGAGAACAAGATGGAAGGTTCCCTGGTACGGCTTCCAGAGCGGGACGAACTTGACATGGACATCGACGAATCACTCGTTGTTGAATACTACAACAAGCTGTAATTCGGATTCGATTACAAAAACAGGAATGCGTTATCTCGCGCATTCCTGTTTTTTTGTAGTCTGAAAGCCCCCTACTTAACTCCGATAAATAGGCGGTGACTCCGGGGAAACTCTACATTCATCTGCTTATCAAGAAGTGCCAGCACCTTTTGCTGGTTTAACCCCTTCTTGTTAAGCTTGGCATAGCCGTTCTCCCGAAAAACAAACGCCCCGTTATTTGCGATAATTTCAATTCGCCGGTCCCGTTTCCACGTTGTCAACGTAATGTGAAAACTCTTACTGGTTCGCACGCGTTTGGTAATCATCATCTTTGCCGTTGTTCGCGTTGTTTCCTTCATTGCTTCTCATCCCTTCTCCCACTAATTGTACGCTTCCACTTCGGGTTAGTGCGACGATTTTGCCTTGTCCAAAATCGTCAACACCCGCCCCGCGATGTCCTGGGGCGTCTGCTGGAGAAGAACCCGTTCGTGCATCCCGTACTGGGGTGTTGCGTGGATCCCCAAAAAGGCAAACTGGCCCGGCTTTTGCGCGTACGGCTGATAAATATTCGGGATAATCACGTCCACCCCACCATCATGCAATCCCACCGCGTTTAACGCTCGCACAATTACCTGCTGGTAGGATTCATCCACACTGGTGCCCGCCTCGAGGGCCTGAAAACCCGTCCCGTTGGTTGCATCAAACCGGAGAAAAACCTGAGTCCCCCGGGACGGAATACTCGTCGGTCCTAGTCCTTGCCGGGTCAACGTCTCCCGTTCAAGCTTCCCTAGGTGCAGCGGTACCCGGTCAGGATACCGTTGATTAGTAACCTTCACCAGTTCCTGAATGGTGCGCCGGCCATCCCCCACCACGTTTGCGGGAATGCGTTCAACTAGGCTACAAATGTGATCGTTGACGACCAACGCCCGGTAACACGAGCCGGGCAAAACCTCTTCAACGTACGCCGCGTGGCCCGTTGTAAGGATCCGGTTGACAGCCGTAATAAATTCATCCTGCCGGGGCGCCAGCCGGAAGACGGTGGTATTCATTACCGTTGTTTCGGCTGCCTTGATGGCCAGTGCCCGCCCCTGAACGTAGGGGTACAATTCCTGCGCAGCATGGCGGTCAGCAACCACCCACCCGTTTAAAACCGGAATGGCTTGGCGAGCCACCAGTCGTTTGATGATCTCCTTATCCGCACTTAAAGTAACGCCCACCGCCTGGTCGTTATGGGTAATCACCCCGTTTTTCACCAGCTGGCCGTTGACCCGCAGGAGCCCAGCGGAGGCGTCAATGACCTGCCAATCCGCACCTTGCCGGAGGGCTGCACCAACCAATGCTTGCGAGTTGCTGTCAAGCGTCACGGCCAAATCGTCCGCCTGTTGTTGCAGCTGGATCCCGACTTCTACGGACCACTCATTATTACCCACGGATTCATCCGTTGCTAATAATTGGTGGCACACCCCCTGCCAGTCAACCAACCCGTACTTGGTAGCAAACTGTTCGATGGCTGACCACAGGCGCATCCCCTGCTCAGAAGAGGCCGGGGTTGCCTGTGCTTTCCGGGCAGCTTTCTCCCATTCATTTGGCGGAACCCCTGGCGTAAGTAAAACGTAACCCGCCACCATCGCCATGGTCCGCAGCATCATCGGGGCCACCATCTCCGGGCGTGCAGGGGTCAGTTTCCATCCTGGTAACTCCAGACAACTGATTCCCTGCTTTTGCGCAGCCCCCCGTAAAATAACCGGCACCTTTCCGGGAACTGCACTCTGAACATACCGCTTAGGCGTACGGTAATCTGGCAACTGCCAGTCTTCCTGTCCCTGACCCCACTGCTGAGCCAGCGCCGTCCGGTGAAGCGCAAAGCCCTGGGCAAGTTTCATATAAATTTGGTCCCGGAACACCGCGTAATCTAGGTCCATGGACTGGAAGCCGCGTTCGTATAGTTCCGTTAAAAAGGCCTCCGGTAGCATTAACCGGACGGTCATTTCGCCGGTTTTTTCTTCGTGATTGGGTAAGAGCAGCAGTTTTTGCTGGGCCAACTCCTGCTGTAAAAGGGCCGTTTGGCGTCTAACCGCAGTAATTCCAGCGTCAATTCCAATTGCCGGGTACGTAACCGCCGTCATCTTGGACCCGTTCACCCGGAGCGTCTCCCCGGAAACAAACGGGTTCCCCTCAACCGGATTACCCGCGCGGTCACAAACAACTAGCTGGCGTTGAACCTGCCACCGTATGTTTTTTAACGCCATTAACAGGCCGTTATCAATTATTTGTTTCCCGATTTCATCCAGTGCCACGTGCCATTCCTCCCGGGGTGTTATTGCAGTTATTATACCATTTACCCTTTGCGGTGAATCGCCAAAAGAATGTGCTATTCTTAAGGGGAAGTTAATCGGATTGGAGGAATCATCCCATGAAACCATTGGCATACCGGATGCGGCCGACTTCGCTTGACCAGGTCGTCGGGCAACAGCACCTCGTTGGCCCCGGGAAAATTCTCAACCGGATGGTCAAGGCAAAGATGCTCTCGTCAATGATCCTGTACGGCCCGCCAGGAACGGGAAAAACAAGCATTGCCAGCGCCCTTGCCGGGACAACAAAGTATGCTTTCCGGAAACTCAATGCCGTAACCGATTCAAAAAAGGCCCTCGAACAGGTTGTCGCCGAGGCTAAAATGAGCGGGACGGTCATTTTAATGCTTGACGAAATTCACCGGCTAACTAAACCCAAGCAGGATTTCCTACTGCCCCACCTCGAAAACGGGCAAATCATCCTTATTGGGGCAACGACGGAGAACCCGTACATCACCATTAACCCCGCCATCCGGAGTCGGGTACAAATTTTTGAGGTCAAACCCCTGACGACCACTGACATTGCTACGGCCCTTGACCGGGCATTGTCTGATAAGGAAAACGGACTCGGCAACTACCAAATTAACCTCGACCCTGCCGCCCGTGAGCTCCTAATCACGGCCACCCACGGGGACCTGCGGAGCGTCTTAAACGCCCTTGAACTCGGGGTTAAATCAACCACCCCGGCGGCTGATGGAACCATCCACCTTACCCTCGCAGTCATGCAGGAATGCCTCCAACATAAGGGCTTAGTGGCTGATAAGGACGGGGATGCCCACTATGACGTGCTTTCCGCCTTTCAAAAATCAATTCGCGGATCGGATCCGGACGCTGCCATCCACTACCTTGCACGGCTGGTTGACGCCGGCGATCTTCCCAGCATCGAACGCCGGCTCGCAGTTATTGCATACGAAGATATCGGGTTGGCCAACCCCGCAGCAGCAGCCCACACCATTGCAGCAATTCAGGCGGCCGAACAGGTCGGTCTCCCCGAAGCCCGCATTCCGCTTGCCGATGCGGTGATTGAACTGGCCCTTTCACCCAAGTCAAATAGCGGCATCACCGCCATTGACGCGGCGCTGAAAGATATTCATGCTGGTCATGCCGGCAACGTTCCGGACCACCTCCGGGACAGCCATTACCAGGGAGCCGAGCAATTAGGCCGCGGGGTAACGTATAAGTATCCGCACGATTACCCGCACGACTGGGTTAACCAGGATTATCTGCCGGCAACCCTGAAAAACCGGGAATACTATCATCCTAAAGAAAACGGGCGGTACGAACAGGCGCTGGCGACCCAACTTCGGCGACTCAGGACTGCCCGTAAACGTTCCCATTAATTGGGTTGTACGGTAAGAATAAACATGGTATTATTACGTTGTTTCTGAGGTGTACGCATTGTCCTTTAATGTAAGGTTGACCGAACACTTTTATCATATGGAACCCGGAGCTCTGGTCGGATGACAAGCCGGTTGTCCGGACGCCAGAAGGCAGATTATGGGTCCATCCTGCTTTAACGCGGGTTCAACTACGTGGACGATTAACGGCACTACCGGATTGGGAGGTTGCGCTTGCGCAGACCTCTCTTCTTTTTACACCATTAATGAATGGAGGGTCTTCATTGACCGGAATAGTTAAGCTCTTATTAGTTCTCCTTGCAATCATCGTTCTGCTTCTTGGAGGGTACGTTCTCACCCACCGCAACCGGCAGCTCCTTGTTCTTCACCCTGAAAATAACCGCGGGCTCCGGATTCTCCTTACGGTGTGGGGTATTCTCCTGGTTATTTTAGCGGGGGCGACCTTCGCAGTTATTTTTACCACTAGTAAACTCCTTGTAGCCGTGATGCTCGTCCTTGATGCCCTCGGAGTAACGGGCCTTTCCGTTATTGGGTGGGCATATACAACGAAATAAATTGATTAACGTGGTGAAACCCTTTCATTTTTGGAACCGATAACGTAGAATAAAGGTGTAAAGATGATGAAAGGGTGATTCCAATGTTACAAAACTACAAGAATATTTTAGTTCCCGTTGACGGATCGTACGAAGCTGAATTGGCCTTTAAGAAGGCGGTCGCGGTTGCCAAGCGGAACGGCGACGGAACGCGGATTCACCTCGTCCATGTCGTTGACACACGGGCATTTCAGAACATCTCTAGTTTCGACACGGCAATGGTTGAGCAGGTTACCGATACCGCTAAACAGACCATGCAGGAATACATTGAAGATGCCAAAAAGAGCGGGTTTAGCAACATCGACTACTCCGTTGAATACGGCGCTCCGAAGGCGGTAATCGCTAAGGAGCTTCCGGAAGACGAAAACATCGACCTCATTATCATCGGGGCTACTGGGTTAAACGCGGTAGAGCGGCTCTTGATTGGGTCGGTAACGGAGCACGTCACCCGGACAGCGCCGTGTGACGTGCTCGTTGTCCGGACGGATACCAACAACCACTTCACCACGGAAGCGGAACGGCGGAAGATCCAACGGGAACGGGAAGCTGCAAATAAGGGTGCATTTTAACCAGTAATTAGCTTATGAATAAGAGTAAAACGTCAGCGTGATGCGCTGGCGTTTTATTATTACTGGACCGTGACGCCTTCATTCGCCACGTTTCCACCCATCTTCAATTTCTTGCAGGACACCCCACCAGGTGATCGTTTACGATGCCCACTGCCTGCATGAACGAATAACAAACGACCGGTCCGACAAACACAAAGCCTGCCCGCTTTAGTCGGTGAGCCAGGGCTTTTGCAGTGGCCGGCGCTTGCGGCACCTCATCACTTGTTTGCCAGTGGTTCACCACCGGGGGCTTATGCTGCCATACGAATTCATCAAACGACACGTTATTTTCATGAAGTTTAACGATGGCCCGCGCATTCTGCACCACTGCCGTGATTTTTCTCCGGTTACGGATAATCCGGGCATCGCCAACTAGCCTGTCAATCGTGTCCTCGTTATACCGGGCGACCTGTGCAACCTTAAACTGCGCAAACGCCTCCCGGAACGCTTCGCGCCGTTGTAAAATTAACGTCCACCGTAACCCAGCCTGAAAAATTTCCAGGCTCAGCATTTCAAATAACCGGTCATCATCATGAACGGGCCGGCCCCATTCGTGGTCGTGGTACTCCCGCACCAGTTCATCAATTCCGGCCCATGAACATTCTGGCATTTCATCACCCCCTACCATGTAACTACGCTATTTTAATCGCATTCTTGCAACAGCACCTGCATCCGGGCAGTAATTCGGGTTGCCGGCGACCGTAAGTTCCGGATTACCCGCCGCACCATTTCGGGCCGATCAGTAATCACCCCATCGCACCCCGCCGCAATCAGTTGGGCAGCAACCCGCGACTGATCCACCGTCCACGCCCATACCGCAACGTGGCGGGCGTGTAAAACCCGCAGCGCAGTCGGCGTTAAGGTGTGATAATCAAGCGAACACTGCTGAATTTTTTCACGGGGAAAGCCGCACAGAGCAAACGGCAGGATTAACGCCCGTTTGATGTGTGGAGCGCGCTGGGCCAGCGCCGTAATCACCCCACCATCAAGTGAGTGAAACTGTGACCCCGCCGGTAACTGGGGCTGATAATCCCGGAGAAAGTCCCGGACAACCGCCCGCGCGTGGGGGGCCGGCTTAATCTCAATTAAAAGGGGCTGGTGCGCTCTGCGGGCCGCTTGAATGTACGCTCCCACGCTATCTAAACGGCTTGTTTTCCCGTTATCGGTTACCCTGATGCGCTGAGCCTGGGCCAGGGAAAGGCTCCGAATCGCAACCCGTTTCCCGTGTACGGTAACGGCCGGATCGTGATTCACGACAAACCGGTGATCACGGGTTTCCTGGACATCGCACTCACTTAGGGCTGGGTGCACCCGCCGGCTCGTCGTTACCAGTGCCTGAAGCGAGTTCGGACGCCCGGCATTCCAACTCATTCCCTTATGCGCAACCACTGTGACGGAGGCTGGCAGTGGTTGCTTCATAATCCGGAAAGTCTGCAAACCAATTTCTCCCCAGCCAACCACCGTGAATGCTAAGCAAAACCAGAGTAAACCATTCCCCGGCGTTGGGGCTTCGGGTGCGCCGGTCAGCCGCTTCCCCCCATAAACCCGGAAAAGCCAACGCATCCACGCCCAAAACATCCCTAAGACAATTAATTGGCTGCAAAGCACCAGTAGCGTTGCCGCCGCGGCGTTTGCCGGAAACACCTGGTGGATTAGCACCGCGCCCTGAAAGACGACCTGCTTGGCAATCAGAAAAACGATCCCGCTTCCCGCCATTGTTCCTAACTGGCGCCAGTACCTCCCCCGGCTTTGCTGCCAGGCCGTCCGAAACGGGTGGTCGGTTCCCCGAACGGCAATGAAAAAGGCGGGAACTAACCGCACCATTCCCAGCCACCAGCAAACATACAACCCGCCGCCAATCAGGCCGACTTCCCGCCGGTGGAGGACTACCCAGGTAACCACTTGCCCGGGCAAAACTAAGTGCGCACACCACGCCAGTAGGAGCCGGACACCCCCAAACGGTAAGAACCACAGTGCAAGGAGCACCCAGGTGCCAATCATGCGCACATAGTCCTGAAAGGAAAGGCGCATTTTGGGCGCCAACATCAGGGCGATAATCATGGGTGTCCCGATAATTACCAGAAGAATCCCCCACCCTGTTTGCTTCATTAAAAATAGCAGTCCCGGAAAGGCGCCCCATCCCAGAACAATCCGCAACAACCCTGTTTTCTGCCGTTCATCCACCTGATTAGTACTCTCCCATCTCAAATTCCAGTCTAATTATAAAAACGGTGACTGTGTCATTCACAATCACCGTTTCATCATCACTTAACTGCTTTTATTTTACTCCCTGTAAATCTTCTTGCCAACGTGCTCCTCACCCAACTTAATGAAGTCGTAGTGGAGCTTAGCATTATCGTTGTACTCATCAATGGCCAGTTGAATTAACCGGTCAATTAAATCGTTGTACTTGATCCCAGAGACTTCCCACAGCTGCGGGTACAGGGAAATGTTCGTAAACCCTGGTAACGTGTTTGGTTCGCCAAGGTACGGGACGTTGTTTTCATCAACCAGGAAGTCCATCCGGGCCATTCCCCGGTTGCCGAGCACCTTAAAGGCCTGCAATGCCATTTCCTGGATTTCCTTTGCCAGGTCAGCGGGCAAATCAACCGGCATGGTAAACGTTACCCCAGAAGCATCAACGAACTTATTATTGTAGTCGTAGAACGCATCGTCCGCCGGAACGGTGACCGCCCCAAGCTTAGAAGCCTGCGGGTGCTGGTTTCCTAGAACGGAACATTCCACTTCCCGCGGGTTCTTAATGCACTCTTCAATCAGCACCTTGTAGTCGTACTGGAGTGCATCCTCAACCGCCGCGTTAAAGTCCGCTTCGTTGTCAATCCGGTGAATTCCCACCGAGGATCCCTGCCGGGCCGGCTTAACAAACAGCATCTTCCCCAGCTTTTGGCTGCACTTAGCATACGTGAGTTCGTCCTTGTTCTCCGGCGTAACCACCACATACTTGGTGTTACGAATCCCGTGGTAGGTTAACATCTGCTTGGTAAGGTCCTTATCAAAGGAAATGGCAGACGATGCAATACCGCTCCCAATCCACGGTTTATCCAGCAGCCGGAAAAGCCCCTGAACCGTTCCGTCTTCACCCATGTTTCCGTGAATTACCGGGTAGAAGACGTCAATATCGTGGACCTCTGATAAGTTTTGAATATTAGCTAACGGATTGCTAAAGTCAACGTCCTTCGTCGCTTCGGCAACCACCGTATCCTCGTCAGCCCCGTTAAAGATTTTCATTGAATCTTCGTTTCCAAGTAAGAACCCGTCCTTGGTAAACATGAAGACCGACACGTCGTACTTATTCCGGTCAAGCGCATCGTAGATGTTATGGGCAGACCGCTTTGAAACGTCGTGCTCCGACGAGTTTCCGCCAAAAAGCAATGCAATGTGTAATTTTTTTGTCATGGCATTTTCCCCTATAAATTTAGTTTAACCGTTCTTTCCAACGACCCATTTTACCATGCGGAAACGACGGGAAACAACTATCTTCCCTCGACAAAAAAGGAACTGCAACTTTCGCCACAGCCCCCCTTATTCTACTAATCAAACGTTGTCCGGCTACTAAACATGTAGCTCTTGTAGTGGTACCGCATTGATAATACCATTCCAATTCCTAACATGTTTCCAATCAGGGACGAGCCTCCCTGACTGACAAACGGGAGTGGAATCCCGGTCAACGGAAGGAGCCCAATGCTCATCCCGATGTTTTCAAACACGTGGAACAGAATCATCATCACAACCCCGGTTGAAATGTAGGCGTAAAACTCGTTCTTAGTGTCAAAAGTCACCTGCAGAATTTGGAAAATCAGCAACAGGTAAATGAAGATCAGGACACATCCGCCGATAAAGCCAAAGTTTTCTCCGATCACCGAGAAAATCATATCTGATTCCCGCACAGGAACATAGACGGTAGAAACGTCAAAGCCCTTTCCAAAAATCTGGCCGGACCCAATCGCCTTCATGCTCTGCCATAGCTGATAACTATTCCCGGTTGACCCGGCTGCCGGGTGCAACCACGCATCAATCCGCTGGAACTGGTAATTCTGGAAGCCCAGGTGCAGGAGAATCCCCCGGCCGTAGGTTACCAACAAAATTGCCGTAATCCCCAGGGCCGCCACCACCGCAACCACCGGAACAATAATACGCCAGCTAATCCCCGAAACAAGCACCATCCCGAAGAAGATAGCGGCAAACACAAGCGTCGTCCCAAAGTCATTTTGCAGGTGGAGTAACACGATAATCGGGAGGGTCCACAGGAACATCTTTCCGATTAGCCGCCAGTCGCTCTCAATCGTATGTTGCGGGTAAACCGAGTTATGCTTGGCAATTACCCGCCCGAGCATCAGAATATAGGCCGGCTTCATCACTTCTGAAGGTTGGAACGTTAACGGTCCTAAGGCAAACCAGCTCTTCGCCCCGGTCTTAAGTGCGTACGCCCGGCTGTAAAAAACTAGCAGAAGAACAAGGAGGGCAATCCCCACCCCGTACGCAATGGGCGCAATTTTCCAAAGCTGCTCGGCATCAAAGCGCATCACAACAATCACGAGCAAAATTCCAATAATATACCATACTGCTTGGGAAACCAGCGCGTGCAACACACTCGTTATACTCGTATCGTGCTTAACCGCCACGTAAAGGGCCGTCATCCCAATCACCGCTAACAGGAGGACGGAAAGGATGATTCCCCAGTCAACCCGGGCTTCGTTTTCCCGCCGTAACTGCTGTTGTTTCACGTTAACCGCCCCCTCACTAATTATGGAGATGGTATTCCCGAATTAGGAAATCAACCGCCTCATCTTCGCTTGGCAACTTAAACTGCCGCCCATCAGGAAGCTCCGCTTGAAACGCCCCACCAACGGGTAAGACCCGGCCAATAACGTTCTTTCCAACAACGTATTCCGTTAATAACGTCCCGTGGTCCATCTTTTCGTTCGCAATAATCTCAATGTTTCTTTCCTTGCGTGCCACTATAATCCTCACTTTCTTCATTCTTAGGTGGTTGCATCATATACTGGTCCAAGTCGGATAAATCCAGGTGGGCGTCCCGGTTCCGCCGAAGCGAAAAATGATCCGGAACGGGATCATACCCGGGACGACAAAGGGGATTGCACCGAAGCAACCGCGCAACCCCCATCAACCCGCCACGGAGAACGCCAAACCGTTCAACCGCATTTATCATATAGGTCGAACACGTCGGATAGTACCGGCATGCTGGCGGTAGAGCGGGCGAAACGTAGCGCTGGTAAAACCGCAACGCTGCTAAGAGAATCCGTTTCATTCCTTGGACTCAACCTCGTTTTCAGGGGCCGCCGTCTTTCTGGCAAGCAACTTACTTGTCCCCACCGCAACATCATCCAACGGCGTTTCCGCAACGGTTACTGGTACCCGCAATTCGGTTGCAAACAACTCGGCAATCCCGTCAAACTGGGCGCCACCACCGGTCAGGGTAATCCCCGATTCAATAATGTCCCCTACAAGTTCAGGGGGAGTGTGCGCAATTACCTTCTTGGCGGCCGCAATGATTTCTCCCATCGTTTCGTGAATGGCAGCCTCAACATCATTTGAAGTTAACGTAATGGTCCGGGGCATTCCATCAACGGTATCGCTTCCCCGCACCTGTAATTCATCGTTCCGGTGGTCCTTAATAACCGTCCCAATTTCGACCTTAGCCTGCTCAGCCGACCGTTCCCCGATTAAGAGGTTATCGTGCTGCTTAACGTACGCGGCAATATCGGCGTTAAACGTATCGCCCGCCTTCCGGAGCGATGCGCTCGTTACAATTCCGCCAAGTGATAACACGGCAATATCACTTGAACCCCCACCAATATCGATAATCATACTACCGTGGGGCTTAAAAATATCCAACCCTGCGCCAATCGCAGCCGCCTTGGGTTCCTTTTCCAAAAAGACCTGGCCACCGCCGGATTTTTCTGCCGCCTGAATCAGTGCCTTCTGCTCAACGTCAGTCGTATCAGTTGGGCAACAAATCATAATATTCGGCCGTGTCAAAAAGCCCTTCACGTTCATTTTTTTAATGAAGTGCGCTAACATCGCTTCGGCCATATCAAAATCGGCGATGACACCGCCCTTTAACGGCCGAATTGCACGAATATTTTCGGGTGTCCGTCCGACCATCGCGGCCGCTTCATTCCCAACCGCAACAACCTTATGCTCATCGTCAGTAACGGCAACGACGGCCGGTTCATCGACAACAATTCCTTCCCCCTGAACGTTAATCAGAACGTTGGCCGTTCCCAAATCAACGCCAATATTCTTCGTAGTTGTTGCCCGTTTCCCAAACAAAAACTTCCGTGTAGCAGCCATGCTACTAACCCCCTCGTCATCTGGTGGTTCCACCACCCATGTCTTCCCGATTATACCATAATCACGGGTGTTTCTCCGGTCATTCACGGGGATTTTCTAATTTCGTTTTTTCAAAATAAAAACAGGAAACCTCGCCCGTAAACATTCACGTAACGGTCCCCGTTTCCTGCTTGTTACTATCCTACTTTGACTCGGCCTTTACCCGGACGCTCCCCGGAGTAATGTCATCAACCCGCTTGATTTCAGCACCGAGCGCCGCTAATTTTTGGTGGAAGTGGTAGTATCCCCGGTCGAGGTATTCCAAGTGCGTCACCTGCGTAATCCCGTCGGCGACAAGGCCAGCAATTACCAGCGCTGCCCCCGCCCGTAAGTCGGTTGCGGCAACCTCAGCCCCACTAAACTTGGTTGGGCCGTACAGCACCACGGTGTCACCCTCCACCTTGAAGTTGGCGTTCATCCGCCGCAGTTCTTCCAGGTGCATAAACCGGTTTTCAAACACCGTTTCCGTCAATACGCTCGTCCCGTGAGCAGCCAACTGCAACACCGTCATCTGCGGTTGCATATCCGTCGGAAAGCCCGGATGCGGTAACGTCTTCACCTCGACAGGTTTAAGCTCTTTAGGCCCAACAACCCGGATTCCCTCTGGGCTAACCGTCACCTGTGCGCCCATTTCCCGGAGCTTTGAAATCAACGGTTTATTATGTTCAGCTACCGCATCCTTAACCAGAACGTCGCCGTGCGTAATCGCCGCCGCCGTCATGAAGGTGCCCGCTTCAATCCGGTCCTGCATTACCTGGTACGTGGTGCCGTGAAGGTGGTCCACCCCAACAATTTTAAGGGTGTCCGTTCCAGCCCCCACAACCCGGGCGCCCATCTTATTAAGAGCGTTTGCTAGGTCAACGATTTCCGGCTCCTGCGCAACGTTTTGGATCACCGTTGTTCCTTCGGCTAAGACCGCAGCCATCATGATGTTCTGCGTCGCCCCCACACTCGGAAAGTCCAGGTAAATCCGCGCACCCTTGAGGTGATCAGCGTGGGCTTCAATGTAGCCATCGTGCTGTTCAATTGTCGCCCCAAGTGCCCGTAATCCCTTCAAGTGAAGGTCAACCGGCCGCGATCCGATTGCACACCCTCCCGGCATCGCAACCTTGGCCCGTCCTAACCGGGCAAGAAGTGGACCCAACACAACAACGGATGCCCGCATCTTTGACACGTACTTAAACGGTGCTTCGTATGATAAATCCCCCGTCGCATCAAGGGTAATCGTGTTTTCCTGTTCCTCGAAACCAACTTGAACGTTAAGGAACCGAATGACGTTGTTCATCGTGTACACGTCTGCCAAAATCGGGACGTTTGTTAACACGGTCCGCCCTTCCGTCGGTAAAATTGCCGCCGCTAAAATTGGTAAAACCGCATTTTTTGCTCCTTCGATGGCAACCGTTCCTTGTAGCCGTTGCCCGCCACGCACAATAATCTTCTCCATTGAAATGGTCCTCTCATAAACTTTTTTTCATTCTATAACAGGTAACCAAGGTTACGAACATTGGTAATAAAGCTAAGGAAAAACTGACTACACGTAAAACCGAGCGCAACCGCCCCTAAAACAACGAGTAGCCGAACCGCCCACTGCTGCTCAGGGGGGAAGAACCGGTCAAGTCGTAATCCCTGAAGCATATAAAACGCCACTGCAATAAACGTAAAGTGACTTACTAGGGTTAAGAGCGCCATCATGCCGTATAGTCTCATCGTTTCCCTCCACAAACAAATTCGTTCTCATCATAGCATAAAAAACGTTACTAAAATGTAATCGCTACGTAATTTTAATTCTTTTACCATTGACGGCTCATAAAAGGAAAACAGCGCAACGCTTTAGTCCGAAAAATAAAAAAACAACACCGGCAGTTTCCACCACCGATGCTGCTTCCCGCTTCCTAATTTCCTTGTTTAGTCATGGCGCTTCCGCCGGTAGCCAGCAGTCCCCATCACTGTCAGCAATGCAGCCCCTAACAGGCCTAGAACACCACTCTCACCAGCATCGCCGGTATCCGGTAATGCCCGCTTATGCTGGTTAGCCTGGCCAGCTTCCTTAGCGCCTGGAACAACGTCCGCCTTAACCGTTGGCATTGCGACTGCTTCCCGGCGACCATTTCCGAGAACGTATGAACCACCAATTTCAAAGGAATTCTTTGCGCGTTGGGCTTGTTCCCGGTTGGCTTCGGCCTGAGCTTCCTTAGCTGCATTCGCCTTGGCGTTGTTCAGGGCTGTTGTATCCTGTGCCAGAGTATCTTCGTCCGTTGCTAACTGGGCCTGGTCAGCAGCTAACTTAGCTTGGTCTGTCGCCAATTGCTGCTTAGCTTGGGCTGACAACTGCGGGGCGTTCTGGTAATCAGAGAGCTGCTGCTGTAACTGCTTTAAGGTGTCCTGGTCATTCTGCAATTTCTGCTGGTCAGCCGTCAACTGCGCCTTAGCCGCATTCAGAATGTTTTGGTCATTTTGCAGCGTTGTTTGGTCGTTCTGCAACTTTGTCTTAGCGGCGTTCAGGTTATTCTGCGCGTTCGTTACCGCCTGCTTGTCCTGAGCTAACTGTGCATTCATCTGTTGCAGCTCCTGCGGGGCGTTCTGAACGTCTTCTTGGGCCTGCTTAAGGGTGGCCTGATCCTGGGATAACTTGTTTTGCGCATTAGTTAATGCCGTCTGGGCATCCTGGTAACCCTGCTTAGCCGCATTAAAGGCGTTCGTTGCACTATTGAGGACGGCGTTTGCATTGTTCAACTTGTTTTGAGCGTTCGTTACCGCCTGCTTATCCTGGGCTAACTGGCCCTGTTCCGTGGATAACTGCTGCTGCAGGTTAGCCTGCTGCTTCTTTAGTGAAGCTAAATCATCGGCCGGAATTGCAACGTTGTCGTTAACGTTAAATTTACTTGGATCCGTAACTAAGTTAGCTGGAATGAACTCAAGGTGGAACTGACCGAGCTTGTCAATTGAGAAGCCCATGTACTCCTGTGGTTCTTTCTCTTTAGTTAACCAATTGTATCCTTCCACGTTTGTTGCGTGCATCATATCAACAAAAAGCAATTCCTTTAACGCGTTGTAGATGCTCTCCCGCAACTGATTCATTGTGCATGTTTGAGTAGGAATAATACTGCTTACCGCATCTTCGTATGCATTTGAACCCTTCTGTGCTGCTAGACCATACTGAACCGCAGCGTTGTAGATTGCATCTGTATCGTGACTGTGAGTGAAAAGATTCCAGTTATCTTTGTCGTATCCTTTAGCCACTGCATCGGCAAATCCCATTGCTGAGTTATTAACTTCCACCGGTGTATTACCTAACTGTGAACGAAGCGGATTAATTAATTGGGCAATCCACGTAGCCAAATCCTTCTTTTGCTGATCAGTTAGGTTCATCGGATCAACGTTGTAATTATATTCTGGACTTGAATGGTACGTGTTTGCCGGGTCATTCATTCCTTGCGATAAAATGCTATTCTGCTGGTCAGTAGAATCTGATGACAGCGAGTTGTCATCACCTGCTGGAAGCGTGAATGAATTCCGTGAGTTAATTTCGGCCGTTACGTTGTTTAGGCTATCCTGCGTGGAGTTAACCTTGTTCTGGTCGGCCTGTTCCTTATTCTGCGCGGCTGTTAGTGCGGACTGGGCTGCTGAAACGAGCTTGCCGGCCTGGTCCTTAGCGTTCTGCGCTGGAATTAAAGCCGACTGTGCCTTCGATACGTTACTCTGGGCATCGGAAACCTGTTGCTGATCGTTAGCCACGTTCTGCTTAGCCTGGTCGGCAATCTGCTGAGCATGGTGGATGTCGTTAATCCGCTGGTTGTCGTGATTAACCGCATCCTGGGCACCGTTAACCTTATCCTGGGCGGCCGTAACGCTTGTTTGATCCGCTGTTACCCGCGACTGGTCAGCATTAACCTTGGACTGGTCTTTGCTAATGGTGTTCTGGTCAGCGCTAATCTTAGACTGGTCGTTCTGAATATCAGTGTTGGTCTTACTAATCTGGTCCTTCACAACCGGTGTCTGAGTCTTGCTGTCCTGGACGTCCTTAGAGTACTTATTAACGTTGTTCTGATCCTTGTTAACGTTGCTCTGGTCCGTTGCAACCTGCTGCTTGTCAGCATTAACTTTAGATTGGTCGCTGTTTACCTTGTTCTGCGCATCAGCGACACTCACCGGCTTAGCGTTCAACTTTTGAACTTCACTGGACTGTGCCTTATTAGCTGAAACTGAATCGGCATGCACCGCGCCCCCAACCAATGTGGTTGAAGCTCCGATTGCTGCTACTGCACCTAATACTTTAGTTGATTTCTTCATTATGTAGCTCTCCTTTAATCTCCGCTATTCAGTGGTACCTTACCCCCCCGCATTTTTTGTCAACTAAATATTTAATGCTATTTCATCTGGCATAACTCACTCCCCTGTCGGCACAAAACACCCCTTCCACTAAGGCCCTGCTGTGAGACCTAAAAGAACACAAAAAGGGGCCTGATCACGGATCAGCCCCCTTTCATTACTAATTTTTCTTGATGTTTAACCGGTTGATTGCCCGCCGGAGAGAAACCTCCGCCCGCCGCATTGCCGCATCATCGTGCTTCTGCTTGGCGGCAACGATTGCCTCTTCGGCACGCTTCTTGGCTTGTTCAGCCCGCGAAACGTCAATGTCCTCTTTCCGTTCCGCAGCTGACGCCAGGACGGTTAGGGTGTTTTCAGAAAATTCACAGAAACCACCACTTACGGCAATTTCGTCGAACCGATCCTCCCCCTTCTTCACCCGAATTTCATCAATTGCAAGCGAAGCAAGGAGCGGAATGTGGTTCGGCATGATTCCAACTTCACCACCAGTTGTTTTGCAAATCACCAGTGCAGACTGGTCGTTGTAGACCGTTCCGTCCGGTGTTACGACGTTAACAGTTAAAACAGGTTCAGCCATTAGACGTTCCCTCCTTAATTGTTAGTCATCTTTTTTGCTTTTTCAACAACTTCCTCAATCCGACCAACTGATAAGAACGCATCTTCCGGAAGGTCATCGTACTTCCCCTTCAGGATTTCATCAAAGCCCTTAACGGTTTCTTCAACCGGAACGTAGGACCCCGGAACCCCCGTAAACTGTTCAGCCACGTGGAAGTTCTGTGATAGGAAGAACTGAATCCGCCGGGCCCGGTTAACAATAACCTTTTCTTCATCGGATAATTCATCCATCCCAAGGATTGAGATGATATCCTGCAGCTCACGGTACCGTTGAAGAATGTGCTGAACTTCCGTAGCAACCCGGTAGTGTTCCTCACCAACAATTTCAGGTGCAAGGGCACTTGAAGTTGAAGCCAACGGGTCCACAGCCGGGTAAATCCCGATCTGCGTTAACGACCGCTCCAGGTTCGTCGTTGCGTCCAGGTGGGCGAACGTCGTGGCTGGGGCCGGGTCGGTATAGTCATCGGCAGGCACGTAAACGGCCTGGATTGACGTAACTGACCCCTTCTTCGTAGAAGTAATCCGTTCCTGCAGCTGTCCCATTTCAGTTGCCAGCGTCGGCTGGTACCCAACGGCTGATGGGATCCGGCCAAGCAGGGCTGATACTTCTGACCCGGCCTGCGTGAACCGGAAAATGTTATCGATGAACAGCAGCACATCCTGACCTTCAACGTCCCGGAAGTACTCAGCGATCGTTAATCCGGTCAAGGCAACCCGCATCCGGGCTCCAGGTGGTTCGTTCATCTGCCCGAAGACCATGGCCGTCTTCTCAAGAACACCAGATTCCTTCATTTCGTAGTACAGGTCGTTCCCTTCACGGGTCCGTTCACCAACACCAGTAAATACGGAAATCCCATCGTGTTCCTGGGCAATGTTGTGGATTAATTCCTGAATCAGCACGGTTTTACCAACACCGGCACCACCGAACAGACCAATCTTGCCTCCCTTAACGTATGGTGCTAAGAGGTCAATCACCTTAATCCCCGTTTCAAGGATTTCGGTTCCCGTACTTAATTGATCATAATCAGGTGCATTCCGGTGGATTGGGTTCCGCTGTGCATCTTCACCAAACTCTGGACCGTTATCAATGGTTTCCCCAAGGACGTTAAACACCCGTCCAAGCGTTTCCTTTCCGACAGGAACGCTAATTGAAGCTCCCGTATCAACAACCTTAGCGCCACGCTTCAAACCGTCCGTTCCATCCATGGCGATTGTCCGCATGATTCCGTCACCCAACTCAAGGGCAACCTCGATAACTAATTCGCTACCGTCTTCACGCTTAACCTTTAAGGCGTTGTCAATTTCCGGTAATGCTTCGTTTAATGGAAACTGAACATCAACAACAGGACCGATAACCTGAACGACTGTTCCAGTACTCATTCGTTATTCCTCCTGTTTTCTTATTCTAAGGCAGCTTGTGCACCCGTAATTTCCGTGATTTCCGTCGTGATGGCACTTTGCCGGGCCCGGTTGTACTGTAATTCCAGGTTGGCAATAATGTCATTCGCGTTATCCGAAGCCGACCGCATTGCGGTTGAACTTGAGGCGTGCTCGGAAGTCTTCGCATCAAGAATCGAACCGTAAACCAGGCTTTCCGCATACTGCGGAAGAACGGCCTCGAGGATTGCCTCCTCCGACGGTTCGGTTTCGTACAGACTACTAATCGTATCCTCGTCCGTTGTTTCCTTATCCGTGAGATCATCGTGTCCCAGGTTTTCTGCTGAAATCGGGAGCATCTTTTCTGCCCGGAAAACGGACGTCAACGTGTTGACAAAGTGACTGTAGCAAACGTACAGTTCGTCGTACTCAGCCTCGTCATACCGCTGAATAATTTCCCGCACGATTGGCCGCACTTCCCGGAACGTCGGCACATCGCTAACACCCCGGTACTCATATCCAATGGTGAACCCGCGCTTCTTAAAGAAGTCCGCCCCGGTGCCACCAATTGCAAGAATCACAACATCATCCTTAGTGTGATTCCCCTTCTGGATAATTTCCATCGTCTGCTTAATGATATTGCTGTTATAACTTCCAACCAGTCCTCGGTCCGAAGTGATTACCATAATCCCCGTCTTGTGGACCGGCCGCTGCGTTAACATTCCGAGACCGCCCTTCTTTTCAGCCGGGGCATCCTCAGAACCAGCCGCAGCAGCATCAAGTAAGTGGGACTTGGCAAGGTGCGTAATTACGCTCCGCACCTTATCGGCATATTCACGGTAACTCGTTGTGTGGTGTTGAATCTGGTTCAACTTGGACGTTGAAACCATCTGCATTGCACTGGTAATCTGCTTCGTCTTTTTGGTTGATGCAATCTTGCGCTTAACTGCTTGCAGTGAACCAGCCATTTATGTCACCACCCCTTCTTATTTGCTGCTCTTGTCACTTGGCTGAAATGTTTCCGCAAATTCCTTGATTGCAGCGTCAAGCTTATCAGTATCTGGCAGGTCACCCGTCTTAGCGATGACGTCCAACAGATCCTTGTGGTTGCTGTCAAAGAAGGCAAACATTTCATCCTGGTACCGTAAAATATCGGCAACCGCAATGCTGTCTAAGAACCCATGTGTCAGGGCGTACAGAATCAGCACCTGCTTCTCAACAGGAAGCGGCTTGTGGAGCGGCTGCTTCAGGACTTCAACCGTCCGCTGCCCACGGTTCAACTTAGCCTGCGTTGCGGCATCCAAGTCTGAACCGAACTGAGCGAATGACTCCAGTTCATGGAATGAAGCAAGGTCCAGCCGAAGCGTTCCGGCAACCTTCTTCATGGCCTTGATCTGGGCAGCTCCCCCAACACGGGAAACGGACGTTCCGGCATCAATCGCTGGCCGAATTCCTGAATAGAAGTTATCACTGTCAAGGAAGATCTGTCCGTCAGTGATTGAGATCACGTTCGTTGGGATGTAGGCGGAAACGTCCCCGGCCTTCGTTTCAATGAATGGGAGGGCCGTCATTGAACCACCACCAAGATCATCGCTTAACTTAGCTGCCCGTTCAAGCAACCGGGAGTGCAGGTAGAAAACATCCCCTGGGTATGCTTCACGACCAGGTGGCCGCCGCAAAATAAGTGACAGTTCACGGTAAGCATCGGCTTGCTTTGAAAGGTCATCGTACACGATCAAAACATGCTTGCCGTTAAACATGAACTCTTCACCCATTGCCGCCCCGGAATACGGGGCTAACCACAGCATCGGCGCCGGTGATGACGGTCCGGCAGTAACGACGATGGTGTAATCCATTGCGCCAAACTTCCGCAGCGTCTCAACCTGGGCCCGGACCGTTGAATCCTTCTGCCCGATGGCAACGTAGATACAAATCATATCCTGGCCCTTCTGGTTGATGATTGTATCAATGGCAACGGACGTCTTCCCGGTCTTCCGGTCACCAATGACTAATTCACGCTGACCCCGACCAATCGGAACCAGGGAGTCAATGGCCTTTAACCCGGTTTGCAGGGGTTCAAAAACAGACTGCCGCTCCATAACACCAGGAGCCTTGTGCTCAACTGGGCGTGTCTTAGTCGTCTTGATTTCCCCTAAACCATCAACCGGCTGCCCAAGGGGGTTAACAACCCGGCCGATTAATTCTTCACCAACTGGCACTTCCATAATCCGGCCAGTCCGCTTAACGGTATCGCCTTCCCGGATTCCCTTGTAGTCTCCCAGGATAACAATCCCGACATCGGACTGTTCTAGGTTCTGTGCCATTCCGTAGGTACCGTCCGCAAACTCTAACAGTTCACCTGATAAGGCGTTATCTAACCCGTTTGCCCGGGCAATTCCGTCCCCAACGTACGTTACGGTACCGACTTCTTCAACAGTAAGCTCATCTTGGTAATTTGCTAATTGCTGTTTGATCAGAGCACTGATTTCCTCAGCTTTAATGCTCATAAAAGTCTCACCTCTTTAAATCATTTTAATAACAGACGCTTGATGTGCTCAATCTTGGACTTGATTGAACCGTCATAGATGTAGCTATTTGAATGGAGAATTACCCCACCAATGATTGATTCGTCGACAACCGTGTCGACCATAACCTTATTTGCACCCACAACATTAGCAAATGAAGAGGCAAGCTTGTCCTTCTGCTCATCATCCAATTCAATGGCGGTCGTTACGGTTGCCCGGACCGTCTTGTGGTACTCATCATTTAATCTGTTAAATTCACTGACAATCCCGTCAAAGTTAACCAAGCGCCGGTAATCATACAGCATGGTTACCAGGTTCTTCGTTACCGGTGACAGGTTGACAGTTATCGTTGTTAACATGGCCTGCTTAGCATCCTCAGTAATCTGCGGACTGGTCATGAACAACATAAATTGTGATTCTTCGTTAAACGCCTGGTTAAGCGCCGTTAATTCGGCCTGCACGTCTTCAAGCACCTGCTTTTCCTGTGCTAGTTCAAACAGCGCCTTCCCATAGCGCCGGGCGATCGTTGCGTTACTTTGTGACATTTTGCTTCCCCAACCCTTCGATGTACGAGTCAACTAAGGCCTTCTGGTCATCAGCAGAAAGCTCCTTCTTGATAACCTTTGAAGCAATTTCAATGGACAGTTCAGCAACGTCGTTCCGCACACCATCGATGGCTTCCTGCCGTTCCTGCTCAATGTCCTTCTTTGCGTTTGCCTTCAGCGTTGCGACTTCTTTGTGGGCGGCATCAACGATGTCAGCCTTCTGTTGCTCACCGTTCTTCTTAGCCCGGTCAACAATCTGGGCAGCCTCAACATGTGAATTCTTCAGCGCCTCTTCACGCTGGGCAGCAAGCTTTTCAGCTTCCTGCCGGGATTTTTCCGCAGAGTCAATGTCATTGGCAATCTTCTCGGCCCGCTTGTCCATCATCTTGGTTACCGGTCCCCAAGCAAAGTGCTTAACGACCAGCGCCATAATGATGAAGAGAATCAGGTAGTAAAGGAAATCGCCCCACTGAACACCAGACGTTGCGCTTAAAAGCATCGAATTCATCGCTTAGCACCTCCTTATTACTATATTTACGCAGTTGATATAAGGAACTACTTAGCGAGTAACATGAAGGCAATAACGATTGAGATAATCGGCACAGCTTCGATCAGCCCAACACCAATGAACATGTTTGTCCGTAACTGACCAGTTAATTCTGGCTGCCGTGACATTCCTTCGAGCATCTTTGAAATAACGAGCCCGTTACCAACACCAGTACCAACAGAAGCTAACCCTGCGGCGAGCCCTGCACCAAGTAAAGCTAAACCTGTAATAATACTAGAAGCCATAATAAAAATTCCTCCTTAATGTAACTATCATGAAGTTGCTTCTCAACCTCACTATTCCTCTTCGACCTTTTGCGAAATATATACCATTGTCAGTGTGACAAAGACATATGCCTGGATCGCTCCAATAAAGACCGAGAATGCTTGCCAAATCATTTCAAGTGGAATCGATGAAACAAAACCAACCGGTCCCGCCTTAACCAGGCCACCAATAACTTCCAACAGCACTTCACCGGCATAAATATTACCGAACAGACGAAGCGCTAACGTCATGAAATTGGTAAACTGTTCCAGCAGGTTAATCGGGAATAGGAAAAAGAACGGCTTTAAGTACGTATTCTTAACGTAACCCTTAAAGCCAAATTTCTGTACCCCTGCAGCATGGGACAGAACCAGCACCATCAGCGCTAACGTCAGCGTCGTTGTTGCTGATGCCGTTGGACTCCGGAAGAAGTTGAAGTCCTGTCCGTGCTTTGCAATATCAAATTGGAAAATCAACCCTGCCTGGTTAGCAATGAAGATAAATGCGAAAAGTACAAAGGCGAATAGCCGGTACTTTTTACCCTCCTCATCGGGAAGAACTCCCTTGATGATTCCGTTCGTGAAATCAATCAGCCATTCCAGCATGTTTTGCCGGCCCGTTGGCTTGAGCTTCAAGTCACGGGAGAACCAGAAAACAAGGGCAAGGAAAACAAGCGCCACCAGGGTCCCAGAGATGATGTTACTTACGTTGAAGGGAATCCCAAAAAGTTTCACAATTTGAAACGATTCATCCACAAGTCTCACCTCTTTTCAAATAAGATCATACGGTTAAACAATAAGGTCGAACCATAAGAGAATTCAGGGGCAAAAAGCCCGTGAATACATGTAAAATCATACCACTTACCCCCCAACTTCACAAAGTTAATTTGTAAATTTCTTAGGCCACTACCGAACGATTCTCCCCCGTTACTCTCCTGATGAGGCGACGTTATTCCCAGAACCGCGAACAATACACCGCATATTAAAAATTCCGGACTTAGCCGGTTCCCCGTCCAAATCCGGAAATTATTACTTTAATTCACATCAACCGTTCCGTATAACCGGTCGCCCGCATCGCCCAGTCCCGGGACAATGTACCCAATTTCGTTAAGGTGGTCGTCAAGCGCCGCCGTGTACAATTCAATGTCAGGATGGGCAGCCATCAGCTTATTAACCCCTTCAGGCGCCGCCACGAGGCTTAAGAACTTGATCCGCTTAGCGCCCCGTTTCTTGAGTGCTTCAACCGCCATCATTGCGGAACCTCCCGTAGCCAGCATTGGATCAATAATGATTACCTGCCGGTCACCAAGCTTTTTGGGAAACTTAGCATAGTACTCTTCAGGAATCAGGGTTTCCTCATCCCGCTGCATTCCGATAAATCCGACCCGGGCAGACGGAAGCATGTCTAACACGCCATCCAGCATTCCCATTCCAGCCCGTAAAATCGGAACCACAACCGGTTTCTTGCCACCAAGCTTCTTTTCCGTTGCCGTTCCCATTGGCGTCGTTACCGAAACGTTCTCCAACGGAAAGTCCCGGGTCGCTTCGTACGTCATCAACCGGGCTATTTCGGTCACGCACTGCCGAAACTGGTTAGTGCTGCAATCCTTATCCCGGATAATCGTCAGTTTGTGCTGAATCAACGGGTGGTCAACCACCGTAAAGTTTTTCATGCTGTCACGCTCCTATCCCGGCATCACGGTACCGGTTTAATCACCATAATCATACCATACTAGGCATTAAAAAATTGGTTCCCCGCTGCTTTTCGTAACCGGTTCATGTACGCCATCCCTAACCCCTCTTCCGGATATGCTGGGGCGAGGATGTAATCAACCGGTTCGTCACTATCAAAATACCGGAGTCCCGCAAAAAGGCGGTGGCTGGCCGTCGTCACGTCCGCTCCTAAGTCAAAGAACGGGTGGGTTGTTTGTTTCCCAATCGAAGCTGAGGCCATTATACCAACCGTTTTCTCCTGCTGGTCGGCCCACCGCAATGCTTCCGGCCACTGATCAGCAGCAACAATCAGCACCTGGGCAGCCGGAGCGTAATGCTTATACTTCATCCCCGGGGCCTTAGGAATTTCAGTCTTACCAACATGGTGGTTATCAGCTAAGACCGGACCACCAAGGACACTTTCAATTTCCTCCGGGGTAACCGCGCCGGGCCGAAGCACCGTTGGCTGGTCCTTGCTTAAGTCAAGGATGGTTGATTCCACCCCCACCTTTGTCGGGCCGTCATCAATAATTCCCGCGATCCGGCCGTTCATGTCGTGGTAAACATGTTGGGCCGTAGTCGGGCTTGGTTTTCCCGAAGTATTGGCAGACGGTCCAACAATTGGCGTGTCTGCTGCCGCAATCATTTTGCGGGTTGTTTCGTTTGCGGGACACCGGAACGCCGCCGTGGTAAGTCCTCCCGTTACCGTCTTTGATAGCTTCCCCGGAGCGACGTTAAAAATCAGTGTCAAAGAACCCGGCCAGAAATGATCAATCAAGCGCTGTGCCCGCGCATCCACCGGACCGGTAAAGCGTTCCATCATCGCCTGCGAACTCACCGTCACGATTAACGGGTTGTCGGATGGCCGCCCCTTTGCCAGGTACACCCGCTTAGCCGCCTGTTCATTGGTGGCGTCCGCGCCAAGGCCGTAGACCGTTTCCGTTGGGAAGGCGATCAGCTCGCCGAGTTGAATCTCCTTGGCCGCCGCTTCGTATTCATCTGGTTGATAAATCCGCGTAATCATCATTAGTACTGCTTCCTTTCACCGTATTCATTTCTACTATAAACACACCCGCACCATGCGGTCATGCCCCGCCTCATCCTGGCGCACCGTTACCTGTGCGGCCGGCAGTTGGGTTTCAAAAAGTTGCCGGACTGCTTCTCCCTGATGCCAACCAATTTCAAGGTAAATCCGCCCGTGGGGGAGTAAAACCCGCGGCGCTTCTACTGCTAACCGCCGGTACACTGCCAACCCGTTTTCCGGAGCAAAGAGGGCCTGAGCAGGTTCGTGTTCCAGCACACTTGCGTCCATCTGCGCTTGCTCGCTCGGTGCAATGTACGGCGGGTTCATCACCAGCACGTCGAACTGCCCGGTTAACGGGGCGATCAAGTCGCCGACCACCACGTTAACGGCTGCGCCTAACCGGTGGGCATTGGTCTCTGCCACCCGCGCAGCCTGCGGTGAAATATCCGTTAACGTTACCTGCCATTTGGGGTGGGCTAGCTTCAACGTAATTCCGATGTTGCCACTCCCCGTTCCAAGGTCAACAACCCGCTTTTCTTCGTTTTCCGGGTAATCTGCAAGAAGCCATTCAACTAGGTCGCCAGTTTCTACCCGGGGAATCAGCGTATTTCCCGTAACGGTAAACCACCGCCCAAAAAAAGGCGCCTTTCCGACAAGTTGCTGGGGCGGCCACCCCGCACACACCCGCTGGACGTTGGTTTGGTACTGCTGCCACTCAGCAAGGGGCATAGAATCCCGCAGGTGTACGAGCAATGCGGTTTCATCCCACTCATGGGGAGCGCGTAACAGCCACGTTGCATCCTCCCGGTAACCGTTATGGGCTTTAACATAAGAAAAAGCCCACTGCTGGGCTTCAAAATACGTCGGCTGGCTAATCATTTTGGAGCTCTTCCAGCGCCTTGGTTTGGTCGTAAAGAACGAGGGCATCGATGATTTCCTCAAGCTCGCCGTTCATAATCCGGTCTAATTTGTTTAGGGACAACCCAATCCGGTGATCCGTCACCCGGTTTTGGGGATAGTTATACGTCCGAATCCGCTCTGAACGGTCCCCGGTTCCCACGGCGGACTTCCGGTTTTCGTCGTACTCGTTTTGTTCCTTCGTTGCGTAGTAGTCGTACACCCGCGCTTTTAGGATCTGCATGGCCTTCGCCCGATTTTGCTGCTGGGAACGCTCATCCTGCATCGCAACGACAATTCCCGTCGGTAAGTGGGTCATCCGGACGGCAGACGACGTCTTGTTAATGTGCTGTCCACCAGCCCCGGAGGACCGGTATACGTCAACCCGGATGTCCTTCGGGTCAATTTCAATCTCAACGTCCTCTTCTTCCGGCATAACGACCACCGTTGCCGTCGAGGTGTGCACCCGCCCAGCTGATTCGGTGACCGGCACCCGCTGAACCCGGTGGGCCCCACTTTCATACTTTAACTTCGAGTAGACCTGGTTACCACTAATCAAAATTGCGACTTCCTTGAAGCCCCCCACTTCGGTTTGGTTCTTATCAATCACCTGGAACTTCCAGCCCTGTCGCTCAGCGTATTTGCTGTACATCGAGAAGAGATCGGCGGCAAAGAGGCTCGCTTCATCCCCACCAGCAGCTCCCCGGATTTCCATGATGATGTTTTTATCATCGTTCGGATCCTTCGGGATCAGCAGGATCTTAATTTCATCTTCAAGCCGCTCCTTTTCTTCCTTAGAGGTTGCCAGCTCTTCCTTAACCATGGCCGTCATTTCATCGTCATCCATGCCCGCGTCAAGCATTTCCTCGTCGTCCTTGATCTGCTGAACAACCTTCTTGTACCGGTCATACTTTTCAACGGTCTCCTTCAGGTCAGCCATTTCCTTGGACAGCTTCGTAAACCGCTTGGTGTCGGCAATAACGTCCGGATCTGACAGCAACCCGCCCAATTCTTCATACCGGTCCGCTAACATTTGTAACCGGTCAAACAACTTATCCATGTTACTCGTGGTCCTCCTTTGCGTTCTGGTGAATTAATTCCTTATTAGGGTGGAAGTAGTGTTCACGACAAACGGGATAGTACGCTTCATTACCCCCAATTTGAATTTGTTCACCGTCGTAAACGGGGTGGCCCTCATTAACCCGAAGATTCATCGTTGCCTTCCGTTCGCAGAACCAGCAAATCGTCTTCATTTCCTCAATCTTGTCGGCATACAAAAGGAGGTACTTGGTTCCCTCAAAGAGCTCGTTGCGGAAGTCGTTTTTTAACCCAAACGTCATGACCGGAATTCCCAGTTCGTCAACGATTTTCGTCAGTTCCATGATGTGGTGCCGCTGGAGAAACTCAGCTTCATCAATCAACACGCATGAAATTTTTCCGGGAGCCGCCTTCACGTATTCGAAGACGTTCGTTTCCGGGTAAATAATCTCCGCCTTCCGCTTTAATCCAATCCGGCTCGCAATTACTCCCTGGCCCGCACGATCATCAACACTACTCGTCATGATGATGACCTGCTTACCTTCTTCTTCGTAGTTATGGGCCACCTTTAGAATCTCAATGGTTTTCCCACTATTCATCGCACCGTACCGGAAAAAAAGCTGTGCCACCCTACTTCACATCCTCTATCAGTCTTTCCGTCTAAGTATAGCTGATTTTACGCTAAAATGCACCAGCTGGTGGTCTGATCCCGCCGGCGCATTCGTTTTATGATAAAATTCAGGGGAAGCTTTTTGATACGAAAGGAACAGAGGCATGACACTTAGAAGTTCACTTGCAGCCTTTGCCGGAAAATCGTCATACCGTTTCCTCCACGATGTTCTTCATCGCGGCGGAACCTCGTTTCCCGGCGGGTTGGCGCTTAAGATTGATCCGGCCGTACTAACAACACTGGCTAAAAACTACGAGGTCATCATTATCACGGGAACAAACGGCAAAACCCTCACCACTAACTTAACGGTGAAGGCGCTCCGCCCGGCCTTCCCACACATCCTAACAAACCCCAGCGGGTCAAACATGATGCAGGGAATTGTTACGGCGTTTTTGACCAACCGCAAAACCAAGAACGGCAAACAACTCGCGGTCATCGAAACCGACGAGGCGAACGTCCCGTTAATTTCGCAGTACGTTAGCCCTAAGGCATACGTCTTCACGAACCTTTTCCGTGACCAGTTAGACCGCTACGGTGAAATTTACACCACGTACAACAAGATTCTTAAGGGCGTTCGCATGCACCCCGATGCGCTCATCATTGCCAACGGGGATGCCCCCATCTTTAATAGCGTTGATTTACCAAATAAAATCGTGTACTACGGGTTTGCGGATCAACCTGACGAAATTCAGGACGCCCCCGCGAACACGGACGGACTACTGTGTCCCCGGTGCCACCATATTCTGCGGTACAAGGAGCTGGTTTACGGCAATCTTGGGAAGTACTTCTGTCCCCACTGCGATTTTCACCGCCCGGTCCTCACCTACCAGGTAACGGCAATTACTAACCAAACACCGCAGTCGTCAACGTTTATGATTAACGATCATGAAATCAACCTTCACATTGGCGGTACGTACAACATCTACAATGCCCTGGCCGCGTACGCCGTTGCCCGGGAGATGGGCGTTTCACCGGAAGAAATCGTTCATCAACTCAGCGCTGACGACAAGAAGGTCTTTGGCCGCCAGGAAGTTATCCACCTTGATGACAAGGACGTTACGCTTATCCTCGTTAAAAACCCGGTGGGATTGGACCAGGTGCTCCAAATGATTAAAACCGATAACGAGCCGTTCTCACTGGCAGTATTATTGAACGCAAACTACGCTGACGGAATTGATACCAGTTGGATTTGGGACGGCCGGTTTGAAGATTTGCCGTTTGAGCGAATCCCATCAGTTCTCACCGGCGGCGAACGGTACCGGGATATTACTTTCCGCCTGCGGGTAGCTGGCGTTCCGGAAGAACACTTCGCCCATAAGGAGAACCTCAAGGACGTGGTTGCGGCAATCAAGCAGATGCCGACCAAGCACGTGTACGTCCTCGCAACGTACACCGCGGTGTTACAGCTCCGCGCCCTGCTTGCTAGTGAAGGATACATTAACGGGGAGATGAAGTAATGAAATACGAGTTACACCTAACCCACCTATACGGGAACCTGCTTAATACGTACAGCGATATTGGCAACATCCTGACGCTTCAATACTACGCTAAGCAAATGGACACCCACATTACGCCCGAAGTTGTTTCCCTCGACCAGCAGTTTGATCCGGACAGCACCGATCTGGTACTTTTCGGTGGTGGTCAGGACCTGGAACAAAAGGTTGTTTCTGATGACATTCAGGCCAAGAAGGATGCCATTATTCGGTACATTGAAGCCGATGGCCCGATGCTCGCCGTTTGTGGCGGTTATCAGCTTCTCGGCGAATACTACGTCGGGGCGGACGGCACTAAGATCAAGGGCATTCACGCCCTCGATCACCGGACTGAAACCCAGGAAAATAACCGCTTTATCGGCGACATTAAGATTAAAAACGCCGAAACCGGACAAATCTACCACGGGTTTGAGAACCATAACGGAATGACCTTCCTCGGAAAAGGTGAACGACCCCTGGGCCAGGTCATTGAAGGCCATGGCAATAACGGGCAGGACGGTACGGAGGGGGCCATCCACAAGAACACCTTCTGTACGTATTTCCACGGGCCGGTGCTTGCCAGGAACGGCGAACTCGCCAAACGCCTGCTCATCACTGCCTTGAAACGGAAGTATCCTGATGCGGATCTGAGTGCGGCGGAAGCATTAGAAATTAAACCGACATACTAAAAATAAACCGGCTGAAAGCTCCTGTGCTTTCAGCCGGTTTTAATATGCACTTTTACGCCCGCACTCCCGGCTCCGACGCAATTACCATCAAGTTTCCTGCCAGCGTCCAGCGCTTTACGTCATTAGGCAGAATAAAGTGTTGTCCTTTTTGCAGGGAATAAGCAGTTCCATCAACCGTGATGCTCCCGGCTCCATCCAGCACCGAAACCAGCGTGTACGGCGCCTCTCCCCGTGCAAAGGTGCCAGCGCCATCGTTAACCTGCCAGCGGTAAACCGCAAAGAATGGCGTCTTAACAAATTGCGTGACCGCAACGTCCCCAACGGTGGTTTCTTCCCGGTTTAACTGCGGGTCACTGTGCGGCACGTTCGCCACCGCAATGGACTGTTCAATATGCAGTGGTCGTTTTTTACCCGTTGTCGGGTCAACGCGGTCAAAGTCGTAAAAACGATACGTCGTGTCACTACTCTGCTGCGTTTCAAGGACCATAATCCCCTTTCCGATGGCGTGGACAGTCCCGCTCGGAACGTACAGAAAGTCGCCCGCCTTGACGGGAACCCGCCGGAAGAGCTGGTCCCACTGCCCCGCTTCAACCATTTCCCGTAATTCCGCGCGGCTCTTAGCATGATGACCGTAAATCATCGTTGCACCCGGATCGGCCTTAATCACGTACCAGCATTCCGTTTTCCCTAGTTCGTGCTCGTGTTCCTCAGCATACGCATCATCCGTGTGGACCTGAACGGAAAGGTCCATTTTCGCATCCAGAATCTTAGTGAGTAACGGAAACACGTCTCCTTGGGCATTTCCAAACACGTCCCGGTGCTTCGCCCATACCTGATCAAGTGTCATTCCCCGGTACGGTCCGTTGGCCACCGTCGCCGGACCATGAGGATGGGCGGAAATAGCCCAGCATTCCCCCGTATGATCACTAGGAAGGTCATACCCGAACTCATCACGGAGCCGGGTGCCACCCCACATTTTCTCCTGAAAAGCCGGCGTTAAAAAATATGGTTCACTCATCGTTCATTCCTCCTGCAGTTATTCTTCCCCATTATATCAGATTTATGAAACCGATTCCTTTTCGGCGAGGTAAACCTGAACCACCTCCGCACGGCGGTCAATAAACGCGTGGTTATCCTGCCGCGGATGCACCCGGTTAGTTAGAAGAATCAGTGCGTCGTGGGCCTGCTTATCAATTAACAACATTGGTCCAGTGTACCCCGTATGGTGAAGGCATCTGCGTCCAGTTGGCGTATACCGCAGGTCCCACCCGAAGGACCGCCCCAGCATTCCGTTCGGCGTCCAATCAGCAAAGAGGCGGTCAATAAGTGCACTGTTAACAACCGGGTGCTGCGGGTCATCCGCCATCAGCCACTGACAAAAGGTAACCAAATCATCCAGCGTTGTAAACAAGCCCGCCGAGCCACACCTCCGCTGCAGTTGCCGGGCCTTCGGATCGTGAACAACGCCGCGTAAAACGGTTCCGTCAGGCATTACCGCGGTCGGAACGCATTCAGCGGGGTTCTTCGGGGTAAACGTACTGTGACGCATCCCTAACGGCCGAAGAACAAGACGCGTAATTGCCTCCTGAACGGGCATTCCCGTCACGGCCTCGACCACCAAACCAGCAAAGATTAACCCTAAATCCGTATAGCGCACCTGCTGGCCAAACCGCGCCCCAATGTGCAGCCCCATCAACGCATTAATTAATTGGGGACCCGTCAACTGATCCCGGTGGGGAATATAGCCACTAATTGCCGCAGTGTGGGTTAAAAGGTGCCGCACCGTAACCCGGGAGTCAAAAAACTCTGGAAGATACGTCACTACTGGCTGGTCCACATCTAGCTGGCCAACTTCCATTAAGTGTAACAGGACCGTAGTCGTTCCCACTACCTTTGTGAGGGAGGCGACGTCGTATAACATTCCCGGGCGAAGCGGTTCATCCTGGGGAACCACGGCCGCCTTTCCTTCAACATGCTTAATTACCGTCTCCCCGTGAATTAGCGCCCATTCCATTCCTGGAACCACGCCAGTCGTAACCATTTGACTTAACAGCGTTGTTGTTTGGGTAAACATCACTTTTCCCCCTTTTACATACAAAAAAAGAGCTCACCTTCGTGAACTCCTAATGATTGGGCATACTGGATTCGAACCAGTACATTACGGATTCAGAGTCCGCTGCCTTACCAGTTTGGCTAATGCCCAATAATCATCAACCGACTTTTATAGTATATTGATTTATTCCCCTATTGTCAACAATATTTCCTCTTTTTTCTTCAAAAAAATGGCGCCCCATTCGGAACGCCATTCAGGTCACTTATTTTTCTACTCAAACATCTTCTTGGTTGCTCGCAACAACGTCTTCGGGTCCTTATCGTACCGCGGCGTCTTAACCAACCGCTTCATCGGCACCCCTGCAAAGTGGAATGCTGCAATTTCCCCGGAACGAACAGCACTCTGCTCAGTGAAAATCATCTGGTACGGCTGTTCAACAAACTCACCCGTAAACGCCAGGTTCGTGGAGTTTGCCGGGATTACCTCCGGCCGGTCACTCTTGGCCCGGTTGTTAAATAACGCAGACGCATACGGCATGTAAACCGGAATGCAGTTAACCACGCTATCCATAATTTCCTTTTCCTTGGACTTAATGTTGACCGGGCCCGGATCAACCTTGGACAACTGCCCGATTAATTCCTCAAGCATTTCCTTCCCGGTCATCTTAATGTACTGCTTGTCCACAAACTCACCGCGCCGCCGTGGGTACAGGAAGTAGCCCCACAAAACGGTTTCGTTTGGCTTCTGGGTCGTAAAGTGCGGCTGGTGGTGCACCACAATCGACATGTTGACGTCTTCCTGACCAAGCGGCGTAATCGGCTCCGTTGAAATAAAGGAGTTCAACGCATTCCCTGGTTCCTGGGTGGTAATCCGTGTGATTTCGTTTAGCAAGAGGTGGTTATTCGTCGTCAACGTGAAGCTCACCCATTCGCTCGCGTCACGGTCCGCAAAGAACTTATCCGGGTTCCCGAGGTTATAGAAGTGCTCGGTGGCCTTCTTCCACAGGCTAGAAGCCGCACCGTAGTCCATGTTTTCCGGCGCAGGCGTGTTGAAGTCCCCAATCGTCGCGGAGTCGGTAATTGACCCGTTGGTAAAGATTACCGCCGTGTCGTCGTCAACGGCAACGTGCTCCTCTTCCCCCGTTTCCGTGTTTTCCATTACCAATCCCGTAACAGTAATCTCATCCTGCATGGAGGTCTCCTTGAACTCCCAGTCCGTAACACGCCGGTTAAGAACAATGTGGCACCCCTGTTCCTGCAAGTATTTAATCAGGGGAAGCATGATGCTTTCGTACTGGTTATACCGCGTCCGGTTAACCCCCACTAGGTGTTCAATTTGGGTGAACTCGTAGATCATCTGGTGCATGTAGCGCCGTAACTCTTGTGCAGAACTCCGCGTCCGGAAAGCAAAGGTCGTTTCCCACATGTACCAGAAGTTTGTTTGGAACATGTGCGGGTCGTCCTTAAAGTACTCGGCAATCGTTACGTTATCGAGCCGCTCTTCCTGGCTGTCCGGCATCATCACGAGCTTCGTTAGCAACAGCCGGTCCTTATTATTTAAACCGAGCTTTCCACCATCGACAATTCCAACGCCGCCCTTCAGCAACCGGGCCTTATCGTACGTCCGATGGTGGGCGTCAAAATCACGCGTATCTTCAGCAGCTGTCATTCCCGGTTCCGTTACTGACGGAACCCGCGCTAACAGGTCCATTAAGTCCACGTATGTCCGGTAGTTTAACATCCGGCCACCCCGGGCAATAAAGCCCTTGGTATTGTTCATCGGGTAGTCCTTGTTCCAGTACTCACCAGCCTGCGCCTTATCGGTCGACCCGTCATTGGAGCCGTGGTCGTCAAGACTGTAAAACGTAATGTTTTCGCCAGCCCACTTTCCTTCCTGAATCAGGTACACGGCCGCCGCCATGTTCGCTAACCCCGCACCGATCATGATTGCCTTATGCTTAACCATTCTTCTCACCCTTTCAACTAAATTCATCAACATCTATCTTTAGTATAGTGAAAACGAATTCGTAAGTCTAGCTAACCGTTGCAATAAATAATATTATTTTAAATTATGGTCATCCTTAACGGAAACACAAAAAACGGTGCTAGGAATCATCCTAGCACCGCTTTTATCCACTCGTGTTATTTACTTTTAGCTGTGCGCATCTCACTCTGCTTTTTTCCGGTATAGCGGTAAGCCTTCCGCTTCAGGTAGCTTAACAGTTGCGCTTCGTTGGCGAACTCCCGCGGGTGCACCTGTTTGTGTAGCCGCAACGAAATCTTATTAATCTTAATCCGCCCAGTAATCGTGTAGTTATAATCAACGATAAACCGGTTATTCAGGTTATCCGGGTCCTTGCCGAACCGGAGGACGTACACCCGCTCAGGTACCATCATTGGATTAACGTGCTCTTTATCATAAGAAACACCGTACGCACGTAAAAGGTTCTTAGTTCTTCTTAGCATGTTGATCTCCTTTCTGATAGTTCCATCCCTATCCCTATTATATCAATCTTATGCTGTAACTAATACTACAAAGAATGGACTGTGACTAACCACAGTCCATCGCACGCGTTCTGCTTATCACCCGTACGGGGATCGAACCCGTAACTCCGCCTTGAGAGGGCGACGTCTTAACCAATTTGACCAACGGGCAATACCAAAAGTACTCTTACTATTATACAGAGCCGGCCACCATTGTCAACTCTTAACTACCATTTTTTTACCAGGGTGAAGAACCATAAAGCCAATAACACCGCGCACCAACCGACGGCCATCAAAACCACCCATGCCAATAACTGGCTTTGAAGCAAAAGATTGGCAGCGAATAAAATCATTGTGGCGAGGCACCAAAAGATTAACCGCCCCCGGATATGCCGTGCTTCCTTCCTCATGGTCGCCGCTCCCGTTAATTCCACCACTCGTCAAACTGCGTCATCAAGTGGCGCATTGCCCGGCCCCGGTGACTGACCTTGTTTTTTTCGGCCACCGTTGTCTCCGCAAACGTTGCGTGCACCTCCGGACAGTAAAAAAGCGAATCATACCCGAAACCGGCAACCCCTTGTTCCTGCAACGTAATGCGCCCGTCGCACCGCCCAGTAGCAATTAACGGTGCACTTTCATCAGGCTTAACCCCCACAATAACCGTTTCAAAGTGGGCTGTCCGCTTTTCTTCCGGCACACCCGCAAGGTTTGCCAGCAACTTTGCCCGGTTGGCCGTATCATCGTGGTCACCAGCATACCGAGCCGTGTACACCCCGGGTTCACCGTTTAACGCATCGACAAACAGCCCCGTGTCATCCGCCAAAACAGGAATCTGAAACGCCCGCGCAATTGTTTGTGCCTTAATCATGGCGTTTTCTTTAAGGGTTGTACCCGTTTCATGAATCACCGGAACGTCATCAAAATCCGCTAACGTCTTAACGGTCAACCCCTTCCCAGCAAAAAGCGCGGCGTATTCCCGGGCCTTGCCGGCATTCCCCGTTGCAACAACAACTGTCTGGTTCACGTAATCACCCTCCAACTAATCTGACTCCATTATGCCAAACAACCCGCACCGTGACAATCACCGCATGGGCCGACACGTGCATTCATACAATAAGCAGGTCAGCGTTTCTCAACACTGACCTGCTTATCACTCGGGTTTAATCCAAGTACTGTTCAATTTCCTTCTTCAGGGCTTCCTTTGGGTGGTAACCCACGATCGTATCGACGACCTTCCCGTCCTTCTTAATTAACATGGTCGGAATACTCATGATCCCAAACTGCTGGGCTAACTCCTGATTTTCGTCCACGTCGACCTTACTAAACTGCACGCGGTCACCCATCTCGTCGTCAAGCTCCTCGACAACCGGTCCCTGCATCCGGCACGGACCACACCACGTTGCCCAGAAGTCGGTAAACGTTACACCATGCGCGGTTTTTTCTTCAAAATTCTTCGTCGTTAACTCTTCCATGTTAACCCCTTCTTTCTTACTTTTCGTAAGTAATTATACCACAGTTCCCATTTTCCGGCACATCAGATGCTTCCGGTGAAACTACTTAAAGTGTACCACCGTTGCACCGTTTCCGCCCGCATTCGGGGCTGCAAAGTTAAAGCTCTTCACCGCCGCATTGTTCTTCAGGTAATTCGTAATTCCCGTCCGCAATGCACCGGTCCCCTTTCCGTGCACAATCGTGACCGACTGGTACCCGGCCAAAAGGGCTGCATCCAGATAGCGGTCAACCTTCGTCATGGCGGCATCGTACCGTTCCCCCCGTAAGTCCAGCGTCGGTGAGACGTGGCTTGCATGGGCCGTCTTGACGGTTGTGTGGGCCCGTTTTCCGGCTGCCTCCTTGCGCGGTGCACTCACCTTTTCCAAATCCGCCTCGTCAATCTTCATCTTCAAGATTCCCAGCTGGACTTCCCACTGGTGACTTCCCGCTTTCCGAAGAAGGACGCCCCGCTGGCCGTACGACTTAACAAGAACGTCATCGTTGGCATGAAAGGCGTGCTGTTGTTTAGCCCGACGCAGTACCCGGTTCTTTCTTAACGTCGGGTTCTGCTCCAAGGCGTTCAGCTTCCCCTGGGCCGCAATTAACTTGTCTTCCTTAACGGTAGCGTGGTGCTCGTTCCGCATCCGCCGTAAGTCACTAATAACGGCGTTGGCCTTCTTCTTCGCGTCGGCAACCAGTTCGTTAGCGGACCGTTTGGCCTGGTTCATCAGTTGCTCGCGTTCGTTGGTAAACTGGGTAAACCGCTTGCTTAAGTCAGCGTGCAGCTCCTCGGCTGCCTTGAGGTTTTTACTGAGTGCCACCTGGTCATTTTCAAGCCGCCGCCGTTTGGCTACCAAATCAGCAATCATATCATTAAGATCCTGGTTATCGTCGGCGGTTAAATTCCGGGCCGCCGCAACCACTGTCGGATCCATCCCAAGCCGTTGAACAATATCAAACGCGTTACTCCGCCCGGGAATTCCAACTAACAAGTGGTACGTCGGCTGAAGCGTTTCACTATCGAATTCCATCGAAGCGTTAATCGTCCCCGGCCGTTCGTACCCGTAGGCCTTTAACTCCGGGTAGTGCGTCGTTGCTACTACAAAACTCCCCCGGGCGCCAATCGCATCCAGGATGGCAATCGCTAACGCCGCCCCTTCCTGGGGGTCCGTTCCGGCCCCAAGTTCATCAAACAGTACCAGGGCACGGTCATCGGCCTGCCGCATAATTGACACGATGTTTGTCATGTGCGCGGAAAACGTACTAAGGCTTTGCTCGATGGACTGTTCATCCCCAATATCAGCGAAGATATCGCTAAAGACGCCAATTCGACTGCCTTCAGCTGCTGGAATAAACAACCCAGACTGTCCCATCAGCTGGATTAACCCAAACGTCTTCAGCGTAATCGTCTTTCCCCCGGTGTTGGGACCGGTAATTACCATTGCCTGGTAATCCGCCCCGATCGCGAGGTCGTTTTTCACCGCCCGCTTAGCATCCAGTAACGGGTGCCAGGCCTGCCGGAGATACACGTTATTTTCGGGAGAAATGGCTGGTTGGGTTGCCCGGAGTTGTTTAGCATACCGGGCCTTGGCGTTAATAAAATCAAGCTTTCCTAAGACCGTTGCGTTTGCCGCCAGTTCGTCCGTATACGGCGCAAGGAGCGCTGACAATTCCGCCATAATCCGCCGCACTTCCTCAGCAGCTGCTAACTGCTGCTGCCGGAGCCGGTTGTTCAGGGCGACAATCCGTTCTGGTTCCACGAAGAGCGTTTGCCCCGATGCACTCTGATCGTGGACAACGCCACCAAACCGACCACGGTTTTCTGCCCGCACCGGAATAACGTACCGGTCGTCCCGCAACGTAATAACCGCATCGCTGAGGTACTTGGCGTTTGCTCCGTGCGTGTAACTGTTTAGTTCCGTCCTGATATTGGCTTCCGTGCTGGTAATCTGGTGCCGCAGCCGCTTTAATTCTGGGGAAGCATCGTCGGTGACGTGCCCGTCAAATTCAACGGAGCGGATCAACCGCTTCCCAATTTGGGGAAGGATGACCAACTGTTTGAGAAGCTGCGAAATAACCGGCAGCTGCGCATCCTGTTCTGCAGTCAACTGCTTAAAAAACACCCGTACTTCGTTTGCCGCACGGAGCACCCGGGCAATTGAGGCCAGTTCCTTCCCGTTAAGGGTAGCGCCCACCTTGAGCCGTTTTAAGGCGGGAGTAATCGTGACTAGCTGGGGAAGGGGAATCCCGCCCTTCAAGCGAAGAACGTCCATTCCGTCCTGAGTCCCAGCCAGTTGCTCCTTCACCCACGCTAAGTCCGCGTGGGGGGTTAACTGGTCGACGAGCTGTGCACCCATTGCCGTGGTCGTCTCTTCCCGAACGGCCTGTTTAATTTTTGCATACTCTAAGGTAACTAGGGTTTTCTTATTCATCAATCTGTCCCCCTACGGCTGTTGTTCGTTGATAACGGGTTGCTGACCAGAATTTCCCTGTTCTGCGGGAGTAACGCTATTCGCTGTCATGGCCGACAACCCCGGGGTCTTCGTCAACATGACGTTTGCAACCGTTGATGCATTCACCGCCTGCCGGACGGATGCCGCCGGCCACACGCTTAACAACAGCAGACCGCCAAAAATAACCACGTAGGCCGTCAAAAATGACAGCACCGCTCCCGCTAACCGGTTAAGTGTTGCGAGAATCGGCAGGTTTGCAATCCGGTTGAGCGCCCGGATGACAAACCGCGCAATAATCCCGCAAATAATCGCTACCACCCAGAACGCAACGAACTTATAAAACATCAAGTTTAAATTAACATGCCAAAAGAGCCAGTTCCCGGTATTTGCAACCGCGGGAAAAATTCCCGCCAGAAAATGACCAACCGTCCCGGATAACCGGATACTGATAATGAACGTAACGATTACACTAATAAAATTCAGGATTCCCCGAATCAATCCCCGGCGATAACCATGCCGCAATGCTAATAATAGTAACAGAACAATAATTACGGAAACCATCCCGTCAACCTCCTAACGGCATTTACTCCTTCTCTTTTTGTTGGAGCGCAAGCTGGTCGGCAACCGCATTAACGGCCGTCAAAATTGCCGCCCGCTCATCCGAAATTCCGGGCATCTGCTCTTTAATCGCTGCCAATTGCTGGTTTACTACCCCCACCACGGCATTCATCCGGGCCGTGCTGGCCTCCCCGATAATGATGTATTCCTTGCCGCCAATCTTCACTTTAAACCGGCGCTTATTTTCCGTCATTTAATTCGCCTCACTAATCCGCAAAATAGTTTGTAATTACCACGTTAACCGCACTAATAATTAACGCCACTACGAGCGCCCACCCAAAGTTGGCAAAGGCAAACGCCCCGCCGACTACCAGGGCGGTTAACTCCAGCATCGCCGCATTAATCACCCACGAGAAAAGGCCCAGCGTTAGGACAGTGATTGGTAATGAAATGACCGTCAACAACGGCTTAACCACCATGTTAAGGACACTCAAAACAACGGCCGCAACCAGGGCAACCCAAATGTTGGCCACGTGAAAGCCTGCCGGGAAAAAGCCTGCGGCCGCCAAGAAAATAATGGCGTTAATAATAATTCGTTTCCAAAAACCCACGTTAATCGTCCTCCCGGTGTTCATGAACATCCCGTTCGTGAACATCAGTAATAATCTTTCTTCCTGATTGACGCTTCTGCCGTGCAGAAGTGGTCGTCCGATTAGCAAACATATCGGTCCACGTTGACTGCGAATGGGACCGCTCCTCGTCTTCCGGCGCCCCCATTAGCAGGTAACATACCAGGTATAGCCCCACCGGTAAAACAACCATCCGGGGGAATAACATGCAGATTACGGTCACCCCGACCCATGCTGCACGCAGGTAGTTTGTCCTAATTCCCCAGTGGGCCGCTAACCCACCACAAACGCCTAATAAAAATTTATCTTGTGCTGACCGGCGAATCCGGGATTCCTTCATTTTAGCTCACCTACCCGTGAATAAACCGCTGCGGGAAACGTTACAATCCCCACTTCATGAGGAACGCCCGCATATAAACTGCTCTCAACTAACTTCATGTCCCCCGTCATTGTCCGGACGCGCAACCGACAGTACGCCGCGCTCCGTTGCAGGGCCGCGTACAGCTCCCGGTGATTGTAAACCGGCACATCGTTGCACGTTACCACAATATCACCCGGCCGGAGTCCCATCCGCGCTGCCGGGGTTGCCGGATGAACGGCAACCACCCGGATTCCATCCGTTGCGGCCGTCACCACCGGGGAATGATGGTGGATTCGCCACCATTGATTGCCAATATCGTAACAGCTCACCACTACCAACGCAATACTTAGCCCCCACTGAAGCCCCCCGCTTCCAGTAAGACTTCCTCCAAGAGCTAACCCGCACTGAACAGCGGTCACCGCTTGAAGGTGGCGTACCACCGGCGTTGGCGTCTTTTCCTGAATCACCCGGTGAATTCCGACCGGCAAAAACAGGATGACGGGAAATGTCCCATGCCGGGTTCCCATCATCACTATCACCGGTAAGACGGTTGTCTCCCGCCACTCGTACCGGGCAAAAAAGTGGTGCCGCCGGTTTCTCACCATCCGGGGGCTCACTTTCCGGCCACCAAATAAGCTCAGGATCAACTGGGTGAAGTAAATAAACACCGCACATACCAAAACCGCATGCAGCACGCCCACGTTCCTAGTAAGTAGTGCTAACCCTACCGGAGCGCAGATTAATAGCGGTGTTAAGTTTTGCCACCAGTTAGTGAGGGCCACGCCTCCCGCAAGCAGGCTAAAGAAAAGCACCCACTTCCAGTTTACGGTCACCCGCACCAGAAGCGTCCCTCCAATTCCGAGGAGGAGCGTCCCACAAAGGGCCACGATAAAGTGCCGCCCCTCAAACCAGTCCCGGTCAACGGCTTGCCGCCATTGACGCCGTTCCTGGTGAATTCGTACCACGTAATTAATTCCGGGCATCAATCCGCCCAACCATAATAATGGATTAAACACGATTGCTCCGAAGAGCCACCCAATCACTTTCATTACTAACTCCTACTGGGGATTTTGCTGCTGCAGTTTCCATTGAAGGTATGCGTTAATGAACGGATCCAAATCACCGTCCATGACCGCCTGACCATTCCCCGTTTCATAGTTGGTCCGGTGGTCCTTAACCATTGTGTACGGGTGAAAGACATACGACCGAATCTGGGAACCCCACCCAATTTCGAGCTGTTCCCCCTGGATGGCAGCCTTTTTCTTAGCTTGCTCTTCCAGCTTCATCTGGTAAAGCTTTGCCCGCATCATCTTTTCTGCGGTTGCCCGGTTTTGGAACTGGGACCGTTCCGCCTGACTAGAAGTGACAATTCCAGTTGGAATGTGGATTAACCGCACGGCGGAGGACGTCTTATTGATGTGCTGGCCCCCCGCACCACTCGAGCGGAAAACTTCCATCTTGATGTCTTCTGGCCGGAGTTCGACCTCAACGGAGTCATCAAGTTCGGGCATCACGTTCACCGATGCAAACGAGGTATGCCGGCGGCCCGCCGCATCAAACGGCGAAATCCGCACCAGCCGGTGAACCCCCTTTTCACCCCGCAGGTAACCATACGCGTTATCGCCCTTAATCAGGAGGGTCACGCTCTTAATGCCGGCTTCATCTCCCACCTGGTAGTCCGCCGTTTCAACGGTCAACCCGTGCTGGTCAGCCCACCGCTGGTACATCCGAAGGAGCATGCTTCCCCAGTCCTGGGACTCGGTCCCCCCAGCCCCCGGATGGATTTCCAAAATAGCATTGTTCTGATCATACGGTTCGTTTAACAGCATCCGCAACTGATAGTCTGCGAGCTGCTTTTTGGCCGCCGTAAAATCTGTGTCCAACTCCGCTTGCACATCCGGATCAGTGGGATCCTCCGCCAACAGCTCACACAAGACGGTCAAATCCTCCAGCGCTGCACTAAGCTGATTGTAATTATCATACTTCGCCTTCAACTGATTGTTGGCGGCAATCACTTTTTGGGCGGCCTGCTGGTCATCCCAGAAACCTGGTGCGGCCATCTGGTGTTCGTTATCGGCAATTTCCTCCGCTAACCGGTCTAAGTCAAAGAGACCTCCCAAAGTCTGCGACTTTTTCGTTCATTGCCTTGATTTCACGCCGGTAATCACTTAATTCCATTCACAATCTCCTCCGTCTAAAAAGGAGGCTGGGATTCTCATCCGCGCCTCCCCGTTATGTCTCGTTTCCTTCGACTACCGCTTAACGTTTTGCCGGATTTCCGCCTTCAGGAACAACCGTGTAACGTCCGCTTCGATGTCAGCAACCATTTGTTCAAACATCGTAAACCCGTCAGACTGGTATTCAACCAGCGGATTTAACTGCCCATAACCCCGTAGTCCGATTGACTGCCGGAGCTGGTCCATCTCATCGATGTGGTCAGTCCACTGCGTATCAACCACCCGCAGAATGCAGACCTTTTCAAACTCAAGCATCTGCTCCGGATCAGGTAACTGGTGCTGTTTCTCGGCATAAACTTCCTCGGCCCGTTCGTCCAGGTAGTCCATGATTTCCTGCGGATCCTTGTCTTCAAGATCATCAAGGGCAATCGTATCCTCCTTCACCATGCTTGACTGGGCAAAGTCGAGGATAGCCTCTAAGTCCCATTCATCCTTATTCCCCTGGGTGTGCACCTCAACAACGTGCTTAACGGTCCGCTTAATCATTGGCATAATTACCGGTTTTAAGCTTTCCTCTTCCATGATGACCTGCTGACGCTGGGCGTAAATTACTTCCCGCTGAGCCCGCATAACGTCATCGTACTGCAGAACCTGTTTCCGCGTGTCGTAGTTGTTCCCTTCAACCCGCTTCTGGGCGGACTCAACCTGCTTGGTAATCATCCGGGACTGGATAACCGCATCGTCGTCAGCCACCTTCATCTTCTCTAACACGGCCTTGATCTTTTCGGAACCAAAACGCAGCATTAAATCATCCTCAAGTGAAAGGTAGAACTGACTCAATCCTGGGTCCCCCTGCCGGCCGGACCGTCCACGGAGCTGGTTATCAATCCGCCGGGACTCGTGCCGTTCCGTTCCGATCACCGCCAGGCCCCCGACTTCCCGGACTCCTGGCCCAAGTTTAATATCAGTTCCCCGGCCGGCCATGTTCGTCGCGATGGTGACAGCGCCCTTTTGCCCCGCATTAGCGACAATTTCGGCTTCCTTAGCGTTATTTTTCGCGTTTAAGACGGCGTGCGGAATGCCTTCCTTGTCAAGTAACCCTGACAGGTACTCGGACGTTTCAACGGCAACGGTCCCAACCAAAATTGGCTGCCCCTTCGCGTGCCGCTTCTTGATATCCTCAACCACCGCCGCAAACTTACTCTTCAGCGTTGGGTACAGGAGGTCCGCCTTGTCCTTCCGGATAACCGGCTTATTAGTTGGAATTGCGATGACTTCCATGTTGTAGATTTCACGGAACTCTTCCTGTTCCGTCTTAGCCGTCCCCGTCATCCCGGAGAGCTTCTTGTACATCCGGAAGAAGTTCTGGTACGTGATGTTGGCCATCGTCTTGGTTTCGTCTTCAATGTTGACGCCTTCCTTGGCTTCAATTGCCTGATGGAGCCCATCAGAGTACCGCCGACCGTCCATAATCCGCCCGGTAAACTGGTCAACAATCAGGACTTCGCCGTCACGGACAACGTAGTCCTTATCCCGTAACATAATGTAGTTGGCCCGCAGTGCGTTATCCAGGTGGTGCGTTAACGCCGTATTATCCGGATCAAACAGGTTCCGGAGGGCAAAGTACTTCTCCGCCTTCTGAATCCCCTGCTCTGTCAGGGAGACGGTCTTTGATTCCAAATCAATCTTAAAGTCGTCTTCCTTGGTTAAGGTTTTCGCAAACCGGTCCGTCCGCTTGTAAAGGGCGGTCTTCCCGGTTGATTGCCCCGAAATAATCAGTGGTGTCCGGGCCTCATCGATCAGGATTGAGTCCACCTCATCGACAATCACAAAGTTTAACGGCCGCTGAACCATGTCTTCCTTGTAGACCACCATGTTGTCCCGCAGGTAGTCAAACCCAAGTTCACTGTTCGTCGAGTACGTAATGTCACAGTTGTACGCCTGCCGTTTTTCTTCAGGAGACTTGTTGGTAGCGTTCAACCCAACGGTTAATCCTAACCACTCGTACAACTCACCCATTTCCGAGGCATCCCGGCCAGCCAGGTATTCGTTAACCGTCACCACGTGGACTCCCTTACCAGCAAGGGCGTTTAAGTAAACCGGCATCGTGGCCGTCAGGGTTTTCCCTTCCCCGGTCTTCATTTCGGCAATGTTTCCTTCATGGAGGACAATCCCCCCGATAATCTGCACCCGGTACGGGTATAACCCAAGAACCCGTTTTGCCCCTTCCCGGCAAACCGCAAAGGCTTCCGGCAACAGTTCATCAAGGGTTGCCCCCTTCGCATACCGTTCCTTTAATGCAGGCGTCTGTGCTTTCAATTCCTCATCGGATAAAGCCGCCATCTTATCAGCAAGTGCCTCAACCTTATCGGCAATTTTTCCGAGGCGCCGCAGTTCACGTTTATCACTTTCGACCCATTTTTTCAGGATATTTGCCATTGATTTAATCCCTTCTCAGTCGTGTATTTTCTCGTCCCGGCACATGGCCGTAATTCAACAGAATATCAATCCTCATTCTAGCATTATTTCCGGATTAGAAGCAAGAAGCGAAAAGAACAACAAGGAGGATGAACTAACGTCACCCTCCCTGATAATAATGCTTTTTTGTTACATTTCGTCTGGTGCTTGAACACCCAAGAGCCGCAGCGCTTCCTTGAGAACCAGGGCAACACATTTAACAAGTGCTAACCGTGCGTCCCGGCCGGCATCCTCCGTCAAAATCCGGGAGTGTGCGTAGTACTTGTTAAACGCCTTCGCCAGGTGGAGGGCGTACTTCGCAACCACGGATGGTTCGTATTCCTCCATTGCCCGCGCGATCACTGTTGGGAAGTCACCTAACAGCCGCAGGGTTTCCCAGGCCTGCGGATCATCAACGGCCAACGCCTGATCAGCAGATAACACAGGGTTCCCTGCTTTCCGCAAAATACTCATTGCCCGAGCATGGGAGTACTGAACGTACGGCCCGGTTTCCCCTTCAAAACGCACAACTTCATCCAGGTTAAAGTCAAAGTTGTTCAGTCGCTCGTTCTTCAGATCGTGGAAGACCACCGCACCAATTCCGACAGCATTCGCAACCGCATCCTTATTCGCCAGCATCGGGTTCTTGGCAGCAATCTGTTCCTTGGCCAACCCAATTGCGTCGTTCAGCACCTGATCAAGGAGCACAACATGCCCCTTTCTGGTTGACATCTTCTTGCCATCCTTGGTGATAAGGCCAAACCCGATGTGGTGAATTTCATCCGCCCAGTCGTACCCCATCTCCGCTAAGACGGCTTTTAATTGATCAAAGTGGTTAGTTTGTTCGTTCCCAGCCACGTACAGGGACTGAACAAAGTTGTACGTCCGCTTCCGGTATAGGGCCGCCGCCAAATCCCGGGTAATGTAAAGGGTGGCGCCATCTGACCGCATAATCAGTGCCGGGTTAAGGTTGTACTTCCCCAGGTCAACAATCTGGGCGCCCTGGCTTTCGTGTAACAGCCCCTTTTGCTTCAGCAGGTCAACAACCTCATCCATCTTGTCGTTGTAGAAGGCTTCCCCGTTGTACGAATCAAAGTCAATTCCTAACTTCTTGTAAATCCGCATGAACGACTTCAATGACTCTGAGCGGAACCACTTCCACAACCGGGTTGCTTCCTCATCACCGTCTTCAAGGCGCTTAAACCAGTTCCGCCCCAGGTCATCAAGTGCCGGATCCTTTTCAGCTTCTTCATGGAACTTCACGTAGTACCGTAACAGGGTGTTAATCGGGTCTTGCTTGACCTCTTCTTCACTCCCCCACAGCGTGTATGCCGCCATGAGCTTTCCAAACTGGGTTCCCCAATCCCCCAGGTGGTTAATCTTAATGGGACTGTAGTTCGTCTTCGCAAGCAACAGTGCAATTGCGTTCCCGATTACGGTTGACCGGAGGTGGCCCATCGAAAACGGCTTGGCAATGTTTGGTGAAGACATATCAACCGTCACGTTCCCGCCATGGCCAAGGTCCTGGTCACCGTAGTGTTCCCGTTCCTTGAGGATCGTTGCTAAAATTTCCCGGCTGTACGCTGCCTTATCCAGGAAAAAGTTAACGTACGGTCCCGCAGCTTCGATCTTCTCAAACCCCGTTTGGTCAAGCTTGGCGACTAAGTCAGCCGCAATCTGCTGCGGAGCTTTGTGGAGGGTTTTGGCTAAAATAAATGCCGGGAAAGCGTAGTCGCCCCGCGCGATTTCCTTAGGAACCTCAATCTTATCCATAATTTCTGCTTCAGCAGGGGCCTCCGCACCAAGCGCAGCGGAAATCCGGGCCGCAATTTGTTGCTTGTAATCTACCATTTTTACTCCTTTCAGCAGAAAACCCCGTCCCTTTTATAAAGAGACGAGGCTTCCCGCGGTACCACTCTAATTGATTTTCAATCCACTTTGATATTTAACTGCACCCTCAAAAGCCCGTTTCCTGCAGGCCGAACACCCGGCTTCCACCATCCCGGACTCGCTTTAGCCCCCTTCTGCAGTACTCTTCTTTCTCGCTGGGTATAAAAAAGGCATCCCACAAGCAATGAGATGTCACTTAAGCGGATGACGAGAATCGAACTCGCGATGCCAGCTTGGGAAGCTGGAGTTTTACCACTAAACTACACCCGCATCGAACGAAAATCAGTATACCATACTCATTTTCGCTTGTCATGTGAATTACGAAATTTTTTTCATGTTCTTCTGGGCAATGATTACCCGCTCATGGTAATCGCTAACGGCAATCCGGTCCTCATCATCGTACTTAGTAATGGAGACCAATCCTGAATTATCGTATAGTTTCTCCAAGGTACCCTCAAAGTCGTGCTTCAAAGACCCCATCTTCTTGCAGGCGACCTTATCACCAACCGCTAACTTTGCTTTTGCCATTACATATCACCCCTCGTAGTACGTCTGATACTATCAAATTTATTGCCACCGTGCAACTTTTTGAAACGCTAAAAGCGGAGCTCCCCAAGAACCCCGCTTTTTCATGTTACCAAAGTTAATGTTAATCAGCAGCTTCAATCATGCCGTACCGCCCATCACGCCGCTTGTAGACAATGTTAACGTCCGACGTTTCGGCATCGCGGTAGATAAAGAAGTTATGCCCTAACATGTTCATCTGCAGGATTGCTTCTTCAGCATCCATCGGCTTTAGGGCAATGTTCTTGTTCCGAACAATCTCAAACTGCTGGTCTGATTGTTCTTCATCCGTCGCAGGCGTCACAAAGGCCATGTTCTTAACGCCCTTTTCCCGTGACTTCCGGTTAACCTTTGTCTTGTACTTCTTGATCTGCCGAACAAGTTTATCAGTAACTAAGTCAATACTTGCGTACATGTCAGAAGAAGTTTCCTCAGCCCGCAGAACCAGGTACGGTAACGGGATTGTCACTTCAACCTTTGCGGTCTTATCAGGATAAACCTTTAAGTTGACGTGGGCAGTTGGCTTCGTCGCATCAGCGAAGTACTTTTCCAACTTAGCTAACCGCTTCTCCACGTATTCCCGAATTGCTGCCGTAACCTCGATATTCTCACCACGAACGTTGTACTTTAACATAGTACCCTCTCCTTTCGCACGTAAACGCATTCGAATGAACGCGCTTACTAACGCGGTGCAAGTGCATCTCGTTTACATCTATATTATATGATAAAGCGCTACCGGAAACAATTATCATCATCAATAATTATTCATTTTCTTACCGGGCAAGGGTAACCGACCGAATATGCTGGACCCCCACAGTAGCCAGTGCTTCCCGCGCGTGGTATAACGTCCGCCCCGTAGTATAAACGTCATCGACTAGCACAACCCGGGAAAAACGCGCCGCCGTTGGCTTGGCCTGAAATGGTTGGGGTGTTTGCAACCGTGCACCGCGGGTCTTAGTGCTTTGCTTTTGGTGGTGTGAATGAATCGTCATCAGGACTTCCTTAACGGAAAGTCCGGTAAGAAACCCGGCCACCTGGTTAAACCCGCGCGTTTGCCACGTCACTTCATCAACTGGCAACGGAACGTATACCCATCCCTGCCAGCGGGGATACCATTTTGCCAGTGCAGCCTGAAGCTCATCACTAAATATCCGGCGGAGCCGATAATCCCCCTGAAACTTATACCGCTGCATGTAAGTCCGCATTGCATTGTTATACACGTACAGTGCCCGGTTACATAGTAGAGCCGCCTGCTTAGCCTGCCATTGGCGACAGTCCGGACACATTCCAGGCCACCTGCGCCCACAACCCGAACACGTTGCCCCGGCAATCCGCACAAACTCCCTGCGGCAGGAAGAACACAGGTAGTTATCCTGGACCTGTTGCCACGATAAAACCCAGCTGAAAGAAAGCGTGACCTTTAAGGAACCGCCACATAATAAACAGTTCACCGGGCCATCCTCCGCGCAGTCCGGTTAAGGGTACAAATTTGCCGGCGGGCAGCGCGCACCACTGGCGTTATTCGGGCACAGCCAAATAAAACTGTTCCCGTTGGTGCAGTGGGCGAACGTCCCACCCGGCCAGCAATTTGAACAAGGGCTGCAACGGTAAACACCGGATCATCCGCTCCCAAAATAACGACCTGGACTCCCGGAAAAGTTACTCCCCGTTCAAGAATCGTTGTCGTCACTAGATACTGCACCTGCCGCTTCCGCATCGCTGTCACCTTTTCCTGGCGGCGGGGGTCGGCCGCGTAAACACTCGTTCCCCGCCAGGTTGGAAATTGGCGCTGGATTGCCCGTAGAACCGGTTTTAGCCACCGAATCCGGGGAACAAAAATTAATACTGGAAAATGCCCGCGCCACTCCGCTAACGTCGCCTGAATTTTTGTGGGCAACATCCGCCGGTAAATTAACCGTTCCCACCGTCCCAAACGAACGAGGTGGGGTTCCGGAAGGGGGTGACCGTGGTAGCGGGCAGGAAGGACCCCAACTTGGAAGTGATGCCGCCGGACAATTCTCAGTAACCGGGCTGACGGGGTTGCGGTAAGGAGCAGGATTGCCGCGTTCTTCTTAATGGCCCGGGCAGCTGCGTAGTGTAACCCCTTATCCGTGATAAACGGAAAAGCATCCACCTCATCAATCACTAAAAGGTCAAATGCCCGGTAAAACCGCAAGAGTTGGTGGGTAGTTGCGACCACTAGTTGCGTGTACCGGTACGGACCAGGTTCATCCCCAGTAAGGAGAATAGCAGTCACCGCCGGAAACGCTGCCCGTAACCGGGGGAAAAGTTCCCGACAAACGTCAATTCTGGGCGTAACTATTCCAACCCGCCAGCCAGCAGTGAGGCCTGCTGCCAGACCAGGAAAAAGCATTTCTGTTTTCCCAGCACCCGTTACCGCCCAGACCAAAACGCGTTGGCGGCGTTCAACGGCCTGCTTAATCTTCGCTGCTAAGCTGGCCTGCGCGGGTGACAACCGCCCCCGCCACGTACACTGACCGCCCCCGGGACGAAATTTATTGGGCTCAGGAATAGTGTATAATGAGGCCAGCGTACTGACCCGCCCAAGTTGTATACATTGGGGACAGTAGGCGTGGTGGCGGGGGAGCTGCCCCCGCCACCACGTTACTTGGCCGCACCGCAGGCACCACACTAGTGGCCCCCACCGCCGAATTACCGGAAGCTGCTGAACGTGCGGGTCACCACTTAACCCAGCGGGTAGCGGGCCCGGAACCAGCCGCCCGAATAGTTCGCTTTTTTCCATCCCAATTCCCCCTTCACCTTATAACTACGCTAAAAGGGGGATAATCAATCGGAGGAATTTACTTTGACAACGTATTACACGATTACAACTCCCGGCAAAGCCACCCTCACAATCAAAAAATCAACGTTTATTTGTCGGATTACCCGGACCACTTCCCAGGAAGAAGCTGCCGCCTTTATTGAAAAGGTTAGTGCGACTGAACACAAGGCCCGCCATAACTGCTTTGCCACCGTCATCGGTGACAACGATCAGTTTCAACGAATGAGTGATAACGGTGAACCTTCCGGAACGGCCGGCGTCCCTATTTTAAGTACCCTCCAGCAGCACCATCTCCATGACATTACGGCGGTCGTAACCCGCTATTTTGGGGGAATTAAGCTCGGAACCGGAGGACTAATCCGGGCTTACCGGAGAGCCACGAGTGCCGCAATCGACGCAACGACCATCATGACCCGCCGCTCCCAACAAACCGTCACCATTACGACTGACTATGCGCGGTTCCAGGTTCTCCAAAATTACCTGCAAGCGCACCACATTCAACTGTTAAAGAACGACTACACGACGACCGTCACCACAACAGTGACCCTCCCGGCGGACCAGGTTTCAGCCTTCAGTCAAACAATTACGAACCTTCTTTCCGGTCAGGTAACGCTTCAAGCTGGCGAGATCCATCCGACGTATGTTCCGGCAAATCTTACCCATTAAAAATGAGGTTAGAACCCTGGTAAGTTCTAACCTCATTTTTCATCATGCTTTTAGTGCTTCTAGGCAATTCCAAGCACTACTGCATGTTTTCGTCGTTCAGGAACGTGTCAAGTACGCCTTCAACCATGTCCCATTCATCATCGTCATCAATTTCAAACAGGTCTGCGTCCTTTGCTTCCCCGTTTTCACCCGGCTTGAACGAAAAGGCCAACACGTCCACCTGCTCGTCTGGTGCGGCATCGGCCGGAACCAGCAGGATGTACGACTTCCCGTAGTCCTCCGAATCAAACGTAAACAGAATACGGTAAAGGCTCTCGTTGCCCTGATCATCAACCAACGTAATTAAGTCGTCCTGTTCCTGTGCCATTTAATCTCCTCATTTCTAATTTAGTTTCGTCGTCAACGGCCCCTTCCGGTCAAGGTATCCTTGTAAAATCAAGCTCGCCGCCAACTTATCAATGACCTTCTTGCGCTTTGCCCGGGAGGTATCCGCCTGCTCAACCAGCATCCGTTCGGCCGCAACGGTCGTGAGGCGTTCATCCTGGTAATCAACCGGCAGGCCAAACCGTTTCTTGAGTAGTTCACCGTAATGCCGGGCTGCTTCTACCCGGGGACCCTCCGTATTATTCATGTTTTTGGGTAACCCCACGACAAAAGCACTCACATCATGGTCGGTAACAAGGGTGGCAATTCGATCAAGGCCGAACTGCTCCTCTTCTTCATTAATGGGAACAATTTCAACCCCCTGAGCAGTCCAGCCCAGAAGATCACTCACTGCTACGCCAACGGTCCGTGAACCGACATCTAATCCCATCAACCGCCCCACGGACTATCCCTCCTTGTTCAGGTATGACCGCACAAGCTCCTCAATGATTTCATCTCGTTCGTGCTTCCGGATCAGGTTACGGGCATTGTTTAGCCGCGGAATGTACGCTGGGTCACCCGACAAAAGGTAACCAACAATCTGGTTAATCGGGTTGTACCCCTTCTCCTCCAGCGCACGGTAAACGGTCACGAGCGTATCATGAACGCTTTGCGGGTTATCAGCATCAATGTTAAAGAATACCGTTTTATCAGTTGGTTTCATCATGCCACCTCCGAATCCGATTTCCAATGATTAGCCTTAGTATACCATATGTCTATCATTGCTTTCACAACCGAATTCCAAAGTACCCCCTCTTGAAATTATCTGCTTGAAATGTAGATTGAACATCAATAAAGGAGATGGAACCAATCACCCATCTCCTTTAACACTAGTCAATCACTTAATTACCCCTCGTCGGTTAATGGTTGTCCATTAACGTCTTGATTATCCTTCTTCAAGAAAATCAGGGCATAAATTCCAGCAACTACCACAATCCCAGCAATAACAATAAACGTACTCTGGTAACCGATTTTATCATGAAGCATTCCTAACGGCGTTGAAAAGACAATCTGACCAATCTGCCCAGCGATATTAGACCCCACCATATAAACCGTTGCAGAGATTCGTGTATCGAAATGCAGCGTAATGTAACGGAACATTGCCAGCGCAAAAATTGCTGTTTCAGGTGCGTGTAATAACTTAATGCAAGAAATTCCTAATGGATTAGTAACCAGGCCACAGCCCCCAATCCGAACGACCATAACACAAACACCAATTAATAATGTTTTGCGAACCCCAATCTTTTTCATTAACAATGGAATCAACGCCATCATAATTGATTCCAAAAAGACCTCAATTGAGTTCAACACACCATACGCCTGTTCTCCCAATGCGGGAGTTGCAAAAAACTTCGTAAAGAATTGTGGAAACATTTGCTGATCAAACACGGTATAAAATGATCCACTCAAAATAATAAAAATGATAATCTCCCAAAGGGCAGGAAGCTTAAATACCTTGAAAATATCACGCAACGACGGAATAGTTTCCTCATCATCAATTACCTTCCCAGAGTATTTATATTCCTGGACGTATTTCTGGTTATTCTCAGGATGAACAAATAACAGAACTAAAAGTAAAACAAACGCAAAAGCGGAACTTAGCCAAAAAACAATATACGGACTAATTGTAAAGAGATAGCCTGCAGCCAAAGCAGCAATTGCGTATCCAAATGAGCCCCAAGCCCGCGCTTGACCGTATAGAAAGTCATAACGACGACTCATCCGTTCAACAAGTGCTTCAAATGTTGGTGATGCTGCCAAAAAGGCTAGTGATAAGTACAATGAACCTACTACCGCTCCAACCATAAAGTGATGATGTAACATCGGGGCATAAATCCACGTAAAAAACGGTCCTAAACACATTTCAAGCACAGCACAGAATATTAATAACTTCCGCTTAATACCAAGTTTGTCCTGAATCATTCCATAAATGAGCATTAAAATTAAGGTAATCGCAGAGTCAAATGAATAGATTGTCCCAACCTGCGCACCACTAAATCCTAATTTATTAGTTAGCCAAATTTGGAAAAACGACCACCAGATGCCCCATCCCATAAAGAACATCAGCATTATAAATGAATTGCTCAAATAAAAAGGATTTCGTAAATTCTTACCGATTTTCCCCTTCATTAAAATCTCCCCCTAGTATAAATTAGCCTGTGCATCAAGCCGGTAACCAACAGCATTTACCCCACCAGGTAATCTTAGTGTCGGCTGCTCATCCCAATAAACCCGTTCGGTGAAGGTTGCTTCACCATCATTAATAAATATTTCAATAGAGCTTGTATCCAAAAGAACGTGCATTCTCAACAGTTCGTCGTCAACAATCACCGCCCGTTCGTCCCTTTGTGCATTATGAATAACAATTCGCCCATGTTCGTTCACAACGCTAAAACGTTGATCCTTACTTTCTAACGCGAATAGCTCGCCATTTCGATGACGACCGTAATTCAGTACCAATTCACTTTGATTTGGAACTTTGACTGTCGTAACATCAGTGGTTTGCTTGTTAATAACCTGTTCTTTTCTAAGTGCCTTAATTTCACGGACTGGCTGCTGATATATTTTGTTCCCAATAAGGGTTAATTCTCTCGGGAACGTAATTGCTCCGCACCATCCATCTGCCTGCTCCTTAAACGACGAGTCCCAAGCATTTAACCATGCCACCATAATCCGGCGGCCATCCGGTGTAAGAGTTGTTTGGGTTGCATAGAAATCATGCCCATGGTCAATTTCAACAAACCGATTCCGCTCAAACTCCCCTGATAACTCATCATAATTTCCTACAAAATATCCCGTTTGATTTTCATTTAGGAACCGATCACCTACAGGCTGGAGACCCTGTGGCGAACACAGCAACACATCTTCACCATTTAACGGGAAGAAATCAGGGCATTCCCACATAAATCCTTCCTGCTTACTATCCAGCGCCCGGGATAAAGCGGTAACAAATTGCCACGAAAGAAGGTCGTTTGACCGGTATAACAGAACTCTTCCACACTTATTCTTATCCTGACTCCCAACCACCATATTAAAGTGGTCGTTTTCACGCCACACCTTTGGGTCGCGAAAATGCTTAGTATTATCAGCCGGCGGGTGCGCAATTACTGGGTTGTTCTGATACTTTACAAAATGAATACCGTCCTCACTATAAGCAACATTTTGGGTTTCATAAAAATCGTCATTTTGCTTATCAATATAATGATGTCCGGTATAAATCAGCCATAACTTGTTATCGTGAACGATTGCGCTCCCCGAAAAACAACCGTCCTCCTGATCGCCCGGAACCAAGGCAACGGGAAGGGTTTCCCAGTGAACTAAATCCTTACTCCGTGCGTGGCCCCAATGCATTGGTCCCCATTCCGCAGCATCAGGATAGAATTGATAAAACAAATGATAATAACCCTTAAAGAAAGTAAAGCCATTGGGGTCGTTAATCCAACCACCAGCAGGCATTAAATGATATCCTAGGCGGTAACGATTATTTGTAACGTTTATCATCAAATCACTTCTTTTCACGAATATGATAACCGGTTGACATATTAGCGCTAAATTTTAGGCGACATTCGCCACGTCTTTAAGATAGCGCTTTCAAAAATGTATGTCAACCGGTCGCCATAATATTTTTCAATTCATTTCTACGCTGTCGTTCCCCGCACTAAATCTACGGGCAAAACTATTGAGTCAGCTTTTTGCCCTTTTAGCCGTTGCTTAAGAAGCCGTACAGCTGTCGCTGCCATTTGGTTTATCGGCTGTTGAATAGTCGTTAAATCCGGGTATAACAACCGTGTCATATCAGCACCATCGTAACCAACAATCTTTAAATCCTGCGGAACTCTCTTCCCACATTTTGCGGCTACAGCAACCAACATTGCCGCATCGGTATCATTTCCCGCAAAAATTCCATCAACTTGCGGGTACGTTTCAAATAGCTGCTCAAACTCGTCACTTTTTTCATCAGCACTAAGAGAAAAATCAAACCGCATAATATGAGGCGTCATCCCTGCTTCGGTCATTGCCTGTTTATAACCGATTTCACGGTTATGTGCGGGCGTTTCTAATTTCTCTGGACCATTAGTATGAACGATAAACCGGCAACCATCATCAATCAAAAGCTCTGTCGCAAGCCGCCCGCCCTGGAGATTATCAGACGATACAACCGGAACATCAGTGTTCACGATCCGGTCAATCGCCACCACTGGGAGATTAGTGTGTTGGTATTCTTCAATCCCAATATTATGGGCCCCAACAATCAATCCATCAATCTGGTGTGATAACAATTGTTCCAAGTAGTCAGCTTCCTTTTGCGGATTATTTTGACTGTTTCCCACTAACACTTTGTATCCATGCTCGTAAAGTTCGTTCTCTAGCCGCGCTTCCAACTGCGCAAAAAATGGATTATTAACCGTTGGAAAAATTAGTCCGATAAGCCCCGTGTTTTGGTTGTAAAGCTGGCGGGCGACAGCATTAGGACGATAATGCAGCTTCTCCATTGCTTCATGAACGCGAGCAATTGTTTGTTCACTAAGATAGCCCCGCTTGTTTAATACACGCGACACTGTTGTTTTGGAAACCCCTGCTACCCTGGCGACGTCATCTAATTTCGCTTTTTTATTGTTTTTATTAACCATTTCGTTATTCTCCATTCACTACCATTCATTATAACGTACGTCAGCGGCCGTACTACTACCAGGAATAACAAAATACCCTAGAGTATTACTCACCCCTAGGGTACCTAAACCACATATTATTACAGTTATCCGTTACTGCTGTGCAACCCATTCAGCTGCCTGCTTGAGGGCATCCTGAATACCAGCCGGCTTCTTTCCCCCAGCCTGAGCGAGGTTCGGCCGGCCACCGCCACCGCCGCCAACGAGCGGGGCAATCGCCTTAATCAGGTCACCGGCCTTCAAGCCAGCCTTAACCTGGGCGTCACTCATCGCGGTGATGAGGTTCACCTTCCCGTCTTCCGTGGCCGTTGCCAGTATCAAAATATCTGAGTAGCCGTTGGCCTTCCACTGGTCAGCAAGTTGCCGGAGCTGGCCCATCCCAGAAACATTTACCTGAGCGGCAATCAACGTCTTCCCGTTGATTTCTTGAACATCCTTAAAGACGTCCCCCGCCTGCTGGGAAGCAAACTTATCTTCTAGGGCCTGCTTCTCCCGCTCAAGTTGCTTGATGGTTCCTTGCAACTGATCAACACGTTCTGGTAAGTCCTTGACCTGAACGACCTTTGCCTTTGCGGCAGCCGTCGTCAGCAAGTCATCGTGCTGTTTCAGGTACTCGTACGCTTCCTTGGACGTCACCGCCTCAATCCGGCGGGTGCCGGCCCCTACCCCGGATTCAGAAACAATCTTGAAGAGTCCCAGTTCACTCGTGTTATCAACGTGGTTTCCCCCACAGAATTCCATCGAGTAATCGCCGGCTTTTACCACCCGCACGGTGTCGCCGTATTTCTCCGAGAAGAGGGCGATGGCGCCCATTTTCTTAGCGGATTCAATGTCCGTCACAACTGTTTCTACCGGAAGAGCGGCCCAAATCTTTTCGTTGACAATCTGTTCAACCCGTTCAAGGTCCTCCGGCGTAACGGCTCCCAGGTTAGTGAAGTCAAACCGCAGGTATGTTGGTTCAACCAGTGAACCCGCCTGGTGCGTGTGGGCACCTAAAACGTCCCGGAGTGCCTGATCCAGCAGGTGCGTTGCGGTATGGTTCTTCTTCACCTTGTTATGGAACTCCCGGTCGACTTCAAGGCTGTAGGTATGCTCCCTTACCAGTGGGCCAAGCACCTTCACCGTATGCATGTTTTGCCCGTTTGGTGCATGTTGTACGTCCGTAACACGGGCAACAACCTCACCGTCTTCGTCCTTAATGACCCCCTGGTCAGCGACCTGGCCACCCATCTCGGCGTAGAACGGGGTCTTGTCAAAGATTAACTGGGCCTCGCCCCGGGTGGTTTGGTCAACCAGTTCGTTGTTAACGATGATGTCCTTTAACGTCCCGTCAATGCTTAACTGGTGGTAGCCTACGTATTCACTCGGCGTCTTAATGTCGGTCAGCAAGCCGTTCTGTACGCCCATTGACTTGGCGTCACTCCGGGCAGCCCGGGCCCGGTCTTTTTGCTCCTTCATGGCAGCGTCAAACCCAGCCTGGTCAACCGCCATCCCCGCATCCTGAGCGTACTCCTGGGTTAACTCAAACGGGAAGCCGTACGTGTCATACATCTTGAACGCCCCGTCGCCCGGGATTTCCGTCTTTCCGGCCTCTTTGGTTTCTGCAATCAGGTCATCCAGCAGCTGCATTCCCGCCGTCAGGGTTTCGTTAAATCGTTCTTCTTCCATCCGGATAACCTTCTGGATGTAATCTGCCTGTTCAAGCACTTCTGGGTATGCAGACTTCATAATTTCCCCAACAACCGGAACCAGTTTGTAAAGGAATGCGCCCTTGATTCCAAGCTTTTGTCCGTGCATGACCGCCCGCCGGATTAACCGCCGAATAACGTAGCCCCGCCCTTCATTGGAAGGTAAGGCGCCGTCACCAATCGCAAAGGTTACCGCCCGAATATGGTCAGCAATGACCTTAAACGAAACGTCGGTCTCCGGGGCATCCCCGTACTTTACGCCGGTACCCATTGCTGCCGTGGCGTCCATGATTGGTAAGAACAGGTCCGTTTCAAAGTTGGTCGGAGCGTTTTGGAAAATGGAAACAATCCGTTCCAACCCCATCCCGGTATCAATGTTCTTATGCGGAAGTGGCTCGTAGCTGTCATCCGGTTTGTGGTTAAATTCGGAGAACACGATGTTCCAAATTTCCAGGTACCGTTCGTTTTCGCCGCCCGGGTAATTTTCCGGATCATCCTCGGCAACGTTGTTCATTTCCTGGCCACGATCATAAAAAATCTCGGAGTCCGGGCCACTTGGTCCCTGGCCAATGTCCCAGAAATTGTCCTCAGCTTCGTAGATATGGCCCGGAAGAACCCCGACTTCCTGCCAATACCGCTTAGCATCCGTATCCTTCGGGTAAACCGTCACGTACAATTTTTCCGGGGCGAACGCAAACCAGTCAGGACTAGTAAGTAATTCCCACGCCCACGTGATGGCTTCCTCCTTGAAGTAGTCCCCCACGGAGAAGTTCCCCAGCATTTCAAATAACGTGTGGTGCCGGGCAGTGTGACCCACGTTTTCGATATCATTTGTCCGAATTGACTTCTGAGAACTGGTAATCCGATGATTCTTCGGCACAACCGTCCCGTCAAAGTACTTCTTCATCGTCGCCACCCCAGAGTTAATCCACAAAAGGGTTGGGTCATCGTGCGGAATTAACGGCGCACTCTTCTTAACGTCGTGTCCCTTACTCTTAAAGAAGTCCAGGTACATCTGGCGGACCTGCGCACTTGTCAACTTTTTCATGGTAACAATTCCTTTCTGACGATAAAAAACACCGTTACAACGTAAGGACGCCTTTGCGCGGTACCACCTTACTTGCAACGATGCTCATCGTCTACCTCTTAATGGTTAATTCATTCAGTTTTAAGCCAGGGAGCACGGCCTGCCTAATTCTAGATTCGTCGCACCACCAGAATCCTCGCTGCAGAACACCGGCAGACCGCATATCCTGTCGCGTTTAAGAATAGCAAACGTCCCCTCGGTTGTCAATTACCAGTTATCCCTGCGCTGTTTACGCTGGGCCCGCATCTTCTGGCGCCGTTCAATCCGCCGTTTTTGCTGGGCGTCCTTGGCAATTGCCCGCTTAATCTTCTTCTTATAGCCCGGCTTATGCTTTTTCTTGGCCTTCTTAACCATTCCTCGTAGTTGCGGATCCATGTGATCCTGCCGTTTTCCCCGCTGCTGGCGCCGGCGCCGATCGTACGTATCCACTAACCGGTCGTTCTTTAATTCCTTCGGTTTGAAATGGATTCCCATTCCTTCAAGTTCCTGGATTTTACTGTCATCACCCGGCCCATACAGGGTAATTGCCGTCCCGGAAAGTCCGTTCCGGCCAGTCCGCCCAACCCGGTGAACGAAGAATTCCAGGTCCTGGGGTAAGTCGTCGTTGATTACCAGGGAAACCCCTTCAATATCAATTCCGCGGGCTGCAAGGTCCGTCGCCACCACGTACTGGTATTCCATGTTGTGGATTGCCCGCATCACCCGCTTCCGTTCGCGGGGCTGAATCCCCCCGTGAACGGTGGCAATACGCAATCCCTGGTGCCGCAGGTAGGTGCTGAGTTCATCAGCCCGTTCCTTGGTATTAGTAAATACCAACGCCAGGTACGGCTCACCCATGGTAAGCAACTTCAAGATCAGTTGGTTCCGATCCCGGCCCTTCGTTGACAACAAGAAATTATCAATCGTTGGGCTAATGACTTGCTGGTTTTCCACAACTTCGACGACCGGGTTTTCCATGTATTTCCGTAAAAACGGGCGGAGTTTTTCAGGAATCGTGGCAGAGAAGACCATCATTTGCAGGTCACGCGGCATTGCACCGGCAATGGCATCTGTTTCTGCCAAAAAACCCAGGTCAAGGGTCATGTCCGCCTCGTCAACCACCAGCATTTGCGCCCGGTGAACGTCAAGCGCCCCGCGGCGAATCAGGTCGTTAATCCGCCCAGGAGTTCCGATCACAATGTGGGGCTGCGTCCGCTGGAGTTTACTGATTTGCCGCTGCTTATCGGTCCCCCCGACGTAGTTTTGTACCACGATTGCCGGATTAAACCGCACAATCTGCTTAGCGGCATCATAAATCTGGTAGGCAAGCTCCCGGCTAGGCGTCGTAATCACAGCCTGAACCACCTGGGTATGGGGGTCAACCGCATTAAAAATCGGAAGAAGAAACGTGTGCGTCTTCCCGCTCCCGGTCTGGGATTGACCCACCACGCTCTTCCCCGCCATAATCGTTGGGATTAGGCGTTGCTGCACCTCCGTTGGGTGGGTGAAATTAATCGCCGCTAACGCCTTGTTGATAAACGGCTGAAAATTAAAATCTGCAAAGGTCGCCATTACTGGTGTTCCTCCTCGTACTTTGCTGCTAAGGCATCTAACTCAGCGACGTAGTCCGGAATTTGCTCCTCATCGTGCAAAACGGCCCCACTTGCCAGGGGATGCCCCCCACCATCGTGCTTCTTTGCCAGTTCGTTGATCACTGGGGCCTTCGACCGAATCCGGAGCCGGTACGTCCCGTCCCGCTGTTCAACAATCACGGTCCAGCATAATACATCCGCAATCATCCCTGGCAGGGAAACGGCGCTTGACGTGCCAGCATCCTTGATTCCTAACCGTTCAATATCCTCCAGCTTAATTACAACAAAGGCGGCATGGTGCTCCGTAATCTCCATGTTCTGGTATACAAACGCAGCTAAGCGCGCCTCGGGCAGGGAAATATCGCTTAACTTCCGGTTAACCGCCGGCGCGTCAATCCCCTGCCGGAAAAGTTCAGCAACAACCTCCAGCGTGTGCGGGGTCGTGTTATCGTACATGAACCGGCCAGTGTCCCCCACAATCCCGGCGTACAGCATCCGGGCTGCTTCGGGCGTCAGATGCAGTTTCCCGTGGCTTGCAGTCACGAGATCCACCACCAGTTCGGACGTACTTGATGCTTCCGGAACCACCCAGTTTAACGGCGCGTACTGGTCCTCTGCCGGGTGGTGGTCAATTTTAATGAGATCAGCCCCCGTCGTATACCGGGCATCATCAACCCGCGGGGCGTTTGCCGTATCCAGAACAATCACCAACGCATGCTGGTAAACTGCATCGTCAACCGTTTGTTCCTTCGCAATCCAATCTAGGCTGTGGACGTCCTGGCCAACCTGATAGACCTGTTTGTCCGAAAAACTTGCCCGCAAAATGGTCGCTAACCCTGCCTGGGAGCCGACCGCATCCGGATCCGGCCGCTGGTGGCGGTGAATAATAATCATTGGTGCCGCTTCAATCTTGCTAATAATTTCGTCCTGTACTGTCATCCTTATCGGTCCCTTCTTCAAAACCTTCCTGTTATCCAGTATAGCAAATTCCCCACCTAAAGCGGGAGACGGATGTTTTCAAAGGCAACGTCATCCAGGTTAGTCATTGTTAGCCCTAACAAGCGCACGTTAATGGCATCCGGTTGGACCATGTCAAAGAGCTGCTGCCCGTACCGCTGAATTTCCTGAACATCGTTTTCAAAGTAGTCATCCAGGGTAATCCGCCGCGTAACCGTTTCGAACGCCGCGTTCCGCACCTTGATAACAAGCGTCTTCCCGTGTTTTTGTTTCCGGTGAAGTTCACCAACAAGCCGTTCCGCCGTCGCGTGCATCACCCGCTCAACCTCAACGCTACTCATCAACGGCTGATCGAACGTCCGCTCGCTCCCAATCGACTTACGCTCCCGTTGCCATTCCACCGGGCGGGGATCAATTCCGCGAATCCGTTCGTAAAACAGGTGCCCGGCCTTACCAAAGTGGCGGATTAATTCGGCATCACTGGTTGCATACAGGTCTGCGCCCGTCTCAATTCCCATGGCGTGCATTTTAACAACGGTCTTCTTGCCCACGCCCCGGATGGTTTCGATGGGCAGGGGATCAAGGAAGGCCCGGACGTCCTCCTGACGCACGACCGCCACGCCGACCGGTTTGCGGTACTCCGACCCCAGTTTTGCCAAAAACTTATTCGGTGCCACCCCCACCGAGCAGGTCAGGTGGGTTTGCTCAAAGATGGCGCGCTGGATTTGGCGGGCAACGACGATTGCTGAGCGGATTCCCTTTTTGTTGTGCGTCACGTCCAGGTACGCTTCGTCCAAAGCAACCGGCTCAATCATGTCGGTATACTCGTGAAAAAGCGCGTGAATTTGGTCAGAAACCCGGTGATACTTGGGGAAGTCCGGCCGCTTAAAATGGGCTTGCGGACACCGCCGAAGAGCCTCCTGCGCACTCATGGCTGAATGAATCCCGTACTGGCGCGCAATGTAGTTAGCGGTTGCGACTACGCCGTGACCACCGGAATGCCGGGGATTCCGGCTGACCACCAGGGGAACATTTTGCAGTTCAGGGTGATCCCGCATCTCGATTGATGCGTAAAAGGCATCCATATCGACGTGAATAATTTTTCGTTGGTCAGCCACAAAACCACCCCCACAATCGTTCTTCTCTTTATTAAAACGCCGCACACGTGTTCGTGCAACCCACCGGTCATTTTATCCGCAAAAAGGGGTCAGGGCATCTGCCCCAACCCCTCGTATTTTCAAGTTCTTCCCGGTGAAGGACTTGTTTTAATTTAACACCTATGCCTGCTGCCCATGCCTAACCACGAGAAACACAATGGTGGTAATCAGTGCGGTAATGATAAAGATATTAGCCGTCGCAAGGTCGCACAGAAGACTAATTACGAAGAATATCTTATCCGAACCCTGGAGTATCGCCGCAGTCATCCACTGAGTTAATGCATTAATGGCTACATATTGCGTAATCCACCCTAAGATAACAGTTACCGCCATGACTCCCAGGGAGGTAAAGCCGCTCCGGCGAAACGGCAAAACATCGCGGAGCGTCCACCACGCTACTAACCACGCAATTAACACGTAAACACACCACGTAATGCGCGAAATAGCCACTTGTTCGTGAAGCAAGGCGCGCCCCAGGAGTGCTCCCTCGGTGCAATCGACTATCACCGCAATAACGGTCAGTGCGACAGCAACCATCCATAGGCGGGCAAGCACCCGCTTAGAAGGACGGTGCTTTCCTGATTGCTTAGGAGTCTTTTGGACACCATAACTAAACTGTTCTTGTCCCATTAGGTATTCTCTCCACGTTAGTTCTGCTCGTTAGTTGCATCCTGCTTTTTATTAGCGGCGTCATCCGTAACGCTGGCCTTAAAGACGGATCCAAGGCTAGCAATGTTTTGCAACTCACTCGGAATGACCAGTTTTGTGGCCTGCCCGTCAGCCAACTGCTTAACGGCCTCTAAGCCCTTCACGGTCAACGTCTGGTCCGTGACGTCTGCCTGACTGATTGCGCTTAACCCGTCAGCAGTAGCCTGTTGAACCTGCCGGATTGCTTCGGCCTGACCCTCAGCTTCCAGAATCCGGGACTGCTTTTGCCCCTCAGCAACCTGGATTGCTGATTCCTTGTCGGCCTGGGCCTGCAGAATCTGGGATTCCTTTTGTCCTTCCGCCTGCAGAATTGCGGCCTTCTTGTTTCCTTCGGCAGCCAACACCTGGGCCCGCCGTTCCCGTTCAGCCTTCATCTGCTTTTCCATGGCATTTTGAATTTCAGCCGGCGGCGTAATATCCTTTACTTCCACCCGGTTAACCTTAATTCCCCACTTATCGGTGGCGCCATCCAGAATGGTCCGCATCTTGGTGTTAATGATGTCCCGGCTCGTTAACGTTTCGTCAAGGTCCAAATCACCAATGATGTTCCGGAGGGTCGTTGCCGTCAGGTTTTCAAGGGCAGCAACCGGATTTTCAATCCCGTAGGTCGTCAACTTAGAATCCGTTACCTGGGAGTAAACCACGGTATTAATCTTAATCGTAACGTTATCCTTCGTAATTACCGGCTGAGGCGGAAAATCCATTACCTGTTCCTTAAGGGAATTCTTCGCCACCACGTTATCAACAAACGGAACCAGGAAGTGCACCCCGTTAGTCCAAGTAGCGTAGTAACTTCCTAACCGCTCAACAACCCAGCTTTGGCTCTGGCTAACAACCCGAATGTGGCCGAGTACGTATACGACCACCGCAACTAAAATCAGTAATAAGATTAAAAAGATCATTTGTTATCCTCCTGCTTAAATTTTTTCACCGTCACCGTCACGCCGTTTAGCGCGGTGACCGTTACCTGACAACCAACGGGTAAATCCTGGTCAGCCGTGGCCTTCCAGTCATCCCCCGCAACCATTACCCGGCCAGTACCATCCTTAATCGCGGTCGTTACCCGACCGTGCTTTCCAATCACGGTTTCCGCGGTATTGAGCGGTTGATAACCACGCCGTTGCAGTAAGTGCTTCGCGAGCGGGTGAAAGATTATTCCCAGAATAATCCCGGTTACTAAAAACTGAATTAACTGAACCGTGAGGCTAACGTGGCACACCTGTAAGCCCAAACTTACAACCGAACTAACAGCAAACCAGATTGCCACTAACTGGGTCGTAAACAATTCGATAACCAGGAAAAGCGCTGCTAACCCGGCCCAGATCCAGAGCAACATCGTTGGGGTTAATCCCAATCCATTCATTTCCCTCACCCCCTAGCTTCCAACGTAGGTCAGCGAAACAACGTTGGGGTTAATCTCAATTCTGGTTCCCTTCTTCAGGGTGACCGTGGTCGTTCCGTGCTTTTTGAGGTGGGCAAGCGTTGCAAGGCTATCCGCCTTTCCAATGTCACCCGAACCACTCAAGACCCGGACCTTGTACCGGCCAGCGGGCAGATCCTGTCCCACCGTGTACACGGCCGAACCAAGAATGAGGTTCTGCGGTTTTTGGGGAATCTGAACCCGCTGAAGGTGAACCGCGCCACTATCCACTTCAATCTTCTGGTCCTTTTGGATGGCCACCACGACACTCGTGTAGTGGTGCTTCTTCATGTTCGGACGATCATACAACGTGAAGTAGTCATAGCAATCGTTGCCGTCAAGTGATACGCCGGACTGATCGTCATCCCCAGTTGTGTCACAGTACGTCAGTTGGTAAACCCCCGGTTGAACATCATCGGTTGACCGCACAGAACTCCCGTTGTAAATAAACTGGTCGGCTCGCTGCTGGTTCTTAAGCGGAATCAAGGTAACAGTGTCACCCTTACTTCCCTTCAGCTTCACTTCGCGCCCGGCAGGCAAGTTAGCTGTCCCTTGAACAATGTCGTCCGTCTTGGCATCATCCACCGAGTAGACGTTATAGTGCGCCTCGAACGATAATTCATGAAAATCATCATCAAAATTCTTATTCGCCCGCGTCAACTTAACGGCGTACCGCCCGGGTTTAATCTGCCCGTTGTTATCAACCGTCGTCTTGATGGTTTGGTCGTCCCGGTCAAAGTGGATTACCTGGGGCTGCCCCGCCGTAACCGCCTGAAGGTCTGCGCCGTTCTTGGCCTGACTAACAAGCTGATCCCGCTGATGCTTGTTAGGTGCGGCAATCGCGCGGGGCGCCTTTTCTTGGGCTTGCCCCGCCTTCTTATCCCTTTGGACTACTTGATGATGTTTCTTAGCCGTGCGCCGTTCGGTTCGAGCTGTCTGGTGCACGTAATGCACCGCTGTTCCGGTCAGCCCAGCGCCCACAAGAATCACCACAAGTATCAGCCAGAACCACCACCGGCGATACAGTGGCTTTTTGTCATCCTTAATGGTAAACATTGGTGAAACTACTCCTTATCAAATTCTTAATAAACAAACTTCTCACAATATACCGTATTTTGAATAAAAAGTAAATAATTAACCCCGAATCTCCCCGTCACTTTCTCACTGGAACTAACTGGAAAACATAACGCTCATCACTCACCTTTGACCGAATAAATTCACTTTCTCCTTTACAAATAGGACCGTGACAACCGCCACGGTCCTGCATTTCACTTTCTTATTCTGGATCATATACCCAGAACTTTCCGTCCCGGGCCAATAATTCCATCGCACTCCGGGGTCCCATCGTTCCACAATCATAGTTCGGGAAGTCAGCCGGCGTTCCTTCGTCATCCCAAACCCGCTCAATGGCATCCACGAACTGCCACGAATAGAGCAGTTCTTCCAGATGGGTAAAGTTCATTGCGTTCCCGTAGAGGACATCCAAAAGAAGCTTCTCGTATGCGCCAGGAATCTCGTTTTCGTTGGCCTTAAACTCAAGGTTAATTGGCCGGATCGCAAATCCCTGCCCCTCCTTCTTGGTATTGAGTTGCAGTGACATCCGGGAATGCGGGTCCGCCTCAATCGATAACACGTTTTGGCGAATTTCACCGTACTTAAAAATCCGGGCTGGCAAGTTCTTAAACACAACGTCCACCCGGGACTGCTTGCACCGCATCCGCTTCCCTGTCCGGAAGTAAATTGGCACCCCGGCAAAGCTCATGTTGTCAACAATCAGCTTGCCCGCCACAAACGTTTCGGTCCCGGAATACTCGTCTACCCCGTTTTCTTCACGGTACCCCTTCATTCCGTTGGCCGCATCGTATTGCCCGCGGACAATGTTTTGCTTAATCTCATCAGCGCTGTAGAATTTGAGCGCTTTGAGGGCACTCATCTTTTCCCGCCGGATATCCTCGTCGGTAAACGATGCCGGGGAATTCATCGTTAGTAGGGAAACGATTTGTAAAACGTGGTTCTGGAACATGTCCCGCAAGGCCCCGGCTCCTTCATAGTAACCGGCCCGGGTTCCCACCCCCAGCGGTTCACAGAGGGTAATCTGAATATTATCAATGTAGCGGTTATTCCACAAAGCGTTAAACAGGTTGTTCCCAAAACGCAAGGCAGAAATATTCTGAATCATTTCCTTTCCCAGATAGTGGTCAATCCGGAAAATGGATTCCTCCGGGAAGTACTTCCGCAGGTCATCATTGAGTTTCCGGGCACTTTCCAGGTCGTTCCCGAACGGCTTTTCAATTACTAACCGGTTGTATCCTTCCGGCGTCACCAATCCCTGGGTCTTGAGGTGCTTAGCAATCACGCTGAAAAACTTCGGTGACATTGCCATGTAAAAAATCCGGTTGCCGCCGAGCTGGTACTGCTCGTCAAGACGCTCAGCCAACTGCCGGAGGGTTACGTAGTGCTGCGTATCGTTCACGTTATGGGCCTGGTAGTAAAAGTGGCTCGTAAACTCATCCGGGTCAATTGTTGCTGGAACCAGCTTCCGAATTGAGTCCAAAACAACCTCACGGTAATGGTCATCAGTCCATTCCCGCCGGGCCGTTCCAATCACTGCAAAGTCATCATCAAGAAATCCCTTCCGGTATAACTTAAAAAGGGACGGATATAATTTCCGCCGTGCAAGGTCACCAGTTCCGCCGAAGATTACGAACAACGCCTTCTGCTTTTTTGTCATTATTATTCTCGCACCACTTTCCAGAGTATTCACCACCATTTTAGCGGGAAACCCGTTAATTAACAACAGGGCGACCTGAATTCCCATAATTTTTACCATAAAAGAAGGTTGCGGCGTCTACCGCAACCTTCACGAAAAATATAATAATACAATTATTGCTTTGTTCGGGTTTCAAACACCTGACGCTTAAATCAGGTGAACCCCCTTATCAGCGTAGATCACGTCCCCGACAACCCCGGTTGATAGGTCACTCATCAGGAAGGCACATAATCCCCCAATTTCCTTGGTCGTTACGGACTGGCCATCAACCGTCCGTTCCTCGGAAATCTTCAGCAGGTCTGAATGACCGTGAATTCCCGTAACAGCTAACGTCCGAACGGCCCCCGCGGAAATAGCGTTTACCCGCACGCCGTACTCACCCATGTCCCGGGCAAGGTAGCGCATGCTTGCTTCCAGCGAAGCCTTGGCAATCCCCATTACGTTGTAGCTTGGGATGGCCCGTTCTGACCCAAAGTAAGTGAGGGTAACGATACTTGCCGGATTATTCAGGATATCCTTTCCGTACTTGGCAACGGCAATCAGGGAGTATGCTGATACGTCATGTGCCAGCGCAAACCCGTCACGGCTCGTATTCAAAATACTTCCCCCGAGCTCTTCCTTCTTAGCAAACGCAATCGCGTGAACGATGCCATCAACTTTGCCAAACCGTTCCTTCACGGTTTTAAACGCCTGCTGAATGCTTTCGTCATTAGCGGCATCACATTCTACGAGCCGGTGGTCGTCTTCGACAAGCCGACTCACCCCACGCTTCATTCGTTCATTTTGGTACGTGTAAATAACCTCCGCACCCTGTTCTTCCATTACCTGCGCACATCCCCAGGCAATGGACCGCTTATTGGCAACCCCCATAACGAGGATCTTCTTTCCTGACAATAATCCCACTTTCCATTACTCCTTTACTTAAAACTTCCGGTAGCGCTGTTTCCGCTGCTCAAGCAGTTCAGTTGTTGTCATCCGTTGTAACCGGGGTAACTCGCGTTTAAGGACATCAGCAATATTCCGCACAACCTTCTTGTGCGAACCAGGCTCGGGGATAATCCCCTCAATCACCTGCTGCTTTAATAGCGCCTGGGGAGTTAATTGGAGAAGTTCAGCGGCTTCTGCTGAACGCGTACTATCCTTCCACAGGATTGACGCAAACCCTTCTGGTGATAGGACCGAGTACATTGAATTTTCAAGCATCCACACCTCATCACCGCAGGCCAAAGCAAGTGCTCCTCCGCTTCCCCCTTCACCAAAGATAATGGTAATCATGGGAACCGGCACGGTACTTAACTCAAGCAAGTTCCGTGCAATCGCCTCACCCTGACCATTCTCCTCGGCTGTTTGTCCCGGGTACGCACCGGACGTATTAACAAGCGTAATCACCGGTCGGTGGAACTTGGCCGCCTGCATAATCAACCGCCGGGCTTTCCGGTAACCAGCTGGTAACGGACTTCCAAAGTTTTTAACAATCCGTTCCTCAGCACTCGTCCCCTTGTCGGTTGCAATTAGGGTCACCGGCTGCTGGTTAAACACACCGATTCCCCCAATAACGGCCTGGTCATCGCCATTTCCGCGATCGCCATGAAGTTCCATAAACTCACTGCATAAGCCATGAATCAGCTCTGGGGTCGTAATCTTTTTTGGTTCCCGGGCGGCAGCAACAATGGCCGCCGCTGTCTGTTCGTCACCCTTAGCCATTGCTTCTGCCTCCCATCACATTATACTTCAAAAGCCAGGCAACCGCAGAACGCATTTTGTCCCGCGGAACAATCGCATCGATAAACCCGTTCTTTAGGACCGTCTCAGCATCCTGCAAATCAGCCGGAACCTTCTGGTGCATCGTCTGTTCAATCACGCGTTTCCCAGCAAAGCCCACTAGTGAACGCGGTTCAGCAAGAATGATATCACCCTGCATTGCATAACTAGCCGTTACCCCCCCGGTCGTTGGGTCACACAGGACCGTCAGGTAAAAGAGCCCCGCATCACTGTGATCCTTTACCGCCCGGGAAACCTTCGCCATCTGCATCAGGGAAACAATTCCCTCCTGCATCCGCGCACCACCAGACGACGTAAATAAAACAACGGGCAGCTGTTCTCGGGTTGCCCGTTCAAAGAGCCGCGTGATCTTTTCGCCGGTGACGCGGCCGAGCGAACCCATGATAAACTGGGGATCCATGATTCCCAGCGCACACCGCTGCTTTTTAATCATTGCTACCCCGGTTAACACCGAATCATTCAGGTTTGTTTTGGCCTGGCAAGCGGCAATTTTATCGCGGTATCCCGGAAAGGATAACGGGTCGTCCGTCTGCAGGTCCGCATCGTATTCAGTAAACTGGTTCTTATCGACCAGCCAGCTTAACCGCTCCCGGGCGCCAATCCGGAACCCGTACCCACATTGCGGGCAAACCTTATACTTTCCTAGTTCCTTATGGTAAACCGTCTGATGACACTTCGGACAGGCCTGCCATAATCCCTCCGGCACCTTATCCATGGCCTCTTTATCAGCCTTAACGTGCCGGCTACGGAGGGTTTTCAAGTCAAACAGTCGCATTATTCCTCACCCATTTTCTCTTTCCAACGCGGCAAAACCTGCGTTTCAACGTAATCCGTCGTAAACGTTCCGGCCCGAAAGACTGGATCTTTTAGTATCTCTAGGTGGAACTGTTGGTTAGTAGTGACCCCTTCAACGCGCATTTCCTTGAGTAACCGGATCATTTTAGCGATTGCTTCGTCCCGGTCATGCCCCCAAGCCACGACCTTCGCAATCATCGCATCATAGTACGGCGAAATGGTTGCTCCCGAATACAACTCGGAATCAATCCGCACACCGAGATTTCCGACTGGTAGGTACAGCTTAGTAACCTTTCCAACAGCCGGCATAAAGTTCCGCTGAGGGTCTTCGGCGTTAATCCGGCACTCAATTGCATGTCCGGAAATCCGCACGTCGTTCTGCGTAAATGGCAGGTCACCGCCGGCAGCGACAATGATTTGCGCCTTCACGAGGTCAATTCCGGTAATCATTTCCGAAATCGTGTGCTCAACCTGAATCCGGGTATTCATTTCCATGAAGTAGAAGTGGTGCTCCTGGTCCATCAAAAACTCAATCGTTCCGGTATTCAGGTAATCAATTGCTTCGGTCGCACGCAGGGCAATTTCACCGAGGTGCGCCCGCTCAGCTGCCGTTAATTGGCTACACGGGCTTTCCTCAATCATCTTTTGCTTATTCCGCTGGACGGAACAGTCCCGCTCCGGGAAGTACGCCATGTGACCAGCCCGGTCCCGAAAGACCTGCACCTCAATGTGCTTGACGTTGGTCATGATCTTTTCGAGGTACATCCGCCCGTCGCCAAACGCACTCTGGGCTTCGCGCTGCGCATTGTCAAACGCCGCTACTAGGTCCTCTTCGTGGTCAACCCGGCGGATTCCCTTACCGCCACCACCAGCGGCGGCCTTGAGCATTACTGGGTAACCAACCTTGGCTGCGACCTTGAGAGCCTCTTCAGCGTCAGCGATAAAGCCTTCACTTCCCGGGATTACGGGAACCGCGCTCTGCTGCATCCGCACCCGGGCGTTCGCCTTATTCCCCATCAGTTCGATGGTTTCCGAATGCGGCCCAATGAACGTGATTCCACACGCCTCACACATTTCAACAAATTCGCTGTTCTCTGAAAGAAAACCGAACCCCGGGTGAATTGCTTCTGCCCCGGTGCCAACAGCCGCTGCAAGGATGTTTTTCATATTTAAGTATGAATCCTGTGGCCGGTTTCCCCCAACACAGACAGCCTCATCAGCCAGCTGAACGTGCAGGCTATGTTGATCAGCAACCGAGTAAATCGCGACCGTCTTAATTCCCATTTCCTTTAAGGAACGAATAATCCGGACAGCAATCTCACCCCGATTAGCAACCAATACTTTCTTGAACATGCACTTACCGCCCCGTCTCTTCGTCATCACCAATAAAGAACGTCAACGTTGCTGAGCAAGCCTTCTTGCCGTTCACCGTTGCAATTCCCTTTCCAGTGCCAATATTATGCTTTAACTTCTCAAGCGTTACTTCCAACCGTAACTGATCGCCCGGGCGAACAATCCGGCGAAACTTTGCGTTTTTAATGCCACCAAAGAACGCCGTCTTCCCCTTGAATTCGGGCTGTGACAGGAGCGCTACTGCTCCCGTTTGTGCCAGCGACTCAACAATCAGTACCCCCGGAAGGACCGGGTTATCCGGAAAATGGCCGTTAAAAACTTCTTCGTGCGCCGTTACGTTCCGGATGGCAACCGCCTTTTCACCAGGCACGATTTCCTCAACCCGATCAATCAGTAGGAACGGGTAACGGTGCGGAATAATTTTTTTGATTTCGTTAATATCCATTGCCATTGTTATCCCTCCGTTACGCGGAAGAGGGGCTGATCAAACTCAACGAGGTCTTCGTTATCAACAAGAACCTCCGCAATCACCCCGTCAACGTCACTCTTAATCTCCGTCATCATCTTCATTGCCTCGATGATGCAGACAACGTCTCCCTTATGAACCGGCTGGCCAACCGTTACGTAGGCGGGACTATCCGGCTTAGCTTGTAGGTAAACCGTTCCCACCATTGGCGCCTTAATTACGGGCCCTTCCGGCTCAGCCGACTTAGTCTGGGCCGGTTCTTCCTTGGGTTGGGAAGCTTCAACCGGTTGGGCTGGTTGGGCCGGTGCCGTGGTTGGCTGACTAGCTGAAGGTGTGACCGGCTGCTGGGCTTCACCCCGTTGCGGCGCATCATTCTTACTTAGCCGAAGCCGAAACCCGTTTTCCTCAGTAATTTCCAGCTCCCGGGTTGGGGAGGCATTAAATTCCGCCATTAAATCCTTAATTTCGTTAAAGTTCACGCTTAGTCACTCCATTTTTTAAATGCTAATACCGCATCATGGCCCCCAAAGCCAAGGGAGTCACTCATTGCATACTCTAAATCAGGCGCCTTGGTGCCAGGCTCAGTTACCACGTTAATCTGGCATTCCGGATCCTGCTTGGTTAACCCCATGTTCGGCGGGAGTTCTCCCCGCTGAAGGGCGGCAACCGTTGCAACGGCCTCAACCGCTCCGGCCGCCCCTAACAGGTGCCCAGTCATTGACTTAGTACTTGAAACCTGCAGGTCACTATCAGTCCCAAAAGCAAGGTTGATTGCTTTTGCTTCCCCAACATCATTGGCGTGCGTGGCCGTTCCGTGCGCGTTCAAGTAGCCGACCTGATCAGGGGTAATGCCTGCTTCGTCCATGGCCTGCTTGAGCGCCCGGGCCGCACCGTCACCAGTTGGATCCGGCGCAGTAATATGGTAAGCATCACACGTGCTCCCATAACCGACCACTTCCGCGAGAATCTTTGCGCCCCGCGCCTTTGCGTGGTCGTAGCTTTCAAGTACAAGGGCAGCCGCCCCTTCACCAAGCACAAACCCACTCCGGTTTTCGTCAAACGGCGTTGACGCCTTCAGTGGGTCACTTTCCTTGGAAAGAGCCGTAAGGGAAGCAAAGCCCGCGATCCCGATCGTATCGATTGGTGCTTCGGCGCCACCGGTAATCATGACTTCAGCCCGGCCTTCCTTGATTTGCCGGAAAGCCTCACCGATTGAATTCGTTGCCGTCGAGCACGCCGTAACAATCGTCATGCACGTGTTCTTAGCGCCAAGCCGAATCGCGATGTTGCCGGCTCCCATGTTCGGAATAATTTCCGGAACAAAGAGCGGGGAAACCGCCCGCGGACCCCGTTTTCCCATTTTCAGAATCTGCTTCTGAATGGTTGAAAGGCCCCCAATCCCGGTTCCAAAAATCACGCCCATATCCTCACCCCGGGTGTTTTCCGGGGTAATGCCGGCCTGTTCGACCGCTTCCAGAGCCGTATGAACCGAGTACTGCGCAAAGAGGTCCATCCGCCGGCCTTCCCGACCAACGCGTTCCTTGTAGTCAAAGCCATCGACCTGGCCAGCCACACTAATTCCGGTATCCGTGGCATCAAACTTGGTAATCGGTTTAATGCCCACCTTTCCTGCAAACGTGTTTTCAATAAATTCGTCCCGGGTAATTCCGTTAGGCGCAACAACGCCCATTCCCGTTACAACGACTCTCGCCATGTTATCCCTCCAACTAAATTGTCATCCCGCCGTCCACGGAAATTACCTGACCAGTGACGTAATCACTCTTAGCCAGGAACAGGGCAACGTCCGCCACGTCATCGGGCGTCCCGAACCGTTTCAACGGAATTTGTTCCATAATCTGCTTCTTAACCTTATCGCTTAGGGCATCGGTCATATCAGACTTAATCATTCCCGGCGCAATGCAGTTGCACCGAATCCCCCGTAAGGCTCCTTCGCGGGCGGTTGTCTTCATTAAGCCAATCACCCCGGCCTTACTTGCGGCGTAACTTGCCTGACCCACATTCCCATGCAAGCCAACAACGCTTGCCATGTTAATGATGCACCCGGACCGTTGCTTGTTCATCCGCTTCATGAACAGTTTAGTCATCAAAAACGTCCCCTTCAGGTTGACGTTAATCACCTGTTCAAAGTCCGCTTCCTTCATCCCCACAAGCAGGGTGTCCTTAGTAATCCCGGCATTGTTGACCAGAATATCAATCCGCCCAAACGCATCAAAGGCCTCCTTCGTCATTCGCTTAACGTCTTCCGCCTTTGAAATGTCGCCCAGCACCGTTGCGTACTGTACTCCATATTCGTTGATTTGGTCAATTAATTCGTCTGGAATCCCCTTCCGGCCGTTTAAAATTACCTTACAGCCTTCAGCGGCAAACCGTACGGCCATCCGTGCGCCCAATCCCCGGGACGAGCCCGAGATAAATACAACCTGATCCTTTAATTTCATCATTCTTCCCCCCGTAACGTTGCCAGCAGTTGCTGGTACCCGTCCATACTATCAACGTGGTACCGCACTACCTGCCGGTCAATCTGCTTAGTAAACTTGCTGAGTGTTTGTCCTGGCCCCACCTCGAGAGTGGCTGTCACCTGTTCGGCGTTAATCATATAGCGAACACAATCAGCAAAGTGCGTCGGCGTGCTGACTTGTTTGGTGAGCACGGCCGCAATTTCGTCCTTTTCAAATGGTCTTCCCGTGGTGTTGCTAATTACCGGATAATCAGGCTCATGATACGTAAGCTTAGGCAGAGCCGTTGCTAACTGCTGCTGTGTATTCACAAAAAGCGGGGTGTGAAACGCCCCGCTTACCTTTAATGGAACCACGCGCCGCACACCAGCATCCTTTAACTGTTTGCTTGCTGCGGCTACTGCAGCCTGATCACCACCAATAACAACTTGTTTCGGGGAATTATAATTAGCAATCACGACCTGATGATCCTGATCAGAGCATGCCGCGCAGACCTGCTTGACCTGCTCAACGTCAGGATTTAAGACTGCTGCCATTGCTCCTGGCCGGGCATCGGCGTCTGCTTGCATTGCTGCCGCCCGGAGCCGTAAGACGTCCATTCCAGCGTCAAACGGCATCGCACCACTCGCGATTAACGCAGCATACTCACCAAGCGAGAGCCCCACCATGCCTCCAATGGCGAGGGTGGAAACATCGCGTTTGAGCATCGCAACTAACCCGAGTTCGACAGCAACAATGGCTGGTTGAACATACTTCGTTTCGTTTAGCCGGTCCTCATCATTGAGAACTGCAGCAACGTCGTAACCTACATGCGGACTCGCCGCATCAACAACCTTTCGGAATAAGTCATCATTTGCGTACAGATCACAACCCATTCCTGCATACTGGGCCCCCTGACCACTAAATAAAATCCCGAATTTCATGGTGTTCAGTTCCTATCTAAATCAAATTAAATTAGTCCTTAGCGTCAAGTTCCTTCTTAACGTACTTAACAACGTCTTCAACCGTCGTGATGTCCTCGTCGGCCTCCAGTTCAATTTCGAACTCGTCTTCAAGTTCGCTCATGATTTCGAAGAGGTCTAAGCTATCAGCATCCAGGTCATCCTTGATGTTTGTCGTCAGCGTAATCTTCGCCTTATCAACATCTAATTCTTCGGCTGCAATTTCCTGTACCTTAGCAAAAATTTCTTCTTCAGTCATTGATATAAAACTCCTTTACCATGATTTAGAATCGAATAATTTGTGTTCCCACAGTCAGACCGCCGCCAAAACCACTCAGCGCAACCACTGCTCCACGGTGGAGCGTCCCGTGGGTTACTAGTTCATCCAGTAAAAGCGGAATACTTGCTGCAGATGTGTTTCCATACTTCGCAATGTTCACTGGGAACTTAGCAACCGGCTGACCAATTTTTTTAGCAATCACATCTATGATACGATAATTTGCTTGATGTAGCAAAAAATAGTCAACATCATCAGCGGTCATCCCTGCTGCATCCAACGTTGTTGTCAACGACCGGGCAACTTCGTTTGTGGCAAACCGATAAACGGCATGGCCATCCATCGTAAACGGGGCGTATTCCCAGCGTTGGTGCTGCGGCGGAAACGACTGCAAAGGGGCTGTCTGCCCTGCTTGTAGTTTATCATATGCCGTTCCATCCGCCCACATCTGACCAGCCAGAAATGCGGCTGCGTCGTCATCAGACTGCTTTTCCAAAAGAACCCCGGCAGCGCCGTCACCAAACAGCACCGCGGTCCGCCGATCCTGCCAGTCGACCAGCTTGGATAATACCTCGCCCCCAATGACGAGGGCCCGGTGCATTCCCGTTGCTAAAAATCGCTGAGCGACCTGGAGACCGTATACAAAGCCAGAACACGCGGCGGAAAGATCAAAGCACGCGGCGTTTACCGCCCCAATCCGTCCCTGAACAATCGCTGCAGTCGCTGGCGTACATGAATCGGGCGACATAGTGCCCACGACGATCAAATCGAGACTCGCAGGATCCCATCCGCTCCGCGTCAACATCTGCTGGGCTGCCCGGGTACACAAATCGGCGGTATTCTCGCCGGTGCTAATATGGCGGGATTCAATTCCCGTCCGGGGGCGAATCCACTCATCTGACGTATCTAAGAACGTACTTAAATCGTCGTTTGTTACGACCCGCTCCGGAACTGCCGCTCCCGTCGCCACAATTTTAATTCCCGTTTTCATTCTCCTACTCCCATTTATAATCACCTACTGCCGCCGTTCTTGGTCATCAACAATGAAAACCAATTCCCCGCTGCAGGCTTTCTTACCATCATCAAGCGTCGCAATAAAGCGCACAGTCCCCATGTTGCGCCGTTGCTTAATAATTTCAACGGTAAAGTGAAGGATCGCTCCAGGGCGCACCATTTGCCGAAACTTGACCTTATTAGCAGCGCCTAAGTATGCGGTCTTATTCCTAAACGCTGGTGATTTTAAAATCAGAATGGAGGCGACCTGTGCCGCGGTTTCAACGATTAATACTCCAGGCATCACCGGGTTTCCCGGAAAGTGCCCCCGGAAGTAATCTTCATTAATGGTGACGTTCTTCGTTGCCCGAATCATCTTATCAGGAACGAGTTCATCAACGTAATCAACGTAGCAAATCGGACTCCGATTAGGAATTAAGTCCATAATCTCCTGCGCGTTCATTACTGGCATCACACGCACCTTCCTTTCGTAGAACTATTACTTAGCTCCACGAAGTACTCTACTCTATTATCGTAAGCGTGTCAAATCATATCATTAAAAATATTTTTCTGTGAGATACCAATAGTAAAAGAAACCATCTAGAAAGCATAGTAAAAGCGTCCCTCCATCAAAGGAACGCTTTTATTCCATAATTACTTCGCGTCGTAGGAATTATCCTCCGCAGAATCGTCATCTGCATCCTGTTGCTTATCCTTATCCTTTTCAGCAAGCTCCTCGTCAACGGAAATTTCGTCACCCGCCGTTGCCGGAATCACGTTCATTACGGCGTTCACGTCAAAGGTCAGGTAAATCCCGTCACAATCAACGGAAACCGTACCGTCCGCCTTGTTGATCTTGTCAATCTTTCCGTGTAACCGGCTAATCATAACAACGTGATCCCCAACGTGGAGGCTGTTAATCATTTCCTGGTGCTGCTGTTGCTGCTTCTTTTGTGGCCGAATCATGATGAAGTACATCAAAACAAACAAAACCACAAACATTATGATGGTCGTAACCGAGCCCATTAATAACACTCCTTCGTTATAGTCTAAACATAACCATACCAAAAACAATCGTCCTTGCCAACCGCTCTTAGTTCTGGTTATACGGAATTCCTAAATGCTCGTAGGCCGCCGGCGTCACTACCCGCCCCCGGGCCGTCCGTTTCAAAAAACCAATTTGCATGAGATACGGTTCAATCATATCCGCGACCGTCTCCGCCTCTTCACCCGTATTGGCTGCAATCGTGGTTAACCCAACGGGACCGCCACCATACAGTTCAATCATCGTGGTCAGCACCCGCCGGTCATTCTCATCCAGTCCCCGCTCATCAATTCGCAGTAGTTGGAGAGCATAATCCACGATTTCCGGATCAACCGTCTCCTTTCCGGCAACTTCCGCAAAGTCTCGCACCCGCTTAAGCAGCCGGTTTGCAATCCGCGGGGTCCCCCGGGAACGCCGCGCAATCGCATGGGCTCCTTCCCGGCTGATAGCCGTGTGTAACACCTGAGCGGAGCGGTGAATAATCGCCACCAGGTCATTCTCGGTATAATACTGCATGTGGCCGTTTATCCCAAACCGGTCCCGCAACGGTGCCGCTAACATTCCCGCCCGGGTAGTCGCCCCAATGAGGGTAAACGGAGGTAGCGGGAAATGAACGGCGTGAGCGCCGGCATCCTGCCCAACAACGATGTCGATGTAATAGTCTTCCATCGCTGAATACAAAATTTCTTCGACGTTCTTGGGAAGACGGTGGATTTCATCAATAAATAGCACGTCTCCCGGTGTCAATTCGTTCAAGAGCGCCACCAAGTCACCGGGCCGTTCGATTGCTGGGCCACTCGCCTGCTTAAGGTTCACCCCCAACTCGTTAGCGATAATCACGGCCATCGTGGTTTTCCCTAATCCTGGTGGACCGTACAGTAAAACATGGTCCAACGCTTCTTCCCGTTGTTTAGCAGCCTTGATGTAAACCCCAATTTCTTGTTTGAGCTTTTCCTGCCCAATGTAATCATTCAGCGTCTGGGGGCGTAACGATCCCTCAACCTGTTCTTCGGCCGCATCGTTACTTGCAGCTGAGACGATCCGTTCTTCATCGTCCATTCGACCCCTCCTCTCGCTAATTCATCATCAACCGGAGCGCTTCCCGCAGGTACTCGTCAGTCGACTGCCCCTCAAAATCACGGAGCTTCTTGGTCACCCGCTTGACCTCCGTCTTAGTGTATCCCAAAGCACTCAAAGCAGCGACCGCCTCTTGCAGGGCTGGATCATCAGTCGGTGGCTGGGCAACTTCCTTGTTCGGGGCTTCAGCAGCAACCGGCGCGAGCTTTCCTTTAAGGTCCAGAATAATCTGCTTAGCAGTCTTCTTCCCAATTCCCGGGTACTTCACCAGGTAGTTCACGTCGTCCGCCTCAACGGCCGCAACAAAGCCGGCATGGTCGTCATTAGCTAAAATTGCCAGCGCACTCTTGGGACCGATTCCCGCTACACTAATCAACCGCAAGAAAAGCTCCTTCTCTTCTAATGAGCTAAAGCCGTATAGCGTAACGGCCGTATCCCGAACAGCCTGGTACACGTACACCCGCTGCTTTTCGTTTTCATGGAAACGAAACGGGTTCGCCACCTGGACCTGGTAACCAACCCCTGCCACATCAACAACGATGTAACCGGGCGTCACCGCAGTAACCAACCCCGTTAAATACTCATACATGGTTTTCCTCCTTAATTACTGGTTCCACGACCGCTTGCTGTGATGCGGATCCTGAATCCGCTTGAACATCCGCTGTAACTCGCTGGCCGTAAAGTGGATTGTGGTGGGCCGTCCGTGGGGACAATTGTACGGGTTAGTACACTCCGCCAAGTGGTCCAAAAGGGCTTGCCCCTGCGCTGGTTCGAGGTGATGATTAGCCTTAATCGCCTGCTTACAGCTCGCCATCGCTAACGCCGCTTCCCGGAGCCGGGCCGTAGTAATATTGCGATGGGCAATTACGGTATCCACAATCGTCCGGATTTGTTCAGCCACATCGGTTTCCCCCATCCACGCCGGATGCTCCCGCACAATAAACGTGTTCTGCCCGAAATCGGCCAACGTAAGCCCCAGCTGGTTTAAATCATCCATCCGTTCACTCACAATCAACGCGTCACTTGCAGGATAGTTCAAAACGACCGGCACAAGCAGTTCCTGCATTGCAACGTGTTCGTTAGCCGCAGCAGTAGTGATTTTCTCAAACTTCACCCGTTCATGGGCCGCGTGCTGATCAATCAGGTATAACCCATCATCACCTTCAGCTAATAAATACGTCCCGTGAGCCTGGCCTAAGTACCGTAACCGGGGAAAATGCACGCTAGCGGCAGCCTCGTTAGCTCCAGTGACGTTTGTCTGATAGTGCCGGTCCCACGCCTGCATGGCAGGACTGGTAAGATCAGTCCGATGCTTAACGGTAATGACTGCTGGTTGTTCATCCGTGGCTACCGCCCGCTCTTCTTGCGGAGAAGCCGGCACCGGAGAAGAATTCCCCATTACCGCGGCATGCACCCGGTTACGCACCGTCTGGGCATGAACACTGGTCTGAAAGTCCAGTTGTTCACTGCGCTTTACCCGTGGCGCCTCTTTAGGGGACACGGTAGCGGCAGGAATTAAATCAGCGCCTGCCAGTCCCTGACGAACCGCGGTGGCAATCAGTGCCTCCAGCTGATCCTCCTTGCTTAACCGCACTTCCTGCTTCGTTGGATGAACGTTCACGTCCACCAAAAGCGGGTCAAGCTGAATATTAATTGCCGCAATGGGAAACCGCCCCACCATTAACTTCGTTCCGTACCCCTCCTGAATTGCCGCCCGTAACACTGGGTTAACCACCGTCCGGCCGTTAATCAGGGTTGTCATGTATTTCTTAGAAGCACGGGTGGTTGTTGGTTTAGCGACGTATCCCGTAACGTGAAAATCAAGGTCCTGCTGGTCAACAGCCAGCATCTCCCGGGCAACCCGGACGCCGTAGACCGCACTAATGGCCTGTTGCATTTTACCATTTCCGGCTGTTTGCAGCAGGGTGCGCCCGTTATTAACTAACCGAAACGCAATCTCTGGGTGACCGAGTGCCATTCGACTGAGAAGGTCACTGGTATGGGCGAGTTCGGTGGCGGGGGACTTGAGGTACTTTAGCCGGGCAGGAGTGTTATAAAACAACCCCGCAACGGTTACTACGGTCCCCGGGCGGTGCGCCGTTGGTTCAAGGGCCACCTGCTCCCCACCCTTGATGTGGATCGTGGTTGCCGCCTGCGCGTCCTTAGTTGCCGTCGTGAGCGTTACGTCTGCGACCGAAGCAATACTTGGCAACGCCTCACCCCGAAACCCGAGGGTGTGCACCCGAAACAGATCGGTCCGGTCCGTAATTTTACTCGTCGCGTGTCGCCGAAACGCCACCGGAACGTCCTCTTCGGCAATTCCCGCCCCGTTATCGGTCACCGTAATGGTTTTCAATCCGGCATCCGTCAACTCAACCGTGATCCGCTGGGCGTGCGCATCAATTGCGTTTTCAACCAGTTCCTTGACCACCGAGGCCGGTCGTTCAATGACTTCCCCCGCGGCAATTTGGTTCGCCAGGTTTTCTGGAAGCTCATGAATTCTTGTCATCAACGCCACCTCCCTGGAGTTGCTGCTGCCACTTATAAAGAAGGTTCATCGCATCCAGCGGCGTCATCCCCATTAAGTTTAACTGCCGTAACTCATCCACAATCGGCGCGGTTACCGGGTCCTTTTGGGGACGGGGAGCAGGAGGTGTTTCCGGAACGAACAACGAGAGCTGTTCATCCGTCGCCGCTACCGGATCCGCTGGCTTAGAATCAGCCGTGGCCTCCAGTTGCTGCAGGATCACGTTTGCCCGTTTGATCAGGGGCGCCGGCATTCCCGCTAACTTGGCAACGTGGATTCCGTAAGACTTATCAGCCGGCCCTGGGGCAACCTTGTGCAGAAAGATTAACTTGCCGTCCCGTTCAACCGCCCCAACGTGAACGTTTTTAAGGTGCGGGAGTTGGGCCGTTAATTGGGTCAGCTCGTGATAATGGGTTGAAAAGAGCGTCTTGGCATGCACGTGCTCATGGACATACTCAATAATTGCCTGGGCAAGCGCCATCCCATCGTACGTCGCCGTTCCCCGCCCGAGTTCATCAAAGAGCAACAAACTGTTAGCAGTAGCGTTACTCAACGCTGCGTTAGCCTCCTGCATTTCAACCATAAACGTCGAATTTCCCGCGATCAAATCATCCGCAGCCCCAATTCGGGTAAAGATCTGGTCAAACAACGGCAACTGTGCCTTTTTAGCTGGGACGTAACACCCCATCTGCGCCATGATTACCGTCAGGGCAACCTGCCGCATGTAGGTACTCTTCCCGGACATGTTCGGCCCGGTAATCAGTAAAATCTGCGCGTCCCGCGTTAACTGCACGTCGTTGGGAACGTACTCCTCCGTTCCGATTACCTTCGCAATCACGGGATGCCAGCCCTGCTCAATCACCATCTCCTGGTGTTGCGTGTCAAACGTCGGCCGGACAAACTGACCCTCCTCGCTCACCGTCGCAAAGCTTTGGAGAACGTCGAGTTGGGCAACGGCGGCCGCTAACCGCTGCAGGCGCGGAATTGCCCGTTTAATTTGCTCGCGAATTTCCATGAAGAGCTGGTGCTCAAGGGCAACGTCGTGGTCCTCCGCCCCAAGGATTAACTGTTCCTTTTCCTTCAATTCCGGGGTGATAAACCGCTCTGCATTCACCAGCGTTTGCTTCCGGTGGTATCGGTCCTGCGGCACCTTATCAAGGTGGGCCCGGGAAACCTCAATGTAGTACCCAAAAACGCGGTTAAACCCGATTTTCAACTTATTAATTCCGGTTGCTTCCCGCTCCTGCTGCTCCAAGTCAGCAATCCACTGCTTCCCGTTCGTCATCGCTTCCGTGTATTCATCAAGTTGTTTACTGTATCCCGGACGAATGAGTCCCCCGTCAGTAATGGTTACGGGGGGATCATCAACGATTGCCCGGTGGATCAAGTCCGTAACGTCACTGACCGGATCCAGGTCCTTCAACAGTGTTGTAAACGCCCCGGTATCAAGTTCGGTAACAACGTGACGAAGTTGTGGAATGTGTTCCAGGGACGTGCGCAGTTGGACCAGGTCCCGGCCGTTTACGTTTCCCAGGGCTACCCGCCCAACAAGGCGTTCAAGGTCGTACACGTGGGTTAATTCTTCCTGGAGGGCCGAACGCTCCATGAAGTTTTCCAATAATATGGTGACCCGTTCCTGCCGGTCACGAATTGCCGCAGCATCAAGCAACGGGCGGCGAATCCACTGGTGAAGCACTCGCCCGCCCATGGCCGTTTTAGTCTTATCCAGTAACCACAGTAGCGTTCCCGCCTTTTTTCCCGTCCGTGAATTTTTTACCAGGTCAAGGTTCGTGACAGCGGAATGGTCGAGTTTCAAAAACGCCGTTGGGGTGTAGCTCACCGCCCGTTTAAGGTGGGTAAGCGCCCGCTTTTGGGTCACGATGAGGTAGGAAACAAGGTGCTTAACTGCCGCCAACTCATTCTGGTCGGTTAATCCCTGAATAGCAAAGCCCACCTCGGCATGGTCACTGACCTGCAATTGCGATGATTGCAATACGTGGAGCTTTTTTAGCTGTTTCTTAGTTGCGGCCGTAACGCTTTCGTCCAGAACGACTTCCTTGGTTTGCAAGCTAATTAGTTCGTTGACCACCGCAGAGAGGTCCGACAGGTGGGTCACCTGCAATTCCCCGGTGGAAAGGTCAACGTAGGCCAGCCCAAACGCCTCCTGTGATTCGTGAAGTGCCGTGAGGTAGTTATTATCCTTAGCATTGGTTTCAGTCTGATCAACCAACGTTCCTGGAGTAATAAGCTGAACGACTTCGCGCTTAACCATTCCCTTGGCGAGCTTGGGATCCTCCATCTGCTCACAAATAGCAACCTTGTATCCCTGGTCAACCAAAATGTCGATGTAATTTTGCACCGCGTGGTGGGGCACCCCACACATCGGCACCTTTTCCTTTGATTGCTTATTCCGGGCGGTGAGGGTCAATTCAAGCAGTTGCGCGCCCTTCACCGCATCGTCATAAAACATTTCATAAAAATCACCCAGCCGGTAAAACAAAAACGCATCCGGATACTGCTTTTTTATCGCTAAGTACTGCTCCATCATCGGCGTTGTCTTTTTTGCCATTGCTTCTCTCACCTCCACACCAAACGGACCTATTCAAAAAAGGGTTGATCCGGACTAATTTGAACCGGAATAATCCGCCGGGCAACAAACGGATCGGCGTCCTTCGTCTCCACCACGCAGCCACACAGCATTGCGCGGTCTTCTTCGGCGACGGTGAACCGTACGGGCATCTGGGTGAGAAACCGGTCAATTACCGCAGTCCGTTCCATTCCTAAAATTCCGTCGTACGGACCAGTCATTCCCGCGTCACTCATAAACGCGGTCCCCCGCGGCAATACCCGGGCATCGTTTGTTTGCACGTGCGTGTGCGTTCCGACAACTGCGGTCACCTGGCCGTCAAAGTACCAGGCAAACGCCTCCTTCTCGCTCGTTGTTTCCGCATGAAAATCAACAAAAATTGCATCAACGTGCCCGTGTTTTTTTAGTCGCTCAATAATCCGGTGCGCCGTTGCAAACGGATCATCACACGGATTCATGAATACCCGACCCTGCAGGTTAATGATGCCAACCTTATGCTGGTTCACCTTAACGGTACAGTACCCCTTCCCCGGAACTGAGGGTGCGAAGTTAGCTGGCCGAATCAGCTTATCTGCGTGGTCGATAAAATCCTGAATTTGCGGATTATCCCACGTATGATTCCCCATCGTGATTACGTCTGCTCCGGCTGCCAAAAGCTTTTTATAAACTTTTTCGTTGATTCCCCGCCCCCGGGTGGCATTTTCCCCGTTAACAATGGTTAGCTGGGGGTGATACTTCTTCTTTAATTTGGGCAAGTATTCCGCGACCATGTGTTGGCCTGCTGTGCCCATTACGTCACCGATAAATAAAAACTGCATGGTTCAGGCGTCCTTCTTACTAATTTCGTTATTATTCTATCATAATCATCCTGCCGGAGTTCCTTCACCAGGGAGTTGTAAGACAAACGTGACGGTCATAACCAGTGTCATGACCGTCACGTTTTCCGGGACGCTACTTAGCGTAGTCAATTGCCCGGGTCTCCCGAATTACCGTCACCTTAATCTGGCCCGGATATTCGAGCTCGTCTTCAATTTTTGCCTTAATGTCGTGGGCAAGCGTTGTTGCCTGCAGGTCATTTACCCGCTTTGGTTCAACAATTACCCGCACTTCACGACCAGCTTGGATTGCGTAACTCTTGTGAACGCCCTTAAAGCTCTTAGCAATCTCCTCCAGCTTCTTCAGCCGGTGAAGGTAACTTTCAAGTGATTCGCTCCGAGCTCCTGGCCGGGCAGCAGACATTGCGTCCGCCGCAGCAACCAGTACCGCAATCACTGACTGGGGCTCTACATCACCATGGTGGGAAGCAATTGTGTTAACCACAACCTTACTTTCGTGGTACTTCTTCGCCAGTTCAACCCCAATTTCAACGTGTGAACCATCAACCTCGTAATCGATGGCCTTACCAATATCATGTAACAATCCTGCGCGCTTCGCCATTGTAACATCTTCGCCTAACTCAGCTGCCAGCACCCCTGCTAGCTTTGCAACCTCAATCGAATGGTTGAGGACGTTTTGCCCGTAACTGGTCCGGTAATTCATCCGCCCCACCGTTTTGATTAAATCAGGGTGCATCGAATGTAACCCAAGGTCAAAAATAGCCTGTTCCCCGGTTTCCCGGATCTTGCTATTCATTTCCTTGGTAGCCTTTTCGACCATTTCTTCAATCCGCGCCGGGTGAATTCGCCCGTCCTGGATTAACTTTTCAAGGGCAATTTTAGCAATTTCACGCCGCACAGGATCAAACCCGCTCAGCACAACTGCTTCGGGAGTATCATCGATAATTAAGTCAATTCCCGTTAATGTTTCGAGGGTCCGAATGTTTCGGCCTTCACGCCCAATAATCCGGCCCTTCATATCATCGTTTGGAAGGTTGACTACCGATACCGTCGATTCAGAGACAGTGTCCGCAGCAGATCGTTGAATCGCCTGGGTAATCAGGTTTTTAGCCCGCCGATCAGCTTCAGCCTTTGCCTCTGCTTCGGAATCCTTAATCATGATTGCCCGTTCCCGACTCAACTTATCCTTCATTTTGGCAAGAATTTGACCCCTTGCCTGGTCCTCAGTTAGCGAAGCGATTTCCTCAAGTCGTTCCTGCTGTTGCGCAACGAGTGAGTCAATCTTCTTGTTTTTGTTTTCGAGCGCTTTTCGATCATTAGCCAGCCGATTTTCCTTGTGTTCAAGCGACTGTTCCCGCTTCTCGAGGGACTCATCCTTGTGATCAAGGGTAGCTTCCCGTTGAATTAACCGGTCTTCCTGTCGCTGAACCTCAGCTCGCCGATCCTTTAATTCGCGTTCAACCTCTTTCCGGTAACGGTGACTTTCGTCCTTGGCCTCTAAAAGCGCTTCTTTCTTAGCGGCCTGCGCATCCTTATTGGCCTGCTGAATAATCCCATCAGCAGTCTGCGTAGCCTGATCAAGGTGCGCTTCATAGGTCCGTTTCCGAAAAACCGTTCCCAAAACAAAACCAACTACTAACGTTATAACGGCGACGGCGAGGATAGCAAAAATCATCATAATGCTACACCCCCACATCGTCTAATTAGCAAATCGAGTTTTAGATGTTAATTGATTAATTGCACACAGCATTATTCTAATCGTCCGGCGCGAGCAGTGTCAACACTCAGATAACCAATCGACCAAATTTATCATAAAATAAAATCGTTGGTCAAAACCAACCAACGATCACCAATTTTACTTCTGATCATCTAACGGCAACTCATCAGGATGGGCCTCCTGTTCCTCATCCGGTGAAGCAATCCCGTAAGCAGCCCGCACCTTCGCGGTAACCTCCTTCATCATATCAGGATGTTCTTTCAGGTAAGTCTTCGCGTTTTCACGGCCCTGACCAATCCGGTCATCACCATACGAGAACCACGAGCCGCTCTTCTTAATAATGTCCTTTTCAACGGCCATATCAAGAAGTTCACCGGTCTTGGAAACCCCCTCACCGTACATGATGTCAACCTCGGCAACCTTAAACGGCGGGGCAACCTTATTCTTTACGACCTTGATCTTAACTCGGTTACCGATAATATCGCTTCCGCTCTTAATTTGCTCAGCCCGCCGTACTTCCAGCCGGATTGTTGAGTAGAACTTAAGTGCGCGTCCACCAGGGGTCGTCTCAGGATTTCCAAACATCACGCCGACCTTTTCCCGGATCTGGTTGATAAAGATTGCAATCGTCCGGGTTTTATTAATTGAACCGGAAAGTTTCCGGAGCGCCTGGGACATCAACCGGGCCTGCAGCCCAACGTGAGCGTCCCCCATCTCGCCTTCAATTTCTGCCCGTGGAACTAATGCAGCAACCGAATCAACAACGATAATGTCAATGGCTCCCGATGTAACCAGCATGTCCGCAATCTGAAGCCCTTCTTCCCCAGTGTCAGGTTGGGAAAGAATCAAATCACTCGTGTCAACCCCAAGTGCCTTGGCGTACGAAAGGTCCATCGCGTTTTCAGCATCGATGTAAACAGCCTTCCCGCCCATCTTCTGGACTTCAGCCACAGCATGGAGAGCCACCGTTGTTTTCCCTGAACTTTCAGGACCGTAAATTTCAATAATCCGGCCCCGCGGATACCCACCAACACCAAGCGCCTCGTCAAGGGCAATCGATCCGCTTGAAACGGTTTCGATTTCTGTATTAACCTGTTCGTCCATCTTCATGATGGAGCCCTTTCCGAAACTCTTTTCAATTTTCTTTAGCGCGTTATCAAGCGCTGTTTGTCGTTCATCTGCCAAGAATCATTCCTACTTTCCGTCCAAGTTTCTCTGCCAAATCCGGCTTACCTTCCTTAGAATACCGAACTCAATCACAAAAATCAAGAAAAATACGAACTAATGTTTGCCCAACTCTGAAGAAACCAACTGGAATGCCGTCAACACACACTGCTGGCGCACGGTGTCGCGGTCGCCATCAAAACGGTACTTCTGAGCGGTCGTCCCCTGTTCACTGGCTAACCCAATCCACGCTGTCCCGGCCGGATTCCCTTCCAGCTCAGCCGGACCAGCTACCCCGGTGAAGGAAAGTGCGATGTCAGTTCGCATAATTTCACGGGCACGGCGAGCCATCCACAGGGCCACTTCTTCGCTAACAACCCCGAACTGGTTAATTACCGGCGCCGGAATCCCCAACAACACGCTTTTCGCTTCGTTTGAGTAGGTTACAAATCCCCCCGGAAAAACAGCAGAAATTCCAGGAACCGCCGTTAACGTGGACTGAAAGAGCCCACCGGTTAAGCTCTCCGCCGCAGTAATTGTTTTATCCTGTTCAATTAAATCCGCCCCAACTTGATGAGCCATCCGTTGCAATTCTTCCATTCCATGAACCCCTCACTTATTAATTACGCTCTTTCCGTATCAATTTTGCACTTGTCTTCCTGTTTTTCACCGGTTTAAAAATGCAGGCCCGGGCAATCACCACCGTGGTGCTTACCAAGCCCGCAATTTTAACTGTTTTCTTATTTCTTCCCGAACGAATCGGCAAATACCGCCCGGCTGTGGTAAAAGTAATCACACCCCGAGTAAACCGTAAAGAACAGGCAAATGTAAAGCAACACCGTTCCAATTGGAAAGTTAAAGGACACAAAGAAGACGTTATTCAACAACAGAAAAATAATGGCAAACATCTGCGTGAACGTCTTAATTTTTCCCGGCATTGCTGCCGCCATGACCTGCCCGTTGTTTTCAACAACGATTAAGCGCAACCCCGTTACTGCCAATTCCCGGCAAACGATAATTGCTGCCACCCACGCCGGAACCTTTCCCATCTGAACAAGGAAAATAAACGCAGTCATCACCAACATTTTATCCGCCAGGGGGTCCGCAAATTTACCAAAATTGGTGATAAGGTGCTGCCGGCGCGCAATTTGCCCGTCAATAAAGTCCGTCACACACGCTCCTGCAAATACAAGTGCCGCAATTAAGTGCGTCCACCCGATCGTTGTTCCGGCAATGGTTACCGTTCCCCAGTGCCAGGGAACCACCAGCAAAAGCATAAAAACGGGGATTAATATAATCCGGCCGACCGTCAACTTGTTCGGTAAGTTCATTTCTTATAGTTCCTTCCTAAGTACTAATAATCGCGGTTCACCGTTTGCAGCGTTCCGTTCGTTACAGTTCCAGTAGTCTGCGCAGGGACCGTTCCCATATTAATGACGATACTCCGCACGGTTAACTTGTGGTTGGCCTTCAGGAAATTAAATTTCCGGCCATTAAACTTAATCAGTGTTTCCTTGGAGTTCCCTAGGCTAATTTGAACGTTAGTTGCCGCTGCCGGAATCCGAATTTGCCGGCTCATTCCGGCCATTAACGTTCCCTGCCAGAGGGTTTCCCCGTTAACGGCAACGGAACACCATGATTCATCAGCCTTCCCCGTTAACTGAATCACGTTGTTTCCATCGTTATTCTTCATCTTGTAAACAAAGGTCTTCCCGCTCTTCCGGGTTAACTTAAATGATTGTTTCTTATGGTGCTTAGCCTTCGAAGACTGGGCAGATGACGATCGACTCGTCATCATTGAACTAGTTGAACTGCTTGCAACCGTTGCACTAGAAATCTTACTATTGGTAGAACTAGTTACCGCAGACGAATGATGGTGGTGAACGTTATTATTAACCGTCACCTTCCGGCTCGTTTGGGCAATTTGCCGCTCGTGTTGCGTCGCCCGCCGATTCTGAACCGATGCGTACACCACCCCACCAATAATCAAAACGACAACCCCGATAATGGTGATTAACGGCAACTGTTGTTTTAACCGCTCAAGCATTCCCGGCTTTGTTGCTGGTGCAGGACCATTTTGCCGCCGGCGAGAAAGGGACTGCCCGGCCGCACCGCCTGCATTATCAGTAACACTTCCCTTTGTTAGCTGGGCCACAACCGCATCCCCGTCAAGACCAACGGTGTTCGCATACTGCCGCACAAAGGCCCGCACGTAAAACTGCCCGGGAAGTGCTTCGAAATTATTTTCTTCGATTGCAATCAGGTACCGTTTTTGAATCTTAGTAATCTGCTGCAAATCATCAAGGGTGTACCCCTTCTTTTCCCGTGCAGCTTTTAATGTTTGTCCAATATTGTCCATTAGGAATCTCTCCAATAAACCATGATTTCCTCTTCGAGTTCTTCACCAGTATAGCACATTCCGCCCTCGTGAAACCGCAGTTTCTACTTAAGCCAGCCCCCGGTGACGTAAAGTGTTTGCCCCGTCATGTACTGGGCCTCTGGTTGAAGCAATCCCGTTACCCAGTAAGCAATTTCCTGGGGCGTCGCAAAGCGGCCAGCGGGAACATCGGCAGCCACCGCCGCACGCGTTTCATCGTCAAACATCGCGTTCATCCGCGTATCGACCGCTCCGGGAGCAACAACGTTGACGGTGATCCCCGTTGCCGCCACTTCCTGACTATAAGCGCGGGCAAATGCGCTTAATGCGCCCTTAATGGTACTGTACGTCACTTCCATGGCACTGCCAGCACCACCATACACCGAACCCACAAATACAATCCGGCCATGTTGACGCTGAGCTAACTTCTCTTCAACTAGTTGCACTAACCGAAGGGGGGTCTGCAACTGAACCCTTAACATGGAAGCAAACCGCTCTGGATCACTGTCATGAAATAACCCGTACTCGGTGGTTCCCTGGGCAAAAATAACGGCATCCAGGCCAAACAATTGATTGGCAATTGTCGCAGCAGCATCTATTTCACTTAGATCAGCCGCAACGGGAAGAAAATCCTGGCGGGAATACTGTTCCTGTAATTCAGTTGTTAACGCCGTAATCCGGTCCTTTCCCGTATGATAGTGCAAGTATAACGACCAGCCCTGCGCCGCCAACCGCCGGGCAACGGCCGTTCCGATGTCACCGGACGCACCACAAATTAACGCCCACTTCATCACTAATCATCTCCCGGTAAAAGTGTTACTTCGCATGGTTCCTGACTTACCATGCACTTCATGTGTTCACAAACATCCGCCAACGTTAACCGCTGCAGCTCACCAAGCGCCTCAAACAACGTTACGTCACCCGGAAACGCCGCCGCGGAATCAGCCACCGTTTCAAGCGAATTAATTGCCTGGAGATACCGCCCCGTATACTCCCGCTTAGCACGTTCAAACGCCGATTGTGCGGTTACCAGTTGATCCGTTGCCCGTGCGAGCTGCTGGCGAACAACCTGGATTAATTCTTCCGGTCGGGGTGTTTCTCCCGTAATCGTCATAAAGTGGTAGCCCCGTTCATACTCGTAGGTGGCACTAAAGCTATCATCGAGCAATCCCGAATCATAGTGCCACTGGTAAAATGCCGTATCTTCACCAAAGAGCAGGTACAGCCCAATCTGACCAGCAAGGCGCGCCCGAAGCCCCGGAAGTCCTGAAACAGGCACCGTTATCCCCCGTAATCCCACCGCAATCCGTGGCCGGTTAACCGCCAAGTGTAGCGTTGTCCTTTTTACCGGAGAAGCCAAAGCAACGGGCTGGCGCACAAACGCTGGCGCGGGCCGGGATAGCAACGGAAGCTGCTGAAGAAACGCGGCAATCCGCTGAGCATCAAATCCACCCGTAACAAACAGTGTCATGTTTGCCGGCTGGTAAAACGTTGCCCAGCACGCGTACAACATCGCCGGGGTAATTGTTGCAATTGATTCCTGGGTGCCCGCAACGTCGGCGGCCAACGCTGTTTTGGGGTACATACTTTGCCCTAACTGCGCTAAGAGCCGCCAATCCGGATCATCCTGGTACATTTGAATCTCCTGCCCGATAATCCCCTGTTCCTTCGCCACTCCTCTGGCCGAAAAATACGGATCAAATACAAAATCAAGTAAAATTTGTAAGCACTCCGTCAAGTGCGTGGTTGTATTGAACAGGTAACTTGTTTGGGTGTAACTCGTAAAGGCGTTGGCATCCGCCCCGTATTTTCCGAAGAGGTCAAACGCATCGTGATCCCGCTTCTCAAACATCTTGTGTTCCAGAAAATGAGCAATCCCTTCGGGGTACGTCACCCGCTTCCCCGAACGGTACGTCACGGCAGTATCAATCCCACCGTAGTTGACTGTCAGGAGCGCATAGCTCTTTTGGTAACCGGCACGGGGCATCAGGTTAACCCGTAACCCGTTCGCTAACGTTAGCTGATACCGGGTTTCGTGCAGCTGATTATACTTAATCTGACGCATTCCCGGTCGCTCCTTTCAATAACATCGTTGCCTGCAACTGACATTTCCGGGCAACGCGCATCACCGCCTGCTTCGTAACGGCTTCCGTCCGCCGCATTGTTTTTGCCATACTAACCGGCTGGCCCGTTAATTGGCGGGTTAACTCCCGACTAAGAGGGGTTCCCTGCGAATCAAGATTCGCCCGGTAACCGTTAACCAACGTTGCCTTCACCTGGTCCAACCGTGCGGAGGAAAATTCCCCCGTTTGTAGCCGGTGTAACTGGGCAATCACTTTGTCCCGAACCACCGGCGTGTTTTGGGCTTCGATGCCCGTCTCAACGACTACGGTTTGACGGAAAGCATCGTACGTACTGTTGGCATAGTACGCCAGGCTCTCCTGTTCCCGCACAGTCGTAAACAGGTACGATAACGCCGTTCCCCCAAAGAGACCGTTCATTACTACGGCAGCGTAATAGTCAGGCGTTCCATACGTTACTGGCAGTCGAAAAGCAAGGTCAAACTTTGCCTGGTTAACAGGCAATGCTAACACCTGATCGGTAACGGTTGCCCGTTCTGGCTGGTGGTACGTGATTTCACGTTCAAGGGGCTGCCGGGGGGTAAACGGCAACCGGTCTGCGACCGCGGCAATCACGGGTGCTTCATCCACAGCCCCCGTAACGCCGATCAAAACCTCGTCTGCCGTGAGCATTTGCTGGTAAGCGACCGCTAACGTCATCGCGTTTTGTGCGCGCACGTCAGCCACCGTTCCCAGGGGACTGACCTGCTGGGCCGGATCATCGAAGTATTCGCCGGCTAAGCGGTGGGCCGCGAGTGTTTGCTTATCATCCGCCATTCCCGTCAGATAATCAACCAGTATCCGGCGCTGCTGGGCAACCACCTCATCATCAAAGTGTCCCTGGTGCAACAACGGATTAAAAATCATTTCCCGCAAAAAATCAAGGCCAGCGGTCAGCAAAGCCGGCTGGCCCGGGATAAACTGGGGAGCCGGAATGGTTAAAATAAAATTAATCACGTGCCGGGTGCCCTTCCGCACTACGGTCGTCCCAAAATTTGCCCCGTACAAATCCGCCAGCGCCCGGGCAACCGCCCGCTGGGTTGGATACTGGGTGCTACTAACCTCCAGAATATTTGCCAGGAGCGTCCGCTGGGCAAGCTGCTCCGGGCTGATAATCTTCGTCGCAAACGAAACCATCACCCGAATGGTCTTAAACTGACTGGTGGGGAGCACCATTAAGTGGGCCCCCGTCGTTAACTTTCGGCGCATACCTGCGCCTCCTTCCGTACTAATTCGCGGGATAATTATACACCGAACACCCCAGAACTAAAACGGGGGCTTCCTTGTTTCCTACTGGTGCGCCTCAAGGTACCAGTAAAGGCCGACGACCAACCACTCGTGGATAATCATCATTCCAAGAACCGCAACCACAACAACCGGGAGCGGAACCATAACTGGGTGCGCCGCATTCATTAGGGCAAGGCCAAATACAAAAACGATTGTCAACACAACGACTGTTTGCCCCGCAATATAGCCCGCACTTAAAACCAGGTGCTGTTCCCGTTCATCGCCCGCAGGATACGACGGCCGTGCCCGCAACGCCCATACTCGCGGTTTCATTCCGTTAACTGATTCGCGAACTAACCGTAGTCGGATAATTGCCACCACCGCCATTGCCAGGCAACAAACGCCCGATAATAACCGGTTATCAATAAACATTACTAATCCGCTAAAACAAACCAACATCAGCGTCATCGTTACCGCTCGTACTAATAACTGTTTTTTAATCCACGTCATCCTAATCACCATCCTCCATCGTAAAGAGTTCATCAACCGTCACGCCCAGCACCCGCGCCAGGGTAAATGCTAATTCCAGCGACGGGGAATACTTGGCGTTTTCAATCGCATTAATTGTTTGCCGCGTCACCCCGGTCAAATCAGCCAGCCGTGCCTGGGAATACCCCTGTGCCTTGCGCAACTGTAAAATTCGGTTTTGCACTTCTGCACCCCCTAAATGTAAAATATATTTTACACCTACAGTATATTAATTCGGCGGTTAGTTGTCAAACATCTTTTACATCAATGCCATCAAAAAAGCTGGAACTAATCATCCCAGCTTGCCGTTAATATCCTATTTTTCAAGCTGACCCAAACCTACCTGGCGCCGCCCCCGCTCAAACCACGGTGACTTCCAAAAGGCAATTAGGTCATTCACAACGTATATACTCGAGTTAACGGCCATTGCCAGCGTTGCGTCCCCCTGACTGAACGTCACGGCCCACAGAACCAACTGGGCAACTCCACTAAACAACCACCAGTAGTACTGGTTATTGTACCGGAGAAAACACATGATCCCCGCAGTAAGACTAACCGCAAAGCTCAGCCCGTCAATCCACGGCCGCGGATCATTCGTATACCGGCCAATAGCCCACGCAGAAACGATCCATACCGCTGCCGTTGCGATCAAAGCGACCATCCACTTGCCGGCAGTAAACTTGCGCAAATGATGAACGGTTTCATCATTCCAGCTCTTCACCGCAAAAATTACCGGGAAATCAAGCGTAAGCATGTACGCAACCTGTTCAAAACATGAAAGATAGTTCTTTGCCTGTAAACCAACATAAATTAAACAAAGTGCGCTGATTACCCCTAAAATTCCGTTGACCGACTTTGCGGCGTTGATCGAAAGGATACACAATACCCCAATCATCGTCCCTGCAAACGTGACCAGGGTAAGCGTTGTAATCTTACCCGTCACTAAAAGCATCAGCTGACTTCCTAAGGCAAACCACCATAAGTAATAGTTTGCCTGCGGCCATCCGCTGATCTGGTGCAAAAACCACCCTAGGGGATGCCGCCACATGTTTAACTCGTCTTTCATTCCACTCAATCCTTATTTAATAATTTCTGTCATGCACAACACCACCATTAAACAACAACATGTAGTGGTTGTCAAATATATAACCACTACATGTTGTGAAAGCTATTCGTCTTTTGGTAAGAAGACTTGCCGCGGTTTACTCCCATCCTGGGGGCCGACAATCCCCTTCTCCTCTAACTCATCGACAATCCGCGCCGCCCGGTTATACCCGATCTTAAAGCGGCGCTGCAACATTGATACGCTGCACCGTTGTTCGTGGCGTAAGAGGTCAATCACCTGGTCAAACAGGGCGTCTTCCCCTGATTCGGCCGGCTGGGAGTCCGCAATGTCCTCGTCTGAAATATTTAGCGCCTCGTCATACTCCGCTTCCTGTTGCTGCTTCACAAAGTTAACGACGTTTTCAACGTCCTGGCTCGAGATAAACGCGCCCTGAACCCGCACTGGTTTATTTGCATCAATTGGCTTAAACAGCATGTCACCCCGGCCCAAAAGCTTTTCTGCTCCCGTTACATCCAGAATGGTCCGCGAATCCGTGCCCGATGCAACCGCAAAGGCCATCCGGGACGGGACGTTAGCCTTGATTAACCCGGTAATAACATCAACGGACGGCCGCTGCGTTGCCAAAATCATGTGAATCCCAGCAGCCCGCGCTTTTTGAGCAAGCCGAATAATCGCCCCTTCAACCGCATCCGAAGCGACCATCATCAAATCAGAAAGCTCATCAACGATGACAACAACGTACGGTAAGGTTGGCTCTGCGGTCCCCTGGTCGGCGTTTTGCCGCGTAACCATTGCGTTATAGTCGGCAATGTTGCGCTGGCCAGTGTCCTCAAATAAATCATACCGCCGCTCCATTTCCTCAACCATCTTATTAAGGGCCATTGCCGCCTTTTTCGGGTTAGTGACCACGGGCGTCAGCAGGTGCGGAATCCCGTTGTACACCGCCAGTTCAACCTTTTTGGGGTCAACAAGCATTAACTTGACCTGATCCGGTGGGCACTTCATCAGGAGGCTCGTAATAATGCCGTTAATCGCCACCGATTTCCCACTCCCCGTTGAACCAGAAATTAACAGGTGAGGCATCTTTGCGAGGTCGGCTGTTACCAGGTTTCCCGATACGTCCCGTCCTAGCGGAACCTCCAGGGGTTTCTTCGGATCCTTATGCTGGGCAGAAATAATGTCCTTAAACGCAACGGTTGCGACCTGCTGGTTAGGGACCTCGATTCCAATCAGGGCCTTCCCGGGAATCGGCGCCTCAATCCGAATATCCTTGGCTGCAAGGGCAAGGGCAAGGTCATCCGCCAGATTGACAATCTTACTAACCTTGACCCCAATTGCGGGGTGCAACTCATACTTCGTTACCGCTGGGCCCAGAATGGTGTTCTTAATCTCCGCGTCCACCCCAAAGCTTGTGAGGGTCTGCTGGAGGACCTGCTGGTTCTTAGCAATGATCTCCTTATCCTTGCTCTGGTCAGTTGGTGGGACGTCCTGCAATAGACCAACTGGCGGCAGCTGGTAGTTCGGATTTGCCTTAGTTGCCGAAATCTCGACCGGCTGCTCCGCCGGTTTTTCTGGCGCGGGTGACTGGTCACTCCAGTTTGCCACCTGCGTATTAAGGGCGCTTTCCTTAACACTATCCTCCGTCCGGTCGGCCACCGATTGAGGAAGCTGCTCATCATCCTGCTCTTGAGGAGGTTCCGGAGCCGTGCTAGTGGACGGTTGCTTCTCGGCTGTCCGTTGCTTTGGCCGGTGCTCCTGCATCGTTGCCATCAACTGGCGGCCCCACGCACCACAATGTTGCAAACTAACTTGCATAACGCGTCCAACAACGTCAATCATTTCCTGAACGGTTACCCCCGCAAGGACGCACAGCCCAACAATCGCTGCAAGCCCCGCTACCAGATAGCTCCCCGGTTTGGCAACCAGGAAAAACGTCATGGTGTATAACACCGCGCCGACTAGTCCGCCACCAACCGAACTGGCGACGCTCCCCCCAACCATGTCGTTGACAATCGTATTCCACGTAATTCCAATAAAATGACTATGAGCACCCAGGGTCCCAATGGTGTGGATGGTTAAAAAGAGCATTACTCCAAGGTAGACAAGCGCACCCCCACCCTCATACCGGGCGGTTATCCGGGGCCACTTGGCAGTAACTAACAAAAACCCTCCCAAGATAATTCCCAGAATAATCCCTATCTGGTAGGCATCCCCCCAGAAAATGCGGACAACATTACCAATCATTGCCCCAACAAAGCCGAGTTTAAAGAGGCCAAGGGTGGCGATTAATATCATTAATGCGCCGCTAACCCGTAAGGAACGGGCGCTCACTTGTTGAGAAGCCTTTGTTGTCCGTTTTTTCCGGGAAGTTGTCTTCTTCCGGGAAGTTGCTTGCTTCCGTGCCATGGTGTCCCTCCTATTTTAGTTTATCGTTTTCGTACTGGTGAACCCGCTCAAGTTGCGGGAAGGATTGCTGCCGGAGCGCCTCATAAATAATAATTGCCGCGGTGTTGGACAGGTTTAATGCCCGGATATGCTCATCGTTTTGCGGAATCCGGATACATTCATCGGGATGTTGCCGCATAAACGGTTCCGGCAACCCCGTTGTTTCCTTTCCAAACAGGAAATACTGGTCCCGTTCCGGTTGGTTATAATCAATGCTGGCGTAATCACGCAGTGCAAACTTAGAAACGATGTGCAGGTCATCATTTGCCGTTAACGTTGCCATGAAAGCAGGCAGGTTATCGTGATAAACAATCTTAACCTTATCCCAGTAATCTAGCCCCGCCCGTTTAAGGTGCTTATCGTCCGTTGAAAATCCTAACGGCTTAATGAGGTGCAGCACCGTATTCGTTCCTGCACAGGTCCGGGCAATGTTCCCGGTATTCGCCGGCATCAGTGGTTCAAATAACACAATGTGGTTAGTCATAATCCATTCCTCTTTCATCCATAAAAAAAGCGTAACCATTCGGTGTGGGCACGGCGAACGGCTACGTTAATAATTAGCAACAACCCAATAAATAATTGCTAAATGTATCTTCAATCTAACACGTTAACTTCTAGAACACAACCCTTATCCGCGAACAACGTGGATATACTGGCCTTCAACCAGGGTGACTAATGCTTCCCGGTTCACCCGAACGGACCGACCAAGCTTCCCAGCCGATACAGAAATTTCTGAAAATTCCTGAATGCGTTCGTCAAAGTAGATTGGGAACCCCTTGTTCGCATGAATTCCAATTGGTGTATTGGCACCATGAACGTACCCCGTAATGTTAACTAGCCGCTTAGCGTCGGCTAAATGGAGCTGTTTCTTTCCTAATTCCCGGGCAACGGTCTTCAGGTCAATTTCATCCTCGACCGGCAAACAAACAACCAGGTAATCGTGCGGGTCATTGTTGGCTTGCAGCACAATTGTTTTTAAAATGCTCTTGGCAGCCACTCCCACGGCAGCTGCATCCTCCAAGGCCACCTGGCCCCGACCAACCCAGTCGAAGTTTTTTTCGGTGTACGCAACTCCATGCTGGTCTAAATACCGTTCCTCGTTTGTCTTTTTCAGTTTCTTCTGCTTAGCCACTGCTAATCCTCCCCGTAAATGATGGTCATTCCCGGTTTAATTTGGGGAACTTGCTCGGGCGTCAGGTAAACCCCGTTATGCCGCGGCTCTGCCGGTACATCATCAAAAACCAGGACGGTATGCCCAATCGTTGCCAGGTTTTCGTTTACCACCGGGCCAACAAAGGCTATCGTGTACTCCTGGTCACCGATTTTAATCTGCTGTCCTGCCTGTAAGGTTACCGGCGTTCGGTCAGTAAACTGCTGCAGAACCGCCACCTGCCGGAGCATGGGCGCCGCATCCTCCTCAAACAAAATTAAAAACGGATCACCCTTCTGGAGAGCAGCAGGGCCAACTTCTTTAATTACAGCTTTCATCATCCGTCACTCCCATTACTATCGTTCCCATTTTACCACACCACGCCTTCGCTTCTCCGGGTGAAATGATATACTAAAATGGAGTAATTATGCGGAGGATAATGGAATGAAAGAGCACTTTTTACTTGGAACATACACTAAAAAAACCAGTCAGGGAATCTACGCCGGTACCCTTGATACTGTTACGGGACAGGTGGACGAACCGCAGCTATACCTCGAAGTTGAAAATCCCACTTACCTACAGCAAACCCCCGATGGGCAGTTAATCAGTATTGCCTCCCAGTGGGGCCAAGGGGGCGTGTTAAGTTACGCAATGAACCGGCACCGGCTGAATAACCGGGTCCTGGATGATGGCCCTAACCCGTGCCACGTGTGTGTTGATAACGAACGACAACTGGTCTTTGCCGCCAACTACCATAAGGGAACAATCACAAGCTACCGGCTCAATCCTGACCACACGCTAAGCCGGGCGGTAACCATCCAACACACGGGAAACGGTCCCCGGCCAGAACAGGAAAGCGCCCACGTTCACATGTGTGGCCTGACTCCGGACAAGCGTCTCTTTGCGGTTGACCTTGGGAACGATACGCTAACAACGTATAACGTTACTGACCAGGGCGGGCTTTTCGCCCAAGCAATTGTGCATTTCCCAGCTGGTTATGGCCCCCGGCACCTTGCATTTGTCCCCCACTCAAACACAGCATACATTGTCGGTGAACTCAGTAGCCAGGTTTCCCGGCTCAAGTACGAACCGCTCACCGGACTGTTCCGGATTGAACAAACCGTTCCCACAATCCCAGCTGACTGGTCCGAATATAACGGATGTGCGGCTGTTCGGGTAAGCGCAGACGGCCGGTTTGTATACGTTTCAAACCGGGGATACAACACCATTGCCGTTTTTGCTACCCAAAACGACACCCTCACCCTCATCCAGCAGATTAGTACAGCGGGCGATTTCCCCCGCGACTTCGCCCTCGATCCGACCGAACACTTTGTTCTTGCGGTTAACCAAAAGAGTGACAGCGGGACCCTCTATGCGCGGGACCAACGGACCGGCAAACTCACCATTATCCAACAGGGAATTGCCACCCCGGAAGCCATTTGCGTTTCCTTTGCGCATCCCGTTAACCATTAACAAACTAGAAACGGAGAGACAACTATGATTATTAAGGAAGCATGTGTTGAAAACTTTACGACCGTTCCGACCGTTATTCAAAACGGTGCACGGCGTATTGAACTCTGCGACAACCTCGCTGTCGGCGGGACCACCCCAAGTAAGGGGGTTATGGCAGAAACCCATAAGTACGCCGCCGAGTTTCATATCCCGGTAACGGCGATGATTCGTCCGCGTGGGGGAAACTTTGTTTATACTGACACCGAAGTCAAAATCATGGAGGCGGATATTTTTGAGGCTCAGGCGCTTGGAATCGATGCCGTTGCGTTTGGCGCCCTCACCCCGGAAAAAACACTCGATATTGAAGTAATGGATCAATTAAGTGCGGCTGCAGGGGGAATGCAGCTGGTCATGCATATGGCCTTCGATGAACTGGACTGGGCACAGCAACAGCAAACAATCGATTACCTGGTCGACCGGGGATTTGAACGGATTTTGACTCACGGCGGGCCCGCATCAAACCCGATTACGGCAAACACCGATCATCTTCGGCAACTAATCGATTACGCCGCCGGACGAATTGCCATTATGCCTGGCGGGGGCGTTACCCGTGATAACTATGAAGAACTCGCCTCCACCCTCAAAGTAAACCAGGTTCACGGCACAAAAATTGTTTAGTATTGCACAGTCAATAAGTGCATAAACAAAAGCTGGGACATAGATACGTCCCAGCTTTTTGCGTTACTTAGTGGCGCCGCCCATCCTGCGGTTCTTCGCGCAAAACAATAATTCGAATTAAGTCCAACAATGGCTGGCGGTGACTCCCAACAAGGCCAATTGCCTCAACGAACAGCTCTACCCCCAGTAAGACGGCAACCGTTAGGATTAACGCTCCCCAGAAACTGGACAGCGCATATAACAATGAAATTAACGAGAAGATTAATGCAATCCCGTAAATCACCAGCACGGTTTGCCGGTGGGATAACCCCATTGCCATTAGCCGGTGGTGAAGGTGGTGCTTATCTGCTTGCATAATAGGTTTTTTATTAAGAGCGCGGCGTAGAATTGCCGATACCGTATCAGTAATGGGGACCCCTAAAATAATTACAGGGATAATCACGGAAATAATCGTTGCATTCTTCAACCCATAAAGTGAAAAAACGGCAATCATAAACCCAATAAACAGCGATCCGGTATCCCCCAGATAAATCTTCGCGGGGTGAAAATTATACGGTAAAAAGCCCAGCATTGCCGCAACTAAAACGAGCATCATGATTGACACAAAAATGTTAGCTGTCCCCAGGAAGAAGTACCCGATTAACGCACTTGTCGTCAGCGCAATACAGGCAACCCCGGTAGCTAGGCCATCGAGCCCATCAATCAGGTTAAGGGCGTTGGTGATTGCAATAATCCAAATTAAGGTTGCGGGTAAACTTAACCAATGCAGGTGGACCTCCCCAACAAACGGCAAGGTCACCATTGCCATTCGAATGCCCGCACAAAACGTTATTCCTGCCGCAACCGTTATTCCAATTAATTTTTGAAACGGGCGAAGCTCAAAAAGGTCATCAAGCATTCCCGTAATAATAATTACGCACTCCGCAACGAATAACCAGATTAGTTGGCGGCCGGGATACTGATCCCGTAATGGGCCAAAATTAGCAACCGTGAATGCAATAAAAATTGCTAACCCGCCCATTGTTGGCATGGAAACCTGGTTAACCCGCCGGGCATTCGGCCGGTCCAACGCACCAATCCGCTGCGCAATTTTTCGAACTATGGGTGTTAAGAGCGCCGCTATTAACGCTGTTATCAAAAGTGTCACAATAATCCTTGGCATATCGTCATTCCTCTTTGCCGTGAATTTTCTCCGGCGCAGATTAATGGCTAGCTACAAAGCCGAACCATTTTTCTTCAATATCATACCATATCACTGGTTAGTTGCCCGCATTTTTCCGGATACTACTTTAATTCTTCCGGTTCTTCGTCCACCAGCTCGCGCCGACAACTTCGCCATATCACAGCAATTCCGATCCCAACCAAGCCGGTTACCAGCCCAAAGCTTGCGGCGAAAAACGATTCCGGAAGAAGCTTAATAACGGGAGCCGTTCGCGGGTTAAAAAGCCAATCACTGTTTCGAAAGAGAACCTGGTGAAAGGTAATAAAAAAAGAATTAAAGTCCAGACACATCCACCCGACTACCATAACTAGCCCTAAAGTGGTCCACGCTAACGGGCGTAATAATAACCAACGCTCCCGCCGAACTCCAAGACGATGCCAGCTAAACCAAGCCGCCGGAATTAGCCCGCAGGTAAGACAATTATTAGTAACCATCAAGACCTTCACCTGGTGAAAATGAACCACCGCCTTCGTCGTCATGGGAAGGGTGTGGCTCAGCTGGACTCCCGGAATTTGGAGGTATCCCAGCAATCGCAAATAGTACGCTATTACCTGCTTAGCAGACCACCCAACCTGCGCTCCCAAACGGTGGCTATGGACAAACCATCCATACAGCGGAACACAGTCAATCGTTAAGGTCACTGCGCCACATACCAGTGCAGCAAAAATAACGCTCCACCAGCCCCAACTTGTTAGTCGAATCTTAAGCATGAGAATTAACGGGAACCTCATCAAGTGACTGAACTTCCCACGTTGGTGCAACGGGCTGGGCCGCAACCAGTTCTGGGGTGGAAAGGCCAGTATAAACAAGAATCTGGTCGACCTGCGCGTTAATTCCCGCCTTAATATCAGTCATGTAATTATCACCAATGATGGCAAGTGATTCCCGCGGACACCCCAGCCGCTTTACTGCTACGTCCATAATTTGTGGTTCAGGTTTCCCAATGTACTGGGCCTTTGTCTGCGTCGCGTATTCCATAAAGGTCACCAGGGAACCGGCACTCGGAATCATTCCCCACTCACTCGGTAAATTACTGTCAGCGTTTGTCCCAATTAACTGGGCTCCCCGCCGAACAGCAAGGGTTGCAACCGCAAATTTATGGTAAGTAACATCGCGGTCCAACCCAACAACAACGTAATCCGGGTGAACGTCATCGTACTTAAACCCCCGTTGGAAAAGCGCTTCTTTTAACCCCCGCTCACCGATTGGATACACCGTTAATGGCCCACTGGCCTGCTGGCCTGCTAGGTAATCAGCCGTTGCCATTGCGGACGTGTACACGTTGTCCGGAGTAACGTGAATTCCAAAATTATGTTCCAGGTGATCAACCACCATCTGTGGTGTGCGGGTACTATTATTGGTCAAGAGTAAAAACGGAACACGGTTATCCTGAAGGCGCTTAATAAACCGCTTTCCCGCTGGAATTGGCTCCGCTCCCCGGTAAATCGTTCCGTCTAAGTCAATTAAAAAACCACGATACTGTTTCATCCTTAACTCCTAACCTTGCTTCTGCTTTTTTTGCTGAATAGTAAAGTGCCGCCGCCCATTTCCCGGACGAGAATTGTTTCGGCGAGATGATGACGTTGCCTTTTCCCTGCGATGAATTGCATAACCCTTTGATGGTTGTTGCTTGTTTGAATGAGGGGTTCCCGAACGCCGGGAGGGATTCCCACGCCGGTGACGGTGCCGGGGTGCCCTTGGAACCTGAACATCCAAGTTATGCAAAACAAAGTACGCACACCCGAAATTACAATATTCCGTTAGGTAATCATCTAACAAATCAATGCTCTGCATGGGGGTTCCCCACTTACTCCCGTGGCGGTAAAATCCCCGCAGCCGGAGTTGATCGTATCCCCAATCACCAACAATGTAATCGTACTTTGTTAGAACATGACTAAACCGTTCCTGGAGCTTTTCTGTCTGAAATCCATCCCGGTAATTCTTAACTAACTCATAGGGGCGCCCATCAATCAGCATCCGCGTATCACTCTGCATAATAAGCTCACTGGCCTGTTCCTTAATCCGCTCATTCTTTTTGGCAATCTGAGCAGCCCGCCGTTCCTTTTTTTCAGTGTTTTTCACTTTAAATCTCCTTTTTTAAGTCACTTCGTAAAGGATTTACGCTCCCACTGCGTAATGCTGTTCAAGAATTTATGAAACTCTTCCTTATCTTTAAAGGATGGAAAATCGCCTAAAAGAACCTGTGGTGCCTGCTTGGCATTTTCTCCCCGCTTTTGAACAATCAGAATTGCCTTCCGGGCAGCCTCTGTTCGGAACAAATCAGCGGGTAACCCCAACATGCCTTGAAGATACCCAACCTTCTTGATGTACTTTAAAAGGCGCTGTGAATGCTCGTCACTAAACAAATTAGCCGGAACAACAAAAACACCTAATCCACCCGGAACGAGGGTGCGAAACGCCTGCTCAATCATTAGGTAGTGAACATACGAATGCCCCTCAGATTCCTTCGTCTCATACGTGGCCGCCCGTTCATCAACGGGATAATACCCAACCGGAAGATCACCGATTACCAAGTCAGCCTGAGGCACCATCAACTGACTAATTGCGTCCTGATGAATCAGTTCAACGGATGCCTGTTCCCATTCTGCCATCACATCAGCAAGTGCTAACTGCGTGTCGTCATTATCGACTCCGTACGCGGCAATCTGATGATCACTGCCAGCCTGAAGACAGTTGACGATGGTCATCAACAGGTTCCCCGTTCCAGCCGCAATATCAAGAACCCGTAAATCTTTGTGGGGAATAATTTTTTCAATCACGTACTCTACTAAAATTCCGACCGTATCAGGCGTCATCTGGTGGTTAGCCTGAACCCGTTCCTCACGGTATGCATTTAAGATTAATAGTTGCAGTAACTGCCGGGCCTCATCCCGCGAAAAAAGGTCTAAGTGAATTTCCTGATACTGCTCAAGTAATTGATGTTGAATCTTTTCATCCGGTTGGCCATCCTCAACGTGTACCTCACCTGCTGCCAGGTTATCAGCCGTTTCAATTAGGGCGTCAAAGTACGAAACATCCAGCGCATCCTGTAACGTTTTTACTGCCGCAACAATCTTCGCATATTCTTTTTTTACGTCTTCAAGCGCCACTTAATCACAACTCCATTTCAAGTAAGATACCATCGCCTATTCTATCACACCCTTTCCTACCGCTTAAACCGAATTACCGGTCCTTCTCGAAGCCGAACGGTAACACCGTCATCCTGAACCTCAACCGTTCCTTTATTCGTCACTAACTTACCGTTTTCTTTCCGCCGAACAGCAAGCGTTGCTAATGCCCGCGCAGTGTAGTAGTTAGTCTGCTCTTTCATCCCCATAATTATTCCCCGGTCAATTACCGTTAATCCTAGTAAAATTCCCGTCACGGTAATAATCGCGACCATGCTAAAGTAAAACGTAAATCCCCGCATTTCCTACTCCTTCATATACAATGTTGCTTGATAATGGTGGTGGTCAACCGTTGCGTCCAATTGGATAACTGGCGAACGGGCAACGGCTCTAAACGCCGTAACGTTTCGTAAAATTGGCATATAACCATGCCCGGAGCGGTACATTCGAACTTCATCCCGGTGCCATTCAAAATCATAATGCTGGTGATCCTCTAAACTGATTAAGTGTAGTTCATGAGCCGCAACCCGATCGACCTTAAAACGGAACCGATCATCAGTCAGTAACCGGCAAAAAGAATGCCACGTAAGGACTGTCGGTTGTAAAAAGCGTTCCTGGGTCCCCAACCATCGAATGGTTGCGCCTGCACTTACCCCGATAATCGCGACAATCAACAAGGTAATCACCGTTTCTACCAGCGTAAATGCCGCACTACCACGTAATTTCATTTTTCCCGCTCCGATCCGTTACCACTACCCGTCGTTCTTGGTGAACATCTACGTGGTGAACCCGCTCATCCATCAATTGGGCGCGATGCAACTCTCCGGATGCTTGCCGGGTTTCGCGCAAAAGGGCGCCCCCAAAGAACGCGGTAATCTCAAGCGTTACCCCCAGCAATACCAGTCCAGTAACGGCCTCAGCTAATAAAAAACCACCACTTCGCCTACCACCGAATCTCCTCATACTTATACTGCCCCCCATATCCTAATTGAAAAACAAGCACCTTATTACATCCACTCAGTGGGCTTTGATAGCACACCGTTGCTGGCGTTACGCTTCCACTCGGTGCAACCTTCACCACCTGATACCGGAGGAGGTGAAGTGATGCCGGAACGGCAATCACATGGCGTTCACGCCGCTCAACAATAAACCGCACTTGTTTTTTCGTAAAAACGATTGTTCTATCGGTCTGCAGCAACCGGGGATTAGTAAGGGTTTCAACCCAGGTAGCATTAAACCGTTTAAAAAACCACCGCTCCTGCCAGGCAACCTGCCACCGTTTCCCCGGTCCGCCGGTTACCATCCCCGCAAGGATGATGACAATTAAAAGAACGACGGTCGTTTCAATTAACGTAAATCCCGGCTTATTCCGTCGTCCCGTCAATCTTCAACCCCTCCGCGTTAATCTTTTTTACCTGCGCCGCTGATAAATAGTGCTCGTCCTGCAGTTCCTTTAAGTGAACGTTCTTAGGATTATCAATATTATGGGCCTGCATATAAAGCTGTGCCTGGGTATTGAGTTCCGTTTGAAGGGCATGATTATTTACCTTATTAGCTCCCTTTCGTTGTGCACTTAAATTAGGCAAAACGATTAAAATCAATAGACTAATAATAAAGAGCACAACCGTCATTTCAATCAGCGTAAATGCTGGCATTCGTTTCTTAAACATTAATTTATCCTCCCGATACTTGAATACAGTGGAACTAAAATTACCACGTAGGTCCCGATAATTAACACCGCAATCACAATAAAGAAGAGCGGCTGAATCCACGTTAATAACCGGTCAAGTGCCCGAATAAACCGCCGATAACTTACATCAGCAAACATCAAAAGTGATTGCCCCGTCGTTTTCGTCGCCTGTCCCCGTTCAAAAAAAGCTGCAACTTCATCCGGAATAAAGGGGATTTGGCCGGTAAAATTTTTAATCGCATTTCCCGTCATCATTGCCCCGATGAACTTCACCCCAAGTTGGTGAAGAACACTGCTAGAAGGAAACCGTAACAATAACTCGCCGACCTGAGCAAGTTCAAGTCCACTTACCAACAACTGTCCTAAATTAAAACTAATAATATACGCACAGTAGTACCGATAAAAGCGACCGATTACCGGTAACTGGCTATACCATATATGCCGGTTTAATGCACGCTGCCGCCACCACCAAACGACCACCCGAGCACAGTAGATTCCCCCACCGCACAAAAGAATTCCCGTGATTATTCGAACTACCAGAGTCCAGTTAGGTGCTGTTTCTGGCTGCGGTGGGACAAATTGCCGAATCATTGGCATTAGCCACCAATGCACCGCGCCGATAATCCCTAACAGCATTACTAATAAACCACACGGATACGCTAACAAACCGCGAATCCGCCGCCGGTATTCATAGCGCCGGGAAAGCTCCCGCGCAAGAACAGCAACCGTTGCTTTCAAACAGCCATGTTCTTCGGCTAATGCTAAGTGAAGGTACGATGCAACGCTAATTCGCGGGCGAACGGCGGCACTAAAAAAACTTCCGTCATCAAGTTGGCGTTCAAAGTTATCAATATCCTGTGTTAACCGGAGGATTACCTGCCGGGTCCCCCTAAGTGCCTGACGCAGAGTAAATCCCTCCTGCAAAAAATCGTTCAGCACCGTGAAAAACTGAACCTGCTGTTTAAGGGGCCACTGTTTACCCGTAGCGGAATTCCGCTGCCACTTCCGGTGAAATCCATTTCTTTGTAACGCAGTGCGCCAGCTCCGCTTGCCACTTCGCCGAAACATTTTCATGGTGTTCTCCTTCCCCTGCTCCATCATAAAAGTCGAAAAGAATCTTTAACTGGTGCGTCGTCGTGGGAATTAACCGCTGATAACACGCCAACCGCAAAGCCAACATAATATCCGCATCCCGTAATCCCAGATTACGTAACCGCGCAGGCGTCCCCGCTGCCGAGCGAACGTGCAGCGTACTTAGTACCAGATGACCGCTTAACGCCGCATTAAGTGCCCCCCTGGCAGTCTCCTCATCACGAATTTCCCCAATAATGAAAACTTCCGGATGATGACGTAAAGCAAGCTTAAGCAGCTGGGCGTATGTCATTCCCGCCGCTTCGTTCACCTGAACCTGAACAAACCGGGGTTCATAAATCTCAACCGGATCTTCGATACAAAAAACCTGGCGGGTCGCAAACTCACGGGCAAAATCATACATTGCGCTCGTTTTCCCCGCCCCCATCGGTCCCGCAAACAACACTAACCCCCGTTGCCGGCAGGCCTGCCGAATCCGGGTTAACTGGTGCGGCAAAAAATAACGACTTTCAAGTTCACCCCGCAGGCGGGTAATTACCCGGATTACCAGCGTTTCCCGGTCACGGAAATCACCAACCGTTGATAGCCGGCAAAAAACTGGTTCCCCATCGACCCGCAACGTCAACGCACCTAACTGGGGGCGCCGCCGCTCACCCAGGGCCATGTTTGCCCTGTACTTTAACAGGTTAATCAATCGGCGCGCATCGGCTAGTCCAACTGACTGTTGCCCTACGATTCGGCCGCATACGTTAAACCGCAAGCCGTACTCGTTTCCAACGGGTGTTAGGTAAATATCAGTTGCCTGTTGCCGTAACGCTTCCCGAACAATTTCATCAATATCCATTTTCGTTTTGTTCACCCCCTCACCATATAACTAAGAAAAAAAGTGGGGGTGTTCGCACACTCCCACTTAATTTTCGCGCCTAATTCTTTAATTCTAATTAATTCAAAAAAGGTTGCGCCATAAACAGCGCAACCTTCGTTTCTTAATATCTCAAATTAATCTTCATCCGGGAATTCAGCGGACGTGTATACGTCAGAAACATCGTCCTCATCTTCTAACCGGTCGATTAACCGCTGAACCTGCTCTACCTTTTCGGCCGGAACAGCCACCGTGTTTTGCGGGACCATCGTAATCTCAGCCGTTGCAAGGTCGTACTTCTTCTGCAGTGCATCCCGTACTTCAGGAAACGCCTTAGGATCAGTGTAAATTTCAAAGACATCGTCAGACGTCTGCAGATCTTCTGCCCCGGCGTCAATTACGTCTTCAAACATGGTGTCTTCGTCAACGTCAAGGTCCTCCCGGGCGACAGCAATGTAACCTTTCCGGTCAAACATGAAGCTTACGGAACCACTTTCACCAAGGTTCCCACCGTTCCGGTTGAAGTCCGCCCGAACAGCTGACGCCGTCCGGTTCCGGTTATCGGTCAATGCGTGCACAAGAATGGCAACCCCTGCCGGACCATACCCTTCGTAGGTAATTTCCTCGTAGTTCTCGCCACCAGCACCCGTTGACTTATCAATTGCCCGCTTAATGTTGTCCTTCGGCATGTTAGCTGCCCGGGCCTTATCAATCACCATCCGCAGCTGTGGGTTTGAATCTGGGTCAGGACCACCAGCCTTAGCGGCAACGTAAATTTCACGAGTAATTTTTTGGAAAATCTTTCCACGCTTAGCATCCTGAGCGTTCTTCCGCCCCTGAATGTTATGCCATTTTGAATGTCCTGACATGACTAAAACCTCTTTCCGAATAGTATCATTAGCACGTAGCTAACCCTAATTTTAACAAAAGCAGTCTAAATCCGCAATATCACCCTTACTTCGTCGTATCGCGCTTAACGTAGCCAAACGGGAGGAGAACGGTTTTATCCTCAACTTCCTCGTCGTTCATCATCTTGGTTAATAAGCGCATTGACACGGCGCCGATATCATAAAGCGGTTGCGTTAACGATGACATCTTTGGCCGGACAATCTGCGTCAGCTTAGTATCCTGGCCCGTAACCAACTCAAACTCATCAGGAACCCGCACGCCAGCATCACGGGCACCGTTCAAAACACCCGCCGCCAGTTCATCGTCACCAACAATGGCTGCCGTGGCGTGGGCTGCGGCTAAGGCTGGCCACAGCTTCTCTCCTGCTTCGTAACTGTTCGTTGTTTCAAATACCAGTTCCGGATTAAATTCAATGCCGTTTGCTTCAAGGGCCTGCTTATACCCCGGAAGCCGGTAATCCTTATTAATCGGCTGATCCGCCGCTCCCGTCACCAGGGCAATCCGCTTGTTCCCCCGGCTAATCAGGTTTGTGGTGATTTCTGCAAACGCCGCCTTAAAGTCAACGTGGACACTCTCAATTGCATTATCTGCGTCAACCGAACCAGCAATTACAACGGGGGTCTTACTCCGGTCAAACTGACTCCGTAATTCCGGGGTAATGTTGTTTCCCATGAAGATGATCCCATCCACCTGCTTAGCCAACAGGGTGTTAAATACCTGGATTTCCTTTTCAGCGCCCCCGTCAGAGTTCGCTAAAATAATGTTGTACTTGTACATCGTTGCCACGTCGTCGATTCCCCGCGCAAGTGATGCAAAGTAAACATTCGCAACATCCGGAATGATTACCCCCACCGTCGTGGTTCGCTTACTTGCTAACCCCCGGGCGACGGCATTTGGCCGGTAATCAAGCTTATCAATTACGTCTAAAACCCGTTTCCGGGTTGACGGCTTAACGTTGGGGTTCCCGTTAACCACCCGGGAAACCGTTGCCATTGAAACACTTGCTTCACGGGCAACATCGTAAATTGTAACGGTTTGTTTTTCCATAAAAACAAGCTCCCTTCATTATTAAGTATTTGGATTCAGTGGCGTCTTTCTGCCAGTTTTCAATTGCTTTCATCCTAACGTCTTCTAATCTAGCAGTTTCATTCGTAAAATGCAAACGTTTTATTTTCACTCTTTTCATTTCACTCCGGTCACCGCCTAACATGCTATACTAAGAACAATCATAGGGAGGAGTGGTTGCATGACACACATTGAAGCAATTCAACAATGGTTAACTAAAAACCAACTAGACGTTGCGTACGTCAGCGCATTTCCAGACATAAAGTACCTTACGGGGTTTGGTAGTGATCCTATCGAACGGGTCCTCGCCCTCTTCATCTTTCCGGAGCACGAACCGTTCATCTTTGCACCGGCACTCGAAGTTGAAGCGGTCAAAGAGACGGGCTGGCGGTTCCCTGTATACGGGTACCTGGATCATGAGGACGCCTTCGCCCTCATCACCGAGTACCTGAATCAGTGCACCACCCATCCAGTTAAGTGGGCCGTTCAAAAGGATAACTTAACGCTAACCCGGTTTGCGACCCTTAAGGAACACTTCCCAACAATGGAAGTGGCAGCCGATTTAACCCCGGTAATTGAGCACGAACGTTTATACAAAACACCAGAGGAAATCGCCAAGCTTGAGGTCGCCGGCAAATGGGCTGATAAGGCGTTTGAAATTGGCTTTTCAGCCTTGGCCAATAACCGAACCGAACAGGACGTTGCGGCTGAAATTGAATACGAACTCAAGAAACAGGGTATCATGCAGATGAGTTTCGATACGATTGTTCAAAGTGGCGCTAATGCCGCTGACCCCCACGGTGCCCCTAAAAAGGATCTTATTCAACCGAATAGTCTGTGCCTCTTTGACCTTGGGGTTGTCAGCGATGGTTACATCTCCGACGCTTCCCGCACCGTTGCGTACGGCCCGGTTAACGACCACCTGAAGGAAATCTACGAGATCTGTCTCGAAGCCCAGCTTACTGCTCAGGATGCCGCTAAACCGGGGATGACGGCCGCCGAATTAGACCACATCGGACGGCAAGTGATTGAAAAAGCCGGTTACGGTGAATACTTCATTCACCGGCTAGGCCACGGGATGGGTCAGAGCGAACACGAATTCCCATCAATCATGGAAGGCAACGATATGGTCCTTGAACCAGGGATGTGCTTCTCCATTGAACCGGGAATCTACATTCCGGGCGATGCCGGGGTTCGGATTGAGGACTGCGTGCACATCACGGCTGACGGGTGCGCACCGTTTACCCACACGCCGAAGGAGTTGCAAACCATTCCGCTTCGTTAAAAGACAAACAACACTTCACGCTGTTCCCCTTTTTCGACAGATCAACGTGGGGTAACCATAGCAAAGGAGGTTGGGACATTTCAGTCCCAACCTCCTTTATTACTTGGTACTTCAACTAATCAGCAACCTGACCGTTCGGATAGAATGTTTCCGTTGGTTGCCCGTTTTCAGTTGGCATGGTCTTTAAAATAATGTCATCCTGGAGCTGATCGTCACTATCTGACAGGGTCATCGATTCGGAGAGGTCCTCCCGGGCAATGGCCGGAGTTGTTTCCGGCTTGCTTCCCGTAGCAACCTGTTCCCGAATTGTCTCTGCAGCCGTCCGTGCAGCCTGCTTTGCCTGCATGAACCGGGCCTCCCAATCCTGGCGCTGCTGCTGGTACTCGGCTGATGCCAGGTATTCATGCAAATACCGGTCATACTTTAAGGCCGTTTCCTTTACGTTGGTAGCAGCCTGCGCAACCCGGTCCCGCACCATCTTCTTTTCGGCCGGTGTCATGTTCTTAGCCACCACGTACGCTGCCGCTGAAATCATTCCTAAACCAAACGCTAACTTCTTACCCATTCTAAGGACCTCCTACTTCCGCTTTGACTGCTCCTTAGCAGCCTTCTTCTGCCGGTGCCGGTCAACCGCGCTGTAAACGTTATACACCGTCTTACCAAACTTTACCGCTGAATTAAGCTTACTTCCCTCTTCCCGGGCGCTCGCAACGTGGTGAACCATCTTCCGGCTTGCCGTATTTAAATCGTCAACACTTTTACTTAACGCCACTGCCGTATCAACAAGTGGCTCAAGCTTTTGGGACTTGGCATTAATATCGGCCATCAAATCATCCGTCTTTTTTAAAATGCGGTCAGCATCAGCTGATAATGTCGTTGCCTCGTGTGCAACGTCCGTAAGTGTATCTGATAACTGGTTAATTGTTTTTCCAAGCTTATGTAGTACCAAACACATAAATACTACTAAAACAACAAATGCAAGTGCTGCAATCAAACCAGCTAACTGGCCAAAGGTTAATACCATCGCCTTTTCCTCCATCCTTTTTACTCACCCTTAGGCTATCATTTATTCCCCAAAACTGCAATTCAGCCTAACTGTCGCCCTTCCTAAATAAAACTGGTATGATTACCCGTGAAAGAATTATGAAAGGACTATCCTAATGAAGTGGAATAACCTATTACTGACAACGACCGTCACGAAAACGGTTGACCGGCAAGTTCATCACCAAACCAACATTTTTACTAACTTTATCCAGAGTATTAACTGGAACAAAATCATCGGCCATGCCATCGTTCTGGTCGCTTCGCTTATTTTACTCACCCTCTTCTTCCTAATTGTCAATTCTGTCGGAAAACGGGTAATTAAGCACTCCTTTAGTCGTGCCCGTGCGGCTAAAGAACCGGCTCCTAAGGAAGAGGACCCCGAAGAGGCGGCTGAACGCTTGCGAGCACAGGGGCGGCTAAAAACGATTGAAACGCTCTTACAAAATATCTTTCATTACGTCATCCTGTTCTTCTACGTGTACGCCATTTTGTCCGTGCTGGGAATTCCGGTAGGGACCCTAATTGCTGGGGCTGGAATTGTTAGTGTCGCCCTTGGGCTTGGTGCCAAGGGGTTGGTTTCTGACATTATTACCGGCCTCTTTATTCTGATCGAACAGCAGTATGCGGTCGGCGATACCGTCAAAATCGGTGATATTACCGGAAAGGTAAAGGCGGTCGGCCTGCGAACCACGCAAATCCAGGCAAGCGACGGCACCCTCTCGTTTATTCCTAACCGGAATATTTCGATCGTAAGTAATATGTCACGGAATAACATGCTCGCCTTGATTAACGTGTACATTAACCCGCAACAGGATATCGCCAAGATGGAACGGATTATCTCTGCAATTAACGATGACCTTGATTTAGCCAAATACCCGGACATCATCGCCGGCCGAAAGCCCGTCTTAAACGGAACGGTTGACATGGGGAACGGCGCCATTGCCATCCAGGTTCAAATCAAAACGCGAAATGGTGCCCAGGGAAAAATCCAGCGGCAGTTCCTTGAGAAGTACATCATCGCTCTCCGAAAAGCTGGCTTTGACATTCGAACGGCCCCCGTTTCGTTTTAATTGTGGGGTAATTAGTAAGTAATAACTAAATGAGCGTGGCGGAAGAATGAAACCCTTGAATCACTCGATTCGTTGGTTACTAACTTCCACCACGCTCATTTTTATTCTAAAAACGGTCCGCTTATTTTCCCTTCGGCGTGAGCGAATACTGCTCCCCTAACGTATGGACCATATAATTAACGCTCTTCATTACCTCACGGCGGGTAACAATTCCCATAAAATGATTTTTCTCGTCAACGACAACTAAGAAATTCCGGTCAATCAATAACCGTAAGACTTCCTCAACGTCATACGGCGCCTTGATTGTCGCAACATCCCGTTCCATCACATCACGCACGGTCATCGTTCCTAAAACCGAAGTATCAATGCCGTCTAACCCCAGCATTTGATTCGTAATCATCGGTAAGGACAGTAAGCCCTTAAACCGCCCATCACTATCTAACACCGGAATTTTCGCATACCCGATTTTTGTGAGAACCAAGAGTGCGTGTTCAAGATTATTGCTCTCCTGAACGTTAGCAACAACATCAGCTGGAATCATGAATTTATTTTCCCGTGCCGTCAATAAACGGCGAACAGTTGCGGATAACATTCTCTCCACCTCAATTCACCCTCCATTTTAGCGAAAAATCGTCCCTAATTTCAAACTATATTGCTACAAAAAAGGCCGTGACCTCCATCACAGCCTTTCGTTCTGTTTGTTTAGCCTTGGTAATTGGGCGCCGTACCTTCTTAATCGGGCTCCGCTCGAACCACCTATGCGCAAATAATAAGCCCCTCCTTGACCGGCTATGCCGCTCAGCGTCGCGCCTTAATTTATTTGCACGATGATTCGGCTCCGCACCTTCTTAATCGGGCTCCGCCTAAAATCCGTCACCTAAGCCTGCTCCCTTGGCCGCGCGTTCCGCGCCCTACGTCTGATTACCGTTATGGGGATAAGGCCGTGGCTTCGCACCTTAGTTTAACCGCTTATCCAGTTCCGCCGTCTTTTCTTCGTAGCCTGGCCGGCCCAGCAGTGCAAACATGTTCTGCTTGTATGCTTCAACCCCTGGCTGGTTGAACGGGTTAACCCCGTTTAAGTAACCGGAGATTGCCACGGCAATTTCAAAGAAGTAGATCAGGTAACCCAGCGTGTATTCGCTTTGGTCAGGGATGTTGACGATCATTTCCGGAACGCCCCCGTCAGTGTGGGCCAAAACAACCCCTTGGCAGGCTTTCTTGTTAGCGTGATCCATCGTCTTGCCCTTCAGGTAGTTCAACCCATCAAGGTTCCGGTCGTCCATCGGAACGTCAATGTCGTGGTTCGGATTCTCAACGTTGATAACCGTCTCCATCAGAGCCCGCCGGCCTTCCTGGATGTACTGGCCAAGAGAGTGCAGGTCCGTGGTGAAGTTGGCTGATGACGGGTAAATGCCCTTGCCATCCTTACCTTCTGATTCACCCATTAACTGCTTCCACCATTCGCCGAAGTAAACCAGTGATGGTTCGTAGTTTTCTAAGAGTTCAATGTTGTAGCCCTTCCGGAAAAGAATGTTCCGCATTGCAGCGTACTGGTATGCTTCATTCTTCTTCAGGTCAGCATTTGCGTATGCTTCGCGGGCATCAGCAGCCCCCTTCATTAATTGGTCAATGTCAACGCCTGAAGCAGCAATCGGTAAGAGACCAACCGCCGTCAGCACTGAGAACCGCCCACCAATGTCATCCGGCACAACAAATTCTTCGTAACCTTCGTCATCGGCTAACGTCTTTAAAGCACCCTTAGCTCGGTCCGTCGTAGCGTAAATCCGCTCACGAGCGCCTTCCTTACCGTACTTTTCTTCCAACTTCTGCTTGAAGATCCGGAAGGCCATTGCTGGCTCCAACGTCGTTCCGGACTTGGAAATAACGTTCACTGAGAAGTCACGGTCGCCAATGATGTCAAGCAGATCGTGCAGGTATGATGATGACAGTGAATCCCCTGCAAAGAAGATCTGCGGGGCCTTCCGCTGATCAGCACCCAACAGGTTAAAGAAGTTGTGGTTTAAGAATTCAATGGCTGCCCGGGCACCCAGGTATGAACCACCAATCCCGAGAACAACTAATACCTCAGAATCGCTCATAATCTTCTTAGCAGCTGCCTTGATCCGGGCAAACTCATCCTTGTCGTAGTCGACAGGCAGGTTTAACCAGCCCCGGAAGTCGTTTCCGGCTCCGGTCCCATCCCGGAGTTCCTTGTCAGCAGCCGTGACCATCGGCTGCATTTGGTCAAGCTCGTAGTCGTTAACAAACTTGGTTAGGTTGGACATATCAAACTTAATGTGTGCCATGCGCAATCCGCTCCTTTATTACTTTGTTTACGCTTTCCATTATACAACAACCCTGCCAAAAAATAACCCGAAAAACAGATAAATTATGATTATTGCTTATAAACACTTACTGCGCGGACACGCCATCATTATTCTTCGGGACAAACCATTATTCTTCGCAAGACTGCATTATGTTTCCGTAAATTCACCGGCGAAAAATTGCGTTTCCCGACCTCCGGCGTTAAAATCAGAAACTGTAAAATTGAATAATCAAAATGAAGGGACGGTTGCAACCGTGATACTCAAAAAACTACGAAACCTTATCAACACGCGGTGGGGTTTCTTCACCCTGTTAACCGTTCTTTTCTGGCTTAAAACGATTTTTGTTTATCTTGTTGATTTTCGGCTCGGAGCCCACGGCGTTTATGAATACGCCGTGATGCTCTTTAACCCGATTGCGACAACGCTTCTCCTACTAGGAATTGCGTTGTACATTAAGCGGCCCCTTCCGGCCTACGGGTTAATGATGATTATCTACATCGCAAACACGGCACTGCTGCTGTTTAACGTGATTTACTACCGGGAATTCACCGACTTTATGACCATTAACGTCATTCTCGGATATTCTTCGGTGTCCGAAGGTTTAAGTACAAGTTCCATTGCGCTTCTCAAGCCCCAGGACATCGTCGTTGTGGCAGACGTTTTAATCCTTCTCCTGCTGTTGATTACCAGGATTATTAAACTCGACAAGCGGCCGATTCCGCGGCGCCAAGCGTTTGCGTTAACCGCCGCTTCCCTGTTCTTACTCCTCTTCAACATTACCTTAGGAGAGATTAGTCGTCCCCAGCTGCTGACGCGGACGTTTGACCGGGAATACCTTGTTCGTTACCTCGGGCTTGATTCGTTTACCGTATACAATGCCCTAAAAACGGCCAAGAATTCTTCTGTCAGGAAAAGTGCTGATAGCGAAGACCTGAATAAGATCATCAATTACACGCAATCCCACTACGCAAAACCCAACCCGAAAATGTTTGGCGTTGCGAAGGGAAAGAACGTAATTATCATCCACCTGGAGAGTTTCCAGCAGTTTCTTATTAATTACAAGCTTGACGGAAAGGAAGTCACGCCCTTCCTGAACAGCCTGTATAACGGAAAGGACTTTTACAGCTTCGATAACTTCTTTAACCAGGTCGGGCAAGGAAAAACCTCTGATGCCGAAACAATGCTTGAAACGGGAACGTTTGGGTTACCGCAGGGGTCCCTCTTCTCAACACTAGGAACCTCAAATACCTTTGAGGCGGCTCCGGCCATCCTCCAACAGGATGAGGGGTACACTTCAGCGGTCTTCCACGGCAACCACGCATCGTTCTGGAACCGGAATAACACGTACAAGAATTTCGGGTACGACTACTTCTTCTCGGCCCGGTATTACAATACCAGTGCCAATAACCTGACGGAGTACGGGTTAAAGGATAAACTACTGTTCCACGACTCAATTAAGTACCTCGAACGGCTTCAACAGCCGTTTTACGTGAAGTACATTACGGTCTCCAACCACTTCCCGTATAGCTTGGATAAACAGAACCGGTCATTCCCGGCAGCCAACACAGATGACCAGTCAATCAACAACTACTTCGTGACGGCCCACTACCTGGATCAGTCCGTCCAGCAGTTCTTCCAGTACCTGCATAAGTCAGGGCTGTATGACAATTCGGTCATTATTCTGTATGGTGATCACTACGGGATTTCAAACACCCGCAACATTAAGCTTGCTCCACTCCTCGGCAAATCGTCGTCAACGTGGAACAACTTTGACAACGCGCAGATGCAACGGGTACCGTTTATGATTCACATTCCGGGCCAAACAAATGGTGGGGTTCAACACCAGTACGGGGGCGAGATTGACGTCTTACCGACGCTTCTTCACCTGTTAGGGATCAACTCCAAGCCATTCTTAATGTTTGGGACTGACCTGTTCTCGCCGCAACACAGTCAGGTAGTGGCTTTCCGAAACGGGAACTTTGTTACCCCGAAGTACACGGTAATTGGAAGTACCGTATACCAGAACAGCAACGGGCGGGTTGTTACTCATCCGTCCGCAAAGCTTGCTCGGCAACTAAAACGGGATAAACACCGGGTTAACGAAGAATTAACCCTTTCCGATTCGTTGAACAACAAAAACCTCCTGCGGTTCTATGTCCCGCAAGGGTTTACCCCGGTTAACCCCCAGAACTACATTTACAAGGGGGATTTTGCACAGATCACTAAGATTCAACGCGAACTGGGGAAACGGTCAACGAGTCTGTGGACGAAGAACGGTGATAAAACAACGATTGGTGATTATGACTCCGACGCACCGGAATTAAAGACCACCGATAAGAACAAGAACGCTGTTCGGCACGCCCGCCGGGAAATGCAAAAAGCAAAGCAGAACCCGACCCTCCAAAAGGAGTGGCGCCGTCAAGAACGAAACCTCCGTTCGCTGTTTACGCCAAAAAAGAACGGAATTTTTAATCCATAATTTATCTTATTGATATTAATTGCTATAAGATAGGAATAGCGTAGCTCGCAATTGAGCTACGCTATTTTTATCACCACAACCACGGTTACCCTGCTAGATTGAAAACGCGTATTTAATGTTAGATAACTGACGAATTTTCTCAAATGCCTGTAACTGCCGCTTACTTAGTTCGATCTGATTCTCACGTAAACAATGCGCAACCTCTAAGTTGAAGGCGTTCAAAATGTACGGCACCGGTCTATTAGGAGACCTAAATTCTAAAATGTACTTTGCAATTAACTCCTTCAGTGGCTTTTCAGGCATCTCATCAGAAAGAGAATCATTAAGCACCACCAAAATTTTAAGCACAGCCTCTTGCCGTTCTTTTCCTCCAGCAAACCATTTCATAGTATTCCCTCTTTTTTACTCATGCCATCCTGCATGACCGCCTGTAAACCAATTTGCTGCCGAATTATTAAAAATATTCGACCAAGCTTTCCCCCAATCAACGTGACAAGTGTGTTTGTTACAATATACACCGTTACCATAATACGTATCAGCATGAACACGTGATAACGATCCATCCAAAAACCACAAAATACCCAATGTAGCAATAATTAAGCCAATCCTTTTAACAACTATCATAGCAAATACACTTCCTTTCTCAGACCATCCTTGACCTTGAGCAAAAGTTAGCACATTTTTCTGAGTTATGCAAGCGTTTTCTTTGATTTAATGTAACTCTTTCTTAGCCCTTTAAAATTTTCCCATCAAGAAAAGCGTTCATTCCCCACACCCGTAAAATCATAACAATAAAAAACAGCATCGATGGCTATTCCCATCAATGCTGAATATCATAGAACAAATTATGTAATGTAAGGGAACCGCAGTTCATCTTCTAGTTCCCCTTAACTCAGATAATTCTTTACCGTACCTACCTCTTCAGCGCCCTTCTAATCTCGCGCTCCTGGTCCCGCTTCTTGAGCGTTTGCCGTTTGTCGTACTCGTGCTTTCCTTCAGCCACTCCCAACAAAACCTTCGCAAACCCGTGTTTCAGGTACATCTTAAGCGGAACAAGCGTGACTCCCTTCCGCTGCGTTTCCCCGGCTAACCGGGCAATTTCCTTCTTATGCAAGAGAAGCTTCCGGTTACGCAGTTCATCGTGGTTAAACCGGTTTCCCTGCGCATACTGGGCGATGTGAACGTTCATTAACCACACCTCACCATTCCGGACCTGGGCAAACCCGTCCTTTAAGGTCACCCGGCTAGCCCGGACCGACTTAATTTCCGTTCCCGTCAGGGCAATTCCCGCCTCAATGGTCGAAACAATCCGGTAATCATGCCGGGCCTTCTTGTTCTGTGCGAGTGGTTTTTCATGGTGCTGTGCCTTTGCCATTCAATCGCCTCCCTTTACTTTATTCGCCTTAACTAACGCCGCCGACTATGTTCCCGGCTATTCCGCCGGTGGTAGCCCTGGTTATGACCGTTTTCGCGGTTTCCGTGATAATTATGGTTATTCTGCCGGTTTCCACTACGATGGTTATCCCGGTGGAAGCCATTACCACTTCCCCGTGATTCCCGCGGCCGCCGCGTATCCGCAACGTGGTACTTCTCTAATAGATTAGTCTTCGGTGCACCCGGTGCATCAACCAGCGTAAAGTCGACCTCCTGTTGTTCAACGTTAACGTTGATTAACTTAACCCGAACTTCCTGCCCAATCCGGAAGGTCCGTTTCTTCCGCCGCCCAACCAGCGCTAAAGCCTTCTCAACAAATTCATAGTAGTCGTCCTTCAGTTCGCTGATGTGGATTAACCCCTCAACGGTGTTCGGAAGGGCAATGAACATTCCAAACTTGGTTACCGAGCTAACAACGGCATCGAATACTTCACCGACGTGCTCCTTCATGTATTCGGCCTTCTTCAGGGCATCGGAATCCCGTTCGGTATCGACCGCACGCCGTTCTGTTTCTGAACTGTGGGCCGTAATCTCATCAAGCTGGTCGCGGTACTTGGCCTGAGCCTCTTCCCCCGTACCATTTTCCTTGTACCACCGAATTAACCGGTGCACCATCAAATCCGGGTACCGCCGAATTGGTGACGTGAAGTGCGTGTAGTCCTTCGCAGCCAACCCAAAGTGTCCTGCCGGGGACGGTGCGTACTTCGCCTGTTGCATCGCCCGCAACATCATCGTTGAAACGGTCGCCTCTTCCGGGTTCCCGGCAACCTGCTTGAGCACGCCCTGGAAGTCCTTCGGTTTGAGGTGCCCATGCCGGCCCTTCACGTGAATGCCAAAGCTTTGAAGGAGTTCAAGGAACGCATCCACCTTTTCCTGATCAGGGTTTTCATGAATCCGGTAAACAAACGGAACGTTTAGGTCGTGATAGTGCTTGGCCACCGTCTCATTGGCGGCCAGCATAAACGATTCCACCATCCGTTCACTGGTCCCCCGTTCCCGGAGCTCAATCTTCACCGGATGCCCCTGATCGTCCAGAATTACCTTGGCTTCGTTATCATCAAATTCGATGGCGCCCCGCTTATGCCGCATCCGTAAGAGAATCTTGTGGAGTTCAGCCATATCACGGAACATCGGAACGAGATCGTGGTACCGCTCCTTCATGGCCTCGTCATCGGATTCCAAAATCTTGTTAATTGCCACGTACGTCATTCGTTCCGTTGAGCGAATGACACTCGGGAAGATCTTATGGTTAACCACCTCACCCTGCGAATTAATTTCCATTTCACAGGTCATGGCCAGCCGTTCAACGTGCGGGTTTAACGAACAAATCCCGTTTGATAACTCCTTCGGTAGCATCGGAATTACCCGGTCCGTTAAATAAACCGACGTCCCGCGTTTAAAGGCCTCCTTATCCAGGGGCGTTCCCGGCGTCACGTAGTGGGACACGTCGGCGATGTGCACCCCGAGGTGGTAGTTCCCGTTATCTAACTTCCAGACATTCACCGCATCATCGAGGTCCTTTGATTCGATACTATCAATCGTAACGAGGGGCTGATCAGTCAGGTCAACCCGGCCTTCCTTTTCAGCAGCTGTAACGTGGTCCGGAATATGTGAGACCTGTTCCTTCACTTCATCCGGAAATTCATGCGGGATGTCGTGCTCGTACACGATCTGCGTGATGTCCATTCCTGGGTCATTAACGTTCCCTAAGACCTTGGTAACCGCTCCTTCCAGCACACCCGGAATATGCTCATCCGGGTACGCCGAAATTGACGCAATGACCAATTCGTGCGGCTTAGGTTTCAGGCCGGTGTTCATCACCAGAAAACGGTAACTTGCCAGCTTTTTATCCCGTAAATGTAAGGTTCCAATCACGCCATCCGGGTAGTGTTCATCCCCATCAGGCAGTAAAAATTCACCCACGGCCCGGTTCAGCACCCGGGTAACAATCCGGGTCACCTTTCCCTCAGGACGGCGACCACTCGCAGGGTCTCCGGGGTTAATCATTTGCACGGCCACCTCGTCGCCGTTCAGAGCAGACATAGTGTTGGTCGGCCCGATAAAGTAATCATCCTTATCCGGATCAACCGTAACAAACCCAAATCCCCGGTCGTTCGCGTGAAACACCCCAACTTCTTCGGGATGGTTTCCTGCCACTGCAGCCAACTTAAAGTGGTCGTCCTTGAGCGTAATTGTTCCTTCGTGCTCTAAGTCCGTAAGGGCCTGAACGATAAACTTGAACTGGCCACCACCGGCCATATACAAGGTATTCGCCAACTCCTGCACCGTAAACGCCCGGGTTGGTTCGTCCTTAAACCGCCGCATTAATTTATCTTTTAGTATCTCTTTTTCCATCTGTCTTCCCCGTTTACTTATGGTTTTACATAAAACGGGAGCCAAGACCAGCGTCATGGCTCCCGCGTTACGGATAGTAATGGCTCCACAACCATTTTTTCTTCCATCAAATGAATCGTGTCCACCACGTTAATCAGTTACTAGTGTGATGATAGGAACACCAACCCAAGCGCAAGGCCAAAGAAGATAATTCCTAAAACTGCCGTGACCCGCTGCATGAAAGCTTCAAATCCGCGGGGCTTTTGCTTGCTAAACAGATCACCAGCACCCCCACTAAGGGCGGTTGACGCATTATCTTCCTTAGCGGGCTGCATCATCACCGCAATGATAATCAACACTGAAACAACAATCAGCGATGTGAGTAGTACGTTATACAAGTGCGCTCCTCCTTTATCCTTCTAAATTACACCACATTTAATCTACCATAAACCCCTAGTCTTTTCCAGCCTGGGAAGTTGACGGCTTGATGGGACCACCCTTATTATTGCGGCCGACCGCATACTGGTGTAGCCTGTTCCGGAGCCATGCTCGGTTTTCGTGTGGCGTAACCACGATCAACGTATCACCGCTCCGAATGACCGTATCACCGTGCGGAATCCGTTCCTTTTCACCCCGCCGAATTGCGGCTAACAGACAGTCCTTCGGCCACGGAATATCCCGGACCTGCTTGTCCTGCAAGTTTGACCCGGCAAAGACCGGGATTTCCACCTCATCCTCCTGCGTCGTTTCAGAAATTGCATTCTGCGGGAAGTGCCGCAGGTTGGCAAGCATCGCTTCGTAAATCGGTTGTCCCCGAAGAATGTCGACGACAGTGTACGCCGTTAGGGAAACTACCGCAAGCGGCATTAGGTGCCGGAGTGATCCCACCATTTCGGTAATCAGGAGGATGGCAGTAAACGGTGCCTTCCCGATGCAGGCAAAGTATCCGGCCATCGCATAGATCACGCAGTTCGCAACCAAATAAGTTGGCATCAAATGCAGGTGAACTAAAACCTCACCGTAGAGCGCCCCTAAAACAGCTCCCAGTGCAAGAATCGGCAAGAAGATTCCCCCAGGGGTCCCCGAACAGTACGAAATCGTTGAAAACAGCAACCGCATAATAAAAATCGCAAGTAAAATTAACAAGGTTGGGTTGGTCGTTCCCAGGGACTTAATTAACCCGTTTCCCCCACCTAGAAGGTGCGGCCAGAAATAACCAATCGCAATCACCATTAATAATGGGATTAACACATCATACTTCCGGGGTAAAAGCTTCAACTTAGCATAGACTTTCTCCCCATTAAGGGTCATGTACTGGTAAAGGTATCCTAATAAACCAAGAATAACCCCCATCACTACCAGATAAACGTAATACCGGAGCGGGAACGAATGACCGTAATGAATATCCAAAACCGGCGTTAGCCCGAAGAATTCCATCGAAACAAAGTTTGAGGAAACCGCCGCTGCCAGCGCGGTCGTCCATACCAACGGTGAAAAGTTATGGTACACCTCTTCCAGTACAAACAACGTGGAAGCAATCGGGGCGTTAAAGGCTGCAGATAGCCCGGCAGCCGCGCCACCAGCGATTAACACCCGCCGGCCAGCACCCTTTTTTTTCATGCTATCGGCAATTCCCTGGCCGACGGTTGCTCCTAGCTGAATTGACGGACCTTCCCGTCCAAGAAACAGCCCGTACGAAATTCCTAAAATTCCGCCGATCCATTTCCGCCATAAAACAGACCACCAGTTCATTTCAAGGTCACCTGATAACTGCCCTTCAACCTGCGGAATCCCTGAACCCTTAATGTTTGGCTCTGCCGTAATCAGCCGGCCGTTAATCAGGGTAATTACCAGTGCACCCAGGATAACCGGGAGTAGGAGCCATAAATGGTGATGCATCAATCCGTACACCCACGTCATTAGCTGTAATCCCCGCTCACACAGCAGGCGGAAGACACTGACAACCAGGCCAGACAAAAGGCCAACCAGAATACCCCGTAAAATAAACGTAAACCGCGTTGTATCAAAGAAACGGTGTTCCTCCGAACTACCCACCGTTTTCACCCCTCTTACCATAAAATATGTAGACAAAAACAAGGGACCGATTCAATCAATCCCTTGTTTTCATTTTATTGCAAGTAAGTTTTCCTCGTCAATACCGGAAAATTACTTGTTCATAATGTCTTCACGAGCCTGCTCGCTTAAGTTGTAGAATGAGTGGATTCCCTTGTATTCTGCAACGTTGCTTGTGAGCTGGTCTTCGATCCGCATTAACTGGTTGTACTTAGCGATCCGGTCCGTCCGGCTCATTGAACCAGTCTTGATCTGGCCGGCGTTCATAGCAACAACCAGGTCAGCGATCGTCGTGTCCTCGGTTTCACCTGAACGGTGGGAAACAACGGCCGTGTAGCCGGCTTCCTTAGCCATTTCGATGGCTTCTACCGTTTCAGTCAGGGTACCAATCTGGTTAACCTTGATTAAGATTGAGTTTGCGCAACCCATCTTAATCCCCTTCTTCAGGTATTCGGTGTTCGTAACGAAGAAGTCGTCACCAACAAGCTGAACCTTCTTACCAAGTTCCTTGGTAATTTCAGCCCAGTCGTCCCAGTTGTTTTCGTCAATCGGGTCTTCAACTGATACGATCGGGTACTTGCTGATTAAGCCTTCGATGTACTTAACGAATTCTGGCGTTGAGAATTCTTCACCCGTTGACCAACGAAGCGTGTACTTCTTCTTGTCGTCGTCCCACAGTTCTGAAGCGGCCACGTCCATGGCAATGGCAACGTCCTTGCCTGGCTTGTAGCCGGCGTCACTGATAGCCCGAACAAGGTACTCTAACGGTTCCTCGTTGTTAGCAAAGTCAGGAGCGAAACCACCTTCGTCACCAACGGCCGTTGACTTGCCGTCAGCCTTCAGGAGAGCCTGCAGGTGATGGAACGTTTCTGAACCCATCCGAACGGCTTCCTTCATTGACTTAGCTCCAACAGGCATAATCATGAATTCCTGGAAGTCGACCTTGTTCGTTGAGTGCGCCCCACCGTTGATAACGTTCATCATTGGTGTTGGCATTACGTGAGCGTTGAACCCGCCAAGGTAGTTGTAAAGCGGAATTTCAAGCTCATCTGCAGCAGCCCGGGCACATGCAATTGAAACGGCTAAGATGGCGTTGGCACCAAGCTTACCCTTGTTTGGTGTCCCGTCTAAAGCAATCATTGCCTTGTCAATGGCAACCTGGTCCGTAACTTCGTAACCAACGATTTCCTTAGCGATTACGTTGTTTACGTTGTCAACGGCCTTGGTAACACCCTTGCCCATGTAACGAGACTTGTCGCCGTCCCGCAGTTCAACGGCTTCGTGTTCACCAGTTGAAGCACCTGAAGGAACAATTCCCCGGCCAAAAGCACCTGCTTCGGTGTAAACCTCAGCTTCAACAGTTGGGTTACCCCGTGAGTCTAAGACTTCACGAGCGTAAATTTCTGTAATTGCAGACATAGATATTTCTCTCCTTTGATGTTGTTAACTTGAGAATACTGTCCTCAACGTTATTTTAGTCCGTTCAGAACCGATATTCAACTTGTTATATGAAAACCTTCACGCACTAGCAGACTAGTCGTTGTAGTGGGCTAATGCTAAGAATGAGTCTGGCTTAAGGGCAGCGCCACCAATCAGGCCACCGTCGATATCCTTCTTAGCCATGATTTCCTTAACGTTAGCCGGCTTTACGGAACCACCGTACTGAATCCGAACGTTTTCAGCCGTTGTTTCGTCGTACAGATCAGCAACCGTCTGCCGAATAGCAGCGCACATTTCCTGGGCCTGATCAGCCGTAGCGGTCTTCCCAGTTCCGATTGCCCAGATTGGTTCGTAGGCGATTACCAGGCTAGCAACTTGGTCAGCCGTTAAGTTCTTTAAGGCTGCCTTGATCTGGTCTTCAACAAAGCTTTCTGCGTTCCCAGCTTCCCGGGTCTCAAGGCTTTCACCACAGCAGATGATCGGCTTCATGCCGTTCTTAAAGATGGCGTGCGCCTTCTTGTTGATGTCCTCGTCCGTTTCGTGGAAGTAACCACGCCGCTCGGAATGCCCGATAATAACGTAGTCAACGCCCATTTCGTGCAGAACCTTTGGTGAAGTTTCACCAGTAAAGGCCCCTTCGTCTTCAAAGTAGCAGTTTTCAGCACCAACATGAAGCTGGGAACCCTTAGCGCTGTCAAGCAGTGCTGGCAGGTCAACTGCCGGTGCACAAATTAAGGTTTCAACCTCACTGTTTTGTGGCAACTGATCCTTAACCGCCTTAACAAATTCAACGGTTTCCGTTGGGTTCATGTGTAACTTCCAGTTACCCGCGATAATTGGTGTCCGCATTAAAATCATCCTTTCATTTTTAGTTGGTTGTGAACAACCATACAACATTTTTAATTATACCACGAACTGATAAAAACCTCTGGTAAAAGCACAATAAAAGGAGGCTGGAACCAATCGTTCCAACCCCCTTAAAGTCTGCTATCTAACTACTTGTCAGAAACAGCTGCGATTCCTGGTAATGTCTTTCCTTCGAGGTATTCAAGGGAAGCACCACCACCAGTTGAGATGTGCGTTAACTTGTCAGCAACGCCGAGTTTCTTAACGGCAGCAGTTGAGTCCCCACCACCGACAATCGTTGTGGCGTCCGTTAACGTTCCAAGGAACTTGCCGATTTCAAGCGTTCCCTTGGCGAAGTTCGGCATTTCGAACACACCCATTGGTCCGTTCCAAACAACCGTCTTAGCGTCCTTCAGTACGCTCTTGAAGAGTTCAACTGACTTCGGGCCGATGTCTAATGCCATGTAGCCGTCTTCGATGTCGCCTTCAAAGATCTTGCTTGGTGCATCGTTCTTGAAGTCCGTTGCGCAAACGTTGTCAACTGGCAGAACCAGCTTGTCGCCAGCTTTGTCCATGATTTCCTTAGCCAGGTCAATCTTGTCTTCTTCAACCAGTGACTTACCAATCTTGATTCCCTTAGCAGCGTAGAACGTGTACGTCATTCCACCACCAACGATAATCTTGTCAGCCTTGTCAATCAGGTGGTTGATTACACCGATCTTGTCAGAAACCTTGGCCCCACCAAGGATTGCAACGAACGGGTGCGCCGGGTTATCAACAGCGTTCCCTAAGAACTTGATTTCCTTTTCAAGCAGGTAACCCGCAGCAGCCTTCTTACCAGCAGCCTTCATTGCTTCTGAAATGCCGACGTTTGAAGCGTGCTTCCGGTGAGCCGTCCCAAAGGCGTCGTTAACAAAGACGTCACCAAGTGATGCCCAGTACTTGCCTAATTCAGGATCGTTGCCTGATTCCTTCTTACCGTCAAGGTCTTCAAACCGCGTATTTTCAACCAGCAGAACGTCACCATCGTTCATGTTGTTGATGGCGTCTTCAAGTTGAGCACCCCGGGTTGCAGGAATGAACGTTACCGGCTTGTTTAATAATTCAGCTAAGTGTTCAGCAACCGGCCGTAATGTGAGCTCCTTCTTGTCTTCTTCGGTCTTTACCCGGCCAAGGTGTGAGAAGAGGATTGCCTTCCCACCCTGTTCAATGATGTGCTTAATTGTTGGTAAGGCGGCAACCATCCGGTTATCGTCACCAATCACACCGTTCTTAATCGGGACGTTGAAGTCGACCCGTACAAGAACCTTCTTAGACTTCAGGTCTAAGTCGTCAATCGTTAATTTAGCCATTTTATTCCCTCCAGAAAAATGTATTAAAAAAGCGGGAGGAGTTTTGCCTCCCCCCGCCATCATCTGCCAAGCAGAAAATATTAGCGTTCAGCTAAATATTAAAGCATGCTTGCAAACTTCTCTAAGGTCCGAATCATCTGAGCCGTGAAACCAGATTCGTTGTCGTACCATGAAACGGTCTTAACAACCTGTCCTTCATCGCCGCCAACAACCTGTGTCTGTGTTGGGTCAAATACTGAACCGAATGACGTCCCGATAACGTCTGATGAAACGATTTCGTCTTCGTTGCAGCCGAATGAAGCGTTACCTTCCGTAGCCTTCTTAACAGCGGCGTTAACTTCGTCAGCCGTAACCTTCTTGTCAAGAACAGAAACTAATTCTGTAACTGAACCCGTGATTGTTGGAACACGAAGTGCGTGGCCATCAAGCTTGCCGCCCAGTTCAGGAACAACCTTCCCAAGAGCCTTAGCAGCACCAGTTGAGTGAGGGATGATGTTCTGAGCAGCAGCACGGCCGTTCCGGAAGTTAGCCTTGCGGTCCGGACCATCCTGAAGCTTCTGTGAAGCCGTGTAGGCGTGAACCGTCGTCATCGTACCAGCCTTGATGCCGAATGCATCGTTAACAGCCTTAGCCATCGGTGCAAGACAGTTGGTCGTGCATGATGCAGCTGAGATGATGTCGTCATCTGGTGTGATAATGTCATCGTTAACACCGTAAACAACCGTCTTCATGTCACCAGCAGGAGCTGAAACAAGAACCTTCTTGGCACCAGCCTTCAGGTGTGAAGAAGCCTTTTCTGGTGATGTGTAGAAACCAGTTGATTCAAGAACAAGTTCAACACCGTCGTTCTTTACCCAAGGAATGTTTGTCGCATCTGCTTCGGCGTAAACAGGAATTTCCTTTCCGTTTACAATGATTGCATTGTCCGTAGCTGAGATTTCAGCGTCAAACTTACCATGAGCCGTGTCGTACTTAAGAAGACGAGCAAGCATTGATGGTGAAGTTAAGTCGTTGATAGCAACAACTTCAAGGTCATCTGAAACAGCAGCGATCCGACGGAATGCTAACCGACCGATCCGGCCAAACCCATTAATACCAACTTTAGTAGTCATACTAAAATTTCCTCCTTGTGGAAATAAAATTTATTTTAAAAAGTAGCACAGAAGCACCACCATTTTAAAAACACTTTCAGTCCCGCGTACAAAAATGTTTCCATTCTTGCCGGGCGACCCATCACTTGATAGCTCTCACTATCCCGATCCAAACCGCAGGAAACCCGATCTCAATTACAATGATATTGTAGCAATTCTCCCCCCCGCTTGCAAGCAACTTCACTTATTCACCCTTATCAGGATTCACCCCTTTCACTGCGCCCCCGGTTCTCCCTTACAGTACCAGGCATTCAACGGGTTTTTATCGGTCAATCCCCAAAGATATGGGCGGACATATCTACGCCTCCCAAAAACTCGAAAAAAAGACTTGCAATTTAATTCCAATCACGATACTATAATAAGCGTGCTGCGCCGCTAGTGTAATGGATCGCACGCAAGATTCCGGTTCTTGTAATCGGGGTTCGACTCCCCGGTGGCGCATTCAAGATTGAAGCGAAGGTTGGGACGTTGGTCTCAGCCTCTTTTTGTATCCCGCATTTATCCAAAACATGATTTGACCATTTTTGACCTTTGTATTAAAATTAAAGCAACGCACGGTGAAGACTGCGCAAGTTACATTATAAGTAGGAGGCGGTTCACATGAACTTAGTACCAACAGTGATTGAGCAATCATCTCGCGGTGAACGCGCGTACGATATTTACTCCCGGTTGCTCAAGGACCGGATTATTATGCTTTCAGGCGAGATCAATGACGACATGGCAAACGCAATTATTGCCCAACTGCTCTTCCTGGATGCTCAGGATTCTAATAAGGATATTTACCTGTACATTAACTCACCCGGTGGCAGCGTTTCAGCCGGATTAGCCATTTACGATACGATGAACTTCGTTAACGCCGATGTTCAGACGATTGTGATGGGAATGGCAGCATCAATGGCATCTGTGCTGGCAACCGCCGGCACTAAGGGAAAGCGGTTTGCCCTTCCCCACTCTGAGATTATGATCCACCAGCCACTTGGTGGGGCACAGGGGCAATCCACTGAAATTCAAATTGCTGCTGAGCACATTTTAAAGACCCGGGAATTAATTAACAAAATCCTTGCTGACGGTTCTGGCCAAACAATCAAGAAGATTAACCAGGATACTGACCGGGACAACTTCATGACTGCTCAGGAAGCCGTTGACTACGGGTTGATTGACGGCATCATGGAAAACAAAAAGGCAATGAAATAACAACTAATCAGGTGATTTTATAATGGAAAAAGATGCTCCACTATGCACAACGGGAATGACCTGTACGAAGGGATACCCGTGTGCCGGGCCTGATGGAATTTGCCACTGCCCCATGAAGACTGACAAGGTCTGCATGTGCAACGGCAAGTGTCAGGTTTAAAGTAAAACTCCTTCCCGGAATGAGTACGGGAAGGAGTTTTATTTTATGGGTACGACGGGATTACCGCCTAACCCATCTCACGATTCTCTACTAGATTCCATTAATATGATTAAACGTTACGTTTGAGAAAATAGCACAAAAGCACCCCAGACCACGGTTAGCTTAACCACGATTTGGGGTGCTTATTACTCTTTTCTAATTACTGTTGGCCAGAATTACATCATTCCGCCCATTCCACCGGCAGCCGGGTTAGCGGCACCAGCAGCGGCGTTGTCTTCCTTTTCAGGCTTATCAGCAACAACCGCTTCCGTTGTGAGCAGCAGGGCTGAAACGCTGGCAGCGTTCTGCAGTGCTGAACGGGTAACCTTTGTCGGGTCAACAACCCCGGCGTCAACCATGTCGACCCATTCACCGGTTGCAGCGTTGAACCCAACACCTGGCTTCTGTTCCTTCAGCTTCTCAACGATAACGGAACCTTCTAAGCCGGCGTTTTCAGCGATCTGCCGTACTGGTTCTTCGAGGGCGCGCTTAACGATGTTAACCCCCGTCTGAACGTCGCCGCTTTCCTTGATGGCAGCAACTTTGTCAATGACGTTAACAAGTGCCGTACCACCACCAGGAACGAAGCCTTCTTCAACGGCAGCCCGCGTAGCGTTGAGGGCGTCTTCAATCCGGTACTTCCGTTCCTTCAATTCGGTTTCGGTTGCGGCCCCAACCTTGATTACGGCAACCCCACCGGCTAACTTAGCCAGCCGTTCCTGGAGCTTCTCCTTGTCAAAGTCAGACGTTGCTTCCGCAATCTGCTTCCGGATCTGGTCAACCCGCTCGTCGATGGCATCCTTAGCGCCGGCACCCTCAACGATCGTCGTGTTTTCCTTCGTAACGGTTACCTTCCCAGCTGAACCTAACTGGTCAAGCGTAACGTCCTTCAACTGCAGGCCAAGGTCGTCCGTGATAACCGTAGCACCCGTCAGAATGGCGATGTCTTCAAGCATTGCCTTCCGCCGGTCACCAAAGCCAGGAGCCTTAACAGCAACGGCCTTGAACGTTCCCCGGATGTTGTTCAAAACAAGTGTTGGAAGAGCTTCACCGTCAACGTCGTCAGCGATGATTAACAGTGAACGTCCCTGCTGAACAATCTGCTGTAACAGGTCCATGATTTCCTGGATGTTTGAAATCTTCTTGTCCGTAATCAGGATGTACGGGTTGTCCAGGTCAGCTTCCATCTTGTCGTTGTCCGTTACCATGTACTGTGACAGGTAGCCGCGGTCGAACTGCATCCCTTCAACAACGTCGAGAGTCGTGTCAATCCCCTTTGACTCTTCGATGGTAATAACCCCATCCTTACCAACTTTTTCCATGGCGTTAGAGATTAATTCCCCAACCTTTTCGTTAGCGGCTGAAATTGAAGCAACCTGTGCAATGTCACTCTTTGATTCAACCTTGTGGGACTGTTCGTGCAGGGCCTTAACGGCAACATCCGTTGCTTCTTCGATCCCCTTCCGGATTCCAACAGGGTTAGCACCCGCCGTCACGTTCTTCATCCCGGCGTTTACGATTGCCTGCGTCAGAACCGTTGCGGTCGTCGTTCCGTCACCAGCGATGTCGTTGGTCTTTGAAGCAACTTCAGCCACAAGCTTAGCACCCATGTTCTCGAAGTGGTCTTCTAATTCGATTGACTTGGCAATCGTTACCCCATCGTTTGTAATTGTTGGGGAACCGTATGACTGCTCCAACACAACATTCCGTCCCTTTGGTCCAATCGTTGACTTAACTGTGTCGGCTAACTTGTCAACCCCAGCTAACATCTTCTTGCGTGCGTCTTCCGCAAACTTAATTTCCTTAGCCATTGTCATATCACCTCATGTGTTAGATTTTAAACTCGTCATCACCGCTGACAACTAGTCAACGATGGCCATTAAGTCCTTTTCGTGGACAACTAAGTATGACTCACCATCATGCTTAACTTCGGTTCCAGCGTACTTGTCAAAGAGAACCGTGTCGCCCTCCTTAACCTTCGGTGCAACCGTCGTGCCGTTTTCAAGGGTTAACCCTTCACCAACAGCAACCACCTTAGCGGTTTGTGGCTTTTCCTTGGCGTTGCTTGCTAAAACAATGCCCCCAACCGTTTGCTCTTTTTCTTCTTCTACTTTTAAGATTACGCGATCTCCTAATGGCTTAAGCACAAGCTATCCCTCCAAATGATTTATTTAGCACTCATCATTGGTAAGTGCTAACCTACAATTCATATACTACACACTTTTGCCATGAAGTGCAAGCATTTTTTGTCACTCTTTGCAGGAGAGTGCTAATTAATTAGTAAATAAAAAACCACCGGCTAATTTCGTGTCCTAAATGTCCACTTAGCATCGTCCGTTAACCTGGTAGCTTTCTTCATTAATATGATTATTCTTCATCCTTCTTCGGCCCAAAGTGGTCCAGGAAGTAGATCAGCGTCTGCAGCTCGTTCGTCAAATCCACGTTTTGAATCCGGACTGTTTCCGGGGCTGCAATCCGCATCGGGGTAAAGTTCAAAATTCCCTTCACCCCCGCCGCAATCATCTGATCGGCAACGCTCTGGGCAACGGACGCCGGCACCGTGAGGATTGCCACCTCAATCTGCTGGACGGTCAGCTGCTCCTGCATGTCCGCCATCGGGTAAACCGGCACACCGTTTTGAATTGTTCCGGTAATGTCGTCGTTAATATCAAACGCCGCACTGATCCGCACGTTATTGCTCTGGTGGAAATTAAAGTTGAGGAGCGCATGCCCCAGATTCCCGACCCCAATCAATGCAACGTTTGTCAGCTTATCCTGACTCAGGGTCTTTTTAAAAAATGCTAGTAAACTATCAACGTGGTACCCGTACCCGCGTTTTCCAAGCGCACCGAAGTACGAGAAGTCCCGCCGGATTGTTGCTGAATCAATCTTGACCGCCTCGGCAAGTTCCGTTGAAGAAACCCGCTCTTTCCCCGCATCCTTAAGAAAATTAAGGTAGCGGTAGTAAATTGGTAACCGCCGGGCAGTCGCCTGTGGAATTTTTGCCATGCTGTTAAACTCCCTTCAATTAATCTTCACAAGCAACTATAACATAAACGTTGATATTAGTACGAATTAACCCGCTAACTTCACAATCTCTTTACGTGTTTTTCGAAAATCATATGCTAAAATAGGTAGGATTATTACTTTGAACGAAAGGATGCATACCATGATACTGCTCCAAGCACAAAAAGTTGCCCGGCATTTCGGGGCTGATACCCTCTTCCACGACATTAACCTGGACATCCAGGACGGCGACCGGATTGCGCTCGTTGGCCGGAACGGCGCAGGAAAATCCACCCTCATTAAGATGCTCACGGGAGAAACAGAACCCGATGAAGGGCAAATCATCCGACGGAAGGACCTTACCATCGGTTACCTTGCCCAGAACGCCGGCTTATCGTCGGGCCGATCCCTGTACGATGAAATGTTAAGCGTGTTTGCGCCCCTTCAAAAAATGGAAGCGGAAATTCACCGGTTAGAGGAACAAATGGCCAACCCACCGATGGATCCGGCCTCGCCCGAATACCAGCAACTCCTCGACCACTACGACCAACTGCAGCACGATTTTAAGGAGCAAAACGGATACGGTTACGAAACAGAGGTTAAGTCCGTCCTGACCGGGTTTAAGTTTTTCCCCGAGGACTATGACCGCCCGGTTGATACCCTCTCCGGGGGTCAGAAAACGCGGTTAGCCCTGGCAAAACTTCTCCTCGAAAAAAAGGATCTGTTAATCCTGGACGAACCGACCAACCACCTCGATATCGCCACGCTTACCTGGCTAGAAGGTTACATTCAGTCGTACCAGGGCGCCCTCCTAATCGTTTCCCACGACCGGTACTTCCTCGACCGGATTGTGAACCAGGTTTACGAGATTGGGAACGGCACCAGCGCCCACTACACCGGCAACTACTCCCAGTATGTTAAGGAACGGGCCGCCCGGCAAAAAGCAGCGTGGAAGGCCTACGAAAAACAGCAGGCAAAAATCCATGAAATGGAGGAGTTTGTCAACAAAAACATTGTACGGGCCTCAACCACTAAACGGGCGCAGAGCCGGCGCAAACAGTTGGAAAAAATGGAGCGGCTGGATAAACCGGCAGGAGACGAGCGCGCCATGCGGTTTACGTTTACCCCGGAAAAGGAGAGCGGCAACATTGTCCTGACGGTCAAGGACGCCGCCATTGGTTATGATGGGAACACACTGGCTGCCCCCATTAACTTTGAGCTCCGGAAACACCAGGTGTTGACAATCGTGGGCCCGAACGGAACGGGAAAGTCAACCCTGCTTAAGAGCATTCTGGGCATGATTCCGTTCATTCACGGCAGTGCCACCCGTGGCACAAACGTGACGGTGGGATACTACGACCAGGAACACCAGGTCCTCCATGCCGAGAAGACCGTTCTTGATGAAGTCTGGGACGACCACCGGACAATGCTGGAACGGGACGTCCGCTCCGTCTTAGGAAGTTTCCTCTTTAGCGGTGACGACGTTCAAAAGCAGGTTGCCAGCCTCTCTGGCGGGGAAAAGGCCCGGCTTTTGCTTACTAAACTGGCCCTCAACCACGACAACCTGTTAGTCCTTGACGAACCGACCAACCACCTTGATATCGAAAGTAAGGAAGTGTTGGAACGGGCAATTAAGGACTTCCCGGGAACCGTATTAATGGTTTCCCACGACCGGTACTTCATTAACCAGGTCACCACGAACGTCTTAGAACTCGCCCCAACTGGCAGCACGCTTTACCTGGGGGACTACGATTACTACGTGCAAAAACGCGACGAACAGGCGCAGCCACAGGATACACCGACCGCTGAGAAAGCCACCAAGGCGCCAACACCAGCGGCCCTTGCTAATAGTAAGCAGGACTTCGCCACCCAGAAGGCGCAACAGCGGGCGCACCGGAAGCTCGAACGCGCAGTGCAACAGGCGGAAGAGCAGATGGCCGCCCTTGAAGCCCAAAAAGAAGAGCTTGAAAAGGAAATGGCCACGCATAGCGATGACCTTGGGAAACTAACGGATTTGCAAAAACAACTCGACGCCCTGACCCCGCAGCTTGAAGAAGCTGAGCAAGCCTGGGAAGAAGCGGCGTTAGCCCTTGAAGAGAACGAATAAATTAATCCATTAAAATAGACGAGCATGTCTGAAGCAATCAACTTCTACGTGCTCGTCTGTTTTTAAAATCTTATACCAAACCCTGTTGATGTGGTTAAAAGAATTGCTGGATTATTGCTGTAACCGCACGGATTTGCTTAGCTGATAGTTTCCCTTGAACGCCACTTTTAATTCGGCTATGAATATCTAATGAACGAATGTGCTGTAACAACAAAGTTCCATGAACCTCATTAACATCAACCGGGATAAATAACGGTGATTTCACATAGCGCGTATCCTTTCGGTATTTAGGTGCCGAGCTAATCGGCGCGACAATTACCGTGTTAAAAAAATGATTGTACTGCGCGTTACTAATAACAACACACGGGCGGACCTTGCTTTCCTCATGTCCCCGTGTTGGATTTAAATCAACAAAAACAATCTCCCCCTGTTGGTACACTAATCAATCACCTCTGTCCCCACGTCACTACCCCAATCAAATTCTGGGGTATCAATGCTTCCATATTCCTTTTCCTGTTGGGCAACTACGTCCCACAAATTGGCATTTGATTCCTGTTTTTCTAACGTAATCTGTCCCTCATCAGTGACAACAAATTCTAGCGTATCCGCCCGTTTCAAATTTAATAAATCACGGATTGCTTTCGGGATAGTTACTTGATTTTTAGCGGTCATCGTTGCTGATACAATCATCTAATTACCCCCTTACTTTTACCTTACGTACAGTGTATTCGTCCTTACATTGTAAGTCAATTCTTATTCATTAAGAAAAGGCGCTTAAAATGGGCACCGCGTTCCCTTCATCACCAGAACTTGACAAAGAACCATTAAAACAGACGAGCACGTCAAAAGCAATTAACTCCCACGTGCTCGTCTGTTTTTCAATCTAATTATTTTTCAATTTCGTCAAGGTACGGGAACTCGAGGGATGGATCGGCGTTAAGATTAAGGTCTGCCTGGACTCCGTGCTGGTAAAGCATCGTCCCGGCCGCCCCAATCATGGCGGCGTTATCCCCGCACAGTTTTAACGGCGCTTGGAGAAGCTCCACCCGCGGAAAAGCCCGCATCGCATCCGTTAACTGACTGCGCAACCCCGTATTCGCAGCGACTCCCCCGGCGAGGATCAGTTGCCGGGTCGTTGGGTACTGGCGAAGAGCCCGCGTGGTCTTGGTCACAAGAATGTCTACAACAGCCTGCTGGAAGCTAGCTGCCAGGTCATCCCGTGAGAGTTGTTCCCCGACCTGGTCGGCATGGTGCACCGTATTAATAAACGCACTCTTCAGACCACTAAAACTGAAGTCGAGGTTATCCTCCTGCAGCATCGCCCGGGGAAAGCTAAACGTGTCGTGGCCGCGGTGGGCCATCGCATCCAGTTCCTTTCCTGCCGGATACGCAACACCGAGCACCCGGCCGACCTTATCGTACGCTTCACCGGCCGCATCGTCGCGGGTATCCCCAATAATCACGAAGGAACCCTCTTCCTTCAACCACACTAATTCGGTGTGCCCGCCGGAAACAAGGAGAGCGAGTGCCGGGAACTTGATTTCCCCTGCAAACCGGGCCGCATAGATGTGCCCAGCCATGTGGTTGACCGGAATCAACGGCAAGTGGTGGGCAAACGCCACCGCCTTGGCAGCAGCCACTCCCACCAAGAGGGCGCCTACCAACCCCGGACCGTACGTTACGGCCACCGCCGTAAGATCATCGTAGGTCACGTGGGCCTCCTGCATCGCCGCGTTTAAGCACCACGTCACCTGTTCGATATGGTGGCGGCTGGCAACCTCCGGAACGACACCCCCAAAACGTTGGTGACTCTTAATTTGGGTAGCCACAACGTTAGAAAGGATTGTTGCGCCGTTTTCAATCACCGCAACGCTCGTCTCATCGCAACTTGATTCAAATGCTAAAATCAGGGTTCGTTTTCCCATTATGATTGGTCTCCCTTGTCATACTGCATTTCAACGGCATCCTCTGCTTCGTGGTCGGTTAACTTATAGTAATTCTTAACCGTCCGCCGTTTGCCAAAGCCAACCCGCGCATACCGGTGTTGTTCATCGGTGTTTGTTTCCTTAACCGCCAGTTTGATTTGCTGGCACCCGTGCTGCTGGGCCTCCTGCGTGAGACCGCGGATTAACCGTTCCCCCACGCCCCGGTGAAGGTACTGGGGAAGGACGGCAATCCGCGTAATGTCGGCCGTCCCGTTGGCTAAGTCAAACCGACACCCGGCAAACGCAACTAACCGGTCATTGTGCCGGAATGCGAGGTACATGTAGTGCTGGCGGTCGTTTAGTTCCCGTTCTAACTGAGCCGCTGACCACGGCGCATGGCCGTGAAAAATCGCCTGTTCAAGCGTAATCATTTCCGGGATATCCGGGACAACCGCCCGGCACACCAGGTAATTATCGTGCTCAACCTGCACGTCGTGGTTCTGAAACTCCAATGCTTCCCGGCGCTGCCGCCGCTGGGTAATGGCATTCGTTAACTGTTTAATACTTTTCCACATAGTTGGTTGGGTGCCCCTTTTCTTCTGGATGTTGCTGGTACCAATCAGCTTCGGCCTGGGTTAACCGCAAGTACCGCGGAACAAACGCATCCACGTTTGTTACCGGCGCCCTTTGCCGCCCCAACAGACCGAGGACGTATGCTTGCGGATAGTTAAACTGCGCCGGAGCAACGTGAACGTCACGCCCAAACAGGTCAACGAGTTGCTCGTGGAGCTGCCAGCAATCACTCCCAACAAACACGTAGTCCTCATCCCGGATGGCCGTTGCCAAATCAACCAGTGAAATATGTTGGTCCGGAATGACCTCCGTCAACTGATCCCGGTGCCACCGGTATGCGCCGGCAAACACGTTATTTCGCCGTGCATCAAACACCGGCACAATTAGCCGGTGATGTTCTGGCCGGTATCCGGCCGCCAACACCCGCAGGCTGGAGACACCAACTAGTTCCCGGTTGAGCGTTGCCGCCAACGTTTTTGCGGTGGTCGCCCCGATTCGCAGTCCGGTATATGAACCTGGGCCGGCTGCGACGACAAAGCGGTCAATCTCATCCACCGAAACCGCCGCCCGCTCAAGCAGAGCTGCGATAACGGGCATCAGGGTCGCCCCGTGGTCCCGCCGCACGGTCGTAGTCATCGTTGCAAGGAGCCGCTCATCATCAAGGACCGCCACCGTCAACGGCATATTAGAAGTATCAATCGCTAAGATTTTCATTCGTGGTCTCCTTTACCAGCCGCGATTGGCCGCCACTCGATTTCAGCCACGCAGTTGACCTCATCACCGTTTTTAATCTGATGGGCCGTCCGGAGGTGGTCATCACTAATAAACTGGACCTCACTGCGGGCGACATCGCCGTAGTGTAGTTCTTTTTCATATTTAATGTTGACCCGCACTGGTTCGTGCCGGAGTAAAAATTCCCGGTCCAGGGCATCCGTCATCCAATCAAAATAATTGGTATTATGCACGTGGCGGTTTAAGTCAAGGTCAGTAAACCGAATGGCATAATCCTTTCCGGCGTCCGGAGCCGTCACCTTGGCGGGGTTGGTAATCCGTTCTCCGCGCCGCACCTTATCCGCCTGAAAAATATCGACCAGGTCGGCAGCCACCGGGACGATTTTGCGCTTATCCAGGTCGATTAACACAAAGACGGTGTGCATGCGAACAATCTCCGTCCCCTGGGCGTCCTCAATCCAAAAATCACGGTAACAGAAGTATTTATTATACGACGTTGCCTGGGTGAAAACCGTAATGGTCTCACCGTAATGGGGCCACCGGGTGACGTGCAGGTCGTGCTGGGTAACAATCCACCCTAAACCGCGCGCCTGAACCTGCGCTGCGCCCACTCCAAGTTCGGTACTCTGCTGTTCTGACGCCAGCATTAATAGGTTAAGCAACGTTGTCAGCTTAACGTTGCCCGTCACACTCATTTCATAATCAACAATCTGGTGACGATACGAATAAATCTTCCCTGCCATGTGCTACTCCTTATTTAACCCGTGATATTCATTGTAGACCGCTTGTTTTTTTAGCCCGTTTTGCTTGGCGACCCGCTTAATCGCGTCGGTCGGCCGGAGATGCTCGCTGGTAATTAACCGGTCAACCTGTTCGGTTAGGGAGCCCTGCTCCTGCGGCTCTTTCTGTACAGTCGGGTGCTCATTCCCCGCCACAATAATAACAAATTCTCCCCGGATTGTGGCATCTTTCGCCCATTCAACGGCATCCGCTAACGTCCCCCGCAAAAACTCCTCGTACCGCTTGGTTAATTCCCGGCACAGGCATACGGAGCGCTCTGCACCCAACCCATCCGCAAGGGCAGTCAGCGTTTTGGCTAACCGGTGCGGCGCCTCATAAAAAATTAGCGTCGGCCGCTCGTTTACAAGCTGAGCAATTGCCGCTGCCAATGCCCCCTTCTTCCGGGGTAAGAAGCCATAAAAAAGAAACGGCTGCGGGGCAATTCCCGAAGCAATCAAGGCTGTAAGTGCGGCGTTTGGCCCCGGTAAGGGAATGACCGGAATCCCCTGCTGCGTGCACGCCGCAACCAGTTCCCGCCCCGGATCACTAATCGAAGGCATCCCCGCGTCGCTTACCTGGGCAATGTTTTCCCCCGCCTGCAACTTAGCGACCAGCTGGGGAACCCGCTCGCGGGTGTTATATTCATGAAAACTAATCTGTGGGGTCGTGATTTCAAAGTGATTAAGGAGTCGCTGGGTATTCCGCGTATCCTCCGCCGCAATTAAATCGGCGGCTTGAAGCACCTCAACGGCCCGGGGAGTCATATCATTTAGATTTCCAATGGGGGTCGGCACTAAGTACAACTTTCCCGTCGAAGACTCCTGAAAACTACTTGTTTGCCTAATCATGCGCGTTGCTCCCCGTAAATTAAGGTGACACAAAAGGCACACGGCTCATCGTTCTTCCGCCGTTTGCCATAAAAGTTATTGCAAACATGAAACCCTTCATTATATAGGCGTTCAAGGTTGCGGCGTGACTGGGTCATCTGCCCTGTCGCCGCCTGGTCGCTTGTATTCTCCTGTTGTCCCAGTTCGGCTAACCGCTCATGAAGATGCTCGTTTTCAATCTCCAATTCCGCATTCTTTTCGATGGCAGTAGCCGTTGCTTCCTTTAACTTCTCGACCGTCGCCGTTATCTGGTTCAATGCCGCCGTTAACTGATCAAAACTATCGTATAATTCCTTTTTTTCCATCGGATCACCTTCCTAATGCAATACGGTAATTAACCGTAATGTTAGCCCCTCAAAGGCGTTCTGAAACGAAACGTTCGCGGCTAACTGCCGGGAAACCCCAAGCGCTGCCGTGACTCCTGCCGTAAGTTGCTTTTTGGAAACCCGGGCAACCACCTGGTTAAACAGGGCCGCCATATCCGGAAAGGGCGGAGTCTCATCCTGAGCGGAAACAGCAGTCAGAAGCAGGGTACGGGTTAGTTGAACCACTAAATCCACAGCCATGGACCGTAGTTCCGGACTTGTCGCTTCCGGCATAATCCGAGTTTGAACGGCCACAAACGCCCGGTAATCACCCTGGCAAATCTGGGTAAACCACTGTTTAATCGCCGTGATTAGTTTGGGAACTACCGGATCGCCCGCCAACCGTAAAGCAACCTGCTGGTCCCGCGTAATGAGCGGCAAAAGTTCCTGCAGCTCCGTGGTTGCCCCCGCCGCCCGCAACGCTTCTCTGAGCTGAGCAACCGTTGGCGGTGCAACCTTCACCACCTGGCACCGAGAAACAATTGTCGGGAGCAGCTGCTGGGGGTGTGCACTGAGAAGAAACGCCGTCACCTGCCCGGTAGGCTCCTCCAAAAACTTTAACAGGCTGTTGGCAGCACTGGCGGTCATCTTCTCCGCTTCGCTAATGATGAAAAATTTTTGGAGCCCCTCAACCCCACTCTTACTAAACTCACTGCGCAGAAGGCGGATTTGATTGACCTTAATGGTTTGGCCGTCCGGGACAATGTGCAAAACATCAGGGTGCTCGTCCCGTTGAATTCGGTGGCACTCGTCACACTGGCCGCACGGCTGCCCGTTTACTTGCGGCTGCACACATAAGCACGCCTGTGCAACCCACCGGGCCAACGCAGTCTTCCCCGCCCCAGTTGCTCCCGTAAACAGGTACGCATGGGCGAGCGTCTTTTTCTGCGCCAACCGGGCGAAATGGGTCGCGAGGTGAGGGTGTTTAGTTGTCACCGGAATCGTCAATTTACTCTCCTTACTGCAGCTCTTTTAGGCGCGCACGCATTACTGTCAAGGCTTGCTCGGTCACCGTTGCCAGTGGCTGACTGGCATCCAACGTTATAATCCTGTCCGGTTCCTGAGCGGCTAGTTTAAGGTAGGCGTTCCGCGTGTCCTGGTAAAACTGCAACCGTTCCTGATCAAGCCGGTCAACCTTTTCCCCAGCACGATGACTATTAATCCGTGCCAGCCCCTCAGCCGGCTCAATATCAAAGTACAACGTTAACTGCGGCATCAACCCGTCCGTTGCAAATGCGTTAATCTGCCGTACCGGATCAATTCCCAGATGGCGCCCACTTCCCTGGTATACCAGGGAGCTATCAACATACCGGTCAGAAATCACCAGTTTCCCGGCCCGCAATGCTGGCAGCACCGTTTCTACCAGGTATTGCCGGCGGGAAGCAGCGTATAACAGAGCTTCCGTGCGGGCATCCATTCCCGTATTCCGGGGGTCTAAAATCACCTGCCGAATTGCTTCAGAAATACTATTCCCGCCAGGCTCCCGGGTAATCACGTACTGGTCAACGGAAAGATGTGCTGCCAGGTAAGCAACAATCTGCCGCAGGACACTCGTTTTGCCCGAGCCGTCAATTCCCTCTAACGTTACAAATGTTCCGGTTAACTTGTCTGCCATCCTTAAATTTCCAATCCTATCTTCTTGTTTTCTCGCCGGCTACAGTTCCTGCCGGCCTTCAAGCGCCTTAAAGAGCGTCATCTCATCCGCGTATTCAATATCACTACCGACAGCCAACCCGTGGGCTAGCCGGGTAACCTTAATCCCCGCTGGTTTGACCAACCGGGCAATGTACATCGCCGTGGCCTCCCCTTCCGGCGTGGCGTTGGTTGCCAAAATAACTTCCTTAATCTGTTCGTTTTGCTGCAAGCGGGTCACCAGACTGCGGATATTAATGTCTTCCGGTCCCTTCCCATCAATCGGGGAAAGCACCCCGTGCAACACGTGGTACAACCCGTGGTACTCGTTCATTTTTTCGAGTGCCATCACGTCCTTGGGTTGCTCAACCACAATCACCTGGTCCTGGTCCCGGGTTTTATCCCGGCACACCGCACACGGGTCACTCGCGGTAATGTTACCACAGATTGAACAGTAGTGAATGTCCCGCTTGGCGGCAACCAATGCCTGAGAAAACGCCGTAACGTCATCGTTATCCATATCGAGGGTGTAGAACGCTAACCGCTCTGCCGTCTTACTCCCGATTCCCGGTAGTTTCATATAACTATCAATCAACCGGGCAATTGGTTCTGGATACTGCACGGCCACCCCCTCCCTTCTTACCGTAACTTATTTGCGTACTGGCCTAACGCCTGCTGGGTTTGCTGATCAATCTGCTGCATTGCGTCGTTTACCGCCATTAAAATGAGGTCCTGCAACATTTCCACGTCGTCCGGATCAACGGCTTCCGGCTTGATCGCAATGTCCTTCATTTGCCGGTCACCGGTAAACGTCACCGTCACCATGTCATTAGCCGCTTTTCCGGTAAAGGTGGTGGTGGTCAGTTTTTCCTGATCCGCCTGCATCTGCTTTTGCATCCGCTGAACCTGCTTCATCATGTTTTGCATATTAGGCATTTGTCCCATTCCACGCATTTTATTCATCCCTTCATTAATTCATATCATCAATCTTCTAATCATCCTTGACGGTGACCGCATCGCCAAACAACTGCTGCGCCTTCGTCACCGCTTCCGGTTGGGCCTGTTTAGCTGCTGCCGGGGCAGCGGCGGCATCAAACTGGGAGTGCTGGTGCTTATGCTTGGCGTAGTAGTCCTGCCGCACCTGAGCCCACCGTGATACCGGTAAAATCACAATCGTTGGCTGGTATCCCAGCAAGCCCGCTAACGTGGCCGCCAGCGTGGCCGGGAAGTCCTGGGTTTCCATCCGCTGATACAGGTAATCGTACTTGCACCCCAATAAAATCCGGTCGTGCCCTGCCGCAAGGGGCGTCAAGGTCCGGACATAGGCCGCATGCTGGGCGTTCATCTGAGCGGGCAGGTTATCCCACTCCCGTAAAACTTCGTCCCGGGCCTGGCGCGTAGCTCCGTCTAACACACTGGTAACGGCTGCCATATCCACTTTAATGGGGGCTTCCGGCTGGGGTTTCGTTGGTGCGGGCTTATTTCCGCGAGGCGCCGCACTCTTCCCGGGTTGAAGGGCAGTCAGCTGTTGCTGAAGGTGCTTAACCTGCTGTTGAAGCGCCGCCAGCTCGGCACTTGTTGCACCCCCATCCACTTGACTATCACCGGTTGACTTGGATTGGGCCAACCGCACCGTCATCACTTCCAGGTAAACGGTGGCGTGGGCGCTAAACCGCATGGCCTCCAGTTCCTCGTTCAAAACATCAACCATCGTAACAATCCGCTCCGGGTCAATCTGAGCAGCCAGCTCCTTAAACTGGGCACTTAACCGGCCCAGCTCAAGGTGGGTGACCTCATCTGGCGCTTGCCGGTAAAGCATTAAGTCCCGGCAGTATAAAAGAACGTCCTCAACCAACCGCTGGGCGTCCTTGCCTTCATCAAGCAACTTATGAATTAGCTCCAGCGCAGGCGCCGTTTGTCCGGCAATCACCGCAGCCACGTAATTATCCAAGTCCTGTTGCGTGGCACTGCCCGTCACCATCAGGGCGTTCTCCAGGGTAACCTCGTTTTCACCAAACGAGATCACCTGATCGAGGATGCTTAACGCGTCCCGCATGCCCCCATCAGCTGCCTGGGCGATCACCTTCAGGGCTTCTTCATCAGCGGTGACCCCCTTTTGTTCGAGAATCATCGTCATCCGGTCCAAAATCACCTGGGGCTTAATCCGATGGAAGTCAAACCGCTGGGTCCGGGAAATTATCGTTGCCGGAATCTTTTGGGGTTCGGTTGTTGCCAGGATAAAGACGACGTTTGCCGGGGGTTCTTCCAGTGTTTTTAACAGCGCATTAAACGCCCCGGTCGACAGCATATGAACTTCATCGATGATGTACACCTTATAGTCGGCCTCGGTCGGCGCATACTTCGCCTTATCCCGGATGTCGCGGATTTCCTCCACCCCGTTGTTGGAGGCCGCATCGATTTCGATTACGTCACCCAGCGTCCCGTTGGTGATTGCCTTACAGGTGGCGCACTCGTTACACGGCTCACCGTCCTGCTGGTGATGACAGTTAATAGCCTTGGCAAAAATCTTAGCCGCAGACGTTTTCCCGGTCCCCCGGGGGCCAGTAAATAGGTACGCATGGGACGTTTGCCCGGTTGCTAAGGCGTTCCGCAGCGTCCGGGTAACTAGCTGTTGTCCGACTAAATCCGCAAACCGCTGGGGCCGCCATACCCGATAAAGTGCTTGGTAAGCCATGGTTCTCCTCCTTACTCCGTTAAATATGTATGTTGGGGGACAAAAATCTCCCGGTTCGGGAACGAACCGGGAGTTTCCATTCATATCAACTTAGGACACATGCTGAACCAAACTTAGTGCTGCTTCCTTCCGGACCTGACACGGTTCGTAAGGACAACATTGTCCTAAGGCCTTACGGCAAAGTCTATGATACATGAAAACTCCCCAAAAAGCTAGCCTTAATCTTCCCGCTTGGCCCGCCGTCGTGCCAACCGCTGTTTCCGCCGGACTTCCTGGAAGAACTGGGTTAACCGGGCAGCGCACTGCTCCTGCAACACTCCCGGATACACCTCAGCCTGATGGTTAAACCGCGAATCAGTCAGTAAATTCATCAGGGTTCCCGCTGCGCCAGCCTTTTTGTCCGGCGCACCGTAATAAACCCCCCGGATCCGGGAATTGATAATGGCCCCACAACACATTGGGCATGGTTCAAGGGTCACGAACAAATCACAATCAACCAACCGCCAACTATCCAGTGCCGCGTTTGCCTCCTGAATTGCCATGATCTCGGCGTGCATCGTTGCGTCTTCACTGTGTTCGCGCAGGTTATGCCCCCGCCCGATAACGCGGCCATCCCGGACCACTACGCACCCAATCGGCACTTCTCCGATGGCAGCAGCCTTTTGAGCCTCATAGAGAGCTTCTTGCATGAACTTCACCTGTTCGCCTGCCGCTAACACCATTACCGTTCACTCCTTAGCACGTAGTAGCCCTTTTGCTTCAGAACAACCTGACAATTACCAAACGTTGCTTCCATTAGTTTCTTCGCCGATGGCGCCCCCTGTTTTTTCTGTAACACAACATATAGTGTGCCTCCAGAAACAAGGTGGTCACCTGCGCCGGCTAAAATCCCGTGGACAACCTTTTTCCCCGCCCGAACCGGTGGATTAGTGATAATCAGATCATAATCCGTTGCGGGAATTGCTGCGTACCCGTCTGACTGGCAAACCGTTACGTTCTTCACCTGGTTGGCATCGGCGTTCCGCCGCGCAAGCGCAAGCGCCCGTTTGTTAACGTCACTCATCGTTACTTGACTATCAGGAAAACGCCGCGCTAGTGCAAGTCCCAGCGGACCGTATCCGCACCCCACATCAAGAATTTTATGAGGGACAATGGTTGCCTGTTCGAGGGCCGTAAGGAGGGTCCGGCTACCGTAATCAACGGTCCGCCGCGAGAACACCCCGCTATCGGTCGTAAACCGTAAATTACTTCCTAATAAGGAAAACGAAAACGTCTGCTCATCGTGCGCAGCCGTTGGTTGTGTTGAGTAGTAGTATTCCGTCACCCTCGGACACCCCGTTAGTAAATTTGATACTTTTATCATACGCTAAATTGCCCCCGTTAAGCAACAAAATCCAGGAATTATTCGCAGCCGTTATCCACCATATATCGGATTTTAATCGATTATTATCCACAATATCTTGTGTTTTAGCCTTGCTTTTTTCCGGAAACACGGTATACTAGGTTCACGTAAGCAAAAGAAACGGAATGGTGATGATAATCATGAGTCTAACGGTATACACGAAGAACAACTGCATTCAGTGCAAGATGACAAAGAAATTTCTTAAAGCCCACGGGGTTGCCTTTGAGGAACGGAACATTTCCGATCATCCTGAATACGTTGACTACTTAAAGGAACAGGGATTCCAGAGCGTTCCGGTCGTTGAACGTGACGCTGAGCCCGTTGTCAACGGGTTCCGGCCAGACCTTCTACAACAGGTTATCGCCGAATAATCCGTCTAAGACATTACGTAAAAGCAAATTGTGACTAATGAAAAGTGAACACGTTGTTGGTTCACTTTTTTTAAACCAGTAATTAACTAAGAAAGTGGTGGAACCAGTGAGTCTATCTGCGATTGATCGTGATAAAGTAACGTACTACGACCTCAACAACCAGGTCAACATCCCCCTCAACGGTAAAATTCAACTCGAAAAGGATCAGGAAGCCCTTCAGGCGTTTCTTAAGGAAAACGTGGAGCCCAATCTCAAACACTTCGATTCACTTGAGGAGCGGTTCGACTACCTCGTAAAGAACGGGTACCTCGAGGAAACCTTCGTTAAGAAGTACAGCATGGACTTCATTAAGAAGTTATACGCCCAGCTTAATGCGGCGCACTTCCACTTCAAGTCGTTTATGGCCGCCTACAAGTTCTACAACCAGTACGCCATGAAGACGCTTGATAACGAGTACTACCTGGAAACAATCATTGACCGGATGGCAACCAACGCCCTATACATGGCAGACGGCGATGAACAGTTGGCCCTCGATCTTGCCGAAGAACTCGTTACCCAGCGGTACCAACCAGCGACCCCAACCTTCCTGAATGCTGGCCGGGCCCGGCGGGGAGAAATGGTTTCCTGCTTCCTGCTTCAAACGACCGACGATATGAATTCTATCGGCCGGACGATTAACTCCGCCCTGGAACTTTCCCGGATCGGTGGTGGGGTCGGCATTTCCCTGAGTAACCTTCGGGGCGCTGGTGCCCCCATCAAGGGAATTGAGGGGGCTGCTTCCGGGGTGATCCCCGTAATGAAGCTGCTCGAAGATAGCTTCTCCTACTCCAACCAACTGGGACAGCGACAGGGCGCCGGCGTGGTTTACCTGAACGTTTTCCATCCCGACATCATGGCCTTCCTGGCAACCAAGAAGGAAAACGCCGACGAAAAGGTGCGGGTGAAGACCCTTTCTCTCGGGGTGGTTATTCCGGATAAGTTCTACGAGTTAGCCGCCAAGGACGAGGACATGTACCTCTTCGATCCGTGGGGGGTTGAACGGGCCTACGGGAAACCGTTTGCCTACGTCGACATCACCAAGGAATACGACAACATGGTAGCAAACCCGGACATCCCTAAGAAGAAGATCCGGGCCCGGGAGCTTGAAACCGAAATCAGCAAGCTCCAGCAAGAATCCGGCTACCCGTACATTATGAACGTCGACGTAGCCAACCGGGCCAACCCAGTTAAGGGCAAGATTATCATGAGTAACCTGTGTTCGGAAATCATGCAGCCTCAGGAAATTTCCCGGATTAACAACAAGCAGGAGTACACGGAAATGGGAACCGACGTGAGCTGCAACCTTGGGTCCACCAACATCGTTAACCTGATGGCCAGCCCTGACTTCGGGAAGTCCGTTGAAACGATGGTGCGGGCGTTGACGTTTGTTACCGACAACGAAAACATCGACGTTGTTCCGTCCATCGACTACGGTAACAGCGTGGCCCACACGATTGGGCTGGGCGCAATGGGAATGCACGGCTACCTGGCTAAGAACCATATCTACTACGGTTCTCCGGAAGCCATCGAGTTTACCAGCGTGTACTTCATGCTGATTAACTACTGGACGCTAGTTGCTTCTAATAAGATTGCCCGCGAACGGCAGGAAACGTTCAAGGACTTTGACCAGAGCAAGTATGCGGACGGTACCTACTTCGACAAGTACCTTGACCAGGACTGGGGGCCAAAATCAGAGAAGGTGAAGGCCCTCTTTGACGGCATCTTTATCCCAACTAAGGACGACTGGGCTAAGTTAAAGGCCGCTGTCATGAAGGACGGCCTTTACCACCAAAACAGAATTGCCATCCCGCCAACGGGGTCCGTTTCGTACGTTAACGATGCAACGGCAAGCCTGCAGCCAATCATTAATCTCGTGGAGGAGCGGCAGGAAAACAAGACCGGAAAGGTGTACTACCCGGCACCGTACCTTTCAAACGATACCCTGCCGTACTACCTGTCAGCTTACGATATTGATATGCGGAAGATGATTGACATGTACGCCGCTGCCCAGGAGCACGTTGACCAGGGAATTAGTATGACGTTCTACATGCGCTCAACGATTCCAGAGGGGCTCTACCCGTGGAAGGACGGGCGCACCAATAAGATGACTACCCGGGACCTTAACATTCTCCGGAACTACGCCCACGCAAAGGGCTGCAAGTCCATCTACTACGTCCGGACGTTTACCGATGATAACGGTGAGGTCAGCGTCAACGAATGTGAGAGTTGCACAATCTAATAACTGATTACCTATTATTCAAAAGGGGCTGAGACCTATTTGGTCCTCAGCCCCTTTGAGACCTATTTGGTCCTCAGCCCCTTTTTGGATATCACCACACCCGTCACACCCGTTTCATGCGGCGGGCGCCCCTTCACTTTGAAACGCAAAAACGAGCGCCACCCGTCCGGATAGCGCTCGTTCCTGTTTCGTATTAAATTAGAGTTTCTTCGCTAATTGCTTAATGTAAGCCGTCAGCTCGTCCTTCACCTCAGGGTGCTTTAACCCGAACTGAATTGACGTCTTTAAGTAGCCAAACTTGTACCCCACGTCGAAACGATCACCCTTAAATTCATGGGCAAAGACCCGTTGAACCTTATTCAACCGGTCAATGGCGTCGGTCAGCTGGATTTCGTTTCCGGCCCCCGGCTGCTGGGTCTCCAGCATCCCAAAGATTTCCGGCGTCAACAGGTACCGGCCGATGATTGCCAGGTCTGATGGGGCTTCCTCCACCGCCGGCTTTTCAACAAACCGCCGAACGTCGTACAACCCCGGCCTTGTTTCGGCAGCAGGATCAATCACCCCGTACTTATTAACCTCTTCGTGCGGCACCTTCATTACGGCTAGCGTTGAGGCATTTGTCTCCTCATACCGGTCCATCAACTGCTTAGTCAACGGCACCTCGTCCTTCATCAGGTCATCCCCAAGCATCACGACGAACGGCTCGTTCCCAACGAAGTCCTTTGCCATCAGAACGGCGTCTCCCAGACCACGTGGGTGGGACTGCCGGATAAAGTAGATGTTTAGGTCGGTTGTTTCCTCCACCAACTCCAGCATCTTCGTCTTGCCCTTAGCCTTCAAGTTTTGTTCAAGCTCCGGCACGGAATCAAAGTGGTCCTCAATCGGCCGCTTGTTCTTTCCGGTGATAATCAAGATATCCTCAATTCCGGACTCCCGGGCTTCCTCGACAATGTACTGAATCGTTGGCTTATCAACGATTGGTAACATTTCCTTCGGCATCGCCTTTGTCGCCGGTAAAAAACGGGTCCCGAGTCCCGCTGCCGGAATAATTGCTTTTCTAACTTTCATAGTCAAATACCTCTTACTTTGAATTATTGGTATTCCCGTTAAATCCATATACAAGTACGAAGCGTATTCTACCAGTATTCCCGCGGCGTGGCAATAAAATACAGGAAGTTTTGCTTAATCGTTGGATTTGCTCCACAAATAGTCGCGGTCCGTTACCGGGTCCTGAGAAGTCAAAATTTTCGGTCCATCGGTAGTAATCGCAATCGTGTGTTCAAACTGGCAGGAGACGCTCCCATCGGCCGTCCGGGCAGTCCACCCATTCGGGTCATCCATGACAGCCTTCCAGTCGCCCAGGTTAACCATTGGTTCAATCGTAATCGTCATTCCAGGACGGAGCCGGACGCCCTTCCCGGCAACCCCATAATGCGGAACGTCCGGGCTTTCGTGCATCGTTGGCCCAATCCCGTGGCCGATAAACTCGCGCACATCCCCAAAGCCGTTTTCATCTTCCACGTAATGTTGAATAGCTGCCCCGATATCGCCAATCCGGTTCCCCACCTGGGCTTGGTCAATCCCCAGGTACAGGGCGTCATGGGTGACCTGCATCAACTTGTCTAATTCCGGCGTGCTCTTCCCAACGACGTAACTCCAGCACGAGTCACTCATGGCCCCGTGATAGTTAACCACCGTATCAACCTTTACCAGGTCGCCGTCCTTTAAGATCAAGTTCTTCCGCGGAAAGCCATGACAAATTTCGTCGTTAACGCTCACGCACGTGGCGTACTTGTAGCCCTCAAACCCAATCTGTTCGGCGATGGCATCGTGCTCCTTGTAGTACCGCCGTGCTAGCTTTTCGATTTCCCAACTAGAAACGCCCGGCTTGATTAATTTCCGCACTTCCCGGTGAAATCCCGCAAGGATGGCACCAGACTTAGCCATTTCATCAATTTCACGTTCTGACTTTAACGTAATCATGTCCTACCCAACCCTTCATACTGATAATTACCTTCATTATAAGCCTAATTGCAACCACCGCGGAATTTTTTATAAACGCCACCACCGTTTTTGTTATAATGGAAGGAGCAAGTTTATTTTTCAAGGACGGTGAATTCTATGCAACCACGCGTTCAAATCGTTTACGCCACGATTACCGGAAACAACGAAGAGGTGGCCGGCGTAATTGCCGATGCCTTTGAAGACCTCGGCGCGGACGTCACGATGACCGAAATCTCCCAGACAGACGTTAGTGCGTTTACAGCAAGCGACATTTGCATTGTTTGTCCGTACACGTATGACGATGGCGCCCTCCCCGAGGAAGGCCTGGACTTTTACGACGACCTCGCAACGGTTGACCTCAGTGGTAAAATCTTCGGCGTTGCGGGCTCGGGCGATACGTTTTACGGTGAATTCTTCTGCACGGCGGTTGAAAAGTTTGATGAGGCCCTGGCTGCTACTGGCGCCCAGCGGGGAAGCGCCCCGGTTAAAATCAACCTGGCACCCGATAATGATGAGGCCATCGATCAGCTTGACGCCTTTGCGAATAACATTATGCGCAAGTTCACCGCAACCGATTAAATGAAAGGAACCGACATATAAAAATGACAAAGAAGCTTTCAATCATCGTCCCGTGCTACTTTGAGGAGGAGTCCGTCCCCCTCTTTTACGATGCCGTTCAACGGGTCGCCCCGGAGCTGAAGGACGTTGAACTCGAATACTGGTTTATTAACGACGGATCAACGGACGGCACCCTCGCCGAAATGCGCAAGCTCCAGGAAAAGGACCCGCAGCATGTTCACTACGCCTCGTTTTCCCGGAATTTCGGGAAGGAAGCCGCCCTGTATTGCGGTTTACAACAGGCAACCGGCGATTACGTCGTTGTCATGGACGTTGACCTCCAGGACCCGCCGGAAATGTTGCCAATCATGCTCAAGTACCTGGAAGACCCTAACGAGGACTACGATTGCGTGGGGACCCGCCGCCTAACCCGGGAAGGCGAACCGCCCGTCCGGTCCTTCTTCGCCCGGATGTTCTACAAACTGATTAACCGGATCTCGGATACCGAGATCGTTGACGGGGCGCGGGACTACCGGATGATGACCCGCCAGATGGTGGACGCCATCCTGTTAATGAGCGAATACAACCGCTTCTCTAAGGGCATTTTCAGCTGGGTTGGGTTTAACACAAAGTACCTGGAATACAAGAACCGGGAACGGGCTGCCGGAACAACGAGCTGGAACTTCTGGAAACTTTTCCAATATTCGATTGACGGCATCGTCAACTTCTCCCAGGCACCGCTTGATATCGCCACGTTTATCGGGGCGTTGACCGCCTTTGTTTCGTTAATTGGAATTTTATGGATTATCACCGCCAAAATTTTCTTTGGTAATCCAACCGCGGGCTGGCCGTCAATGGTCTGCATCATGCTTTTCATCGGCGGAATTCAGTTGTCCTGCCTGGGAATTGTCGGCAAGTACATCGGCAAGATTTACGCCGAGGTTAAACACCGGCCAATCTACATCTTAAAGGAAAAGAAATAATCGCATACAGTAACCCGCACACCACTGAACCGCTCAGCGATGTGCGGGTTATTTACTATTCCTCCCCGGCCGTTACCCTACGGCACCGTCCATCTGGTATTCAATCAACCGGTTTAATTCAACCGCGTACTCCATCGGCAACTCCTTCGTAAACGGCGTCAGAAAGCCCATCACAATCATTTCGGTGGCCTGTTTTTCGGTAAGCCCGCGGCTCATCAGGTAAAACAGTTGTGCTGCCGAAACCTTCGACACCTTTGCTTCGTGCTCAATTTGGGCATCCGCCGCCTGCTGCACGGTGTTCACCGGCAGGGTATCGCTTCCCGAATGATCGTCGAGGATCAGCGTATCGCATTCCACGTGCGCAAACGCCCCCGTGGCTGCCGGGGTCATCCGTACCTCCCCGCGGTAATCGGCGTGCCCCCCATTCTTACACAGCGACTTGGACACAATCGTTGAGGACGTTTGCGGCGCACGGTGAATCATCCGGGCTCCCGTGTCTGAAATAATCCCGTTTCCGCGGGAATCACTGCCCGCAAACGCAACCGACAGCATCGTTCCCCGGGCTCCGGGGCCATCGAGGTAAACACTCGGATACTTCATCGTGACCTTCGAACCCAGGTTACCATCAACCCACTCCATCGTAGCCTGCTCAAAGGCCTGCGCCCGCTTCGTTTCCAAACTATAAACGTTATCGGACCAATTTTGAATGGTGGTATACCGGCAGGTCGCGTGGGGCTTAACAAACACCTCAACCACGGCGGCGTGTAAGCTATCCGCGGAGTAATTAGGCGCGGTACACCCCTCAACGTAGTTCACCTGAGCCCCCTCATCGACAATGATTAACGTCCGCTCAAACTGCCCCGAATTCCCGGCGTTAATCCGGAAATAACTTTGAAGTGGCACGGTACACCGGACGTGGGGCGGAACGTAGATAAAAGTTCCCCCCGACCATGCCGCCGAATTCAACGCCGCCATCTTGTTATCATTCGGCGGCACAAGGGTCCCAAAGTACTGGCGCACCAGTTTCGGATACCGCTGAACCGCGGAGTCCATCGCCATAAAGACCACTCCCTGCTGCGCTAACTCTTCCTGCACGTGGTGGTACACCACCTCAGACTCGTACTGGGCGGACGATCCCGCTAAGTACTGTCGTTCCGCTTGGGGGACCCCTAGCCGTTCAAAGGTTTCCTTAATCTGGGCGGGAACGTCTTTCCACCGCCGGACCGGCCGGGAAGTATCCCGCCGAAAATAGTTAATCTTCTCAAAATCTAACGCACTCAGGTCAGGGCCAAACTGCGGGAGCGGGAGTTTGCGGTACGTTGCGTACGCCCGCAAGCGAAACCGTAACATCCACTCCGGTTCGTGTTTTGCTGCCGAAATTTGCCGGATTACCGCTTCGTTTAACCCCTGGCCGGTCGTTAGGATGGGAGTAACTCGGTCCTTAAACCCGTACTGGGACTTCTTCTCACCTGGAACTGTTACTGTCAATGATCCGTTGCACCCCCTCACACGCTAATAACGCACACTTCACGCGAACGGGAAACCGGGCAACCCCGGTAAACGCCATTCCGTCACCAAGTTTCTCCTGTTCTTCGGTCGTTAGCGCCCGTTTATGGGTTACTAATGCGGTAAACGCCCGGAGACGCGCCTGCGCTTCTTCAACCGGCTGGTGATCCACAAGATTGCAAACAACCGCCGCAGCTGCCCGGGCAATCATGCACCCGTCCCCCGCGGTGATTGCTACCCCGGTAATGCGGTTGCTGTCCCGAGTAACCGCCACGGTAAACGCATCCCCGCACGTCGGGTTTACCACGGCCCGCTGCACACTTCCCTTGAGCGGATGAAACCACCGCGGATCCTGCGCCCGCTCAATAATTACCTGGCCGTATAATTCCGACAACTCATCCCATTCCATATTTTTTAAAAAACGCCTCCGTTCGTTCAACCTGCGCTACCAGTGCATCTACTTCTGCCGTGGTATTATAAAACGCCACGCTCGCCCGCACCGTCCCGGACACGCCGAGATGCTTCATCAGCACCTGCGCACAATGGTGGCCCGCCCGCACCGCCGTTCCCTGAGCGTCCAACGCCGTTGCGACGTCGTGAGCGTGTAGGGAACCAACGTTAAAGGCCACCACCCCGTTCCGTTGTTTTCCGGATACCGGGCCGTACACCGTCACTTGCGGAAGCGCACGGAGCCCCGTCGCAAGGCGCGCAGCTAACTGCTGTTCCCGGGCCTGAATCGCCCCAATTCCCTGCCGTTCCAGGTACTGGATTGCCTTTCCGAGCCCGATGACCCCCGCAATGTTTTGGGTGCCCCCCTCAAAACACCACGGAACTTCCTTAAAGGTCGTTTCGTCCCGCGTTACCGCGCTAATCATTTCCCCGCCGTATTCAAGGGGGTGCATCCGTTCGAGCACAGCGCGTTGCCCCCACAACACGCCAATTCCGGTCGGGCCAAGCATCTTATGGCCCGAAAACGCAACGAGGTCTGCCCCCCATTTCTGCACGTCAACCGGCATGTGCCCGACTGCCTGGGCCGCATCCACAACAACGAGCGCTCCCGCTTTATGGGCAATCCGGGCAATTGCTGTCACCGGGTTAACGGTTCCCAACACGTTTGACGTTGCACTGACCGCCACTACCCGGGTTCGCGCCGAGAGTTTTCGCTGAAAGTCAGCCCAATCCAGGATTCCATCCGCTGTTACTTCAACGAACCGAAGAACCGCACCGCTTCGAGCAGCAAGCACCTGCCACGGTACCAGGTTACTGTGGTGCTCCATCACTGTTACTAAGATTTCATCCCCGGGCTTCAGGGAAACCGCCCCACCAAACGCCGCCCAGTTTAACGCTTCGGTCGTGCCCTTCGTAAAAACGACCTCGCGGGCTGACGGCGCGTTAATTAGGTGGGCCACCCGCGTGCGAACCTCCTCGTACTCCGCCGTGGTAGCCGCCGCCCGGGCGTAACCGCCCCGGTGGACGTTAACGTTTTCCTGGGTGTAATACTGCCGCAACGCCCGTAATACCGGCCGTGGTTTTTGCGTGGTAGCGGCGTTGTCCAGGTAAATTAACGGGTGCCCGTTCATTATCTGATTTAAAAACGGAAAGTCCGCCCGGACCGCATCAACCGACTGCATCCGCCGTCACCCGCCTTTCAATTAATGCCTGCAGGGTTTGCCGCACCGCCGCATTCTCAACCTGATCAATTACCGGCCTGAGAAATCCCCGGGCAATCAACCGGACAATCTGTTGCCGTGACAAGCCCCGACTCTGTAAGTAAAAGAGCTGATCCGCCGCCAACCGGCCAATGCTGGCAGCATGGGCGGCCGTCACGTCATCCTCATCAATCAGTAGCTGGGGATTAACCGTTCCCGTTCCCTGCGGGGTCATCAGGAGCACCTTACTTTGCTGGGTCATCGCCGCCTGATGAGCCCCCGCAACAATCCGGCCCGTAGTATCAAAGTTTAGCTGACCAGCCGTCAACACCACCCCGTACTGGGCAATGGTTGCCGTGGTAGCGGGAACCTGGTGCGTAATGTCCGCGGTAATTCGTTGCTGGCTTAACTGACCTGCTAACGCCGCTACGGATAACGCCACGTGGGCGCCCGCGCCAACCAAATCCGCCTTGAGAACCACGTGATCCTGACCGGTAGTAAGTTCTCCCACCCGCCAGGTCACCTGCGCATCCCGCGCAACCCGAACGTAGTTAACCCGCGTTTTATTCGAGTCCTTTCCGGCATTCACCACCGTCCAGTCAACGTGACTTGCAGGCTCCGCTGCAATAAGGGTAGGACTCCCAGCTACGGTTGCTTGGTGCACTTCACAGTACCGCACGCGACTTGCGGGACCCGCAAGCACCACCGCTGGCCCACTGCCCTGAATGGTTACGGTCGCATTTTCCGGAACAACCACAACGGGCGTTTCCGCTGAAAGCGCACTAATCACTTGCGGGGAAAGGGTTGCTTTCAGGGCCCGCCACTGTCCCCGGGCCGCCCCCGTAAGGGCGTTCACCCGCACTAGTTGGGCAGTGCCCGTTAACACGCACCCGCCATCCAATGCCTGTTCCTCCATTCCTATACCCCCTCATCTACCAGCGGAATATCCAGTCCAAGCTCATCCCGAACGCGGGTGTATCCCTTCTGCTCCAGTTCGGTGGCAACCGCTGCCCCGCCCGTTTTTACGATTCGACCACCCATCATTACGTGCACAAAGTCCGGTTGAACATACGTCAACAACCGCTGGTAGTGGGTAATTAATAACCCAGCGAAGTGGGGCCCCCGCATCGCATTAATTCCCCGCGCTACCACCTTCAATGCGTCAATATCAAGCCCCGAATCAATCTCATCAAGCAGCGCCACGGCGGGAGTAAGCATCATTAACTGCAATAACTCCGCGCGCTTTTGTTCTCCGCCCGAAAACCCCACGTTCAGGTCCCGGTTGGCCATTTCGGGAGGCATATCCAGAAGTGCTAACGCCCGCTTTAACTTCCTCATGTAGTCCAGTAACTGGACTTTACCCTCTTTTGCCCGCAGCGCCGCCCGAATCAGCGTACTCAGGGTCACCCCCGGAACGGCTACCGGAAGCTGCATCCCCATGAAAATTCCTAGACGGGCCCGCTCATCAACGGGGAGCCCGACAATGCTTTCCCCGTCAAGCTGAATATCACCGGCAACCACCTCATAACGGGGATCACCCATGATGGCCCCGGCCAGCGTTGACTTTCCCGTCCCGTTTGGCCCCATAATTGCGTGGACCTCACCGGAACGAAGCGTCAATGACACCCCGTGCAGGATAAGTTTTTTGTCTACCGCTACCTTTAGGTTGTCAACCGTTAACGTCGTCATTCCAAATTCCCCCTACTTCTTCAAACCGGCCCACAACCGCACTTCACCAGCTTCAAGCGAGGCGGGCACATCGATAATTCGCTGGTTGCTACTCCCCCGAAACTGTAACGTGAGGTCCTTTTCGTCCTCCAAAAACCGGCCGTCAACTAAAATGTCCAGCAGTGACAAAAATTCCAGCTTATCATCCGATTCGAGCATCAACTCGTCCCAGGTATACCCGGTCCATGACCAAATATCCTTGGTATGACCAAAACGCTGCCGAATGAGGCGGGCTAACCGAAGCGTAATTTGCGTGTTCAGGAACGGCTCGCCGCCCAAAAAAGTAATCCCTTGAACGTACGGTTCAGCAAGGTCGGTCATAATCTGTTCCTCAAGGGCCTCGTCGTACGGCTGCCCGTAATTAAAACTCTGCGCCGCCTTGTTGTAACATCCCGGACACATAAACTTGCACCCGCTCACGTACAGGCTGCAGCGGACCCCCTCACCGTCAACCATGTTAAACGGTTTATAGTCCGCCACCTTCATCTGGCTAAGGTCATCCGCGAGCCATTCCTGGGGACGGGGGTTATTCGGTTTGCGGTTAGTCATCTGCTACCCCTCCCCTTACATCGCGCTGCTTGCTTTGAGCATGGCTGGCCATTTCGTGGGCCATCGTTGGCGAAAGGTGCTTGACACGGGCCGCAATCTCCTCGTGCCGGCCGTGAACCATTGGCCGTTGGAGTGGGTTTCCCAGGTACCCGCACGTCCGCTTAACACAATCACACGTTTGCGGGTCGTGGTTGCCACAGTCCGGGCACTGGAAGCCCCGGGCGGTCGCCGCAAACTCCCCCTCAAACCCACACTTATAACACTTATCAATCGGGGTATTCGTTCCCAGGTACCCAATTTTGTCGTACGACCAGTCCCACACGGCTTCCAGGGCCTTCGGGTTTTGCCGGAGGTTCGGGTACTCACAGTAGTGGATAAACCCGGCAGTTGCGTAGTGCGGGTACTCCATTTCAAACGTCAACTTCTCAAACGGGTTGGGGTGCTTCCGGACATCATAGTGGAAGCTATTGGTGTAGTATTCCTTATCCGTAATGTCCCGTACCTTCCCGAAACGTTGCGTATCAAGCCGACAAAACCGGTCAGTCAATGATTCACTTGGCGTTGAGTACACGCTAAAGTGGTACCCCGACTCCTTCGCCCACTGCTTACAGTGTTCGTTAAGGACCCGCACAACCCGCACGGTAAATGCGTGGGCCGTTTCGTTATGTTCCCAGTTAGGGCCGAAAAAGGCCGTCCCCACTTCGTATAAACCGATGTACCCCAGCGAAACCGTCGCGCGGTCGTGGTTGTAAAACCGGTCAACGGACTCGCCGTCCTTGGCCTTCATCCCAAACGCACCGTACTTATACAAAATCGGGGCGTTTTCAGGACGGGCATCATCACGAATCCGCTTCACCCGCACCATAAGTGCTTCATGGGCGAGTTGAAGCCGGTCCTCCAGCATTGTCCAAAACAGTTCCTGATTCCCGTGGGCCTCCATGGCAATCCGGGGAAGGTTTAACGTCACCACTCCCATGTTGGCGCGGCCATCGTTGACCTCCCGGCCGTCTTCATCCGTCCACTTGGGAAGGAATGACCGGCACCCCATCGGCGACTTAAAATTACCGGTAATCGCCACAATCGGCGGGTAATTAAGGATGTCCGGATACATCCGTTTAGTAGCGCACTCAATCGCTAACTGCTTAATGTCATAGTTAGGATCCTCCGGACGGTGGTTGATTCCGTCCTTAATCGCAAAGAGAAGCTTCGGAAAAATGGCCGTTCGGTGGTTTTTCCCGAGCCCGTCAATCCGCACCTGTAGGATGGCCCGCTGAATCTCCCGGCTAGCCCACGATGTTCCAAGTCCAAACCCCACCGAGGTGAACGGCGTTTGGCCATTCGTGGTAAACAGGGTGTTAATCTCGTATTCCAGTGACTGCATCGCATCGTAAATATCCTTGACGGTCCGTTCCCGGGCATACTGCTCCTGGGACCCCTTCCCTGAAATATACTTTTGTGCGGTGTGCTGGTGCTTTGCGTAGTTCATCATTGCGTACGGGGCCAATAGCGTATCAATATGGTCCACCGTACAGCCGCCGTACTGCTGACTAGCAACGCTGGCAATCACCTGAACGATCTGGGCGACAGCAGTCTGAATTGACTTAGGCCGCTCAACCTCCGCGTTCCCGATCTTGAACCCGTCACGGAACATCGTTTCAAAGTCAATCAAACAGCAGTTGCTGTACGGTTCAAGCGGTGAATAATCCAGGTCGTGGAAGTGAATGACCCCCTTCAGGTGGGCATGGGCAATGTGCGGGGGCATCATCGTTAACCCCAGCGTTTTCCCCACCGTCCCGGCGGTTAAATCCCGCCGGGTGCTGAAAACGGTGCTGTCCTTATTGGCATTTTCATGAATAATCGTTGGATCACCCTTTACTAGGCGCTCTAACCGGGCCGTTGGGTCGGTCTGCTTAGCAAATTCCTGCGCCCGGTGTTCCTTGTAGTCCAAGTACCGCTGACGGGCTTCCGTAAGGTGGAGCCGCTCACAGGTGGCTAAAACCGCATCCTCTACCTGCTGGGCGGTTACCCGTTTCCCGGTTAGTCGGGCCGCCGTTACCGCCGCAACCTTTCCCGGATCCTCAACTTCCAACGCCGCAAAAACTAACTCTAACTTGTATTCCCGGAACGGATAGACCGCCCCGTCACGCTTAACAAACTGCTGTGGCATAAATTCTTCCCCTTTCGCTGTTGCCATTCCAATCAACGTCTCCATCGTAGCACTTAATACCACATGTTGTATATAGTTAATTTATACACACCACATATTGTGGATAAAAAGGAAATCACCACACTTGCTTAACACCAGCCATTCCCCAAATCATTTGGAGAATTTCCAGGCACTAATTTATTTTTGACCGACCCAACCACCCTCCTTTTTTAAAATGGACTGTTCTTCCTGCCGAATTCGTCATTTTACGGTAAAATACAAGGGAATGGAGAGAGGAGCAGTTACCATGCAGTTTTCGTTTGATCAAAAAAAGAGCCATCACCGGCTATACCTGAAGTACACCGCGGCGTTTCTCATCGTCGCGCTCTTCGTGTACGGAACGTACCTCGTTACGGGGCACTCGTTTATCTGGTACATTGACGGAGCCAACCAGCACTTACCATTGCTGAAGGCCTACCGGCAAACCCTCGCCCAGTTTATTCACCACCCCTTCCACACCCCCCAGTGGTCGTGGAAAATGGGGCTGGGGGCGGCCAAGTTCCCCATCTTTGCCTACTACGACATTGGGGACGTTTTTGCGTACCTGACCCTCCTCTTTCCGGTTAGCAAGATTGTCTTGGCCTACCACCTGATCATTGTTTTGCGACTATACTGTGTCGGGCTGGCGTTCTGCTTCTTCGCCCGCCACTTTAAGGCGCTGCACACCCCGGCAATCATTACCGGATCCTTGGTTTACACCTTTAACGCCTTTTTACTGTACGCCAACTGCGCCCAGCCGTTCTTTGCGACGCCGTTTATCATTTTTCCACTGGTGCTCCTGGCCATCGAACGGGTGTTGCAGGGTAAAAGTTGCTGGCCACTAATCGGTGCATTCACGTGGATGCTCATTAGTAACTTCTACTTTGCCTACATGCTGGGAATTGGAGCGTTCATTTACCTTGCGCTCCGGGTTCTGATTACCTACCGCAGCCGGTTAAACTACCCGGTTGTGCTTGCCCGCTTAGCCGGGGCAACCATCACGAGCCTGCTACTGGCCGGCTTTATCCTCGTTCCTGAACTCCACGCGGTCCTTAACTCTACCCGTTCCGGCAGTCCGTTTGCCAACGGGATGCACGTGTACCCGCCGTACTACTATCTGGCACTCCCCTCCCAGCTAATTAACGGCGGCAACCGCGACTTCTACTTCTGGACGGCGCTCGGATTTGCCAGCGTCGCCCTCTTCGGGATTACCTATGTTCTCCGGCACATTAAACGCTACCCGGTAATCGCAACGAGCATTCTGATTAGCGGTGGCATGCTGCTCCTCCCGTGCTTTGCGGCCTTCATGAACGCCTTCATGTCACCGTCCAACCGCTGGACGCTAATGCTGTGCCTCCCAGTAGCGCTCGCGTGCGCCATCCTCGCCGAACGACTGCCGCACCTGTCTGGGAACACCCTCAAACTCTTTACGCTTGTTACGGTAGGCTACACCGGGATTATTTTCCTGGACTACCTCTTTGAAAACAACGAGATGCTGTTTATCCCGATGGTCTTCCTGTACGTTACCCTGCTGGCCCTGTGGCTGCTTCACCGGCACGGCGGAACCCACTCCCGGCACTGGTTACTGGCCGTCGTGCTCCTCAACGTCCTCTTTAATGCGGTCTACTTTGAGGCCCCGTATAACGGCGGCTACTCCAAGGAAATGCTGCCCCTGGGAGCCTTTCAAAACCTGGAACAGGACAGCTATAATGGGTTGGCAGATGGCCTTACCGGCAAAACGGGATACCGGGTTTCAACCCTGAGCCAGAACTACCAGCTTGGTGCGGACTACACCATGTACAATAACCTCGCCGCTCCGGTAAATCTGCTCAACTCGTACTACTCAATCCAGAATAAGTACGTCGGCCAGTTTGCCCAGGAAATACAAAACACCCAATATGAGGCCAACTATCCACTCCAGCAGCTCGATGACCGGACGGCCCTCCTGGACTTCCTAAACGTTAAGTACCTGTTCACCCAGATTGGGAATCCTAATGCCAATAAGATTCCGGCCGGGTTTGTCCTGGACAAGACGACCCAAAAGGTGACGGGCATTAACGGTCAACCAGGTGATAGCCAGCAAACCCGCCGGTACAAGAATACGGCGGCCTTCCCGCTTCTTTACTGGCAAGACCGGGTAGTAACACCCCACCAGGCTAAGAAGCTCAGCGCAACCCAACGGGAACGGGCCCTCGCTGCGGGCGTGACCGTCAGTGATGCCCACGATGCAGCTGGTCTTACTCCCGCCTCACTCTCCAACCTGACCGTCACTATCCCCTACGAGCTCGTTTCAAGCCACGGGGTACGGATTACCGGAGCAACCAAAACACTGCAGCGGCAGGACGCCAACGAGTCGTACACCATCGTGCTGAATCCACGGGTTAAGGGGAAGCAAAATAAACAACTCAAGAAACTCCGGAACTACGAACTCCACCTTGAGTTTACGAACGTTCACTACACGCCGATGAGTCTCCGGCAACAGGTCCGGATCGAGGCCCAGACGAAAAACAACGATCTTACCAGGGGCCCACTGGCGAAGAACACCAAGATGGACTACTACCGTTACCTGCACTACCACGTTGTCAACGGCACGCCCAACCATGGGTTTACCCTGAAGGTGGCGGGGCCGAACGGGACGGAGAAACTGTACCAACCAAAGCGGACGATTCTGTCGTTCTATAAGATCGTCCACGCCGGAACGATGAACCTCGGCTTCATCCAACGCGGACTTCCGCAAACGCTCACCCTCACCCCGTCAAAAATGGGGACGTACCGCTTTAAGCTCCGCGTTGTAGCCGAGCCCCTCGGAAAGCAGTACTTCAACCAGGTAAAGACGGTCCAGCGCCATGCCCTCCAGAACGTCCGGCTTAACGGGGACCGCGTCACGGGGACAATCACCACGTCACGGGTAGGCATCCTTGCCTCGTCCATTCCGTACTCCACGGGATGGCGGGCAACCGACAACGGCCATCCGGTGAAGGTTTTGCGGGTGAACACCGCCTTTGTGGGCCTGCGGCTTCCTAAGGGCCAGCACCACATCGTGTTGTCCTACCACGTCCCTGCCCTCAAACTTGGAGCGCTCGTCTCCCTGGTAGGAATCAGCGTGACGCTCATTGCAGCGGGGGTAACCCTCGTTATTCGGCGAACCCGGTAAGCGCCGGTTTAACCCGTGCTTACCAAATTATTTAACAATGTTTTAAATTTACCGTGACTTTTTAGAAGCTATTCTGCCAGCTTACAGCGCCACTATCCGCGCCAGCTCCGACTTTTGCACAACCTTTTACTTTCTTAACCATCGTAACCAGTTGCCTTCATGATATTTAACTAGGTGAACTATGTATGGTATCATCGCAGACGGGAGGTAGAATTTTGTAGAAGGGAAAGGTTATGCTGGCAGTATCTCGTTTCTTAGTCCGTTACATCCTGCCCTGGTTCATCCGGATATGCGGCTGGGTTTCGGCATTTGGCATTTTCTACTACACGTTATGGGTACTTGTCCTGGTTTTTGGGTCCATCCGCGAACCGTGGCGGCGAAAGCGCGACTTCGCCCTGGCCGCCGGATACCACCTATACGTTATGATGCCGATGCTCAGCGAAGCCGGGGTGGTTAACAGTACGCTTAGCAAGTTTCTTGAAAACACCACGTCAATCGACCAGATCACCCTCCTCGTGATTGATGACGGGTCGGATGACGGCACCGGTGATTTGATCAAACAATTCATTGCGGCGCACCACTGTGAAAAAAAGATTGCGCTCCTGCAGCGCTTTAAGCCCAACGCCCAAACGGGGAAGGGCAACGCACTTAATTTTGGGTTGAACTATATCCGGAAGCTCGCCTCCACCGACCACGAACGCACCATTGTTGGTGTTCTGGATGCGGATGCTGTCATGAAGGAAAAGGACTTCAAAAACGTAATCCTTGAGTATGTTGTGCACCCTCAGCTGGCCCTCTTGCAAACAAAGGTCCGGATGATTAAGGTTCACAACTGGCTGGAACTAATGCAGGACGTTGAGTTTGCAACCGTGAATGACTGGATTCAGCGGGTCCGGAACGTCATTGGCAACGCCGCCGCATCAGGCAACGGCCAGTTTATTCGCCTATCAGCAATGGACGATAAGCAAAATCCATGGGGAAACGCGCTTCTTGAAGACTTTGAATTCAGCACTAACTTTCTCCTAAAGGGTGCCCAAACGAAATACTGTTCTGATATTGTGGTCTATCAGGAAGCCGTCAATAAAACCAAACCGTTTATCCGCCAACGTTCTCGGTGGGTCCAGGGTGGGTTAGATTGTGCGCAAAAGTATTTCTCCCGGGTGGTTAAGTCCCCCGAACTGGGTTTCTGGGCAAAGTTTGAAATGGTCTTCTTCATGTTATTGCCGTTTTTCACGGTGCTAGTCGGCTTTTCAAACCTCGTCATTTTACTGTATGCGTGTGGACACTTCATCCACTTCATCGGACTGTTTGTGTTCCTTCTCGGTGCAGTAACGGCCCTGTCGTATTACATGGCGTTTAAGTATGCCCTGAATGATTTTCGAATCAGCCCTAAGTTAGTAATCATCTGCAGCACGATGACGATCTACAATGTCATTCTATTTCCAGCGATCCTCATTGCGTTCTACCGTAAAATAACGGGCGCATCGAGTTGGATCAAAACAGCACACGGCGTTCAATCATAAAACGCCACTTTTCAGAAAGGGGTTTTCTACCAAATGAAGAATAGTAGTAAATTTGTTACTGCCCTGGCAACTGTGGGGCTAGGAATTACGCTCGGCTTTGGGCTTCCAGCCGTCCACGCTGACGCCGTAACGGCTCACTCAGCAACAACGGCAACCGTTAAGGGCGTTGCTGGAATTGCCGGCACCGCTGGAACGGCTGGCACTGCTGGGACCGCTGGAACGGCCGGCACTGCACCAACCGCACCAACCGCACCAACCGCACCAACCGCACCAACTGCACCGACTGCACCAACTGCACCGACTGCACCAACCGCTGGGACGGCTGGAACGGCCGGCACTGCTGGGACCGCTGGAACGGCTGGCACTGCTGCTACGGCGCCAACCGCTGGGACGGCTGGCACTGCTGGTACGGCTGGGACCGCTGGTACGGCCGGCACTGCACCGACTGCGCCGACTGCACCAACCGCACCGACTGCACCAACCGCACCGACTGCACCAACCGCACCGACTGCACCAACCGCACCGACTGCACCAACCGCACCAACTGCACCAACTGCACCGACAAAGAAGCCGGCAACCAAGCCAGCACACCACAACAAGCCAATTTACGGCCCTGGCCCAGTTAAGGTAATCATCCCTGGCCCATGCCACCGTGTTCCTGTTCACCACCACAACCACGGCTGCGACAACGGCCCGTCAATCATTATTTGGTGGTGGGACGACAGTGACACCTGCAGTGACATCTGGTGGACATGGTCTGACACGACTACCGTTACTTGGTGGGCATGGTCTGACACGACCGTATGGTTCTTCTAATTAAACAATAGCGGAAGACCGCTGCTTCCGTAAGCAAACGCGACCGTGCAACGCACAGCCGCGTTTTTTATACTATAAAGGAGGTCCGCCAATGAGGCGCAACCTCCTGCAATTTCTCGTTTTAACGCTTTCTCTTACTTCCGTGCTAGCCCCGAATCAAACTCTACTGGCCGCGTTCCCCCGTTAAAGTAGAACTGGATGGCCGCCAGAATCCGGTCAGTTGCATGCCCATCACCGTACGGATTTCGGGCGGTTGCCATTTGCTGGTAAGCATCTTCATTAGTTAAGAGATCAACCATTGCACCCGTAACCGCCGCTGTTTCCGTGCCGACTAACCGCAGTGTCCCAGCCTGAACCCCTTCCGGCCGTTCCGTGACATCCCGGAGAACCAACACCGGCTTCTTTAAGGCTGGCGCTTCCTCCTGGACACCCCCAGAATCAGTCATAATAAAGTAGCTCTGAGCAGCTAAGTTATGGAAATCAACCACTTCAAGCGGTTCAATCAGGTGAACCCGGTCCAACCCATTAAAGACCTTGTGGGCCACTTCCTGGACCGCCGGATTAAGGTGAACCGGATAAACGACTTCGACGTCAGGATGCGTTTCAACAACGTGCCGGATGGCCTTGAAAACCCGCTCCATCGGCGTCCCCTGGTTTTCCCGCCGGTGCATTGTCAGTAAAATCAACCGGTGATCCTCAGGAATTACCGGTAACCCCGTAACCTGGTGCTCCGCCCGCACAGTGTGCTGTAAGGCATCGATGGCCGTGTTCCCCGTGATGTAGATGTTCTTCTCTGGGTGATTTTCCTTAAGCAGGTTTTCCTTACTCAACTGGGTCGGGGCAAAGTACAAATCACTAATATCATCCGTCACCTGCCGGTTTAACTCCTCCGGGTACGGCGCATTCTTGTCCCACGTCCGCAAGCCAGCCTCCACGTGGCCGACCGCAACATGGTGGTAGAAGCCCGCCAAACTTGCGGCTAACGTCGTGGTCGTGTCGCCGTGAACCAGCATAATGTCCGGCCGTTCCTTTTCGAGAACCGGCCCCATCCCCTGCAAAACATTCGTAGTTACGTCCGTCAGGGTTTGCCGTTGGTGCATTACGTTAAGGTCGTAATCCGGCGTGATGTTAAACGTTGCCAACACCTGATCAAGCATTTCCCGGTGCTGGGCCGTTACCACCGTTACCGGAACAAATTCTTCGGGCCGCTGTTGAAGTGCCAGCACGATTGGTGCCATCTTAATCGCTTCCGGCCGAGTTCCGAAAACCGTCATTACCTTAAGCTGCTTCATCCTAAGACTCCCCTTTTAAAAGCGAAGGGACAGTTTCTTCAACCATCCCACCGCATTAATTCCACTAGTGCGTCCGATCGGAATCGAACCGATGACCTACCGCTTAGGAGGCGGTTGCTCTATCCTGCTGAGCTACGGGCGCATGCTAACCACTAATTAGTATAATTAGTGGTAATTATAAAAGTCAACCTTAACTAGGAACGCCGCTTCCGCCGCATTCCCTTGTTTTTCTGGTTGCGCCGGCGATTTTTCCGGTGCTTCTTCCGCTCGCTTCCGGCTGGCTGTTGCTGTTCCTGCTTAACCGGGGCTGATTGCTTGTTTTTCGCCGGCCGCAGCCGCTTTCCTTCAACTAATTCGCCGTGGACAATCATCCCGTCAACCACGGAATAGCCGTTTGGCCGAATTAACTGGCGAAAAGAGCGCAACTGATGCTCGTTTCCAAGGTTGATAACCGTCCCGGTTGCGCCCATCCGACCGGTCCGCCCCACCCGGTGCACGTACGTCCGGAGATCACGGGCAATGTCGTAGTTGATCACGGCCGGTAACCCCGGAAGATCCAACCCGCGGGCAGCCACATCAGTGGTTAGCAGTAACTTGATTTCCCCCTTACGGAGGCTACTAAGAGCATGCGCCCGGCCCTGGTGGTTCATGCCACTAACTAGCGCCGCCACCGGAACGTGGTGGTACTGCAGTTTGGCGGTTAATTCACGCACAGTCGCCGTTTGACTACAAAACACCAGCGCCCGCATTTGTGGCATCCGCGCCAACTTCCGCAATGCGTCCACCCTTTTCCTCGTTGGGACGGCAACCATATAGTGCGTAACTGCTCCCTGCGTGTGGTCCGTTGCCCGCACGTCGATCCGGGTAATTTGCACCCCAAACCACCGGTGCAATTCATCCAAAATAGGCGTGGCGGTTGCTGAGAAAAAACCGAGCTGAACGTCAGCATGGGCATGACTTACGATGGTCCGGCACAACTCACGGGAAGCCTCTTCGGCCAGTAGCGCATCGGCCTCATCCATCACGATTGCCGTCACCCGGTGCATTTTTACCCGTTTAGCCGTGATTAAATCGTTAACCCGGCCCGGAGTACCAACAACCACCTCTGGCCGGTCATGCCGTAGTTTTTCGACCTGGCGACGGATGTTCGCTCCCCCAATAAGCGCCTGAACCTTAACGTCAACCAACTGTGCCCATGCCTGGGTGACACCCGTAATCTGAACAGCCAGTTCCTGGGAGGGCGCTAGGATAACCACCTGGGGACCATCACCAGGCAAAACCTTTTCGAGCAGTGGCAAAACATACGCCAGGGTTTTCCCCGACCCGGTCGGCGCTAACCCCACGACATTTTTCCCCGCCGCAAGGGCAGGAATCACTTCTTTTTGAACCGGCGTTTGGGTCGTAAAACCCTGTTCCTGAAAATACTTCGCAAACTGTTCGTTCATAGTGTGCTCCTCACATCAATTTAAACTACTTTCATCTTACCGGAAAACACCCACCACTGAAAAGTTTATGACAAAACTATCACAATATTTTATTTGAATTACACTTTCTAAGAATCGCCCGCAGTCCGGCCGGAATAGGATATGATTATGGTAACGAAAGCGACTGAAAGGAGGAGACGACCGTGCAGCGGCCCCGTTTGCGGATTCCTAAAATTAAACGGCTCGACGGGTGGTGGAACAAAAAAAGCCCAGCGCCCATTAACTTCCCCGCCCGGTATACGGGTCAGTGGACGTTCGTCGACTCCACTAACAAAAAGCAACATACTTTTTCAATTGCTCCTAGCCTGCACCTCTTCATTGACCGGCGGGAAATTGAGGGCCACATCGTTAAGATTGACCAAAACGAACTCCTTTTCCTCGATAAATACGGCTACCACGTTAAGGTGACGGCGGGACTCAACGGCCCAACCACCGTTTATGATGAGGCCGATGATGTAACATATAAATTAGAAGCAGTTTCTTCCCGGTGATCGGCGTAATCACCGGGTTTTGTTTGACTATGGCTAAAAGGAAAAGTAATTAAAATTCGACTACAAGTGTAACCGTTCATGAAAAATAGTGGTATAACGAGAGCATGGTTGGTTTTTACACTCCCAACCACCGAAACTATCCGGTAAAAACAATAATTACCGGCAAGTGAGGCGAATCCTTCTAATGGAAATAACACTTTTACTCCTCGTCGGGTTTATCATCGGATTCATTATGATTTCACTCGGCATGGGCGCAGCGCTGTACATCGGGAGTTTCATCACCCTGTTTGGGCTCACCGCCAAGACGGCCGCTGCCAGCGCGCTGGTTACAACCTTACCGGCGTTAATCATTGCGACCCTGATTTATCACGGCGTGCGGAAAAAACACGATCGTGAATCCCACCACCACCGGCAAGAACACCGTCTCCTATTCTGGGCACTTGTCGGAACCCTGGGTGGAAGTCTGCTGGTTAACCGGATTAACCAGCACTACTACCAGATCATCATCAGCGTCATTCTGGTGGTTTTGGCGCTATCAATCCTGTACAAAACCATCATTGCCCCCCACCTTCACCACCAAACCCGGCCGACGCAAACGCGACTCAACCAGGTAATGGCCGACGGAACCGGAATTGTCAGCGGCGTTATGACTGGTTTAGTCGGGATGTCGGGAGGCGGCCCACTCGTGGCGGGCATGTTTTTAGTAAACGCATCACTTGAAGACGCTGTCGCCGCTTCGGCCTTTATTCGGACGTGGACTACCATCGTCGGCATCGGCCTGCACTGGCCAACCATGACGATTGCCTGGCACCCCGTCATCATCATGTCACTCGGGACAATTGTTGGCGCCGCCCTTGCCCCACTGGTAATGCAGCACCTTCCCGGAAAGACAAAACAAACCTTCTCTCGGGTAATGAAACCAATCATTGCCCTGATTCTGCTGTACTTGGGGGTTAAGCCGTTTATCTAACAATGAAACACAAAGAAAGAGGCTGGAACACATTGAAGTGCAAGACAAAAGTTAGACAAGATTAAATTATCAAGCTACTAAGGCGTGATTTCGGTATTCAACCGGAGTCATGCCGTTTGTTTTTAAAGTCGTTCTAACATTATTAAAATACTGAACGTAATTTTGAGAAAGTTTCCGTAGTTCTGTCATATCTTTACATGGTGGAAAGCCGGCCAGTAATTCTGTTTTGAACAAATGAAAGAAACTTTCTACCGGAGCGTTATCTAAACAGTTTCCCTTGCGGGACATACTTTGAACAAAGTGATAATCCGCGAGTTTTTGGGTATAGTAAGCCAACTGATAATGCCAGCCTTGGTC